>NZ_CP100604.1:600000-1200000 GCF_031202265.1 Bradyrhizobium sp. Ash2021 | reverse complement strand
CCGACAACAGCCGCAGGCATTGCGCGGCCTCGTCGACCAGATTGGCCTTCGGCAGGATGCGGCGGCCGACCGCGACCACGGTGTCGGCGGCAAGGATGAAGGAGCCGCGCAGCTCGTCGTCGAGCTGGACGGATTTCAGCGCCGCATCGGCCTTGGCGCGGGCGAGGCGATTGGCGCAGGCGCGCGGCAGTTCGCCCCGCTTCGGGGTCTCGTCGACGTCGGCGGGACGCAGCGCGTCGGGCTCGATACCGGACTGGTTGAGCAGGCTGAGCCGTCGCGGCGAACCGGAGGCAAGAACGAATTTGGGACGGCCAAGCATGCGGATTTTTTTCGGGAAGGATTCGGGGGCTGAATGCGCGCGGAACCTATCGGAAGGCACCGCTTTTCACAACCGGGGAACCCGACCATCGCGGCCCCCGGGCAAGCGGGAGCTCCGGCGCCGTGACGGTGGATCGGCACTGCCAACATTGCGATTCCGTGACACCGGCCTTGTCGGATCGAGCCGCGGCGGATTCAGCGCACCGGATCGATCGGCGTCGCCACGCCGAGGCGGGCCTCGATGGCCTCGGCCGCTTCGAGGCAGAGGTCTTCGCGCAACCGCCGCCCGGTGATCAGTACGCCGATGGGTAGTCCAGTGTCGGCGTCACGCCCGGCCGGCACGCAGGCCGACGGCAGCCCGAGCAGATTGGCCGGGACCACCGGGCGCATCAGCTCCTTGGTCGCAGCCGCACCCGCCGGCGTCGCCGAATCAAAGCCATGCTCGAACGGCAATTGCGTCCAGGTCGGCGACAGCAGCAGCGGCCGGTCCGCCATGAACGTCGACCAGGCGCGCGCGATGCCGTCGCGCTCGACCATCAATTGCGACCATGCCGCGACGTCGGCCAGAGGCGTTACGGCCGCATTGAAGCCGTCCAGGAAGGCCATCGCCTCGGCGCCCATCATCGGCGACAACAGCGCCAGCACCGAGCCGAAATCGCCCATGATGAAGCGGGCCCAGCAGTTGACCGCGTCGGCGTAGCGCGGCGGGCTGGCTTCTTCGACGACATAACCGGCGTCGGCCAGCGCCTCTGCGGCGCGCCGCACGGTCGCCGCCACCTTTGGATCGGTGTTGCCGCCGGGCGGCTCGGGCAATACAGCGACGCGAATCGGCCGCGGCAATGCCGGGCCATCGAACGGCGCATCGATCGACCAGGGGTCGCGCGGATGCGCCCCCATCAGGACGCGCAGGCCGAGCCGCACATCCGCGACGCGGCGGGCCATCGGACCCTGCACGTTCATCAGTTGCACCGCCAGCATGCGGTCTTCGGCCGGCACATAACCGGCATCCGGCACGCGGCCGGCGGATGGACGGATAGAGGCGATGCCGCAGGCGTTGGCCGGATTGCGCAGCGAGCCGCCGATGTCGTTGCCAAGGCCGATCGGGCTCATGCCGCTGGCCAGCGCCGCGGCCTCGCCGCCGCTGGAGCCGCCGGCGGTGCGACCGGGATGCCAGGGATTTCGGGTCAGACCGTGCAGCGAACTGTCGGTGTGCACGCGCAGCGCCATGTCAGGCAGGTTGGTGCGGCCGATCGGGATCGCGCCGGCGGCGCGCATGCGCTCGACCACCGGCGCATCCGCCGGCACCACCGCCTTGGCCAGCGCCGGCACGCCCCAGGTGGTCGGCAGGCCGGCCATGTCGATATTTTCCTTCACCGTAAACGGCACGCCATGCAGCGGGCCGACCGCCTCGCCGGCCCCCAGCCGCCGGTCGGCCACGGCGGCCGCCGCGCGGGCCTCGTCGGCCAGGATTTTCACCACGGCATTGAGCGCCGGGTTCACGGCATCGATACGCGCCAAATGGGCATCGACCACCTCCGCCGAACTGAGCTGCCGGCGCGCAATGCGCTGCGCCAGTTCGGTGGCCGAGAGTTGCAAGATCTCGCTCATTATCTACTCCCACATGTGCAATGAAGCCGCGCCACCCGCCCGCCGGTCAGACTAACACTGCGCCTGCCTTGCGTCGCCCCTGCGAAAGCAGGGGCCCATAACCACCGGCCGTCGTAGTGGAAAAGAAATGTGCGACAGCCACTACCTCAAATTGCTCCGCCGCGTCGTATGGGTCCCTGCTTTCGCAGGGACGACAGCGTGGATGTGTCACCCGCTTGCCGCGCCCACCTTGGAAAACCGCTTGCGGATGCGCAGCAGCAGCGTGTCGCAGACCTCGCGATAAGCCCCGAGCTTCTGCTCGCGGCTGCCCTCGGTGCCGGTCGGGTCATGCGTCGGCCAGTATTCGACGTCGGCTGCCATGGTGCGCGTCAGCTCCAGCGCCCTGTGGTGCGCTTCCGGCGACAGCGTGATGATCAGGTCGAAATTCAGCCCTTCCCAATCGTCGAGTTCCTCGAACGTCATCGGCTTGTGACCCGAAATGTCCTGGCCGAGTTCCGCCATCACGGCGACCGCGAACGGATCCAGTTCGCCCTTCTTGACGCCGGCCGACCTGACATAAAGCGCCTGCGGAAACATCTGTTGCAGCAGGCTTTCGGCCATCGGCGAACGCACGCTGTTGAAGCCGCATGCGAACAGCACGGCTTGCGGATTACGGGCGCGAAGCGGCGCCATCATGCGCTCAGGCTTTTCTCGTTTGAGGCGAGACCTTCTCCGGCATCGGGATCATGCGCTTCATGTGACGCATGACCTGATCCGAAAACCGCTTCGCACTTTTCGGGGTCATGCGTTCTGTTTTACGCATGATCTGATCCGAAAACCGGTCCCCACTTTTCGGGATCATGCGTCCTGCCCCTTCCAGTGCAGGACGCAGATCAGCGTGAACAGCCGCCGGGCGGTCTCGAAATCGATCCTTACCTTGCCTTTCAGCCGTTCCTGCAGCGTGCGCGAACCTTCGTCATGGATGCCGCGGCGGCCCATGTCGATGGCCTCGATCTTGTCCGGCGTCGCGGTCCGGATCGCCTGATAATAGCTGTCGCAGATCATGAAATAGTCCTTCACGATGCGCCGGAACGGCGTCAGCGACAGCAGATGCGCCACCACCGGCGTGCCGTCCTCGCGGCGGATGTCGAACGCCAGCCGGTTGCCGGTGATGGCCAGATGCAGCGTGAACGGCCCGGTCCCCGCGCCTTCCGGCGCGAACAGATTCTGCTCGATCAGATCGTAGATCGCGATCGCACGTTCATGCTCGATATCGGGGCCGGAACGCCCGATCGATTCCTCATCGAGCGTCACCGCGACGATGCGTTTGTGCTGGTCCTCGTCTGGTGGCTGCTTGGTCATGTGAGGTTGAGACGAAGTCCTACGGAACGTGAATGGGCATCGAGACCTTCAGCTTTACCAAGCGTCATCGCAGCCGGTCCCAGCGCGCGCAACTGGTCCGGCCCGCATTTGAGGATCGAGGTTCGCTTCATGAAGTCAAGTACGCCGAGGCCCGACGAGAACCGCGCCGAGCGCGCGGTCGGCAGCACGTGGTTGGAGCCGCCGACATAATCGCCGATCGCCTCCGGCGTATGGGGGCCGAGGAAGATCGCGCCGGCGTTGCGGACCTTTGCCGACAGCGCCTCGGCATCCGCGGTCATGATTTCGAGATGCTCGGCGGCGATGGCGTTAGCGAGCACCACCGCCTCGTCGAGCTGTTTTACCATGATGATGGCGCCAAACTCGTTCCACGAGGCCCGCGCGATTTGCGCGCGGGGCAGCGTCACAAGCTGGGCTTCCAGCGCGCGCTCGACCTCGGCGGCCAGTGCCGCGCTGTCGGTGATCAGGATCGACTGCGCGCTGGCATCGTGCTCGGCCTGCGCCAACAGATCGGCGGCGATCCAGCCGGCATTGCCGGTGTCGTCGGCGATCACCAGCACTTCGGACGGGCCCGCGATCATGTCGATGCCGACCTTGCCGAACACCTGGCGCTTGGCGGCGGCTACATAGGCGTTGCCGGGGCCGACGATTTTGGCGACCGGCGCGATGGTGGCGGTGCCGTAGGCCAACGCCGCCACCGCCTGCGCGCCACCGACGCGATAGATCTCGGAGACGCCGCCGAGATGGGCTGCCGCCAATACCAGCGGATTGAGCTTGCCGTCCGGCGACGGCACCACCATCACCAGGCGCGGCACGCCGGCGACTTTCGCCGGCACCGCGTTCATCAGCACCGAGGACGGATAGGCCGCGGTGCCGCCGGGAACGTAGAGCCCGACTGCATCGACAGCACTCCAGCGCCAGCCGAGCTCGACGCCGAGCGCGTCGGTGAAGCGCTCGTCCTTCGGCAACTGGCGGCGGTGAAAAACCTCGATCCGGTCGCGCGCGAATTTCAGCGCATCCAGGGTCGGGGCATCGCAGGCCCCGACCGCGGCGTCGACCTCGGCCGCGGTCACGCGCAGGCCGGAGGCTGCAATGTCGAGCCGGTCGAACTTGCGCGTCGCCTCGATCAGCGCGGCGTCGCCGCGCGCGGCCACGTCGTCGACGATGGCGCGGGTCGCCCGCTCGACATCATCAGAGACTTCGCGCTTGGCGGCGAGAAATTTCGCGAATTGCGCGTCGAAATCGGCGCTGCTTCGGTCGAGGCGAACGGGCATGACGGCTTTCTGGGACTTAATCTAAGGGCCCATGCTCAATGGCGCGGCGGCCAAGGGCCGTCAACCCTTTGGGGCCGGTCATTCCGGGATGGTCCGAAGGACCAGACCCGGAATCTCGAGATTCCGGGTTCGATGCTTCGCATCGCCCCGGAATGACAGTGCTACACCTCGAACCCTGACGGCGCGGTGCCGATATCGCTGGTCCCGAGATCGTCGGTCCCAAGGTCGGTCAGTTCGCATTCCAGGCATTCGACGTCCAGCCGCAGCGCCCCGCCATGGCCAAACAGCAGCAGCGCGCTGCCGCCGGGGGCCTCGCCGGGGTGGAATTCGATCCCGACCAGTTCCAGCGTCGCCTGGGGCTGCCCGAGGTCGATGTTGCGTGACTTGCAGGCCAGCACCCGGTCGAAGCGCAGCGCCGCAATCAGGCGGCGGGGGCGCGTTCCGCCGGTTAACGTCTGTTCCCAGTCCAGCCGGTTCATGCCGACCACCAGCCGCATTTGGTCCTGCCGCCAGACGATGTCGGATGTCTGCACACGGGCGTCCTGCACATGCGCCGATATCACCGCGAGATCGTCCGCATCGAGCGCAATCAGTTTGAGCTGGTCGGGCAACGTCATCGGCAAAACCTTACCTTTAATTTGCGCGTATCCTAATCGCAAAACCGGTACGGATCATGACCGGGGAGATGCTTTTGCGGGATACGCGTTAGTCGCTGATGCGCTGGATCGACGCGCCGCAGGCCGACAGTTTTTCCTCCAGCCGCTCAAAGCCGCGGTCGAGGTGATAGACCCGGTTGACCATGGTCTCGCCTTCGGCGGCAAGCCCCGCGATCACCAGCGACACCGACGCGCGCAGATCGGTGGCCATGACCGGCGCGCCGCGCAGTATTGCGGACCCCTCGATGGTCGCGGTCTCGCCGTCGAGCGAAATCTTCGCGCCGAACCGCGCCAGCTCCTGAACGTGCATGAAGCGGTTTTCGAAGATCGTCTCGGTAATCTCCGAGGAGCCGCCGGCGCAGGCCATCAGCGCCATCAATTGCGCCTGCAGATCCGTCGGGAAACCCGGAAACGGCGCGGTCGAGACCTTTACCGGTTTGATGCCCGCGCCGTTGCGCGCGACGCGAATGCCGTCATTGTTGACGGTGACGACGGCACCGGCTTCGGTCAAGATGTCGAGCGCCGACTGCAACAGCTCCGGCCGTGCGCCCGAGAGCTGCACGTCGCCGCCGGTCATGGCCACCGCCATCGCATAGGTGCCGGCCTCGATGCGATCGGGCAGCACGGTATGCCGCGCGCCATGAAGTTTTGCCACGCCCTCGATGACGATGCGCGGCGTGCCGGCGCCGGTGATGCGCGCGCCCATCTTGTTGAGGCAGTCGGCGACGTCCTTAATTTCCAGCTCGCAGGCCGCGTTGGTGATTTCAGTCGTGCCGCTGGCGAGGCTTGCCGCCATCAGCGCGACATGGGTGCCGCTCACGGTCACCTTGGGGAAATCGATCGGCGCGCCGCGCAGGCCGCCCGGCGCTTTCGCGATCACATAGCCGCCGTCGATGGCGATATCGGCGCCGAGCTTCTGCATCGCCATGATCAAGAGATCGACCGGCCGCGTGCCGATCGCGCAGCCGCCCGGCAGCGAGACCTTTGCCACGTGCATCCGGGCCAAGAGCGGCGCGATCACCCAGAAGCTGGCGCGCATCCGCGACACCAGCTCATAGGGCGCGGTGGTGTCGATGATATCGGCCGCCGAAATATGCAGGGTCTGGCCCTGATATTCGCGGTCGCCGGGCCGCTTGCCCGCGGACATGATGTCGACGCCATGATTGCCGAGGATGCGCTGCAATTGCGCGACGTCGGCGAGCCGCGGCACGTTGTCGAGGATCAGCGTTTCCTCGGTCAGCAAGCCTGCGATCATCAGAGGCAGCGCCGCATTCTTCGCACCCGAGATCGCGATGGTGCCGTTGAGCTTGCTGCCGCCGACAATACGAATGCGGTCCATATTATTTCCTGCCCTGATTATTTCTTGACTATAGGGGGTACGCGCCCAGCGCAAAAGGCCTTGAAATTTGCGGCTATTTGATGGGTTGGAGATCCAACCGCAGTGTCATTCCGGGGCGGTGCATAGCACCGAACCCGGAATCTCGGGATTCCGGGTTCGCGCTACGCGCGCCCCGGAATGACAGCAACTAAATGCGATTGATATCCTCGCTCTCCAGCACCGGCTTCGGATAGCCGTCCCTGGCCACCTTGATCATGGCGCGGCCGAGTTGCTCGGAGGTCGTCATGTATTTCGGCGCGACGCGATTGAGGTATGACAACAGCGGCGCGGTGACGACGTAGATTGCCTGGACCCATGATGTCTTCGATCGCACCCCGTGCAGCGGCTGAATGCCGGCAGGCCGGAACATATACGCCGCCTTGAACGGCAGCTTGAGCAGGTCGTTTTCGGTCTTGCCTTTGACCCGCGCCCACATCTGCGGGCCCTGCTCGGTCGAGTCTGTACTGCGGCCGGTGACATAGGTGAACACCATGCCGGGATTGAGCCGCGACAGCGTCTTCGCAGCCGCAAGCGTGATATCGTAGGTCAGATGCCGGTAGCGCACCTCGTCCATGCCGACCGAGGAGACCCCGAGGCAGAAGAAGCAGGCGTCGTATCCTGCGAGCTGGGATTCGATCGCCGAGAAATCCGTAAAATCATCGTGCAGGATTTCGCTGAGCTTGGCGTGCGTCCGCCCGGTCGGGCTGCGCCCGACCACCAGCACGCGCTCAATCCCCGGATCGATCAGGCATTCGCGCAAGACGCCCTGCCCGACCATGCCGGTGGCGCCGAACAGGATGACTTTCATGGCCGGGTGAACTCCGTTCATCGCTTGATGAACGCCAGAAGATCGGTGTTGATCGTGGCCGCTTCCGTGGTCGGCATGCCGTGCGGAAAGCCCTTGTAGGTCTTCAAGCTGCCGTTCTTCAACAGCTTGGCCGACAACGGCCCGGAATCGGCATAGGGGACGATCTGGTCGTCATCGCCATGCATCACCAGCACGGGCACATTGATCTTCTTGAGGTCGTCGGTGAAATCGGTCTGCGAGAACGCGACGATGCCGTCGTAATGCGCCTTGGCGCCGCCCATCATGCCCTGGCGCCACCAGTTCTGGATTACGGCCTCGGAAGGTTTGGCGCCCGGCCGGTTGTAGCCGTAGAACGGCCCCGCCGGGAGGGCGCGATAGAATTCCGAGCGATTGGCCGCGAGTTGCGCCTGCAATCCGTCAAACACTTCCTTGGGCAGGCCGCCGGGATTGGCGGGTGTCTGCACCATCAGCGGCGGCACCGCGCTGATGATGGCCGCCTTTGCCACCCGGCTCTCGCCATGGCGGGCAATGTAGTGCACCACCTCGCCGCCGCCGGTGGAATGGCCGACGTGAACCGCATTCTTAAGGTCGAGATGCGCCGTCACCGCCGCCAAATCATCGGCATAATGATCCATGTCATGGCCGTCGCCGGTCTGGCTGGACCGGCCGTGGCCGCGGCGGTCATGGGCGATGACGCGATAGCCGTGGTTGAGAAAGAACAGCATCTGCGCGTCCCAGTCATCTGATGACAACGGCCAGCCGTGGCTGAACACGATGGGCTGCCCCGAGCCCCAGTCCTTGTAGAAAATCTCGATGCCGTCCTTGGTCGTGATCGTGGGCATGATGCGCTCCTCTTTGTCGTCATTCCGGGACACGCGTAAGCGTGGACCCGGAATCCAGAGATATGTTGATCGAGATTCCGGGTTCGCGCTTCGCGCGCCCCGGAATGACGAGACTGGTTCAGCCGAATTTCACGCCGGCTTGAATCGCCGCCACGCGCCGATGATCATCAGGACGAAGAACACCAGCACGATGCCCTGGACCACCGCGAACACCGGTCCGGACGGCGGATTGCCCGGCGCCACCGCGGTCAGCGCCGGTATCTTGAGGAAGCTCTGGATCACCAGCACGAACACATTGAAGTAGAGCGAGAGCAGGGCCGTCACCACATAGATCCAGCGCCACGAGCCGGAAAGCTTCATGGCGTAGAGCGCGATGCAGGCGATCGCCAGCAGCACCAGCGAGAGGATGCCGATCATGTGCGACGGCAGCAGCTGCGTGAACGGAAACAGGAAGCCGGTGGCGCTGGTCAGGATCGTGAACAGCAGGAAGATCGCAGTCAGTCCCGGCTTCCGGTCGGAGGCGAGCATCCCGAACATCACGACCAGGCCTGCGACAATTCCGATCAGGCTGATGATCACGTGAACCAACGTGAACGTCGCCAAGCTCATCCCCAAGACCATGTGGTGCACTCCCCGTTGAGAACCGGTCAGCAGGTTACGACGCAGCGGAGAAAATTACCACATGCATCCGTGGCAGGATGGTCAGCATATCATGTGCATCAACTAAAGTATGGATTTGCTTGAACAGTTTGCATGTCTGTCACAAATAAAGGCAGCTCAAAAAACTGGAGCTAGTAATAACGCGGGATTTTCCCGTTATGCGGTGTCTTGCGGTTCGAGAGGTCGAACAGCACTTCATCGACATAGCACCAGCCCCAGCCTTCCGGCGGATCATAGCCTTCGATGATCGGATGGCCGGTGGCGTGGAAATGCGCGGTGGCGTGCTTGTTCGGGGAATCGTCGCAGCAGCCGACATGGCCGCAGCTGCGGCAGATCCGCAGATGCAGCCACCGGCTGCCGCTCTTGAGGCATTCCTCGCAGCCGAGCGCGCTCGGCGTGACGGTATGGATGCCGGCGATGTGGGTGCAGCCTTTTGACATGCGCTTTCTTTGTTTTGACGCGTTTTCTACGCAGATAAGTCGACGCAATCTGCGCAAGCTTGATTGCTATGCGAACCGGCATCCATCCCGCATCAAGTGCGGGACAGGCCCCGCTTGAAAACGCTTTGTTCTACAGCGCCGGCTTGGCGCTGTCGCCGAGAAAGCCGTGCAGCGCCGCCACGACCTGCGCGCCCTCGCCGATGGCGCCGCCGACGCGCTTGACCGAGCCCGAGCGCACGTCGCCGACCGCGAACACGCCAGGCACGGTGGTCTCCAGGGGCGGCACCGGGCGTTCGCCGTTCTGGCCGTCCTGCACGCCGGTCAGCACGAATCCGGCGCGGTCGACCTTGACGCCGCAGCCCTCGAGCCAGCCGGTCGCCGGATCAGCGCCGACGAACAGGAACAGGTTGCGGACGTCGAGCATGTAAACATCCGGACCCAGGCGGCTGCGCCAGCGCACGCGCGCGAGCGTTTCGCTGCCTTCCAGCCCGACCACTTCGGCGTTGAAAATCAATTCGATGTTCGGCGTCGCCTCGATGCGCTCGATCAGATAGCGCGACATGCTGGAGCCGAGGCCGCCGCCACGGATCATCATGTAAACTTTTCGCGCGTGTCCCGAGAGGAACACCGCAGCTTGTCCGGCGGAATTGCCGCCACCGACCAGCACGACGTCCTGGTTGGCGCACAGCCTGGCTTCGATCGGCGAAGCCCAGTACCAGACGCCGCGGCCTTCAAACCGGTCGAGATTTTCGATCTCGGGCCGCCGATAGCGCGCCCCGCTGGCCACCACGATTGATCTTGCACGCAGGAAGCGTCCGCATTGGGTCGCGAGTTCGAAGGCGCCGCTGCTCTTCGAGCAGTCGAGCGACTTGATCGACACCGGGATCAGCATTTCGGCGCCGAACTTCTGCGCCTGGCTGAAGGCGCGCCCCGCCAGCGCCTGCCCGGATATCCCGGTCGGAAATCCCAGATAGTTTTCGATTCGCGCGCTGGCGCCGGCCTGACCGCCATAGGCCCGCGAGTCGAACACCGCGACCGACAACCCTTCCGAGGCCGCATAGACCGCGGTGGCGAGCCCGGCCGGACCGCTGCCGACCACCGCGACATCGTAAACCTTGTCGGGCCCGTGGTGACCGATCATACCCATCGCCATCGCAAGCGCCGTCTCGGTGGGATTGCGCAGCACCGTGCCGTCCGGGCACACCACCAGCGGCAGATCGGCGCGCGAGGCCGAATAGCGCGCGACGAGGTCGGCGGCGTCCTTGTCGGTGGCGGGATCGAGCAGATTATGCGGCTGGCCGTTGCGCGCCAGGAAACTCTGCAGCCGCGCCATGTCGCCGAGCGAAACAGGGCCGATCAGCACCGGGCCGCCGACGCCGCCCTGGATCAGGCTGACCCGGCGCAGGATCAGCGCGCGCATGATGCGCTCGCCGAGATCGGCTTCCGCGACCAGCAGCGCGCGCAGTTTGTCGGGGGGAATCAGCAGCGTTTCGACATCGCCCTCGGCGTGGCCGTCGACCAGCGCGACGCGGCCGGAGAGCTGGCCGATCTCGGCCAGGAATTGACCCGGGCCCTGATCGATCACCGGGGAGACATGGCCAAGGCCGTCGCGCTGGGTGATCACGACTTCGCCCGACAGTATCACGAACATGCCTGGCCCCGGCTTGCCGGTCTCGAACAGCGCTTCGCCGTGCTTGAAGAAGACCACCTCGCCGAACCGGCGCATGCGGTCGATTTCGTGCGGCATCAGCGTCGGGAAGGTCTGCTCATGACGCGGGAACGCAAAGGAATTAGTCGCTGTCGCCGGATCGGCCGTGGTGTTGTCTGCGCTCATCTCGCCGCTCGCTTGCCTGGAAAGAAAATTGAATCGTCACTTGTGCGGAAAGCATTTTTGGGGCCTTCCGGCGAACGGCCGGGATTTTCCCGACGGCTAACGGCCCGGCTCTTTTCCGCTGCCGTCATCTAGTGGCGCTTCAGCGTCTTCGGAAGATGCGCCCACCGCATCGCTACGCCCGCGCGCTTGCGATTTTCGGCGCTTGAGATTTTCGCGCAGCGCCAGCTTCAACCGGTCCTGTCGCGAATCCTTCACAGGCGACCCCGGTTGTCGCTCGCGCTTGGCTTGATCGTCTTTCATCGCAGGCCCGCTCGAATACAAAGTCATTCCGGGAGAATACACCCGCGACCGAACCACATGCACGGGCGCAACCAACGCCGCACGGCCAGCCCCGCTCATGATGCCACGCTGGGATTTTCCGCCAATATCGGCAACTGGCCATTTGGGGAGTAACGGCGCTTCAAATGCGACGAATCCCGCAAAATGATCGAATTCGAGGCCATGTCCGGCCCGCTTAAAGCGCTGGCGGAGCGGACTGAGGAAACCGGGAACCGGATCGGCCCGGAGTTGCAAGGGTTGAAGCAGAAAGCGGGTGACTCAGCCGATTTTTTGGGCCTTCTTCTACGCTTCTGACCCTGCCGCGTGCTTGCGCCAGAGGGGTCGTTGTGGCAAGAACCGGCCGCCTGTAGGGCCCGTGTTTGGGCCGATTCTCCTGATCCGGGCATGCTGCCGTAGCTCAGTGGTAGAGCACTCCATTGGTAATGGAGAGGTCGACAGTTCAATCCTGTCTGGCAGCACCATTCATTCCATCGCAAAAGCCCTGTAAAATCAGCATAATTCGACGTTTTGGCTTTGTCGTCGGTTTCAGCCATTTCAGCTATTTCGGCCGGAACAGACCAAGAAAGCATGTGCCAACTGACACAAAACTGGCACAGCGGTTCTACTTTTGTCTCCGACCTTCCAGGACCGGGCCTTCGCGCTTCGAGCCGGCCGCGCCCGGCCCTCGGCAGGGCGGCCCCTCCCAGGCCATGACGCGGCTCCTGGGACAGGCGCTGACTGCCAGGTGGTGTGCGGGAAGCCATTTCGAATCTGACCACCGCCACGCGCCTGCGGCTCCGTTATGCTGCCGCTCGCTGGCGGGACCCCCGTTCATGAAGTAGCCAAAGCCGTCCGCGCACGAGCGCGGACGGTCGCAAACCAACCTGGATATCAATAGATTGCCCGCATGAAGAAGATCGGCTTTCTCTCGTTCGGGCACTGGACGCCCTCGTCGCAATCACAGACCCGCTCGGCCGCAGACACGCTCCTGCAATCCATCGAGCTCGCCGTCGCGGCCGAGGAGTTGGGCGCGGACGGGGCCTATTTTCGAGTCCATCACTTCGCCCGCCAGCTTGCCTCGCCTTTCCCGCTCCTAGCGGCCGTCGGCGCGAAGACAAGCCGCATCGAGATCGGGACGGCGGTGATCGACATGCGCTACGAGAACCCGCTCTACATGGCCGAGGACGCGGGCGCAGCCGATCTCATCGCCGGCGGGCGGCTGCAGCTCGGCATCAGCCGAGGCTCGCCCGAGCAGGTGATCGATGGCTGGCGGTATTTCGGTTATCAACCGGCCGAGGGCCAGAATGACGCCGACATGGGGCGGCGTCATGCCGAGGTGTTCTTCGATCTGCTGCGCGGCGAGGGCTTCGCCCAGCCGAATCCACGACCCATGTTTCCAAATCCGCCCGGGCTGTTGCGCCTGGAACCCTATTCTGAAGGCCTGCGCGACCGGATTTGGTGGGGCGCCGGCTCGAACGCCACGGCGATCTGGGCAGCAAAGCTTGGGATGAACCTGCAGAGCTCGACGCTCAAAAACGACGAAACAGGCGAGGCCTTCCATGTGCAGCAGGCCGCTCAGATCCGGGCCTACCGTGCCGCCTGGAAAGAGGCCGGTCAGACGCGCGAGCCGCGGGTCTCAGTCAGCCGCAGCATCTTCGCACTGATGGACGATCGTGACCGCACCTATTTTGGGCGCGGGCGCGAAGATGATGACCAGATCGGATTCATCGACGAGAGGACCCGGGCGATCTTCGGCCGTAGCTATGCCGCCGAGCCGCATGTCCTAATCGAGCAGCTCAGGAAAGACGAAGCTATCACCGAGGCCGATACGCTGCTGCTGACCGTTCCCAACCAATTGGGCGTTGCCTACAACGCGCATGTGATCGAAGCGATCCTGACCCACGTCGCTCCCGCCCTGGGGTGGCGTTAATGAAGCGCCCTACCATATCTCACGAAAAAGGAGGCTGACTTGAGTGTTGCCTTCACCAAGGAAGACAGTGCCGAAACTGCGTCGGAGACTCTGCTGCCCGACCGCCCGGTTTCACCTCATCCGAACCTCGTTACGGAAGCGGGATTAGAGGCTCTGGAATTTCAGCTCCATCTGGCTCGCGAGGCATACGAGACGGCGCAGAAGATCGAAGACGTGAATGAACGACGGCGGCAAGCGGCAATCCCGTTGCGTGATGTGCGCTACTTTGTGGCGAGAGTTCGGACGGCTCAGGTCGTCAACAATCCTACGTCGACTGACACTGTCGCCTTTGGGAGCACCGTGACCTTCAGGCGCGACGATGGGCGCGTGCAGAAATATCACATCGTGGGAGAGGACGAAGCGGACCCTAAGGCCGGTTCGATTTCCTTCGTATCCCCAGTGGCAAGGTTTCTGATGGGCAAAGCTGTCGGGGATGAAGTCGGCGCATCAGGCCAAAAGCTTGAGATCATTTCGATCTCGTAGCACGTCCCGCACCGGGCGCAGCCGAACTTTGGAATGGCCGCTTTGCGCCAGGAGCGGCCCTTCAACCGCCTAACATTACAGTTGCCGTTTTGCTTTGAAGTGGGCTCGCTGAGCGACCGCCTGATGAGCTCTACGCCAGAGTGACCATGCGATGATGTGTGCGGGTTGTATCCGCTTTCGCGCGAGCCTGACGGCAATGCGTCGGACTTCCTGGATCGACCATCGGATCAACGACGGCGTGGCTGTGGTTTGACCCTTGCCGTGGTTCGGCGTTTGGTTTTTTTGGCGCCGGCGGATTGGCGCGATGGCGGATCACCGCCATCATGGCGAAGGCGAGCATCGCCATGGAAACGTGGCGATGCCAGCCGTGCCAGGATCTGCTCTCGTTGTGGTCGAGCCCGAACTCGTTCTTGGCGGTCTCGAAACTGTCCTCGATTGCCCACCGATGGCCTTCGACCCCCACCAGTGTTTCGATCGATGTTGCCGCTGGGCACCAGGTGGTGAAGAAGGCGAGATCGCCATCGGCGATACGACGACGGATCAGCAGACCGCGTGTCCAAAGGCCCGGATTTTCGTCGTTTGGTTCTCCGGCCAGGTCGGCCAATTCGAGATAGCACCAATCATGCAGCCGCGGTCCTTTGGTTCCGGCCCCTGCTGACAGGCGTTTCCAGTCGGACGCACGCCGCGTCAGGGCGATGTCGGCAGCCGTGCCGGCGACCGATCGACGCTTGCCCCAGGATCGAAATACATGCGCGCTGCTGACCCCCAGGACATAGCCTTTGCCTGCGCGACGCAGTTGCTGTTCAATGTCACCGACACCGTAGACCGTATCGCCTGCAACCCACTTGAACGGGACAGGCGCGGCTATGGCGCGTGCGATCATTCTCGTCGCAAGCTTTGGTTTGGTCGCAAAGCCGGTATCGGGGGGCACGTATGCGGCTTTCAGTCGATCTGGATCGTCGGTCCATTCCTTCGGAAGATACAGCGCGCGGTCGATGAAAGCATGACCGTGGCACGAAACGTAGGCCGCGAAGACGCCGATCTGGCAGTTCGTGATCTTGCCCGCCGAACCAGTGTACTGACGCGCCACGCCGCACGACGCTTTGCCCTGTTTGAGAAAGCCGGTCTCATCGATCACGAGGACCGCGTCATCGTCCGCCAAATGCTCGATGACATAATCGCGGACGATATCGCGCAAGGCATCCGCATCCCAATCCCTGCGACCCAGGATCGCCTGTTGCCGCCATGGACCAGGATCGCCTGCGGCCTCAGCGCGCATCCAACCAGTCTTGCGTTGCTCATCTCCAAGCAGACCTTCCAGAAACAAGCCAGCATTCTTCGCAACACGCTCTTGCCCGAACAATGGACGTATCCGCTTCTTGATCTCCCGAAGCGACGCCGCCCACAACGCAAGCGTCTCTTCAATCGACGCTGTCCGCGTCCACGATGTTCGAATCATGGTTGCCCATGGATTCAGAAAACCTCACAAAAGGCAACTGTATTGCTAAGTGCGACGCGCTTCTTCAATCAGCCAATCCCGGAAGGCCACCAAGGCCGGGTTGGACTCCGACGACATCGGGTAAACCGCATAATGGCAGTAGGAAACGCGCAGGCTGTGTTCGGACAAGCGAACCAGCTTTCCGGCCAGGATATCCGATCCTGTGAACGACAGGCGCCCGAGCGCAATCCCCTGTCCTGTCACCGCGGCCTCCATGAGCGCGTTTGTGTCGGTAAAGGAAGTGCCTGCGATATCGCGATCAAGCTTCAAACCGGCAGACCTGAACCAGGCGCGCCACGACAAGTTGCGGTCGATCAGCAGCGGCTCCGATAAAATCGATGCGGGATCTTTCGGCAGACGCCCGCCGTTGAGGCTCGGACTGCATACCGGGAAAAACTCTTCCTCGAGAAGCTTGATGGCCCGGAGTCCTTTCCAATCGCCCATCCCGAACCGGATTGCGACGTCGACACCGTCTGATTTGAAGTTGGCCAGAGACTGAGCCGTCTTGACGTGCAGATTGATGTGCGGAAACCGCGCCTTGAAACGAGGAAGGCGCGGAACCAGCCACCGGGCCGCCATGACCGGCAGCAGGCTTACGGTAATTTCTGCGTCGGTCCGATACGTCTTGATGCTGCCGAGCGATGCGCTCAATTCCGAGAAAGCGTTTTTGACGCCGGCCTGCAGTCTAACTCCGCTGGACGTGGGCACCATTCGGTTGCCCTGCCGCTCGAAAAGGGTGAGCCCCAGTTCTTCTTCCAGCTGTCTTATTCGCTGGCTGACGGCGCTGTGCGTCACGTGCAATTCGCGCGCCGCCTCGGAGTAGCTGCCGTGGCGGCAGGCCACCTCGAACACCCGCAAGGTCTCCAGCGACGGTAATCGTGCCATTCGCGAGTTGTTAGAAGCGCTAACAAGTGTTGTCAAATCTTATCGTTCGATCCGCGGCCTTGTCGGAAGTAATCGACAGGTCCGAGATGGAGCACCCGCCATGCAAGCCTCCCACGTCATGTCATGCCAAACCGGCAAACTTTCACGATCCGAAAAGTGCAGCCGACAATCGCGCGAAGCTCGCGCCGGATTTTCCGGAATCGATGCGCCGGCCATAAGCCGCCGGCACCCGGAAGCGAGCCGGCAGCCTCGCGGTCAAGCCGCAGATTTTGACTCCCGTACCCACATGCTGCTGGAGCAGCCAATCGTGCCCACAATCATGCGGCTGGCAATACCCAATGCCGCCGTCATGACCGTCCAGGTCCTGATCGGATTGCTCGAAGTCTATTTCGTTTCGCGACTGGGTGTGGATGCTCTGGCCGGCGTCGCGCCGGTATTTCCGCTGGTTTCGCTGGTGCTCTCCGTCGCCCAGGGCGCGATCGGCGGCGGGTTTGTCACGACCGTCGCACGCGCCCTTGGGACCGGCCGGATGGACGCCGCAAGTGAATATGCGTGGTACGCCGTCACCTTAAGTGTTCCGCTTGGCCTCGCGACAACAGCCGTCATGGTTGTGTTGGGTCCAGGCCTCTACGGCCACATGGGCATCTCCGGAAATGCTCTCGCAATTGCTCTCTCGTATTCGTCCACCATTTTTGCGGGCGCCACGCTGATCTGGTTGTTCAACCTGCTGATGGCCGTGGTTCGTGGCACCGGCAACTTGCAGGTCCCAGTGATCGTGGTCGGTGGCGGAGCCTTGATCCTTGTCCCGCTTTCGCCGGCATTGATCTTTGGCGCCTTTGGTTATCCAGGGCTTGGTCCGTCGGGCGGCGCCGTGGCGATGCTCGTGTATTACGCTTTCGGAACCCTTGCCTACGCAGCCTACCTCTGGGGCAAGTTCGGCGTCCTCAAGCCGTCATTTCGCGTGCCAAAACTCTCCCTCGCCCCGGCGCTTGCGATTCTCCGTGTCGGCGGAATGTCGGCCATCGTCTCGGCCACCACGAACCTGACACTCGCGATCGTCACGGCCTATGTGGGAATGGGCGGGATCGAGGCTTTGGCAGGTTATAGTGCCGGCTCGCGGCTGGAGTTTCTTTTGGTGCCCCTTGCCTACGGCGTCGGCGGTCCGGTCGGAATCGTGGTGAGCGCGAACCTCGGTGCCGGCAAGATCGAACGGGCCGTAAGGGCGTCATGGGCTGGTGTTCTGATGGCCTGCGCCCTGACCGAATCGATCGGACTGGCCGCGGCTGCTTTTCCGAAGCTGTGGATCGGAATTTTCAGCCAGGATCCGTCCGTGCTGCAGGTTGGCGCAGAATATCTGCACCGCGTCGGGCCGTTTTTTGGATTCTTTGGGCTCGGCTATGTTCTTTATTGCGTCGGACAAGCGACCAGACAGATGGGAGCCTCTGTCCTCGCCGCTCTGCTCAGGGCCGCCATCGCGGTGCTCGGGGGCTTTGTGGTTGTCTGGTTAAAGGCCGACGTCACATGGAATTTCGTTGCCGTGGCGTTGGGAATGGTCGCTTTCGGCCTGTTCGCATTGCCACCTCTGGTTAGCCGCTCCGGCTATGAGTAGCGTGCCTTCGATGGAGGTGATTTGCGTCACGATCGGAAAGTGCCTGAGAGCGTGTACCCCAGGCCGCTCAGTTGTCATCGTGTCACTAGACGACACCTGGACTCGGACAGCGGCTGGAAAGCCTCGTCGCCTGGCACGGTTTCCTTGATGGTGTAATAGTCCCACGCGCTTTCCTGGTCGTTATTCTGGTTCAAGAAGGAACGCGACACGCCCGCCACGATAGCGAGGCAGATTCCTTCAATGCTCCGTGCTGGCATCGAAGACGCCAAATAGGTCATGGGTCGCGAGGACTTCGGAACTCGCAAAGGTCGACGCAACTCGATGCCACTGAAAGCGCGTAAACTCACTCCATTGAACTTTCGCAAGACGCCCGCCCCGAATGCGCTCCTGAGGCCGCGTCCTGCGATCGCAACTAAGTCCTGGCAAATGCCTGGACCAGCGCTCGGATCGGCTCCTCGGCGCGCTGCAAGGGCTCCAGGCGGCGATAGGTGCGCGCGAGCAGCAGCGCTCCCTCGAACTGACTCAGCGCTGCAGTCGCCAGCAGCTTGGCGCGCTCGGCGTTGAAGTGGAACGACTGCAGACTGGTCGCGATCTCTTGCTCCCAGCTCTGAAACGCGGCACCCGCTGCTGCGGTCAACGCTTCCGATGCCCCTGACATATCGAGCGCCGTTGGCGCAATCGGGCATCCCTCCTTGAAATCGGATCGCTCCAGATCTGCCGCCATGCCACGGACGATCCGGATCAAGAACTCATCGGCGGACTTCGATGTCTTTGCGGCCCCTGCGATGGCTTGGCGGACAGAATCTCCGGCGTATGTCAGGGCAGCAACCGCTATCTCTTCTTTGCCGTTCGGGAAATGGAAATAGAGCGAACCGCGGGGCGAGCCGGCTGCGGCCAGAATGTCGCTCAGCGCGGTGCCGTTATAGCCCTGACGACGCAGGAGTTTGGCCGCCGCGATGATGGTTTTCTCTTTGGAATCAGGCTTGTCGCTCATGTCCCCCAAATAGCACTTGACGATCGGTATGTCGACCTACATACTATGTCGGTCGACATACTTACATGAATACACACCGGAGTACGCGCATGCGCAAAGCCATCAGGTCATCGCTACTATTCTTTCTGGTGATCGGCGGAATCGGCGAGGCCGCGGCGCAGTCCCCCTCTAATCAACCAAGGGCAAGCGGCATGGAAACAGACACAGCGAAAATCAAGCAAGCAATGCTCGGAAACTGGGAAAGCATCGCTCCGGAGGTGCGGCCGAGCAAGAACCCGGACGGCTCGCTCAAACCATTCTACCTCAAGCGCGCATTCAAATATCTGCCGTCGGATCGATTCGAACTCGAGATCGTCAACTCGGCCGACCCGTACGGGGCGGTGCCGCTCGCACGCACCAGGATTGGCGGCCACATGCTGTGGCAAGGCTCACACCCGATCGCGCCGGGAGCGCAGAAGCTCGACTTCGTTGCCGACGAGAGCTACGAGGTAACTCCGCTCGCGCAGGGATTTGCCGATGTGCTCAATAAGGTCGCGTCGGCTGGATACGCTCCTTGGGCGGTCAACACGCCTCAGAGCGTATTCGGAAAGAGCTTCGCTCCCTTCGCTCTGAAAGAAGGGACGAACTTCATGGAGTACGACCTCGTCTACCTTAAAGGCGACCTGCTGTTCTGGGGCGCGCGCAACATTGACGGCCGCGGGTTTGATACGGAGCAGAACCGCCCCACCAACCTCCAGATCCCGTTGATCCGGAAGTGAGCCTGTTGCGAAGTGACTTAATCTCCTGAGCAAGGATCTCCTTCATGGCCGTTTCGGCGCAGGCTGAAATCCCCTCGCAACTCGGCAGATCGGCGATCGTGACGGGGGCGACGGGCGGTCTCGGTTACGAGACCGCCCTGGCGTTGGCCAAGGCCGGGGCAGAGGTCATTGTGACCGGCCGCGACAATCGGAAGGGGCAGTCTGCGATCGAGAAGATCAATCGTGAAGTGTCCGGCGCTCGGTTAAGCTACGAGCCGCTCGATCTGGCCAACCTTGCGTCCATCGCAGATTTTTCGCAGCGGATGCATTCCCGGCAGTCGCTGGATCTCCTGATAAACAATGCAGGAGTGATGGCACTGCCGCGCCGGCAAACCACGACAGACGGCTTTGAAATGCAGTTTGGAACAAACTATCTGGGTCACTTTGCTCTCACGGCTCGGCTGATGCCATTGTTGCGCCGGGCGAGCGGGCCACGCGTCGTAAATGTCAGCAGCCTGGCGCACCGAACCGCGTTCATCGATTTCGATGATTTGCAGGGAGCGCGGGTATACTCGCCATGGAAGGCGTATGGGCAATCCAAGCTCGCGATGCTGATGTTTGCGCTTGAACTGCAACGGCGGAGTGACGCGACCGGCTGGAACTTGACCAGCAATGCGGCCCATCCGGGATTTGCCCGCACGGGCCTCTTCGCGAGCGGTCCGGGCGGTTTGCTTTCTCTTGCGAGCGATTTCGCCGCTCCGTTTTTTGGTCAATCGGCAACCGACGGAGCCCGACCGATCCTGTTCGCGGCGACGAGCCCAAAAGCAACGCCGGGCGCCTATTATGGACCCGGCGGACTCGGCGAATTGCGAGGCGCCCCGGCGCCGGCCCTGATCATGCCCCAGGCCCGCGACGCGGCAAGGGCAGCGAGACTTTGGGAAGTTTCCGAGAAACTCGCAGAGACGTCTTTCAATTGACGGCAGGCAGATGCAATCGCAAAGCACGTCATTTACCTCGGACTTTCGACGAACAATCTGGAGCTGATGTTGCGGTTCTGATTTCTGTCAAAGTACGGCCAGAGCCGCAGCTCGTTCCCGTGATCAGCTAGTTGTTTGCCACTTCAGAACTCCTTTTTCGATTTGCCGGGCGCCGGGCATCCCTAAGCGTTCTTCAAATACGTTGCACCGTCCAATAGCCCGACCATCGCGCGCTTCCTGAGCGGTCGCTCCAGGTCCAGCGGCCGGTGGTGGCGGAGGGTTTGCGCCCGCATCAGGCAAACCACAGCATTATTTGTCCTTATCGGCTACGGATTTGCGCAGAACTAGACTGGCACGTTCCGGATTGACCTTTGCGCGCGGGAGTTGACCGCCGAATCGCTTCCGGTTGAAAGGCACGGCGCCAGAGCCCGCGACAATTTCGACGTCTTCGAGCTGCAACGGCTTGCCGCGCGCTGACAGCAAGGTGGGATATTCGATTTGCCGTCCGCTGCTGCGATCCTTGAAAACCACCTGCGGCCCTGCCGGCTCGGCAAGCCAGTCATCGCCCCACTTTTTAAGTGCCAGGTAGGTCGGAAAAAAATCGCGGCCCTTTTTGGTCAAGACATATTCGTAACGCCCGCCATGCTCCGGCAACGGCACGCGCGTCATCATGCCGAGATCAACGAACTTCTTCAGCCGCGCGCTGAGAATGTTCGGCGCAACGCCAAGATAGTATTGAAACTCGTCGAACCGCCTGGTCCCATAATAGGCTTCCCGCAGCAGCAGGATCGACCAGCGGTCGCCGACCACCTCCATGGCACGGGCGATGGAGCATTCCTTGTTGGAGGAACCGGAGCGCTTCACGGTGTGTCTCGCAGTCTCTTACCCTCGGTGATTCCCGATCGCTTATAGCAGGAGAGCCGTGCTGTCCGCCTGCCCCTTTTCGATCTTGAAATCGCTTCGCCGAGGGCGGCAGCGCGGTCAAGCCGCCTGCCCGGCAGGCTCCCGTGGTTTGACCGCAGCTTCGGGTTCAAGCGCGCGACGGTGCGTAACGAGCACCCCGGTCTCGGAGAGCCGCTGCAGTTCCGCCTCGCTCACGCCCAGTTCGCGAAACACCTCCCTGTTGTGCTCGCCCTGGAAAGCCGGTGTGCCGATCGGCGTCAGTTCATCGCTGGAAAAGCGCCAGGGGCGGCCCGGCAATATGTATTCGCCGCCGCTGCGATCCGGAACGAGCTGGACCGCGCCCCAATAGTCGCTCCAGTCCGACTTGGTGAGTTCCTTGATCGAGCGGATTTCGCCCATCGCGATCTTGGCTTCGTCGAACTGGGCGTCGAGCGTCGCCATGTCGGGAAAAGTCAACATCCAGGACTGGATGATCTGGTGCAACGCGCCGAAATTCAGCCGCCGGGCCGCGGCGCTAGAAAACCGCGGATCGTCCATCAAATCGACGCGCCGCATCGCACGGAGCCAGGACGGAAACGTCCGGCTGCCGATAATGCTGGTGGCGACGGTGAAATGCTCACCCTGTGGACCCGTGAAGAACGAGCAATCGGTGGCGCCGAGCACCGCAGGCTCCGCACCGATGTCGTCGTCCGACAGATCGACATGCGCGCGTTCATTGACCGCGAGCAAGGTCGCCGCCATCGCAACGTCGATATACTGGCCTTGCCCGGTTGTCTGGCGACCGTGGAGCGCCGCCAGGATGGCGATCACCGCCTGCAATCCCGCATAGACGTCAGCATGCGACAGGCTGTCGGTGCGCGGCTCTTTCAAGGCCTCGCCATAGTGCCGAACGCTGTTCTCGGTGAAGCCGGCCTCGGCCTGCACCGTCGGCGCATATGCCATCCGGCTCCGCCAGGGACCGCCCTGACCGTAACCGGTGATCGACGCGTAGATCAGCCGTGGATTGCGCTTCGACAGAGTCTCGTAATCGAGACCGAAGAAGCCGAGCGTCCCCGCGCGAAAGTTCTCGACCACAACGTCCGCGGTATCGCAGAGCTTCAGCGCGAGATCATACGCGCCGGGAATGTTTAGATTGATGCTGACGTTGCGCTTGCCGGCGTTCTGCTGCGCATAATAGCCCGACATGCCGTCGGTCGACGGAAACGCAAAGCGCGACACGTCCGGGCTCGGCGGTTCGACCTTGATGACCTCGGCGCCGAGATCCTGCAAGGTCCGCGCGCACAGTGGACCTGCGAGTACGCGGGAAAAGTCGACGACGCGAATTCCGCTGAGAGGACCACCCATGGTCAGCGCCCCCCGAATTTGGCGAGGCCGGGGCCGTTTTTGCGGAACGAGGCAAGGCCGGCTTTCAGATCTTCCGACGCCCAGATCGGCGCCTGTACCCTTGCCATCGCCTCGTCGGCCGCGGCCACCCCGTCGTTGACGGCGATGTGGGCGAGTTCCTTGGTGGCCGCGTGGGCCAATGTCGGACCTTGCGCGAATTCCTCGGCGATCGCCATGGTCGCCTTCTCCAGCGATTCTTCCGGAACGGTAAGATTGATCAGGCCCCACTTTTCCAGGGTCGGCGCGTCGTAGCGACGCGCCAGCATCGACATCTCCTTGGCGCGCAGTGCACCGATCCGCTGCACCTGGCGCTGGATGCCGCCCAGCAATGGATGCAGCCCTAGCGTTGCTTCCACCGAACCGATCTTCGCCGACGACGCCGCGATGACGTAGTCGCAACACAACGCCAGTTCGAGGCCCCCGCCAAGGCAGACGCCATGGACACTCGCGATCAACGGGATCGGCAGCAGTTCCATGAAGCGCAGGAACTCGACGCCGTTCAAGCGGCGGTTTTCGCCGCCCGTATCGCCACTGCCCTGCTCCACGCGTCTGTCGAAAATATCGAGATCGGCGCCGGCAGAGAAGTGCCGAAGCCCGCTGCGAAGGACGATTGCCCGGCTACCGGCTTTCTGCGCCGCTTCGACCTGCTCGACGATGGCATTGATGAGCTTTGGCCCAAGCAAATTGTAGGGCCGATAGACCATGGTCAACACGGAAATATTGCCGCGCTGCTCGCGCGTAATCAGCACATCCTCGGACACCACGCACCTCCATCGTTCGGCGCGACGATACGCGCCCTGCCTGTTCATTCCGGTCAGATTACAACATGACTTGCATTTTGCAAGTCATGTTTGCGCGGCCGGGTCAAGTTAAATGACAACCGTCATTTCAAATCAGCGGTGCTTCGGTTTGCAGACTCAGGGCGGTTCGAGGCTCTATTTCCGAAAGTGCGTCAAACGCCAGCGGACCAGTTCGTCCGCTCCCGGACCTGCCTGCGGCAGCAAATCCTGCTTTCCGACGCGTTGCCCGGTCTCGTTGTCGACCATTGCAAGCTTCACCGTGTGTCCGGTTTTTCGATCCACAAATTTGAGTGGAGGCCCCGCGTTTCCGGAAACCGCCCACTTGTCTCCCACCTGCAACAGCGCCTGCATCACGAGGATGGTGTCCCGGCCCTTCGCGGTCAGAACGTATTCATATCGCTCGGGATTGGTCTGGTACCGGCGCCGCTCGATCAATTCGCTGTCCTCAAGGTGCTTCAACCGGTCGGACAGGGTTGCGTTGGTTACTCCCGTTGACCGGCGCAGGTCCTCGTACCTGCTCAGCCCGAGCGACAGGTCGCGCAGAATCAGTACGGCCCAACGGTCGCCGATCGCGTCCATGACGCCGGCGATCGAGCACGCCATCCCATCAAAACTCTTTGACTTCATAAAATGCTTGCCTCTTGGTCGCTCTTATCATTAGAGTGACTCGTTGTCGACCACTATCTCCGCTTCCGCGGGCCGGCCCCGGCGATAGCGGAGCCACCGATATCGACGGAATGGGACATTGAACATGTGCGAACTTCGCGATCTCGTTATCGATGCCCACGGAGGCATCGAGCGTTGGAATAAAGTGAAAACCATCGAGGGCGACATGTCCATCACCGGCGGCCTGTGGGCGCGAAAAGGGTGGCCCGACGTTCTCAAGAACGTCCACGTCACGGCCGCCGCCGGTCATCAATGGATTAGCTACCGGCCCTTCATCAGCGAAGGCATGCGGAGTTCATGCACCCCCGACCATACCGTGATCGAAGCGCTCGACGGAAAGCCCGTCAAGGATCGCAGGAATCCCCGCGCCGCCTTTGACGGCCATACCGTTGAAACGCCTTGGGACGACTTGCATCTCGCCTATTTCAGCGGTTACGCGATGTGGAATTACCTGAATACGCCCTTCATCTTCGCGCTACCAGGATTTCAAGCCGAAGAAATGGAACCCTGGGACGAAAACGGCGAAGAACGTCGGCTGCTCCGGGTTGTTTTTCCGGATCACGTTGCAACGCACTGCCCCGAGCAGATTTTCCACGTCAATGGCGAGGGCTTGATTTGCCGGGTGGACTACAGCGCACCCGTCGCCGGGGGCGCACCGACGGCGCACTACCTGTACGACCACAGGGATTTTTCCGGAATCAAGGTGGCCACGCGGCGGCGGGCGCTTCGCAGGAAAGCTGACGGCACCGCGATTCCAGATCCGGTTTTCGTCGCGATCGATATCGCCGAGCTCAGCTTCTCATGACTGGACCGTTGCCCGCCTCGGAGGAAAGAATGATCGATACCGACAAAAAGCATTACGTCGTGACGATCGACGTCAACGGCGTGCGTCACACCGCTTCGGTGGAAGCACGCAAGCTTCTGGTTCATCTGCTACGAGACGATTTCGGCCTCACAGGGACCCATGTCGGCTGCGACACCTCGCAGTGCGGCGCCTGCACCGTCGATATCGATGGACAAGCGGTCAAATCCTGCACGGTTCTCGCCGTGATGGCGGACGGTTCTTCGATCACGACGATCGAAGGACTCGCGCCCGGCAATGGCGAATTGCATCCGGTTCAGGCTGCATTCCATGAGCATCACGCCCTGCAATGCGGCTTCTGTACGCCCGGGATGATCATGACGGTCCGTCAGTTGCTCAAGCAAAGCCCGAATCCGACGGAACGCGAAATCCGTCACGGCCTCGCCGGCAACATCTGCCGCTGTACCGGCTACAACAACATCGTGCGCGCCGTCGAATCCCTCGCCTCGGAGACACATCGCCATGACTGAAGCAGCCGCGATCAAATATGTCGGCCAACCGCTGCGGCGGCGCGAGGATTTCAAGTTCGTCACGGGCAAGGGACGCTATACCGACGATATCAAGGCGGCGGGCATGTTGCATATGGCCGTCCTACGATCGCCTCACGCGCATGCCGTCATCAAGCACGTCGATCTCTCGGTGGCACAGACGGCGCCAGGCGTCCGTTTGGCTTTGTCGGGGGCCGACCTCGCGGGCAAGATCGGCGCGATCGTTCCCAACTGGATCATACCGGGGACAAAGGTGCCGAACAGACCTGTCGTCGCCATCGACCGGGTTCGTTTCGTCGGCGAATGCGTCGCGCTGGTGATCGCCGAGACCCAGGCGATGGCCCACGATGCCATCGGGCTTATCGATGTCGACTATGAGACACTTCCAGCCGTGATCGACGAGGAAGCCGCGATCCGCGACGGCGCACCGCAACTCCACGACCACGTGCCCAACAACATCACCACGATCTACAAGATCGGTGGCGGCGACTACGGCAAGGCCGCGCGGGAGGCCGATCAGGTCATTGCGCTTCGCGTTGCCAACAATCGCCTGATCCCGACCTGCATGGAGACGCGCTCCATTCTGGCTGAACCGAACGTCGACGGAAGCCTGACCATCTACCTGCAGAGCCAGGTGCCCCACATGCATCGCCGCTGGATCGCGGACACGGTTGGCATTCCCGAACACCAGTTGCGGATTGTGGCGCCCGATATCGGCGGCGGATTCGGCGCCAAGATGCATCTGTACCCGGAGGAACTGCTCTGCCCGTATCTGGCGCGCCGGCTGGGCGTTCCGATTAAGTGGTGGGAATCCCGCTCCGAAAGCCACCAGTCCACCAACCATGGCCGGGCGCACACCGAGACCATCGAAATCGCGTTTCGCAACGATGGCAAGATTCTCGGCCTGAAAGTCGAGACGCTCGGCAATGTCGGCGCCTACCTGTCGAACATGGCAAGCGGCGGTCCGACCGTGAATACGATCAATTTCGGCACCGGCGCTTACAAGATCGAGCACTATGAGGCGCGCTCCAGGGTGATCGTGACGAACACCGTGCCGGTCGATGCCTATCGCGGTTATGGCCGGCCCGAGGGGGGATACATCGCCGAACGCGCGATCGACGCGGTCGCGCGTCACCTCGACATCGATCAGGTCGAGGTGCGTCAAAGGAATTTCATTCAGCGCGGTGATTTTCCGTACAAACCCTACAACGGCCCCGCCGTGATCTACGATAGCGGCGACTATGAAGGCTGCCTGGCAAAAGCAATGGGAGCCTTCAACTACGCGGCACGCAGGAGCGAACGCCATCAATTGCGGGCCAAGGGCCGCTATCGCGGCATCGGTGTCGCAGCCTATACCCACATGTGCGGCATGGCGCCGTCACGCCGTCTGGCGTTGATGGGATTCAACCGCGGAGGCTGGGAAAGCGCGCGGGTCAGCGTGGACTCGAGCGGCCGGGTAACGATTTTTTCCGGATCCATGAGTCAGGGCCACGGCCACGTCACCTCGCTGGCGCAAGTTGCCGCCGACGTACTGCAGGTACCGATCGAGCACATCGACGTGGTGCAGGGCGACACGCGGCAAGTCCAGGCCGGTCACGGCACCTTCAACTCACGCTCGATGGCGGTGGGCGGATCGGGCGTTCATGTCTCCTCCACCCGCGTGGTCGCAAAGGCAAAGAAGATTGCCGCAAGCATGCTGGAAGTGGACGAAGGGGACGTTTCCTATCGGGCGGGCAAGTTCAGCGTCGCGGGGACCGACATCGCACCGTTGACGTTCGGCACGGTGGCCCGGATGGCCTATGTCGGCCACAAGCTGCCGGATGGAATGGAGCCTGGCCTCGACGAGACGGTGTTTTACGATCCCAAGGGCATGGGCGCGCCTTCGGGAATCCACATGGCCTATGTCGAGGTCGATCCGGAGACGGGGATCGTCGATATTCTCGATTATGTCGCCGTTGACGACGCCGGCACGATCATCAATCCCCTGCTTGCCGCTGGACAGATTCATGGCGGCGTCGTGCAGGGTATCGCGCAGGCGCTCTATGAAGAAGTCAGCTACGACCCTGATACCGGACAATTGATGATTGGCTCGCTGCTCGACTATGCTGTGCCGCGCGCCGAACATGTCCCCAGCATACGAACGCTGTTTCAGCAGACGCCCTCCCCCACCAACCCGATCGGCGTAAAGGGTATTGGCGAAAGCGGCTCGATCGCGGCGCCGCCATGTATGGTGCACGCCGTGCTCGATGCGCTTTCGCCATTCGGGATAAAACATCTCGACATGCCGATGACGCCACCGCGCGTCTGGTCGGCGATCCAGAACGCACGCGCCGGAGCAGGCCGATGATCCCCTCATCATTCGATTATGTTCGCGCAACCTCGCTCGCCCACGCGATCGGGCTGCTGCAGAAGGATCCCGACGGCAGCAAGCTCGTTGCCGGCGGTCATACGCTGATTCCGACGTTGAAATTGCGGCTGGCATCGCCGGCGCTTTTGGTCGACATCGGAGGCATCGGCGAATTGAAGGGAATCCAGATCGCCGACCGCATCAGGATCGGCGCCCTGACAACGCATGCCGAACTGCTGGCGTCCGAACCCCTGCGAACGGTGCTGCCGATCTTCCATCAAGCCGCCGACCTGATTGCCGACCCGCAGGTGCGCAATCGCGGTACGATCGGCGGCTCACTGGCAAACGCCGACCCTGCGGCCGACTGGCCGGCGGTCGTCGTCGCACTGAAGGGAGAACTGGAGCTCGCAGGCCCGACCGGCAACAGGCAGGTCGCGGCAAGGGACTTCTTCGTCGACATCATGACCACTGCGCTCGAGCCGGAAGAAGTGCTTGTGGCCATCCACATCCCCTACCCTAACGCCGGTGCGCAGTTCCGATATCGCAAGATCCGCCACCCGGCGAGTGGCTATGCCGTGGTCGGAGTTGCCGTGGCACTGCGCCAGCAAGACGGCATCGTTTCGGAAGCCACGATTGCCATCACCGGCGCGACCGGCCGGGCTTTTGCGGCGGATTGCGCGAGTGCGCATCTGGTCGGCAAGCCACTATCGACCGAAACCATCGCAAACGCCGCCTTGCTCGCCAGTGAACAGGCCGAGTGCCTGTCGGATGGCTACGCGTCGGCTGATTATCGCAAGCATCTCCTCAGGACCGAGATCATCAGGGCGTTGACGTCGCTGACCAATGCCTGATCGGCAAGCGCATTTTCCAGCTCGGCGAACGATCGCAATTATCCCGCGACCTTCGAAAAATCAGGCTTGCGGCGCTCCGCAAATGCCGCGAACGCTTCGCGCGCTTCGGCGGTCTGCAGGCGCTGGCGAAACAACGCGCCTTCGCGGCTGATTTGAGCGGCGATCTTGTCCATGTCGCGCATCAATGCCTTGGTGTGGTTCAGTGAACCGGCCGGTCGTTTGGTCAGGGCCTCGGCCGCCGCCCGGGCCCTGGCGCGCAAATCTGCGGCCGGCACGACGGCGTTGGCCAGGCCGCAGGCCAAGGCGGTGGCGGCATCGAGCGGTTCGCCCAACGCAAACATCGCGTAGGCACGAACGTGCCCGATCCGCGCCGGCAGCAACCAGCTCGAGGCGGCCTCCGGAACCAGCGCCAGATTCACGAACGGCGTCATCAGCTTTGCGGTGTCGGCAAGGAAAACCAGGTCGCAATGCAGCAGCATCGTCGTGCCGACGCCGACCGCGTTGCCTTGTACGGCGGCAACGAGCGGACGGGTGGCCCTACCGAGATTGCTAATGAACCGATGCGCCTGGGGCTCACCGGTGTCCTTGCCATTGGCTTGGGCACTGAAATCGGCAAGGTCATTTCCGGCCGTAAAACTGTCACCGTCTCCCTGGAATAGAACCACGCGGACAGCCGGATCCTTCTCCGCGCGCTCCAACCCATCCGACATGGCGCTATACATAGCGTTGCTCAGCGCGTTCTTTTTGTCGGCGCGGGCCAGCGTCAATGTCATGATGCCAGCGGACAGTTCGGTTCTTACATGTTCAGTCATGATCGCTCTTCTCCTTGCAGCTTTTGTCTGGTCGCCGAGCACTCGATGCTATCCTCGCTCCTCGCCCCGCCGATTGACCGCTTAGGGCGTGCCGTCCGGCTTCAAGAAACTCGTCGGACAGCTTCTCGTCGCCGACCGCACGCGCGAGCGCGATCGACCCCATCATGGTTGCAAGCGCGCCGGCCGCGATCTGGCGTGCCTCCTTCGGCGATTTTTTCGGAAACAACATGGTGACCACGTCGATCATTTCGTCGAGCTTCCTTGCAAATATGTGGCGCGCCTTCTTGCCTGAACGGGCGATGTCAGCACCGAGGGCCGGCAGCACGCAGCCGTGTGCCCGATCATCACGATGACCAGGGCTCAGATATTCTTCAACGATAACGTCGAACCGTTTCTCGACCGGCATTCCCTTCATAAGCTTCAGCCATTGGGAGAGCTTTCGATCCATGGCCAAGGCGAACGCCTCGACCACCAGAGCTTCGCGCGATTCGAAATGAGCGTAGAAGCCACCGTGCGTGAGACCCGCGAGCTTCATCAAGTCGGCCACGCTCATGCCGTCGGCGCCGCCTTGACGCAGAGCATAGGAGGCCTCCTCGACAATCCGGCTCCGGGTCTGCAACCCGTGGCCCTTCACGTAACGCATTGCCGGCTCCATCGAAAATTCGGAGACAGTCTGAGCATTTGCGGCTCGATTTCGAGGAACGTTCCCCACCCTCCTCCCACAGCATTGTGTATGAGCAGTTTCGGAGAGCCGTTTCGATTGCGGACGTCTGCAACAGCGTCAGCGACCTGTCTTTCGCTGGAAACATCGCAGATCATCGCGTGGGTATCCGGAAGCTCCTGTTCCAGCGCGCGGATGCGATCTGGGGAGCGCGCCAGGGCAATGACACGAAATCCTTCCGCCGCGAAACGCCGGACGATCGCGGACCCGGTGCCAGGGCCGACACCCGTAACGATTGCAATCGGCTTGTCAGGCATGGACGCCTCGCCAGAACTTACATCGCCGGAACGGGGTTCTAGACAGCATAGGCACACCAGACGATCGGTTGCGATCGCACTATATTAGATGATACTCATCATACCACGCAACTGCAATTTGGGCGGCAGGCGGCGGCCCTAACGCCCCGCGAATGCGGGTTTTCGCTTGTCGACGAAGGCGCGCACCGCCTCCTTGTGATCGGTCGTCCGCGACGACCGGACCATGTTTTCCGCTTCCTGATCCATTGAATCCAGAAAATCCGATTTCAAGGCATGGTCAAGGTTGTCCTTGATGTAGGCCAGCGCGATCGACGGTCCCTCGGCCAGCGACCTTGCGAGCGCAAATGAGGCCTCGCGCATCTCGGCGTCGGGCACCACACGGTTGACGAGGCCTAGCGTCTCGCAACGGCGGGCGTCGATCCGTTCGGACAGGAACATCAGTTCCCGCGCCCGCGACGTTCCGACAAGCCGGGTCAGCAACCATGCGATACCGTAATCCCCCGTCAGCCCGATGCGGGCGTATCCCGTGGACATGATCGCGGATTCGCCGGCGATGCGGATATCGCAAGCAAGCGCGAGGGCCAGTCCGGCGCCTGCCGCGGGACCCGGAAGCGCTGCAATCGTCGGCTTTCTCACCGCCATCAGCGCACCGGTCAAGGTGCGTTGCTTGGTCCGCAAATCGGCAACGCGTTCTTCGAACGGTATTTCGGCCTTGTTGGAACTGGCACCCATGCCCTTGACATCGCCGCCGGCACAAAAGGCGCTGCCCGCACCCGTGATCAGCAACGCCCCGACGCCAGGATCATCGCCGCATTGCTTGACCATCCGTCGCAAGGCCGGAGTCAGACGATCGGAGAGCGCGTTGCGCGCCTCCGGGCGATTTAGCGTGATAACCGCGACGCGGTCGCGGATTTCGCACAACAGCTCGCTGGTTCCGGTGTCGATCTCGATCCGACCTTCTGCCATCTCAACCACTCCTTTTTTGATTCCATCGAAATCGCGATCTCCGGCGTGGAGGTCATCGATCGTTCGTAGACCGCAAAGGCCTCATGCAATCTCCTAAACGACGATCACTTGGCCGCAAGGTTCAGACGAATAGATCAGTTCCATCTGCGTCGCCCGATTGATCAGGACGGCGCGTTGATTGATGTACGCCTTGTCCGTGATCTCGCCAGCCGCCAGCGAGGGCGGCTCCTCAAGGAGCGTGAAGGCGGAGATGCGCTCGCTGCTTCCGACACCGGCATTGTAGAGCCGGAGGCATTGTTGGAGAAATGCGATCACGCCCGGATCACAATTGAGATTGCCGTCGGCGTTCGTGGCGTGCTTTCTGGCCATGACTGGATTCAACCAGCCCAGCACTGCGCAAGATTGGCGATTTTCGCCGGCAATGACGACGTCCTGCAAAACACCGTAAGTGGCCGCCAGTGCCGCGGCTCGCAGATTGCCGACAGCCACCCATGTCCCGTTGGCGAGCTTGAAGTTTTCGGAAACCCGGCCGGTGAAGCGCAGACCACGGCTCGGGTCGGCAGGATCGATGAACGACACGGTGTCGCCGACCCGGTAGAAACCTTCATCGTCAAAAGCCGCCGACGTCAAATCCGGGCGGCCAAGATAGCCTGGCGTCACATTGGGGCCGCGCACGCGGGCCTCATAAGTATCGCCGGCAGGGATGAGCTTTAACTCTATCCCAGGAGCCGGAAGTCCCAACTCACCCGGCGCGTCGGTCGCCCAGTGCGTGGTGGCGATCGTGGGCGACGTTTCGGTGGTACCGTAGCCTGACATCACCGGAATAGGCCTGGCCGTCGACGCCTTCGCCAGGTGATAGAGCTTGTCCAGCGTGGTCCGTGATATCGCAGCTCCCGCGTAACTCATGCGGTCGAGCTGCCGGAAAAAATTGGTTCGCAGATCCTGGTCGGTTTCCAACGCCTCGCACAATAGCGTGTATCCCGCCGGCACATTGAACATTGCTGTCGGCGATATTTCTTTCAAATTGGCAATCGTCTTGTGAAACAATTGCGGGACCGGGCGCCCCTCATCGATGTAGAGCGTGCCGCCATGCTTCAGAATGCCGTGCAGGAGGACATTGCTTCCCATGGTGTGATGCCATGGAAGCCATTCGACCTGCACTGGCGCTTCACGAGGCGATACCAGCAACGCTCCCATCTGCAGCGAACTTGCCATCATCTTGTGGGTGTTGATCACACCTTTGGGAAGCCCGGTCGAACCCGAGGTGAACAGGATTTTGGCGGCGGCTTCCTTGTCGATCGAACGAAAGGCCTGCTCGAACTCCGCGCCGGGACGCGTCAGGTAGAGCGATTGAACCGACACGGATCCAGCCTTCTGATCCGCCGCAATCCATGTCGCGGACGCAAACTCCGGAATCTTGCGTGCGCCCGAATAGGTCTCGCTATCCTGCACGAAAACGAACGAGGGCCGAAGCAGCGTTGCGATATCCTGCAAGCGAGCCAGGCCGCCCGGCATGAGCGAATAGTTCGGAGATATCGGGGCTGCGACGACCCCGACCGTCATCGCCGCGAACATGACGATTGCCTGCTCGATCGAATTGCCGGAGAGAATGGCAAGTCTGTCACCGCGCCTGGCGCCCAGATCGATCATGGCCTGCCCAACCGACTGCACTCTTTGCCAGAGTTCGGCATAGGAAATCCTTTGCCACTCGCCGTCGCGGCCGCGCTGGGCCAGAAATACGCGCTGCGGCGCCTTCTCCGCCCACTCCGGGATAAAATCCAGGATCGACCATTGGGGGCTTTCGAACCTGATCGGGGACCGCAGCACGAGCGTTCCGTCGGAGCGCTTCTCGATCCCGACCTCTCGCGGCGCGAACCGGAGGCCTTCTGCAGGGACAAATGGAGTTTCGTGACGGGTCATGCGGCGCGTGCTCCTGTCCGACGATCTATGCTGTTCGTTGATTGCCCAGGGGTTTGCGTGTCTGGCCCCTGGCATCGCAACGGCCGCTATGCGGCAAGTTGAAGAATCTCGACGATATCCTCCGGACCCTTGATGACCCGTGGGTTCGCCCTGGTGAAGATCGAAAGCATCGCATTGCGACCGATCAGTTCAAACTTCTCCTTGGTCACACCAACCTCCGAAAGATGGCCGGGTAACCCCAATCGACCGATGAACTGGAAGAAAACGTCGCTGGCCTTGGCGTCCGGCGCGCACCACGCTTCGGCAATCTTCCTTTGGGCCTCATCCGTCACGGACTGATTGTATTTCAGCACGCTCGGCATCATCACCGCCGTACACAGATAATGCGGAACATCGCAGGTGCCGCCCAGCACGTGTCCGATCGCGTGACTGGCCCCCATCGGAACGCGGCATTGTAGTCCGAAGGCGGACATCCAGGAGCCGAGCTGGCAAAACTGTCGTGCTTCCAAATCGTCCGGGTTTTCTTTGGTGGCCAATAGGCCGTCGTACAGGTATCGCAAACCTCGCAGGCACACACTTTCCACCAACGGATTGCCCCTCGGAGAGCAAACCGCTTCGATCCCGTGATCCATCGCGCGCGTGCCTGACCCGAGCCACAAAGTCGCCGGGGTGTGCCTCGTAATTTCCGGATCCAGGATGATCGACAGCGGCATCATCAATGGATGGCTGAATATTTGCTTCAACTTCCTGCGCGAGTCCGTAACGAGAGTTCCAGAGTTATACTCTCCACCCGAGAGTGTGCTGGGGATCGCGATCATCCTCACCTTCGGAGCGCGAAATGGACCTGGCCGCGGACCATCGGGCGTCGAGACCAGTTCGAATCCATCGAGGCCGGATTCATCGGTGATATTGTGTTCAAGGCACATCAAGACGATCTTGGCCGCATCGACGACGGATCCGCCTCCCACGGCGACGGTCAAATCCGCTTTAGCTTCTGCGGCGTGCGCGGTTGCCTCCACCGCCGACGCTCGCGTCGTATGTTGCGGGACGCCGTCGAAGGTGCCGGCATATCTGCTACCCAGCGCCTTGCGGATCTTTTCGATCTCATCGGTCTGCGTGTTCAGCGTTCTGCTGACAATGAGGAAGACGCGCTTGGCATCGCGCCGTTCGGCCTCCTCGCGCAAAGCCTGGCCCGCTGGCTTGCCGAAGATCACCTGATCCATCGGCGGATATTGATGAAAGCCGACTTTTGTCATGCTAGTTCTCCATTCATGGCATTCGCGAGAAGCGGTTTCGTCCTTTATTCCATGGCGCCATCCCCCTGATGCGTCATTCGGAACTTGCGTCCAAAATCCCGCCGAACGGCTCCCAGCCGCTGCCACTCCACCGCTGTAGCTGCATCTGGCTCCAGATCATGTTGCTGGATTCGCCGGTATTCACCTCGATTCCTGGAAACGCTGTCGGAAGCACCACGTGACTCAGCGACTTTGCCTGTGTCAGGATATTTTTTCGCGAAAGATCATCCCCGCACTGCTTGAGTATCCGCTCGAGAATCATGCCCTCCATATAGCCGGTGAGATAGCTGGTGTTCTCAAAGTCCGCTCCCGGCAGGTACTTGCCAAAGAACGCCTTGTAACCCTGCACGCCTTCATCGTCGTTCCACCTTGAATCGGTCGGGTCCTTGTTGATGGTACCGACGATGACGCCGACGGAATTCTCCAGTCCGGCAGGTTTCAACGTGCCGCCGATCGACCCCGATGGAAAGTTGATGATTATCTTGGCCTTCCAGCCGATCTCGGCCGCCTTGCGGATTGCCTGCGCGGCAAATTTCGGCGTGCCGGCAATGAACAGCGCCTCGGCGCCCGAGCTCTTGAGATTGACGACCTGGGAATCTATGGTCGGTTCGGTCACCTCATATGCTGCGGTGACAACCCGCTTTTCGAACTCTCCCTTCAAGAACGATTTGAAGGCGCTGACGTAGTCCTTACCGAGGTCGTCGTTCTGGAAGAGAATCGCGTATTTTGCTCCGGGCAATGCCTTGTCGAGGAACTTGGCGTAAATTCTTCCCTCAGTCTGGTAGCTGACCAGACCGGTCGTCGTCAGCGGATATTCGGCTATGTCGGTGAATTTGCTGGAGCCACTGACGATCGCGATCGAGGGAACGCCCTTGCCCTTGAGATACTTCGCCGTCGCCGAATTGCCGGGAGTGCCGAGTTGGCCGAAGATGAATGATACCTCGTCACTTTCGACCAGCTTGCGGGCGTGCTCTACCGCTTTCGGCGGACTGTAGGCATCGTCCATCGCGACGTAATTTATCTTGCGGCCGTTTATGCCGCCACGATCGTTGATCGACTGCACATAGGCCAACACGCCCTTGCCAACCAGGCCGATCGAGGACGCAGGACCACTGAAAGGGAATATCCCGCCGATCTTGATCTCCGTCTTGGTCACGCCAGGTTCGTCGGCAGCCAGAGCGGGCGATGCGAGCAGCGATGCAGCCACACACGCGGCTGCGATGCCGAATTTGATACTCATGCCTCTCTCCCGTTACGTCGGTTCGAGCCGTGCGCTTTGCTTCTCAGGCTGTCAGTTTCGAAAACTCGAGCACACTGCTCACTTCATGCGACTTTCATCGCCTTCGACTGTTCAACGCCGTCGAGAAAGCCGACCAGGCGTTCGCGGATCAGCCGCTCAGCGTCCGCCATAATGCGATCGATCAGTTCCCTGACCGTCGGGATGTCGTGGATCAGCCCGACCACCATGCCGCAGCTCCAGGCGCCGGCATCCGTCTCGCCGTCGATCATCACCTTGGGATAGACGCCCGCGACCTGCTCGTGGATGTCATGGATCTTGAGACTCGCGCCCTTTTCGCGCTCGATCTCGAGGAGGTGATCGACGCCCGTGTTCTTGAGCACGCGCTCGGTATTGCGCAGCGCGCGCATCACCAGCACCGTGTCGAGCTCGGAGGCCTCGACCAGCGCCTTTTTAACGTTGGGGTGGACCGGCGCTTCCTTGGTTGCAATAAAGCGTGTGCCCATGTTCATGCCGGCGGCGCCCATCGACAGCGCCGCGACCAGGCTGCGCGCATCCGCCATGCCGCCCGAGGCGACGAACGGAATCTTCAGTTCATCTGCTGCGCGCGGCAGCAGGATCATGTTCGGGATATCGTCCTCGCCGGGATGGCCGCCGCACTCGAAGCCGTCGACACTGACGGCGTCGCAGCCGATCTTCTCGGCTTTCAGCGAATGCCGAACCGAGGTGCATTTGTGGATCACTTTGATGCCGGCGGCCTTCAACGCCGGCATGTACTGCTCTGGGCTGCGGCCCGCGGTTTCCACCGCCTTGACGCCACCTTCCTTGATCGCGGCGATATATTCCGGATAGGGCGGCGCGGTGAAGCTCGGCAGGAAGGTCAGGTTCACGCCGAACGGCTTGTCGGTCATGTCGCGGCAGCGCGCGATTTCCTTGGCCAGCAGCTCCGGCGTCTTCTGGGTCAGGCCGGTGATGATGCCAAGGCCGCCGGCATTCGACACTGCGGCCGCGAGTTCGGCAAAGCCGACATAATGCATGCCGCCCTGGATGATCGGATGCTGGATCCCGAACAGTTCAGTGATTGCTGTCTTCACGTGTGAGCTCTCCGTTTTCCGATCAGTGGACGATTTCAAACAAACCCGCCGCGCCCATGCCGCCACCAATGCACATGGTCACCACGCCGTATTTCGCCTTGCGCCGCCGGCCCTCGATCAGGAGGTGGCCGGTCAACCGCGCGCCGGTCATGCCATAGGGATGGCCGATCGCGATTGAGCCGCCATTGACGTTGAGCTTGTCAGGATCGATGCCGAGCTTGTCGCGGCAATAGATCACCTGCACCGCATAGGCCTCGTTGAGCTCCCAGAGGTCTATATCGTCGATCTTCAGGCCGTGCCGCTTCAGGAGCCGCGGGATCGCGGCGACCGGGCCGACGCCCATCTCGTCCGGCTCGACGCCGGCGGCGACGAAGCCGCGGAAGATGCCCAGCGGCTTCAGGCCCTTCTGCGAGGCGATCTTGTCGCTCATGATCACGCAAGCCGAGGCGCCGTCGGAAAGCTGGCTGGCATTGCCGGCGCTGATGGTCTTGCCCTCGAACACCGGCTTGATCTTCGAAAGACCATCGGCTGTCGTGTCGGGGCGCGGTCCCTCGTCCTTTGCCAGCGTCACCTGCTGATAGGTAACTTCCCTGGTGTCCTTGTTGACGACGGCCATCTTGGTCGTGATCGGTACGATCTCGTCATTGAAGCGGCCGCCCTGCAGCGCGGCTCCGACGCGGCGCTGGCACTCGAGCGAGTACTCGTCCTGCCGGTCGCGGCCGATTCCGTAGCGCTCGGCGACGACTTCGGCGGTCTCCAGCATCGACATGTAGATCTCGGGCTTCATCGCCATCAGCTCGTCGTCGACGGCGTGAAACCGGTTCATGTGCTCGTTCTGCACCAGGCTGATCGACTCGATGCCGCCGCCGATCGCGATCTCGACGCCATCGAGCATCACCGAGCGCGCCGCGACCGCGATCGCCTGCAGTCCGGACGCGCACTGGCGGTCGATGGTGGTGCCGGCGACCGTGACCGGAAGGCCGGCGCGGATCGCGCCCTTGCGAGCGACATTCATCACCATGGTGCCCTGCTGCATGGCGCAGCCCATCACCACGTCCTCGACTTCGCCGGGCGCAATCCCGGCGCGCTTCACCGCTTCGGCCATCACATGGCCGGCCAGGGTCGGGCCGTCGGTGTTGTTGAGCGCGCCGCGATATGCCTTGCCGACGCCGGTGCGGGCGGTGGAAACGATCACTGCTTCGGTTGTCATGTTTGCCTCTCTGCCTTAAGCGGCCGCGTGGAGCTGCGCAAACCGCAGCAAATGAAACGCGGGATCGCCGAACTGGATGTTGATGGAGGAAATCCGTTTGAAGTAATGGCCGACGTTCAATTCGTCGGTCATGCCCATGCCGCCGTGGAGCTGCACCGCCTGGTCGGCGATGAACCTGCCGGCATAGCCGATCTTCGACTTGGCACCGGACGCGAGCCGGGATAGGCCGGCCTCATTCGCACCGAGGCTGAGGCTGAGGTGCTGCATCAGCGAGAGCGCTTCCTGATGCGCGATGAACATATCGACCATCCGGTGCTGCAGCACCTGGAACGAGCCGATCGTTGAGCCGAACTGTTTTCTGGTCTTGGAGTATTCCAGCGTCGCGGAGTTCAGTTCGGCCATCGCGCCGACCGCTTCCGCACTGAGCGCGCCGACGGCGCGGTCACGGCAGGCTTCCAGCGCGGCCACGCCCTCGCCCTTGTTGCCGAGCAACTGCCCCCTGACGTCGCGCAGGCTGATTTCGGCAGCGCGGCGGCCGTCGATAGTCTTGAAGCTCTGCAGGTCGAGATTCGCGGCACGGCGATCGACCACGAACAGGCTGACGCCGCTGCGATCGTGGCGATGACCGGAGGTACGGGCGGAGACGATCAAATAGTCCGCCCAGGGCGCGGCGACCACCGCGGTCTTTTCGCCGCTCAGGACGTAGTCCTTGCCCTCGCGCCGCGCCGTGGTCGCGACGTTGGCGAGATCGAAGCGCGACCCCTTCTCACTCCAGGCCAGCGCCCAGGTCTTCATGCCGGCAATGATGTCGGGGATAAAACCCTGCTTCTGCTCCTCGGATCCCGTGTGCTCGAGCAGGCCGCCAGCGAGCACCACCGTCTCGACAAACGGCTCGACCACGAGGTGACGGCCGAACTCCTGCATGATGATCATGGTCGACAGCGGCCCGCCGCCGAGACCGCCGACGTCCTCGGAGAACGGCGCGGCGAACAGGCCGAGTGCGGCAAACGACTCCCATTGTTTGCGGCCGAAACCCTCTTCGCTCGCGACGATCTTGCGGCGCGCCTCGAAATCATACTGGTCGCGCAACAGGCGCTGGACGCTGGATCGCAGTAATTCCTGCTCTTCCGTGAACTGGATATCCATCCGATTCCCCTGTTTGCCGATCCCTAGAGGCCGAGCACCGCTTTTGCGATGATGTTGCGCTGAATCTCGTTCGACCCGCCGTAGATGCTGAGCTTGCGCGAGTTCAGGTATTTTTCCGACGCGGTGTGGCCGTAGTCCGGCCCCGGCATGAAATGATTGGCGCTGACCGGATGTTCACGGATCGCCAGGCCATAATTGCCGATCGCGCGGTGGGTCAGCTCGGTGATGTTCTGGAAGATCTCGGTGCCGCGGATCTTGAACAGCGACGCCGCCGGTCCCGGATCGATGCCGCGCGCCATCTGCGCCACGACGCGCAGCTCGGTCGCCTCCAGAGCCAGCACGTCGAGCTCGACGCGGGCGATATCCCTGATAAATTCGAGATGCGCGGGATCGCCGTCTCGAATCTCGGCCTTCACGATCTGTTTCAGCTTGTTGAGGTAACGCGTCGAACGGCCGATGCCGGCCATGCTGGTACGCTCATTTCCGAGCAGGAATTTTGCGTAGGTCCAACCCTTGTTTTCCTCACCGATCAGATTCTCGACCGGAACGCGCACGTCCTCGAGAAACACGTCGTTGACCTCGTGCGATCCGTCGATGGTGATGATCGGACGCACGGTGACGCCCGGCGACTTCATGTCGATCAGGAGGAACGAAATGCCGGATTGCGGCTTGGCCGCCGGATCAGTGCGGACCAGACAGAAAATCCAGTCGGCGTGCTGTGCCAGTGTCGTCCAGGTCTTGTGGCCGTTGACGATGTAGTGATCACCATCCCGCACCGCCTTGGTGCGGACAGTGGCGAGGTCGGAGCCGGAGCCCGGCTCCGAATAGCCCTGGCACCACCAGTCTTCACCAGAGAGAATCCGCGGCAGAAATTTCTGCTTCTGCGCGTCGCTCCCGAACGTGTAAATCACCGGGCCGACCATGGTGACGCTGAACGCCAACGGCGGCAGCGTTCCGGCACGGGAGGTCTCCTGTTCGAATACAAAACGTTGCGTGATCGACCAGCCCGGCCCGCCATATTCCTTCGGCCAAAGCGGCGCGATCCATCCTTTTTTGTGCAGGATCCGGTGCCACAGCAGCATCTGCTCCTTGGTCAGGTCGGTCTCCGGATTGGCAACGCGCATTTCCGGCGGATAGTTCGCCGCGATGAAGGCCCGCACCTCGTCGCGAAACGCGGCGTCCTCGCTGGAAAGGTTCAGCTCCACGAGCAGCTCCCGTTACCACTTCTCGCCGAACGGGCGTATTTCCAACTCGAACGTCCAGGCGCTGCGCGGCTGCTGGTAGAGCTGCCAATAGGACTCCGCAACCGACGACGGCGGCATCAGGAGATCCGGGTTATCGAGGGCGCCCGGCCCCAGCGCTTCGATCCGCCGCTGGCGCACCCATTCGGTGTCGACGCCCGAGTCGATGATGAGATGGGCGACGTGGATGTTTTTCGGACCCAACTCGCGCGCCGTCGCCTGGGCAACGGCCCGCAAACCAAACTTCGCGCTGGCGAAGGCCGCATAGCCGCTGCCGCCGCGCAGGCTCGCGGTCGCGCCGGTGAAGAAGATATTGCCCTTGCCCCGGGGCAGCATCAGGCGCGCCGCTTCGCGGCCGGCGAGAAAGCCGGAATAGCAGGCCATTTCCCAGACTTTTCGAAACACCCGCTCCGTGGTCTCGACGATCGGGAAGTTGACGTTGGCGCCGATGTTGAAAATGCACACCTCAAGTGGGGCGTGTTTGTCGGCATCGCCGAGGAACGAGATGATCTCGTCTTCCTTGCGTGCATCCAGCGAGCGGGAGTGGATTTCGCCACCCGCTTCGCGGATATCCTTCACGAGCGGTTCCAGCTTGGCCCCATCGCGACGGCCGGCAAAGATCGTGAAGCCCTGCGATGCGAATTTCTTTGCAATCTCGCCGCCGATGTAGTCCCCGGCACCGATCACGGCCACGGTTGCGTTTCTCTTCTGCAAGGGTATTCTCCCGGTTAGGTCAACTCTCTGATTTCCGATATCTGGACTACGCGCCGCGCAATGATGCCGCGAGCTTGTGCTTGAGGATCTTGCCGGTCGAGGTCGCCGGCAAGGCATCGCGCACGACGATCTCCGACGGCCGCTTGTACGAAGTGAGTTGCGGATTGATGAAAGCCATCAGATCAGCCGGCTTCACAAGTGAGCCCGGCATCAGCTGCACGAAGGCAACGACCTCTTCGTTGCCTTCGACGGCGCGACCGACCACGGCGCACTGAACCACCGCTTCATGCGAACTGAGGACGGCTTCGACCTCCGCCGGATAGACGTTGAAGCCCGAGCGGATGATCATTTCCTTGGTGCGCCCGACAATATAGAGGCAATCGCCCTCGAAGCGCGCGAGATCGCCGGTATTGAACCAGCCCTCGCTATCGATCGCCTTCGCGGTCAGATCAGGCGCGCGGTAGTAGCCGCGCATGACGTTCGGCCCGCGGACGTGCAGTTCGCCGATTTCGCCTCTTGCCACCGGTATGCCATCGACCGTCCTGATCCGGGCCTCGACGCCCGGCAGCAGCGTCCCGACCGCCTGATCGTCGCGTGGCGCATCGAAACGCACGCCCGATATTCCGGGCGAGCATTCGGTGATGCCGTAACCGTTTGACAGCGGCAGACCGAACTCGTGTTCGACGCGCGACTTCAAATCGAGATCGAGCGAAGCACCGGCCACCGCGATCAGCCGCAACGATCCGCGATCCAACTGCTTTAGACCTGCCACCGCCTTGTATTCCAGCAGGCGCTGATAGGTCGCAGGCACACCGTTGAGAATGGTGATTCCCTCCTCGGCGATCGCCTTGGCGAGCGCTGCGGGATCGTATTTGCTGACCAGGCGGACGGTGCCGCCGACCATCAGGGTCATGATCAACAACGAAATTCCGACAATGTGCGAGATCGGCAGCACGACATATACCTTGTCGCGTGCTTCCATTCGGCGGAAATGCGCCGTGGTCTTCGCACTGATGAGCAGGTTTTCGTGGGTGAGCATCACGCCCTTTGGCGTACCCGTGGTTCCCGATGTGTAAATCAGCACGGCGACCTGTTTCGCCGGGTCTTTCTCGACCGGTTCAGCGACAGTATCTTCGTTCAATGGGCCGACACCGATCGCCTTTAAAGCCCCAAGTCGCCATCTCTCCGCGCCATGGCGCTGCGCATGAGCCGCCGCTTCCTTCGAAATTTCCGGGGTGAAAAACATCCGCCGTGCGCCGCTGTGATCGCGGATCTGGTCAAGTTCGCGCGGGGACAATCTCGGATTGGCGACAATCGCCCAGACATCGATGCGGCTCGCCGCCAGCAGCAACGCAGCGAGCGCGATGCAGCTCTCGCTCACAATGACCATCCGATCGCCGGCTCTGACGCCGAGCGATTTAAGACCGGCGGCGATATCTGCGACCGAACGATCAAGTTCGCGATAAGTCCACGAAACTCCCTCCTCGACCAGTGCAACGCGTTCGGGATGACTGGAAACATGCCCATCAGCAACCTGATGAATGCGGTCCGGAATCTCGGCGGCGATCTCGGCAAGATTGATCGCTTCGGACTGTTTCGCCACGGCCTACCTCCCGAGTCATTTGCGCCGCTTTTCACGCGGCCTTGTCGTCGGCGCAATTAACGTTCTTTTTTAGAACTCGTCAATCACTATTCTGGCCGAGGCGTTCAACCGATAGTGAGGAACCGGCATGAATGATATGAAGACAGGCAAAAAATGGACAAATTCCATTTACAACGGCCCCAAGGCTCGATATCTTTTTAGTACTAAATAAGAACTTACAGGGAGCGAGCATGGCGGAAGGTCGCGGCGTGGCAATATTGGTCGGCGCGGGCGACGCCATCGGCGCGGCCGTCGCGCGTCGCTTTGCCGAGGGCGGCTATACGGTCTGCATCTGCAGGCGCGACGCCGCCAAATCCCAGGAATTGGTCGACGAACTGAGGGCCGCGGGCCTCGAGGCGCACGCGTTCAGCGTCGATGCCCGTCAGGAGGTCGAGGTCCAAAAGCTGTTTGCCGACGTCGAAACGAACCTCGGATCGATCGAGGTCTGCCTCTTCAACGCTGGATCGAATGTCAACAAGCCGCTGTTGGATACCACCGAGAAGCTGTTCTTCAAGGCCTGGGAACTTGCCTGTTACGGCGGGTTTCTGGTCGGCCGCGAGGCTGCGCGCTACATGCTTCCGCGCGGTCGCGGCACCATCTTCTTTACCGGAGCCACCGCCAGCGTCCGCGGCGGCCAGGGTTTCGCGGCATTCTCATCCGCAAAATTCGGACTTCGTGCGGTGGCCCAGGCGATGGCCCGCGAACTCGGGCCGAAAAATATCCACGTCGTTCATCTCCTGATCGACGCCGGCGTGGACAGCGAAGCCATCCACCAGCGAATGAAGGCGGCCAGAGGCATCGAGGCCAGCGAAATCCCCCCCGACAGCCTGACCAAGACGTCCTCGATCGCCGAAGCCTATTGGTTCGCACATCAACAAACCCGGGACGGCTGGACCCATGAACTCGATCTCCGCCCGTCCGTGGAGAAGTGGTGATGGGAGCAACACCGGAACTGACATTGTGGGGTGTCGGAACGAGCCGGACCATTCGGCCCCACTGGGCCATGCATGAGCTGGGCTTGTCGTACAAGACGAAACCGATAGGCCCGCGGACCGGCGAGACCAAGACCGCCGAATATACCAGGCTCAATCCCCGTCAGAAGGTTCCTCTGTTGCAGGACGGCGATTTCTGCATTGGGGAGAGCGCCGCGATCGTGGCTTACCTCTCGCGAATGTATTCGACGCCGGAGCGCACGCTGATTCCGGAAAGCCCGCGGGAATATGCGGCCTGGCTGGAATGGTGCTTCTTTGTCGTCGCGGAACTGGACTCCACCAGCCTTTACGTCATGCGCCGGCATCGGGCCGACGCGCTCGGTCCGATCTATGGCGTTGCACCCGAAGTCGTCGCCAAGGCCGGCGAGTATTTTCGCGAACAGCTCCATCACGTCGAGGTCGCGCTGTCCGATGGCCGCCAGTTCCTGATGGGCGACAGATTCACCAGCGCCGACATCCTGCTGACCACGTGCCTGGATTGGGCGATCGCCTACGGCGTCGGCATTTGCGACAACGTGCAGCCCTATCTCGAACGCATCCAGGCGCGACAAGCCTATCAGCTCGCCAAGGCTGCCAACGTCCCGCTGGCGCCGATCGTTCCAGTGCAACAAAAAGCCTGACCGGATTAAACCGCGACCCGGACCGACTTTTCCCTGACCATCTTGTCGATGGCGACGTCGTCGTAACCGAGATCGTGCAACACATCGCGTGTGTGCTCGCCGACGCGGGGAGCCGGGCCGCCAATGACAGCTTCATTGATCTCGAACCGGGCCGCCGGCTTCGGCTGCCGCACCCGTCCGACCATCGGCTGATCGAACTCCGCGATGATGTCGCGCGCGACAACCTGTTCATTGTGAATGATCTCGCCGCGGCGCAGGATCGGCGCACAGGGAACGTCGGCGGCATCGAGCCGTTCGAGCCATTCGGCTGTTGTATGCTGCGCAATATATTCCCCCATCTTGTTGATGCGGGCGGTGGCATTGACCGAACGCGCCGACGGCGTTGCAAATCGGGGATCCTTGGCAAGCTCCGGATCGCCCGACGCCCTGCAGAAGCCCTGCCATTCGGAATCCGAGATGGTGCCGGCAGTGATGTAACCGTCGCTGGTCTTGAACACGAGGTCGGGACGATCGTTGGGATCCGCCGCCGCGGCTTCGGTGCCGACCACGGTGTACTGCATCATGCCTTCCGGCCAAAGGTACGAGATCATGGTGTCCAGCATTGCGACCTGGATGTGATCGCCCTGCCCGGTCTTCTCGCGCGCATACAGCGCCGACGACACCGCCTGCGCAGTAAAGACGGCGGTGGTCTTGTCGCAGACGATGGTGCGGATCATTTGCGGACGGTTGGTCACCGGCTGCGACTGGATGTCGGCAAAGCCCGACAGCCCCTGGATGATCGGATCGTAAACCCGCTTCTTGACGTAAGGCCCGGTGTCGCCGACGCCGCTGATCGAGACATAGATGAGGCGCGGGTGGCGCTGGCGCAGCTCGTCGACGCCGAGGCCGAGCCGCTCCATGGTGCCGGGCCGGAAATTCTGCACCAGCGCGTCGGCCTGCGCGACCAGCCTGGCAAGGACTTCGCGGCCGACCGCGCTCTTGACGTCAATCGAGAGCGAACGCTTGCCGCGATTGGAAGAGATGAACAGCGCGGAGAACTCGCCGCCCTTGTCGATGGTAGCGCGGCTGCGGCGAGTGATGTCGCCACCGATCGGCTCGATCTTGAGCACGTCGGCGCCCTGGTCTGCCAGAAACATGGTCGCGTACGGCCCCGAGACCACGCCGGTCAAATCGAGCACGCGAACGCCGTTGAGTGGGCCGGGCATGGTATTCTCCCTTCACTACGTTCCGGACCGGGAACGACGATAATCTATTCTTGTCGTTCGACCCGCCGATATCCACCCGCCAGTTGCGGGCTGCAGGCCGTGATTTCAAGCCGTCTTGGACATTGTGCGGCTAGTCTGTTCGACAATCGATTCCTCGACGTCGCGGAGCTGATCCTTGCCGAAGAACATTTCCTTTCCGACAAAGAAGGTTGGCGAACCAAATGCGCCGCGGTTGACCGCGTCGGTCGTCAAATCGATCAGCCGCTTCTTCACGTCATCCTGCTGCGCGCGCGCAATCAGCCTCTCGATGTCGATGCCTGACGAGGCAAAGGCGCTGCGGAACACCTCGAGGTCGTCCATCTTCTTGGGTTCTTCCCACATGTGGTGGTAGGCGGCGCGGAAGTAGGGTTCGAACGTGTCCTCGAATTGAGCCGCGACGGCGCCCCGCATGAGCATCAGCGTATTGACCGGGAAAAACGGATTTAGCCGGAACCTTGTGATGTTATGGCGATGAATAAACCGCTGGGTCTCCAGCGCTTGGTATTCTGGCTTGTTCTTGATCCCACGAAGCGACTCAGCGGGCGACATATTGTTGGTCGCCTTGTAGATCCCGCCGAGCAGCACCGGAACGTATTCGAACTTCACTCCGGTGCGCCGTTCGATGCCCGGAAGGGCAAGCTCCGCCAGATAAGCATTCGGGCTTCCGAAATCGAACTGGAATTCAACCTTCGGGGGATTCATCACCGGCTTCTCCTGGGGGCACGCGTTATGTGGTCAGAGATCAGTCGCAACGGCCAATAGCCGTGCCTTGGCTGACAATTGTTCATATAGTTCTAAAAACGAACTGTCAATTAGTGCCGGTGTCGGTTAGGTTATTTCGGTAAGTACGGGTTCCTTCGGCAGTTGTTTCGCCTTAAGTTCCTATTTAGAATGACGCGACGGCTCGGTTCCCTGGTCGATTCGAGCGGATTGAAGTGTCGTGATGACTGGAGAGCAGGAATGAAGTGGGACGCCCTGGAGGAAGAGCCGTGTTCACTGGCCCGCACCATCGGTGTGATAGGCGATCGCTGGACCCTTCTGATCTTGCGGGAGTGCTTTCTGCGCACGCGACGGTTCGAGGGATTTCAGTCGGCGCTCGGGATCACGCGCCATCTGCTTGCCGAACGGCTTAAGAAGCTGGTCCGGCAGGGCGTACTGCGTCGCATTCCATATCAGGAATCGCCCAAACGGCATGAGTACATCCTGACCCAAAAAGGCCTGGACCTGTATCCGGTCATGATGGCGTTGGTGCACTGGGGCGATACCCACATGGTCGACGAACGCGGACGGCCCTTGCTGCATGAACATCGCAATTGCGGCAAGATGTTTGATCCCGTGATGATTTGCTCCGAATGCCGTGAGCCGCTTCTGCCCAAGGAGGTTCATACTCATCCAGGTCCCGGCGCGCGCTCTGCCGCCGAGAGACTAGCCGCCCAGAAGTCTACCAAGGCAAAGCCGCGCCGCCGCGCGGCATAGGAGCCGACCTTTTGCCATCAAGTCCGATCGAGGCCTCAGTCCACGAGGCGAGCCGTACCGCTCGGCATGCGAAGCGCTAGGGAGCGCCTGACCAGTCTTGGGCATTGATTTGCTCGCTGCGCAGCGCCGATCCTAGCACCTCGACAGTAGCGGTGGCTCCACATGGCGTCACTTTGCCGACATCTCCAGTTTATCCAATGACCGCTTTGCGCCAGGAGCAGCCGTTCGATGGGCGTTTCCTTAATTTTCACGGGCAGGACTCTTTTTTCGCAGTGACCGGCGGTTGGCCGTGATCCGCATCAGTCTGGGCGATCAAGGCCCTGCATCTTGTCGCTCCCCGATACGGCGGCGCCTGACGTGAATCACCGAGCGGGCCCCGGCTTTTCGGGCAGCGCTTCGAGATGACACGCCGCCCACTGACCGTTTCCGGTCGACCGAAGCTCCGGCTCTTCCGTCCGACAGCGATCGAACACGAATGGACACCTTGTGTGGAAACGGCATCCGCTGGGTGGATTGATCGGGCTCGGCACGTCGCCCTTCAGGATCATCGGGTTGCGGGCGGCCCCGGGCTCCGGCACCGGCACCGCTGAGAGCAGTGCCCTGGTGTAGGGATGCTTCGGCGCAGTGAAGATTTGCTGCCTCGGCGCCATCTCGACAATCTTGCCGAGATACATGACGGCGACACGATGCGTCATGTGCTCGACGATCGCCAGATCGTGGCTGATGAACAGCAGCGCGAGGCCGAACTGCTGCTGCAGATCCTGCAGCAGGTTAACGATCTGCGCCTTGACCGAGACGTCGAGCGCCGAGACCGCCTCGTCGCAGACGATCAGTTCGGGTTCCGCCGCGAGTGCGCGGGCGATGCCGATGCGCTGGCGCTGACCGCCGGAGAATTCGTGAGGCCGGCGGTTCAGCGCGTCGCGCGGCAGCCGCACGGTGTCCATCAGCGCCGCAACCTTCGCCTCGAGTTCGGCGGAAGATTTTGCGAGACCGAAATTGCGGATCGGCTCGGCCAGGATACCGCGCACGCGCATCCGCGGATTGAGACTGGAGAACGGATCCTGGAACACCACCTGCACGCGGCGGCGCATGCTGCGCAGCCCCGCGGGTGAAAGACCGTCGATACGTTGGCCGTCCAGCACCACCTGGCCGGCGGTGATGTCGAACAGTCGCAGGATGGCGCGGCCGACCGTTGACTTGCCGCAGCCGGACTCGCCGACGAGAGACAAGGTCTCGCCACGCTCGACCTCGAAGGACACGCCGTCCACGGCATAGATCCAGGCCTTGCGGCGGAACAAGCCGCCGCGGACCGGAAAATGCTTCTTGAGGTCGTTGACCTGGAGCAGCGGCGCACTCATGCCTCGGCCGCCGCCTTGGGCGCGTAATGGCAGGCGGCGATGTGGCGGGGAGCCTTCTGTTCGAGACCCGGCGCGACCTCGCGACAGAGATCGGTCGCCAGCGAACACCGCCCGGCAAAGACGCAGCCCTCGATCCGCGTCTTGAGGCTCGGCACTTGCCCGGGGATCTCGGCGAGGCGCCGCGCCGCACCCGTGAGCGAGGAGCCAAGCTTGGGCACCGCGCCGAGCAGGCCCTGCGTATAGGGATGACGGGGCGAGCGGAACAGCTCGGCCACCGGCGCCTCCTCAACCTTGCGGCCGGCATACATGACCATGACGCGCTCGGCGATTTCGGCGACCACGCCGAGATCATGGGTGATCAGAACGATCGCCGCGCCGACGCGGCGCTTGAGGTCCAGCATCAACTGCAGGATCTGCGCCTGGATCGTGACGTCCAGCGCCGTGGTCGGCTCGTCGGCGATCAGGAGTTTTGGGTTGCAGGCGAGTGCCATGGCGATCATCACGCGCTGGCGCATTCCGCCCGAGAGCTGATGCGGATATTCGCGCACGCGCCGCACCGGCTCCGGGATGCCGACCAATGTCAGCATCTCGATGGCGCGTGCCTCGGCGCCCTGCTTGTCGAGGCCCTGATGCATCCGCAGCGTCTCGCCGATCTGCCGGCCGACGGTCAGTACCGGATTGAGGCTCGACATCGGCTCCTGGAAGATCATCGAAATATCGTTGCCGCGGATGGCGCGCATCTCGCGCTCGGAGAACGGCAGCAGATCCCTTCCCTGGAAACGGACAGAGCCCGCGATCTTGCCCGGGGGCTCGGGGATGAGCCGCATCAGCGACATCGCGGTGACCGACTTGCCGCAGCCGGATTCACCGACGATGGCCAGGGTCTCGCCTTCGTCGACATGGAAGGAGACGCCGTCGACGGCGCGGTTGATACCCTCGGGGGTACGGAAATGGGTCTGCAGATTCTGGACTTCGAGCAATGCCATCTATAGGCCCTTGGCCATTCGCGGATCGAGCGCATCACGCAGGCCGTCGCCGAGCAAGTTGACGGCAAGCACAGTGACCGACAGGAACGCGGCGGGAAAGAACACGATGAAGGGCTTTACCTGCCACAGCGCCCTGCCCTCGGCCATGATGTTGCCCCAGGACGGAATGGTGGGCGGCGTGCCGGCGCCGATAAAGGAGAGGATGGACTCCACGATCATGGCACTGGCGCAGATATAGGTTGCCTGGACCAGCATCGGCGCCAGCGTGTTGGGCAGGATGTGGCGCAGGATGATCATCGGTGTTCGCGTGCCGGAGGCTGTGGCCGCGTCCACATAAGGCTGCTCGCGCAGCGACAGCACGACACTGCGCACCAGACGCGTCACGCGCGGGATTTCAGCAACCGTGATGGCCATGATGACGTTGCCGACGCTGCCGCGTGTCAACGCCATCAGCGCGACCGCGAGCAGGATCGGCGGGATCGACATCAACCCGTCGATGAACCGCATCAGGATGCCATCGACCCATCGCACGAAACCCGAGACGAGGCCGATGGCAAGACCGGCGATCGAGGCAAGTAGCGCCACCGAAAGGCCTACGGTGAGCGACACCCGCGCCCCGTAGAGCATGCGTGAATAAATGTCGCGGCCCAGCATGTCGCTGCCGAACCAGAAGTCCGCCGACGGCGCGCGCGTACGCTTGGCGGGCGCGAGCGCGGTGGGGTCGACGGTTCCGAGATACGGCGCGAAGACCGCGATCAACACGAGGCAGAGCAGCAACGCGCCGCCGATCGCCACCGTCGGATGATTGCCAAGGAAGCCGAGGACGCCGCGCCGGATTTTAACCGGCAGCAGAAGATCCGGCAGGTGCGGCGCGATGACGAGGCCTGGCGGCACCGGCGCCGTGCTTGATGTCGAGACGGTCAATAGCGGATCCTCGGATCGACCAGGGTGTAGGTAAGGTCGACTATCAGGTTGACCAGCACATAGAGGAAGCTGAACAGCAGCACGATGCCCTGGATCACGGGATAGTCGCGGCGCAGGATCGCATCGATCGTCAGCCGGCCGAGGCCTGGAATCGCGAACACGCTTTCGGTCACCACCGCACCGCCGATCAGGAGGGCGATGCCGATACCGATCACCGTCACGATCGGAACGGCTGCGTTTTTCAGCGCATGAACGAACAGGATGCTGCGCTGGTCCAGGCCCTTGGCGCGGGCGGTGCGGATATAATCCTGCTGCAGCACCTCGAGCATGGAGGCTCGGGTAATGCGCGCAATCAGCGCGATGTAGACACTGCCGAGCGCGACGGCCGGGAGGATCAGGTTCCGCAGCCATGGCCAGAAGCCTTCGGCCAGCGGCGTGTAGCCCTGCACGGGAAGCCATTCGAACTGCAGCGCGAACACGTAGGCAAGGACGTATCCGACAACAAAGACGGGAAGCGAGAACGCGAACACGGCGAATGCCATGATGGTACGGTCCACCCAGCTCCCCGCCTTCCATGCCGCCACCACGCCGAGGGGCACGGCGATGAGAATGGTCAGGACGAGGGTAACCGCCATCAGCGAGAGCGTCGGCTCGATGCGCTGCGCAATCAGCGAGGCGACCGGCAGGTTGGTGAAGATCGAGGTGCCGAGATCGAAGTGCAGGATGTGCCAGACCCAGCTCCCGAACTGGACCAGAAACGGCCGATCGAGGCCGAGGCTCTGGCGAATACGCTCAACGTCGGCCGGGCTCGCCTGGTCGCCCGCGATCACCGCCGCCGGGTCGCCCGGCGCGATGTAGAGCAGGCTAAAGACGAACAGCGCGACGATCGCCATCACGGGCAGGGTCGCGAGAATGCGCCGGACGATATACGAGACCATGTCGGTTCACCGCACCGTCATGCGGTCTTTGACACGCCCCAGAAGAATGGCAGCGGTCCCTTCACCACACCGGAGACGTTCTTGCGCCACGCCGTGTAGCTCAGGAAGAAGCCGGTCGGCGCATAGACGACGTCCTCGAGCGCCGCCCTGTTGAGGCGATTGACCGCAGCCTTCTCCTCATCGAGATTTTTGGCGTCGAACCATGCCAGCACTTCCTTTTCCACGGGCTCGCTCGTCGGCCAGCCAAACCACGCCTTGTCGCCATTGGCACGAATGGCGTTGTAGGCGGCGGGATTGATGCAATCCGCGCCGGCGTGCCAGGTGTGAAACACCTGCCAGCCCCCCTGGCCCGGAGGCGTCTTCTGGGCGCGGCGGGAACCGACGGTGCCCCAGTCGGTCGCGACGAAGTCGACATTCATGCCCATCTGTTTCAACAGATCCGCGGTGACATCGCCCTGCGCTTTGGTGATCGGCTGATCCTGCGCCACCACGCAGGTGACCGGCTGGCCCGAATAACCGCTCTCGGCCAAAAGCTTCTTGGCGGCTGCGAAATCGCGCTTGCCCTTCAGGATCTCGCCGCCCTCCTCGGTGTAGAGCGGCGTATCCGGCGTGAAGAAGCCCGGCAGCGGCTTCCAGAGCGAGGTATCGTCCCCAACCAGCGCACGCATGTAGTCTTCCTGGCTCAGCGCCGCGAGCACGGCGCGTCGCGCCCTCACGTCGTTGAAGGGCGGGTGCAAATGGTTCATCCGGAACGAACCGATGTTGCCGAGCGGGTCGGCGATGTCGACGTTGATGTTGCGGTTCTTCTTGAGCGACGGCACGAGATCGGTGATCGGACTCTCCCACCAATCGACCTCGCCGTTCTGAAGGGCTGCCGCCGCGGTGGCAGGATCCGGGATCACCACCCATTCCACGCGGTCGACCAGCATCTGCTTGCCGCCGGCGAGCCAGGACGCCTTCTCCTGCCGCGGCATGTAATCGGCAAACTTCTCAAACACCGCCTTGGCGCCCGGCACCCACTCGCTCTTCGCGAACTTCATGGGGCCCGAGCCGATATAGTCGGGGATCTGCTTGAACGGGTCGGTCTGGGCGATCCGCTCCGGCATGATGAAGGCACAGGGAGTACTGTTCTTGCCCAGCGCCAACAGCATCTTCGGATAGGGCTGCTTCAGCCCCCATCTGAAGGTCCTGTCGTCGACGGCGGTCAACTCGTTCTGGATCGCCTTGAGCATCAGCCCCATGGGATCGCGCGCCGACCAACGCGTCAGGCTCGCCACCACATCCTTGCTCAGCACAGGCTCGCCGTCGTGGAACTTCAGCCCCGGCCGGAGCCGGAAGGTCCAAACCAGACCGTCATCGGACACCTCCTCGAACTCGACCATCTGCCGCTGCGGCTGCAGCGTGGCATCGAGGCCGTAGAGGGTGTCCCAGACCAGCGCGGCGGCGTTGCGCACGACATACTGGGTCCCCCAGATGGGATCGAAATTCGCGAGGTTGGCCTGGGGCACAAAGCGCAGGGTGCGCGCCGCGGCGCCTTGGGAAAGGGCCGGCATCGAAAGGCCGCCCGTCGCTGCCAGGCTGCCCGCCCCGGCCAATCCTTTCAACAGAGTCCTGCGATCCATAGCGCTCTCCCAGTCTCGCGTTGTTACGGCGGTTCCACCCATTTCATTGGCCGAGGGTTCGGCACCAAATGAGGTGAAACGGGCCAGTCAGACCGATGCCGATCTGCCTCTTTTGCTTGCAATTGGTATGCCAGCACGGCCCGCTCGTTCCGCCGCCAGAGCCCAGCCGGCCACAAATCAGAAAGCATTTGCGAGCGATCAAATTTTCGAGCGATCACATCAACTTACGTTCAGCTTAGCCTGCGAGCGGCTTGAATTTCGACGATTGGTTGGGGTGCCACCAACGGCCGCCAATGACGACGCCTTCCGACACGATCTTGCGGTCGCCGATCAGATGCTCGCCGACGACGTCGACGTAGTCGAACTGGCCTTGCTTGATCGAGATGAGGGTGGCGTCACCGACGCTCCCCGGCTTGAGGCTGCCGAGTTCGGGACGCCGCAGCGCCATCGCCGCATTGACCGTCGAGGCCGCGACCACGTCAGGGAGCGGCATGCCCATGCACAGGAACTTGGACATGGTCGTCACCTGATCGAAGGCTGGACCATCGATGCAGAGGAGATGGACGTCCGAGGAGATGGTGTCGGGATAGAAGCCGTTGGCGAGCATCGCGCGTGCGGTTTTGAAGGCGAAAGAACCTTTGCCGTGGCCGATATCGAACAACACGCCGCGTTCTCGCGCCTCCAGCACCACCTTTTTCACCGTGCCCTGGACGGTGGCGGGCGTGTTGGGAAACGGCCGGAATGCGTGGGTGAGAACGTCGCCCGGACGCAGCCGGGCGAGCACCTCCTCGTAGCTCGGCGGCGGATGGTCGATGTGCGCCATCAGTGGCATGCCGACCTGCTCGGCCACCTCAAGCGCGATTTCGAGCGGCACGATCCCCGAAGTGCCGGAGGCGTGAAGACCTACTCGAACCTTGATGCCGACGATGAGGTCGCGATTGGCCTCGGCCACGGTGACGGCGTCGACCGGATTCATCAGGCGCATCTCCTCGCTCTCGCCGACCATGACCCGATGCGAGAAGCCGAAGATGCCGGCATGCGAGACATGCAGATAAGCGAGAATTCGGACCTGGCTCGGCTCGATCACGTGCTTGCGGAAGCCCGCGAAATTGCCGGGGCCGGCGCTGCCGGTGTCGACCGCCGTGGTGACGCCGGAGGTGCGGCAGAACTCCTCGGCGTCGATGCCGAGCGAGGTGCCGCCCCAATAGACGTGGGTGTGCAGATCGATCAGGCCCGGGGTAACGATGGTACCCGAGACGTCGCGCACGTCGGTTCCCGGATCGGCCTTGAGCTCGTTTCCGACCATGGCCACCTTGCCGGCGGCGAAGGCGACATCCGTCACGGCATCGAGCTTCTGGGAGGGGTCAATCACCCGGCCGCCGCGCAGGATCAAATCGAAAGGCATCGTAATCTCCTGATATGACAGTGAAGGAAGCGGCGGGAGCGCGTCTGGCCTATCCGACGGACGCCGACAGGCGCGACGAGAGCCGGGTCGGCTTGACGTGGGTATTCATGTGCAGCTTCCACTGGTAGCATTGGTCGTGCGGATCAAGTTCGCGAAAGAGGATTCCGGACATTCTAGTTTTCCGGAGGCGGCACCGCGCCGGTGCGGCTGCTGATCAGGCCGTAATGCTCGATACGGCGATGGTTGGCAAAGTTGAAGATCGTTTTCTTGCCGAAGACGGTGGCGTCGAGATCGCAGGCGTGAACCAGCAGCTCGTCCTCTTCGGTCCTGGCCTCGACGACGATCTCGCCATTGGGATCGACGATCAGGCTGCCACCAATCAGGGGATGTCCATCCTCGATACCGGCCTTTGCGACGCACACGACCCATGTCGAGTTCTGGTAGGCACCGGCCTGCACGGACAGCCGGTTGTGAAACAACCGCTTCTCCGACCCCTCCTCGCTCTTCTCGGCATTGACCGAGGGCGTGTTGTAACCGATCAGCACCATCTCGACGCCCTGCAGGCCCATCACGCGATAGGTCTCCGGCCAGCGCCGGTCGTTGCAGATCGCCATGCCGAGGATGCCGCCAAGCGCGCGCCAGACGTTCAAACCGAGATCACCCGGTTCGAAGTAGCGCTTCTCCAGATGCTGGAAGGCGCGTTCTGTATCGAACTCCGAATGGCCCGGCAGATGAACCTTGCGATACTTCCCGACAATTTGGGCGGATTTATCGGTGAGGATGCAGGTGTTGAAATGGTGCCTGTCCGGTGTCAGTTCGGCGTAGCCGAAGCTCATCGCTATCTGGTGTCGGGCCGCTCGCTCGAACAGCGGTTTCGTCGTCGCATTGGGCATCTCGCGTTCGAACCAGCCATCGGCCTCGGCCTGATCCTCCATGTACCAGCGCGGAAAGAAAGTAGTGAGTGCGAGCTCCGGATACACGATCAGATCGGCGCCCCTGGCTTTGGCTTCATCCATCAGCGCGATCATGCGCTTCACGACGGCTTCACGGCCGTCGGCTTTCTGGATCGGGCCCATTTGGGCAGCGGCAACATTGATGACGCGCATGGCTAGGTTTCTGGATGCTTTTATTGAGGCTGCGTTGTGTAAAAATGAAGCAGTTGGCGGAGTTCGGAGTTCTTTCCGGCCCAACCGGAGTCAGCAATTAAAGTTTTGATTCACTCGAAGTCAATTCCGGAGAAGGTCCGAGGTGACGCACGTCTGTTCTGCGTTTCCGGCTGGCCCGTCATCGGCCACCGGCAGTTCTGACGAGGGGACGATCATCAACTCAATGCAGGTGACCGATCGTCGTGCGTGCCGCGTGACTGTGCTTGGTCGAGCGCGACAAACGCACGACGAATGGTGCTAAGCACCCTCTCGTTTTTCGGCGATGATCCGCCGGGGCGGACGCGACGGACAGTCCGTCTCATTTTCGAGGCCGCTGCGTCCAGGCTGAAAAGGTTAACAGCCGAGGCGGCTTAGCGGTGGCGGGAATTGGAATCGCCGTTGTGTTCGGTCGGAATTTGATTATACTGCTCGCTCAGCTGCAACCGCTGCTGATTTGATCGTTGGTGACCAGGCCCGTCTGCTCAGGCGGGCCGTCGCCGTTTTAGGGTCTGTAGCGATGACTCGTTCGAATCGGGTTGACCATATTCGCATTACCTCGCACCCGGCACCGGGCGCCAAGCTCAACTTCCCGATCGCGTGGGGCGCAGCCAGCGCGCGTGAACGCGGACCGGTGATTGGCACGGTATCGCGTCCGCAGGATCGCAACGTGATCGGTACCCACGGCGGCTCCTATTCGGTCTATCGTGCGCTCGCCGTGTCATCAGGCGCACTCGATCCGATCCGGCGTCCGGATCTCACCAACACCCATCCCGCCGAAACGATCGGGCCGTTTCCGCAATGGACTGATCCGCAGCGGATCGTCTCGCTCGATCCGTGGGGACATCTCGCCGCTGAAAACTTCGCAAAGGAGATTGCCGAAGGCATCGACATCCGTCCGAGTATCGCCATTACGCGCGCCCGTCTCGATCTGCCCGAACTGCAGGCGGCGATCGAAGCCGGGCGGCTCAAGCACGACGGCGAGTTCGTACACAAGAATGGAAGCGTCTCCGTGGTCAAGATTGCGATCGACCCGGTGTGGTATCTGCCTGGCCTCGCGCAGCGCTTCGCAACCACCGAGAACAATCTGCGCCGGCAACTGTTCGAACAGACCGGAGGCATGTTTCCGGAACTGGTGACACGGCCTGACCTGCAGGTATTTCTGCCGCCGATCGGCGGCACCACGGCCTATCTGTTCGGCGACGTTACCAAGCTGCCGGACCACCGCACCAAGATAACTTGCCGCGTGCATGACGAGTGCAACGGCTCCGACGTGTTTGGTTCGGACATCTGCACCTGCCGTCCATACCTGATCCACGGCATCGAGGAATGCGCGCGCGCCGGGCAAACCGGCGGATTAGGCATCATCATCTACAATCGCAAGGAAGGCCGCGCGCTCGGCGAAGTCACGAAATTTCTTGTCTACAACGCACGCAAACGCCAGGAAGGCGGCGATGCCGCGGCTCAGTATTTCGAGCGCACCGAATGTGTCGCTGGCGTGCAGGATGCCCGATTCCAGCAGTTGATGCCGGATGTGGTGCACTGGCTCGGACTGAAGCGAATCGACCGCTTCGTTTCCATGAGCGACATGAAGCACGATGCGCTGACCAGCCAAGGCGTCGAAATCGTCGAACGCGTGCCAATTCCCGACGATCTTGTGCCCGCCGACGCGCATGTGGAAATCGCGGCAAAGAAGGCCGCCGGTTACTATACGGCCGAGCCGCAGCAAGACCCGATCAATCCGGTCGGCCGATCGCTCGAAAAATATTGAGAGGGGCGGCAGTGTCCCTTGCAAATCCGGAGACGTCAGCCGCCTTGTCATTGCTGAATGCCAGGGCGGTTCGCGAGCGCGCGCATCGTATGCTCGCGATCGGCCTTGACGATGCGCTTCCGAACTTCCGTATCCACCTCGATTGCATCGACCGCACGGTCGACCTGGTGCTGAAGGTGACGCGCGAAGCATATCCCTCCTTCGAAATACCCTTTCATTCGCGCTGGCGGCACTTCGTCGCCAACGGAGACAATCGTTGGGCTGATATCGCCGACCAGAGCAGATGGGCCGATCGCGCAGCCCGCGCCCGGGCCGAATTCGATCTGGCAATCGTCAGCGTCTTTCTCGATGCCGGCGCCGGTCCATCGTGGCGCTATCGCGATCCAAAAACCGGATCGGCGATCGGCCGTTCGGAGGGGTTGGGACTGGCGAGCCTTGCCATGTTCGCGGGCGGCGCATTCTCGGCTGATCCGCGTGAGCCATTGCGGGTCGATGCCGGCGTGCTTGCAAATTTCGCCGCTGCCGACCTCGAGCGCGGCATGCAGGTGTCGGATGCCAATCCGCTGGTCGGGGTGGACGGTCGCGCTGAGCTGTTGCGCCGGCTCGGCACGCTGGTGGCCTCGAAACCGGACGTATTCGGCAGCCGCGACACAGCGCGGCCCGGCGGCCTGTTCGATCAACTTGCGCTGCTGGCAGACGGCCAAGAGCTTCCCGCCCCAACGATTCTGACGGAGTTGCTGCAACAGCTCGGGCCGATCTGGCCATCGCGGCTGACGCTGGGCGGGATCGCGCTCGGAGACTGCTGGAAGCATCCGGCGTTAACGACAGCGGACGCGACCAGCGGTTTGGTGCCGCTGCACAAGCTCTCGCAATGGCTGGCCTATTCCCTGATCAAACCGCTGCAAACCGCCGGCATCCGCGTAACCGATATCGATGGCCTCACCGGCCTTGCCGAATATCGCAACGGCGGACTTTTCGTCGATACCGGCGTGCTCGCGTTTCGCGATCCGGAAGCAGCGCAGCAAGAGCACGAGGTAGCATCGTCGCTGGTTGTGGAATGGCGCGCGCTGACAGTGGCACTGCTTGACCGCATCGCCGATGGCGTGCGGCACCGCCTCAAGCTCGATGCCACCTCGCTGCCACTAGCGAAAATTCTCGAGGGCGGGACCTGGGCTGCCGGCCGGCGGCTGGCGCGCGAACGTCGCGCTGACGCTTCGCCTCCGGTGAAGGTCATCAGCGACGGCACTGTATTCTAGATCCGGGGTCAGCAACATGGACGGCGTCACGATCGTTGGGCATCCGCTGGTGCAACACAAGCTGACGCTATTGCGGAAAAAGGACATTTCGACCAAGTCGTTTCGCGAACTCCTCAAGGAGATCGGGATGCTGCTGTGTTACGAAGTCACCCGTGATCTGCCGCTGGCCGATGTCGACATCGAGACGCCGCTTGCGCGTATGAGGTCGCCGAAGATCGCGGGCAAGAAGCTGGTGTTCGCGCCGGTGCTGCGGGCCGGCATGACCTTTGCGGAAGGCATGGTTGATCTGGTGCCAACCGCTCGGATCGCTCACATCGGCCTTTACCGCGAACCCCAAACCTTCGTTGCCGTGGAATATTTCTTTAAAGCGCCGAGCGATCTGCACGAGCGGCTGGTGATTGTGATCTCCCCGGTGCTGGCAACGGCGAACTCCGCCGTCGCGGCGGTCGACCGATTAAAAGAGCGCGGCGCGAACGACATTCGATTGGTATGTCTCATTGGCGTGCCGGAAGGTGTCGAGCGCATACGCGGCATTCACCCCGACGTTCCGATTTGGCTCGCGGCGATTGACGAAGGGCTGGACTCCAATGCCTACATTTTGCCAGGTCTCGGCGACGCCGGTGACCGTGCCTACGGCACTAAGTAGGCTGGCGATCGATTCAGCCACCTAAGGAACGTTCCCAGCCAAACGGAGCCACCGCGCGGCAGGATTGCGTCGCCATAAAAGGTGATGATCAGCGATCCCGTGCGCGAAGATTCGCGCCTGAATCTTCTAGCAATGCCCGAAAGTGGACGTTCAAAACTCTCGAACGTCACAAGTCCGGCTGTCGCGACGCAACGACCGCGACGCCACTGGGCGCGGTCGAGTTCAAAACGATGGAGTTCCCATCTGCATGTGGAGCAGATAAGGCACACAATGGAGGTTTTGAGGGCACACCTCTCTCCCCCTCGCAACATGCTGACCATGCGGCAATATCAGGTCCACCCCGACCGGACTCGCTGTGCACACCATTGATCCAGGACCGCGCAGCAATAAGTTGCTCGCGCCGCTTCCACACGAAGACTTCCACCTCATAATTCCGCAGGGGCTACGCTGCCGATCCGAGGATCTCTGCCGTGATCCCGCGATCGCGCTGGAGGAATTCCACGGTGTTGCCGTCGGGATCCTCGACGAAAATGGTGCCAATTCCGAAATCAAGCGGTTCATCGGCCGAGGTGATGTCGCGCCGACGCGCTTGATCGACGGTGAGTTGATACGGGCGCAGGCCGTGCGTCAGAAGCAAGCTGGCGATCTCTTCGAGACGGGCGACCTCCAGGGTGAAGTGCCTCGCCGGGTTGACTTGTTCTAGGTCGGGGCGGGACGGCATCAGGTGAACCGAAAAATGGTCCCCTGCGAAAAGCCAGTTTGGCTTTTGTTCGCAGGGCGTGAGGCCCAGAATTCCGACATAGAACGCCTCTGCGCGGTCCATATTTTGGACAGGAACGCCGATGTGGTGCAGTCCTTTGACAAGCAATTTGTTGCTCCCTCGACGACATCAACCAAGACGAAATTCCCTAATAGGGGATGGTTTGGAAAAATGGAAGCCAGTTCTGCCAACAATCTCTTGAAACAAGAGACAGGTCGCAACCATGATTTGCGGTCCTATCGTAATTCAGCTCTAGCCGCGCGGGCACGATACATGATCCGAAAAACCTTCCCGTTGGCCGTGCCGCTTTATGCCGATTTCGAAACAGAAGGAGCGGTCGTCGCCTGGCCACCGAGGACCGATGCCATTTGCCTCGACGGGCAGATCTAATGCCTCGCCGGTTTAGCTGCATGGCCATGGCAGCGTATCAGCCGCGGAAAAGATCGAGCTAACCTGGCGCCCTGCACATCAAGGCTCTATGCCCCGACTTTCGATATCTTGAACAAGCGACTGGCGTTGCCGAAGGTAATTTTCTCTCGATCGGCTTCCGATAACTGCGCCCTATTCACCAAGCCCACCGGATCGTCATCACCCATGTCGAAAGGAAAGTCGGAGCCCAACATCAGCCGCTCAGTGCCAACCATCGCTACCAGCGCCTCGATCAGGTCAGTGCGAAACACGCAAGTATCGAACCATAGCCGCTTCAGATAACTGGATGGAGCCTCTGCGGTCAGGCGTTTCACCTCGGGACGTACCTTCCACGCGTGATCCATGCGACCGGCATAGAATGGATAGAAGCCGCCGCCATGGGCTATCACCAGGTCGAGTTCGGGATGCCGGTCGAGCACGCCGCCGAGAATGAAATGCGAAATGGCGATCGTCTCCTCGATAGGTTGGCCAACGCTGTTGACCATGAAGAATTCGCCAAGCCTCTGGCCATGCGAGAAGCCCAGCGGATGCACGAAGAGTGGCACGCGCAGTTTCGCCAGGCGCGCATAGAGCGGGTCGAAGACCGCATTCGACAGTTCGAGATTTTCGACGCGGGTGTCGATCTGGAAGCCGCGCAGGCCGAGCGCCTCGACCGCATGCACGGCTTCCTCGATAGCTCGGGCGGGAAACCGCATCGGCAGCGTACCCATGCCGGCGAAATGCGCAGGGTCTTCGGCAACCAATGCGGCGACATCCTCGTTCTGTACCCGCGACAAGGCCACCTGCAATTCTTCACCGGCCCAGTAGTGCTGCTGCGCCGGTGCCGGCGCGATGACCTGAAAATCGACGCCCATCCGCTGCATCACCTCGCGGCGCGCTGCGACGTCGAGCATCAGCCTCTGCAACAGCTTGCCTTGCTCGGCGTCGGTGGCCCGGCTTTCCGGAGACATGTCGCGGCGATAGGGATTGTCCATTGGATCGTGATGGCCGGCGACCAGCGGATCGACGCGCTTGCTGATGGAATGGGTGTGCATATCGACGACGGTCATGCGATCACTTTACTCAATTCAGTTCCGAGGCCGGCGCCAGCCGTCTTCGTTCATGGCTTTTCTCACTGCACGCCGAGGCGTTGGAATAGCAGATCGGTATGCTGACTCAGTTCCTTCGCATCACCTTGATGCACGATCTGCCCGGTCTCAAGGATGTATACCCGGTCGGCAACGGCCAATGCGCTGTAGAGATTCTGTTCGACCAGCAGGATTGACAGCCCCTCGCGCTTCAGATCAAGAATGATTCCTTCGAGATGCTGCACCATCACCGGCGCCAGGCCTTCGGATGGCTCATCCATCAGGATAAGTTGCGGATCGATCATCAGCGCGCGGCCGACCGCGAGCATGCCGCGCTCGCCACCGGACAATTGTCCGCCGCGGTGATGTCGCCGCTCCGCAAGACGCGGAAAAATCCCAAACACTCGGTCGACCGTCCAGCCGTCCTTGGCGCGCGCGCTCTTCAGCATGGTAAGATGTTCAGTCACCGTCAGCGACGAAAACAGCCGCCTGCCCTGCGGCACGATCGCGATCTTGCGGTCGGCGATGTCGTGTGGGCGCAGGCCGACCAGACTTTCGCCGCGCCAAGTGATCGAGCCCGAGCGGATCTGCGGCGGCGTCAGCCCCATGATCGAGCGGATAAAGGTGGTCTTGCCCATGCCGTTGCGGCCAAGCAGCGCGACGATCTCGCCGGCGCCGACGTCGAGCGAGACGTCGCGGACCACGACCGCTTCGCCATAGCCGCTGTGCAGGTCGCGAACCTCAAGCATGACGCGGCTTCCCGAGATACACTTCCTGAACCTTCTTGTTGCAACGGATGCCCTCCGGCGCTTCCTCCACCAGAATGCGTCCTTCAAACATGCAGGTCACGAAGTCGACGAGACCAAGCGCGAGATCCATATCATGCTCGATCAGCACCACCGTGATGTCTCGATCCAGCGACCGGATGATCTCCGCAACCATTGAGCGCTCCGATGGCGATAGGCCAGCAGCCGGCTCGTCGAGCAGCAGCATTGTTGGGGTCGTGACAAGTGAGAGTGCAATCTCGAGCTGGCGTTGTTCGCCATAGGACAATTCCTTGACCGTGACATCGGCACGTTCCGCAATGCGGGCCGCGCCGAGCGCAGCAGCGATGCGCGGCGCTTCGACGGAATCCCTATCGGGCCTGCCGAACAGCGAAAATTTGCGCGGCGACAACCCGCGCAAGGCCAGGATCATGTTGTCCTGCACGCTCAGCGTCGGAAACAGATTGGTGATCTGGAAGGTGCGGGAAATGCCGAGCTGCGCGCGGCGATGCGGCGGCAGCTTCGTGATTTCGTGACCATCGAACATGATCCGGCCACTGGTCGGCGGTACCATCCCGGCGATGGCGTTGAACAGCGTGGTCTTGCCGGCGCCGTTGGGGCCGATGATGGCGCGGCGCTGGCCGCGCGGCACGGACAGGCTCACGCCGTCGACCGCACGCAGCGCGTCGAAGGCAACCACAGCATCTGTCAGCGTCAGGATCGGCTCGGGCACGAATACAATTCCCAGCGGAGCATTATCGGGCGAAGTGGATACCGGTTCGCCGTCCGGCAAAGCGATCAATTATAGTCGGGACTCGGCTATTGAGCCGCGTCCCGAAATCGGTGATGGATCACGCCTTCTTGATGCCCTGGAAGTTGCGCGAATAGGGCGGCTGCTTCAGGTAGGTCTCCGGATCGTATTTCCAGAACTGCGAGACGTTCGGATAAGTGGTGACCGGCACGTTCCAGAATTTGCCGTCGGCGCGTTTCACGACCTTGCGGATATAGACGTCGTAGATTGGGTTGCCGTAGGCATCGAGCTTGACGGCCTTCCCGAGCGGCGAGCCATCGAGTTCGGTCTTCAATACTGTGTCGATGAACGCTTCGCGGTCTTCCACCTTGCCACCCATCTTCTTCAGCGCTGCGTCGATCCACATCACCCCGGAATACATCGAGAAACCGTAGAGCGACGGGATCTTGCCGTACTTCGCCTCATACTCCCTGGCGAACTTCTGCGTCACCGGATTGTCAGAACCCTCCGCAAAATGCGCCGGCGACATGATGCCTTCGCATTCCTCGCCAAGCGTCCGGATCACCGACTGGTCGGTGCCGTTCATCGCGGCGAGCAGCGGCGTCTTCGCCTTCAGGCCGAAGCTGGAATACTGCTGGATGAAGCGGGTAGCATCCGCACCGGTCTCCATCGCGAAGATCGCATCGACTTTGAGGTCGGCGATCTGGCCTAGATAGGGGCTGAAGTCCGCCGTGTTGAGCGGATGCCAGAACTGTTGCACGATCTCGCCACCGCCTTCGGTGAACACCTGGGCGAGCCCGCCGCACTGCTCGTGGCCGAAGGTGTAGTCCTGGCTGATGGTAGCGATCTTCTTGTAACCCTGCTTCAGCGCCCAATCGCCGAGCGGATGGGTGAATTCACTGGCGCTGTACCCGGCGACGCGGATGACGTTCTTGATACGCTGACGCTGCGTCAGGTCGTCGGCAGCAATAATCGGAATAAAGTAGGGCGTGCCGGTACCCTTGACGTAGTTGGCGACCGCCAATCCGGTGTTGGCGAGCAGATTACCGATCAGCATGTGGCAGTTGCCCTGCTCGACCAGGCGGCGTGCTTTCTGCAAGGCGGTATCGGGGTTGGAGGCGTCGTCCTCGATCACCAATTCGACCTTTCGGCCACCCATCTCGCCCTTGACCTGATCAAGATAGAACTGCACACCCTCGACCATCTCCTTGCCGCCCGACGCGACAACGCCGGTGAGCGGCGCGAGCAGACCGATCTTGATCGGGCCTGCCTGCGCCTGGGCACTGCGCCATGGTCCGACGCCTGCGCCTGCGACGGTTAATGCGGCCGTTGTGTTTTTCAGAAATTGTCTGCGGTCCATTTCGATATCCTTTCGTAAAAGCATTCGATTAACGCACCTTGCGCGTCAGAGTGGCGCGCAGCTTGCCGATGATGCCCTCGGGGGCGAGGATCATGATGAGGATGAAGGTGATGCCGAGCACCATTTGCCAGCGCTCGGTATAGGCGCTGACAACGTTCTCCAGCGCGATGATCGCGGCGGCGCCAACGAACGCGCCAAACAGCGTGCCTACACCGCCGGCGATCATCATCAACACGCCCTCGACTGACTGCGCCAGCGCCACGGTTGACGGGCTGACGAAGTTGTTGAACATCGCATACAGTGCGCCTGCAACTCCGGCAAAGAATCCGGACACGGTGAAGCCGATGAATAAATGTAGCGGCACGTTGTAGCCGAGGCTGCGCATGCGGCTTTCGCTGTCGCGGATGCCGCGCAGCGTCAGACCGAACGGCGAGCGCACGAACCGCCACATCGCAAATGCCACCACCGCGGCGCTGGCAAGCACGGCCCAATAAAACGCGCTGTTGGTCAACAGCACCGCCGGACGAACGTCGCCGCGCATACCGTTTTCGCCACCGGTCACCTGGGTCCAACGCAAGCAGATACCCCAGACGATCATGCCGAGCGCCAATGTCAGCAGCAGGAAGTAGACACCGGAGGTGCGCACCGCGAGCAATCCGAAGATCGCCGCAACCACTGTGGCAGCCAACACGCCGGCGGCGAAGGCGACCGCCGGCGGCAGTCCGGCATGGGTCGTGGCGTAGACGACGACATAGGTGGAGACGCCGAAGATCGCGCCATGGCCAAGCGACGTGCGCCCGGCAAAGCCGGCAAGGATATCGATCGACATCGCGAGAATGCCGAAGATCAGCACTTCGGTGGCGAGTCCGACCTGATAATTCGACAGCGCCAGTGGCAAGGCCGCGGCAGCGACAACAATGATGGCGGCGATCAGCGCTGCGCGACCAGTCATCCCGGCGACACGCGAAGGCGTCGGTGTGAGCGGCATCGTCATGCGGCGCGTCCGAACAGACCGAGCGGACGGAATGCCAGCAGCGCCGCCATGGGACCGAAAATCACGAAATAGGCCAGTTCCGGAAACATCACCTGGCCGAGCGTGTTGAGCAGGCCGACCAGCAGGCTGCCGACACCAACGCCGACCAGGCTGCCGCGCCCGCCGATGATCACCACCGCGAGGCTGAATACCAGGATCTCGGCATCGGCCGACGGATACAGCGACAGAAAGGCGCCGCCCATCAAGCCGCCGAGGCCGGCCAAAGCCGAACCGAGCAAAAAGGTGACAAGAAACACGCGGCGGATATTGACCCCTGACGCTTCCACCATCTCGGCATCATCGACGCCGGCGCGAATCAAGGCGCCGAGACGCGTATGATTCAGCAGCAGCCAAAGCGCTGCGAACACCACAATGCCGGTGACCAACACAAACAGACGATAGGTCGGATAAAATACGCCCAGCACACGCAGGCCGCCGCGCAGCGTCTGCGGGATCGGCACCGTAAAACTGTCGCCGCCCCAGATCACCAGGGCCAGATCATTAAGTACGAACGCAAAGCCGAGCGTCAGCAGCACCTGACGCAGCTCGTTGCCTCGTACAAAACGCAGCAAACCCTGGTCGAGCACGAAGCCGATCGCTGCAATGGCAGCCATGGCGCCAATGCCGCCGAGCGCAAAGCTGCCGGTCTTTACTGCGACGGTGAAGCCGATGTAACCGCCGAACAGATACAGCGCGCCATGGGCCAGATTGACGATGCGCAGCAACCCGAATATCAGCGTAAAGCCGCTCGCCACCACAAACAGCAGTGCGGCGAAGGTCAATCCGTTGAGGAGTTGAAAGATACTCATCCCTGATCCGTGACTACGGCGGTTTCGGTCCCACGGAGAGATACCAGTCGAGGATCTGTTCTCCGGTCATGAACGCGACGTCCGGCTTCTTCCGGATGGTTTCGAAGATGCGGCGGAAATATTTCAGGCGATGCGGCGCACCCATGATGTAGGGATGCAAAACCAGCGCCATGATCCGGGCGGAATCCGCTGCATCGTCGTAGATTTGTTCGAACTGGTCGATGGCGCGGTCGTAATACTCCGAGGCCTTGTGATGCTGGATCAGCATCATCGCGACGTCATTGCATTCCTGGGTATAGGGCACATTGACGATAGGCTTGGTGGTGGTCTTGAGCCAGACGGGCTGGTCGTCCAGCACCCAGTCGGCGACATAATCGTAACCCTCCTCCTTGAGCAGGTCCGGAGTCTCCCAGGTCTCGGTGAGGCCAGGGCCAAGCCAGCCACGCGGCCGCTTGCCGGTCGCCTTGGCTATCACGTCGGCGGTCTTGCGTATGTCCTCGCTCTCGTTCTCCACCTTCTGCATGTTGCGCTGGGTGAAGCCGTGGCCCATGAACTCCCAATTGCGCGCCATCGCCGCCTCGACGATCGGCGGATAGGCCGCGAGCGCCGAACCGTTGATGGCGAGTACACCAGGGATATTGAATTCGTCGAACACCTTGAGGATGCGCCAGAACCCGACGCGGTTGCCGTATTCGTGCCAGGCCCAGTTCGGAATGTCGGGGGTTGGTGAGCCGCCGGCCGGCGGCGTCAGCACGGTGCGCGGCATCGTCTGCCTAGCGTCCCACTCCTCGATGTTGACGATCACCCACACTGCCATCCGCGCGCCATTCGGCAGCTTCAGCGGCGGACGGGTCGCAATCGGCGAATAGGCAATGCGTTCGGTGGGCAACATGTCATGCCTCAAGTGGAGCGATGGTGATGGTAAGCGAAGGCAACCCGTCGACATGGGCGGTAATCAGATCGCCCGGCACAACGGGGCCGACTCCCGCCGGGGTGCCAGTATAAATTAGATCGCCTGCGCCGAGCGCGACTTGCTTCGACAGTTGCGCAATCACCTCGGGCACGCTCCAGATCATCTGCCCGATATCGCCGCGCTGGCGCTCGGTGCCGTTCACCGAAAGCGTGATGATGCTGCCCTTGAAATGCCGCGCATCGCGCGCCGGCGCGATGGTGCCGCATGGCGCAGAGGCGTCGAAGCTCTTGCCGACTTCCCACGGCAGACGCTGATCGCGCGCGTCACGCTGACGATCGCGCCGCGTCAGATCGATGCCGACGGCATAGCCCCAGATATGATCGCGCGCGTCGGCAACGGCAATGTCACGTCCGCCGCGGCCGATCGCGATCACCAGTTCCACCTCGAACTGAAAATCGGAGGTGAACGGCGGATAGGGCACCTGCGCGCCATCGGGCACCACGGCATCGCGCGGCTTCTGGAAGAAGAACGGCGGATCGCGTTCGTCGGCTTCCTTCATCTCGCGAATGTGGTCGACATAGTTGCGGCCGACGCAATAGACCCGGCGAACAGGAAAGAAGCCGCCGCCGGCGACCGGCACCTCGGTGGCCGGGATCGCTGGCAGCACGCGCTGGACCGCGGCGCTCACGCCTTCGATCCGGGCTGCACGGCGGTCTGCCCGTTGTACCAATCGAGAATCTGCTCGCCATTCCAGTGCACGACGCCCTCGAACTTGTTCAGGTAGTCGTAGATCGCCTCAAGATACTTGATCCTGAACGGCTGTCCGCTGATGTAAGGGTGGATCGCGAGCGACAGGATCTTCGGCCGATCCCTGCTCTCCTCATACAGCCGGTCGAAGCTGTCGATTGCGCGCTTGAGCATATGATCGCTCTCGTGATGCTGCACCATCATCATCGGAATGTCGTTCAACTCCGCCGTATAGGGCAGCGTCACCAGAGGCCCTTTGGCGGTACGGATCACGGTCGGCTCGTCGTCATAGACCCAGTCGCCGATATATTTGACGCCGGCTTCAGCGAGGTATTCGGGGGTCTCCAGCGTCTGGGTCAGGCCGGGTCCGAGCCAGCCAACCGGCCGCTTGCCGGTGAATTTTTCGATCACGCCCATCGAGCGATCAATCATCGCCTTCTGGTCCGGCTCCTTGTGGATCGGCCCCTGCTCATAGGCGTGGCCCATGAATTCCCAGTTGGCATCCTTGGCCTGTTGCGCCACGCGCGGATAATCCTCGCAGACCCGCGCGTTGATCGAGAGGGTCGGCGCGATCCCGAGTTTCCTGTAGAGATCGAAGAAACGCCACACCCCAACGCGCATGCCGTACTCGTGCCAGCTCCAGTTCGGCACATCCGGCAGCAGCGGAATTCCTGTAGGCGCCGGCAGTACCTGCCGTGCCATCGGCTTACCGATGTCCCAGACTTCGAGATTGACGATGGTCCATATCACGATGCGGGCGCCGCCCGGCAGCTTCAGCGCCGGACGGTCGACGATGGCGGAATAATCGCACCGGTCGCGCGGGATCATGGGGTTGGTCATAGGAAGTTACTCTTCGGTCGGTTGGTAATCTGAGCGGTCATGCAGCACTGTTCCGGCGCGGGGCAAGCCCGTCGGGCGCCATCACCGCGTCAGTGTCCATCACAAGGCCGAAGGCGGTCTTGATGCAGGCGAGACCGGCTGCGTGCAACTCGGGGCCGTCCATACTGTCGACGCAGTCCTCGACCACGATCACCGCATAATCGCGGACATTGGCCGCGGTCGTTGTCGCCAGCACGCAGGAATTGGTATTCACGCCGGTGATCAGAAGCGTGTTGATGCCGTGCGAGCGCAGCAGGAAATCGAGATCGGTGCCGAGGAAACAGTCGTACCGTTTCTTGGTGTTGACGACGAAATCACGGGGATCCAGCAGCTGCGGCATCACCGTGCAGCCGGGTCCACCGATGATGTTGTGACGCATCACGTTCTTGCGGGTGGCGGTCGGGTCTTCGGCGCGGGTGCGCCAGAACGGATTGGCGCGAATTTCGTCGGCGTCGCGATAGGATGTCACCTGATGGACGATCGGAATATCGACGCTGCGGCACCAGTCGAACAGCCGCTTGTTGGCGGCGATGATGCGGGTCGCGACCTCGGGCGTGGTCGGCATGGTCGCCACCGCCATATCGAGATGACCGCGATGCAGGTCGATCGCGACCACAGCAGCCCTGGGGTGAACGACACCGAGATTCATTTCGCGCCTCATATCAAGGAATTGATGGATGTTCTCAACAAAGCACGCTGATCGATTCCAAAGCGATCGGCGAGCCAATCGGCCAGCACTTCCTGGCCGATGGTTGGATTGTCATGCTGGCAGTGCTCGGCGCCGGTTTCCTCGGGGTCGAGCACCCGCATCGTCGCGTCAACGCCGTGCGCCCTGGCATAATCGTAGGTGCTGCGCGCCGCGGTCACCGTCAGCACATCGTGGCCGCCGTGCAGCACCAGATAGGGACAAGCCATGTGTTCGAGATGCCCCTTCAGCGTGAACGGCTTCATCAGCGCGTGTGCCTCGGCCATCGTTTTCGCGCCGAACACCCAGCGGATGTGCATGGCAAGACCGAAGTCGTCGCCCTTGGTGCCCCACATGTCGTGCACCGACCAAATCGCGCCATGCGAAATAGCTGCCGCCAATCGTGGCTCGTAACACGCCGCGCGCGCCGCGTAGTAGCCCCCGAGACTCGATCCGCACACAGCGATGCGTAACTCATCAACGTCGGGACGCTGTTCGAGCCAGTCGATGCATTTGCCGATTGGTACTTCGCTATCCGCGCGGGTGACGATCTTGTGGCGACGCAGCGTGCCGCCCTGTCCAGGCCCATCGATCATCAGCACCGAGATGCCGCGCTGCAGGCAGCCATGAGCCTGCATGAACCACATCTCGTCCTTAATAGAATCGAGCCCGCCCATGCAGATCAGCACCGGCAATTTGTCGCCGGGAAACGGCGCGCGAATGAAATAGCCGCAGATCGGCTTGCCCGGCTCATAGGGAATCTCGACCACCTCGCCGGGCGGATTGAGGTGACCGATGAACTTGTGAGAGCAGCCTTCCATCTTTTCGAAAGTGGGAAGCCTGCGCGGATCGTCAGGTTCAAGATGGAATTCAGCCTGCCGGTAATAATCTGCCGCGCGCAGGAAGCAGTTCATCGCAGTGCGGATGTGACCGGACTTCTCTTCCGTGAGCCCGCGATCCCAGTTGCGGTCGGCAATCCGCATCCACTCGGCGTGCCAGCTTTCCAGATCGCCCGGAGTCATCCGCGATCCCGCCTGCATTACCTCGCTGACGCTGCCACCCCCTTCCTGGGTTTCGCCCAAGCCGCGACGGAATTGATAAGCCAGCCAGGGATGTTCCGGCCAATGATGCCAGCCAAATGGCTCGTAGTGCGGACCGCGATCAGCAGTGATCTCCTCGATGGCGCTTTCACTTATGTTGGGATTCGCCGTCGCCATCGGACCTACGCCATTTTCACCATCGTTGGACGATCCATGGTTCTTTGAAGTCAGTGCCGAGTCAATGAAAATTACATACACTTTGGCCGTTGCATATCATTTTCGCGCCATGCCCAGCATCTAGGCACGATAATTCTGCAGCCAAATATGGATTTTTCAGCGAGCATGTGGTCGAATGCTGCGGCGGGATTTTAAAGTGTATTCACCCTGAGGTAGCCCACGCAATGGCCGACCAAGCTGTTCTCGAGCCAACCGGCGGATCGCGCGCTGGCAATCGAGCCCTCTCGGTGATGGACCAGATCCGGGAAGCCGTTCTGAACGGCTCGGTCGCTGCCGGCGAGCGGCTCAACGAAGTCAGGCTCAGCCGGGCGCTGGCGGTCTCGCGCACGCCGGTGCGCGCCGCATTGCAAGCGCTCGCGGGCGAAGGATTGCTGGATTACGCGCCCAATCGCGGCTTCACCGTCCGCGAATTTCCGCTCGATGCCATTGTCGATGCCTACGAGATCCGCGCCTCGCTCGAAGGGGTTGCTGCGCGGTTTGCCGCGGAACGCGGGCTCAGTCCGGACGAAAAGGCGACGATCGAGCGCAGCCTCCGCGCCGGCGACAGATTGCTGGAGCGCGGCTCGTTCGAAACCGGCGACCTCACAATCTATCGCGACATAAATGGTGACTTCCACGACACACTGCTCGCCGCCGCGCGCAACCGGATGCTGGCCGAGATGATCCGGATCTGCCATCACGTGCCGGTGTCGTCGAGCCGCAACATCGTTGCCTTCGAGCATCGCGACGTTCGCCGCCGCCACGACGATCATCATCGGATCTATGAGGCAATCATTGCCCGCGAGCCGTGGCGGGCGGAGATGTTGATGCGCGAGCACGTCTCGAGCGTGAAGGCATCGCTGGTCAAATCCATGACCGAGCGCAGCAGGGACAATGACGCCGACGCTACATCTGCCGGCCGGCTCCTGGTCAAATAGGCAACAGCCAGGCGAAGGGTCAAAGGTGGCACTTTGTTTGCATGCAAACGACAACCGATCAGGGAAAGGGATGCAGATGCTTCAAGATTCATTCAAGAGCGCGATCGTCGGCGCGGCGGTCATCTGCCTGTCCGCGGGCGTGGCACGTGAATCGAAGGCCGCCGCTGCGAGTTGCGCATCGCCGATCCCGCTTGGTCTGACCACCGCCCTCACCGGCAATCTGGCGTTGCTCGGCACGCAGGCCCGCAACGGCGTCGAATTCGCTGTCGATGAAATCAATGCCAATGGGGGGATTGCCGGCAAGAAACTCACCCTGACGACGGAAGACACCGGTGCATCCAGCACCGACGCACTCAACGCGATGAATCGTATACTCGAAGGCAAGCCGCTGATTATCTTTGGATCGATGATCAGCCCGCATATTTTCGCCCAGACCGAGGGTGTCACCAAATCGGAGACGCCGTTTCTTGTCGGCGCCACAAATGCCAAGGTCACTGCGCAAGGCAGCAAGTGGCTGTTCCGGACCCATGTCCATGACGGCCAGCTGGCCGATCTCATTCCCGAATATCTGGTGAAATCGCTCGGGAAGACCAAGCCCGGCATCATGGCCGTGGCAGACGATTACGGCCTTGGTGCTTCCAAGGGCATTCAGGCCGCGCTCGCCAAACTCAACGCGACGCCGGCGGCGGTGACATCATATGCCCCGTCCGACAAGGACATGAGCGCGCAGCTTCTGGAAATCAAGGACAAGGGAGCCGACAGCCTGATCCTGTTCGGCCGGCCCGCCGACGTGACGCTCGTGATCAAGCAGATGAACGATCTCGGCATCAAGCTGACGACGATCGGAAACGCCAGCATGGTTGCGCAGACAACGCTCAATAATCTGTCGGCGGCAGAGGCCGACGGCGGCTATGCCATCGGCGGCATGATTCCGCAAACATCGACCGACACCAAAATCCTGGATTGGGCGAAACGAGTGCAGGAAAAATACAAGGTGCCGGCAGACAATTTTACCGTCTCGTACTACGACACCGTCTATATGCTGAAATCGATCATCGAAAAAGTCGGCTGCGACAAGCCGGCGATACGTGACGCATTGGCGGCCACCAAAGACTGGAAAGGCATGTTGATTGACTACCAGGCGGACGCGCGGGGCGACCTCGCACACACGCTTGGCATCTACCGCAACAAAGGCAAGACACCGGAGCTTGCCGGGCCGATTAAGGAAAGCGGATTCTAAATCCTTCATGGGCCAGCTCGTCATCAACGGTCTTGCACTCGGGAGCATCTACGCTCTCGTCGCCCTAGGCCTGCTGCTGATCTTCAACACCGTTCAGATCGTCAATTTCGCCCAGGGACAGCTCCTGATGCTGGGGGCGTTCATTGGGATCAGCAGCGCTGTGACGCATGAATTGCCGGTCGCGATGGCATGGATCATCACCATGGTGGCAATGGCCTTCGTCGGCATCGTCTTCATGGTTCTGGTTTATTTTCCGCTCCGCGGGCGACCGCCCTTTCTGGTGATCCTGACGACGATCGCCATGGGGATCGTTCTGGAGAACCTCGCGCTGATCATCTGGGGACCATTGCCGGTGTCGATGCCCTCCCCGGTCCACGGCGCCCCACTACGATTTTCCGGCGTCGTCATTTCCATGCATCAGATTTTTATCTTCGTGACACTAGCGGTAATCCTGCTGCTGCAATTCCTGCTGCTTACAAAGACGCGGTTCGGCATCTTGATGCAGGCTACCGCGCAGGACCTGCACACGGCCCGCCTGGTCGGAATTCCCGTCAACCGCACCATTGCAGTGGCCTTCGCGCTCGGTGCGATGCTTTCCGGCGTGGCCGGCCTGCTGGTGGCGCCGATATTCCTCGCCGAACCCACCATGGGGGGCAGCTTGGGCCTGAAGGGATTTGTCGTCAGCGTCATCGGCGGCTTCGGCAACCTGCCGGGGGCCGTCATCGGCGGGCTCTTTCTCGGGTTGATCGAGACTTTCGGCGCTCGCTACATCTCGTCGAATTTTCGCGACGCCTATGCCTTCATCGTCATGATCGCCGTACTGGTCGCATGGCCGCGTGGCCTGTTCGGCGAAAAGAGCAGCGAGAAGGTGTAAGTTGAAGACCTCGAGCTTGAAGACTCGGATCGCCCACGCGCTGTTCGCCATTGCCGTGCTGACGATTCCATTGGCGGCCCGTGATGGCTACATCATTCAACTGCTCAACATCGCCATGCTTAACGCGATCGTGGTGCTCGGTCTGAATTTCGCGACCGGCTGGACTGGCCAGATCAACTTCGGCCAGGCGGCCTTTTATGGGCTCGGCGCCTATACCACTGCCATTGCCACCAAGGCCGGTCTGCCCTGGATCTCAACACCGTTCCTTTCGGTGGCGGTCGTGGTCGCCGCAAGCCTCGTACTCGGCCTGCCGACGCTGCGTCTGCGAACCTACTATCTCGCCATGACCACGATCGGCTTCGGCGAAATCGTACGGTTGATTATCGTGCATTGGGAGCCGGTCACGGGTGGCACCTCGGGCTTGCGAGCGATACCTGGCATCAGCCTGTTCGGCTTCGGTCCGCAAGGACAGATTCAGCACTATTACGTGTTGATCGCCGTACTGGCGGTCGCTGTGCTGGTTGCGGTGCGGATCAGGCATTCGGCGCTCGGCCGCGCCATGATTGCGACAAAGGATTCCGAGATTGCCGCCGAACAGAGCGGCGTCGACACCACACGAACCAAGCTGCTCGCCTTCATCATAGGCGCGATCTACGCCGGCCTGGCCGGCTGCCTGTATGCGTCCTCCATCCGTTTCATCAGCCCCGACAGCTTCTCCGGAATCCAGGCCGTCCTACTCATGACGATGCTGATCGTTGGCGGCATGGGCTCGATTGCCGGCTGTATCATCGGCGCGGTGGCGCTGACGCTTTTGCCGGAGGCTCTGCGGTTTCTCGGACAATGGTACCTGGTGCTCTATGGTCTCGGCGTCATCGTCGTTATCGTCCTGGCTCCCGGCGGTCTCGCATCCATTGCCTCCACGATCCGGCTTCGCCTTGCGGGGGCGCGATGAGCGACCGCCCGATCCTCGCCGCGCGTGGCGTGACCAAACGGTTCGGAGGTCTTGTCGCGCTGGATGGCGTCGATCTCGATATTCCGCGCGGCGTTGTCCAGGCGATCATCGGACCGAACGGCTCCGGCAAGACCACACTGCTCAATGCACTCAGCGGCGCCTCGCATGCCGATGCCGGTTCGATTCAAATCGACGGCCAGGAGCTGTTCAGACTTAAGCCACATCGAATCGCACGGCTTGGGCTTGCCCGTACATTTCAGAACATCCGGATCTTCAATAACCTGAGCGTGATCGAAAACGTCAAGGTTGCCGGCGCGTGCAACACGCCAATATCCCTGTTTGGCATCGTCACAGAGAATGGCCGTCAAAAGCAAAATGAAGCGGAGATCGAGCACCGCGCGCGCGAGGCACTGGAGGTCGTCGGCCTCGGCGGCCGTGCCAATGATCGGGCTGCACAACTGCCTTACGCCCAGCAACGATTGCTGGAGATTGCGCGAGCGCTCGCGTCTAAACCTGACGTGTTGCTGCTCGATGAACCGGCGGCCGGCATGAACATGACCGAAAGCATGAAACTGCTTGGCACGATCGCGGACTTGAAAACCAGCGGCATGACGATCCTGCTGGTCGAGCACAATGTGCGCCTGGTGATGGGCATCAGCGACCGCGTGGTGGTGCTGGATTTCGGCAAGAAGATTGCAGAAGGCACGCCAGAGGAGGTGCAGCGTAATCCGAAGGTTATCGAGGCCTATTTGGGCAGGCGGCACCGGCATGCTTAAGGTCGAAAACCTCAGGGTTTCCTATGGCCATATCGAAGTGCTGAAGGGCATTTCCTTTGATGTCGATCCGGGCGAAATCGTGGCCCTGATCGGCGGCAACGGTGCCGGCAAGACCACGACGCTGAGTACGATTTCCGGTCTGCTCCGGCCGACCTCGGGCAAAATTACCTGGAAAGGCGAGACGATAAATGGCGCGGCCGTGGAGAACATCGTCAGCGCCGGCGTCGCCCATTGCCCTGAAGGTCGTCGTATCTTTCCCGGCCTCACGGTGCGCGAGAATCTGATCACAGGCACGGCATCGCGCTCTTACAGGAAATCTGAAATCGAGGCCGATCTGGCGCTGGTGCTCGACCTGTTTCCGCGCCTGAAGGAGCGTTTCACGCAGGGCGGTTGGTCGCTTTCCGGCGGCGAACAGCAGATGCTGGCCATCGGCCGCGCGCTGATGAGCCGCCCCAGCCTGCTGATGCTGGACGAACCATCGCTCGGATTGGCACCCATTGTGATTGAACAGGTGTTTGACAAGATCCTGGAACTCAACAAGCGTACCGGCCTCAGCGTCCTTCTGGTAGAGCAAAATTCGGCGATGGCGCTCGATATTTCCGCGCGCGCCTTCGTGATGGAGACCGGCACAATCACACTGTCCGGGCCATCAGCGGCCCTTGCCGACGATCCGCGGATTCGCGAGGCATATCTTGGAGGCTAACTCTTGCAGCGGTTGGATCGGATGCGATCAACAACAACTGCCTCGCCTGCCACTCGGCCGACCATGTATTGAACCAGCCTTGGCTGTCCCGGGCGGCCTGGCAAGAATCCGTCAACAAGATGATCACCGCCTACAAGGCTCCTGTCAGCCCTGACGACGCTAAAGCGATCGTGGACTATTTGGTCCGCACCAAAGGCGCTTCATAGATCCGGTAACACAAAGCTCGCAGCGATCGCATTCTCGCGCCGCAAACTTCAACGAAATGAAATCAGCCCGCCATGACGAAACTTGGAATGAGTGTTGGGATCTTGGCAACGGTCTTCTGCCTGTCAGCCGAGGCACAGACCGTCAACGTAATGACCCTTGATCAAGCCGGAGCCCAGACAGTCCTGCACGCCGCGAATGAGAGCGCGCAGCAGCGGAATGCGCCCTCGGCAATCGCGGTGGTCGATCCTGCCGGCGATCTGCTTGCTTTCCAGCGGATGGATGGTGTCCGCCCGGCAAGCGCGGACCTCGCCATCGACAAGGCACGAACGGCTGCGCGGCTACAACGGTCGACGGCGGAGATCGAGGACGACATTATCGAGGCCGAACGGCATTCGTCACCGCCGGCATCGCGGCACTGCGCGGCGGCGTGCCGATACGCGTAAACGGCGAAGTCGTGGGCGCGGTAGGTGTTTGCCGGCATGAGCAAGGGGATCGACGCCGAGATCGCGAACACCGCGGCGGCGGCGCTGAGCCCCTTACCGAAGACAGATCAGCGTAGGTGACGGAGTTACAGTTCGCTCCTTGCACGAACGTCGCGTCCTCATCAGTCTTGCGCGTGCGTCCCATCCAGATTCGAAACTCGGGCCATAGCAAGCGCCCACCATCTCGTTATGGGCGGTGCTGATGGCCTACCTGTCTCTGCCACCCCCCTGGGCGTCGCGGCCACCGGTCTTGCGCCCGCAGACCTGTGCCGCGCCATCGGACGGTAGGCAATTACAGTGGGATGGTGTAGGCGGTCAGGACACACTTCGGCGAACATCTTGCTCAATCCGTCGAAGCCGGAGGTCGGCCGGCGGCCGGGCTCCTGAAGAATCCTGATTGAAGGAAAGTCATGACCTCTCGTCGTTCCAGCCTCCGTGGACCAACCAATCAATCTGACCAGGACGCGAATCCGGCTACGGCCTATTACCCCGATGCGACGTGGCAGCACAGGACGCCTTCAGAGTCAGGTGTCCGTCCCGACCTCCTGAAGCAGGCGATCGATTTTGCAGTCGCCGGGGAGACGAAGGCACCCCGCGACCTGGTGATGAACCATTATCAAACCTTCGGCCGCGAGCCGTTCGGCTACGCGATCGGGCCGATCCAGGAACGCGGTGATCCGACTGGAATCATCATTCGCAAGGGCTACATCGTCGCTGAATGGGGAGATCCGCTCAGGGTCGATATGACTCACAGCGTAACCAAGAGCTTCCTTTCCAGCGTCGTCGGAATTGCCGTCGAGCGGGGCATGATCAAGAGCGTCGATGACGCAGTAAGGGATTATGTCCCACCGGTGCAGCTCTACACCCCGCCTTCGACCACCAACAAATCGGATCGGCTCAACGCGTCCGATATGCTGTTCCCGTTTGAATCGCCGCACAACCGCACGATCACCTGGGACGATCTGTTGCGACAGACCAGCGACTGGGAAGGCACGCTGTGGGGCAAGCCGGACTGGGCGGATCGGCCTGGCGACAATCCGGCGGAATGGGGGACGTTGCCGCGCAACAAGCCGGGCACTTTTTATAAATACAACGATACCCGCACGAATGTGATGGCGCTCGCAGCCCTCAACGTCTGGCGGCGCCCGCTGCCGCAGGTCCTGAAGGAAAACATCATGGACCCGATCGGCGCCTCCGGCACCTGGCGCTGGTTCGGCTACGAGAATTCCTGGGTCGTTCTGGATGGCACCGTGATGCAGTCGGTGACCGGCGGCGGGCACTGGGGCGGTGGCATGTTTATCAATGCCTCCGACATGGCCCGCTTCGGCTACCTCACGCTGCGTCGCGGCAAGTGGAAGGATCGTCAACTGCTCTCGGAGCGATGGATCGATCAGGCGCGCACGCCGACCAAGCCGGAGCCGATCTACGGCTATATGAACTGGTTTCTTAACACTGACCGGAAGCGCTGGCCGAGTGCTCCGGCCACCGTTTTTGCCCACGTCGGCAACGGCACCAACATGGTCTATGTCGATCAGGAGCACGATCTCGTGGCCGTGGTTCGCTGGATCGATCCTGAGGCCGTCGACGGTTTCCTGAAGCGGTTGCTGGCGGCCGTCGACCAAGGATAGATGGGCGCCATCGCTTGGCAAAGACCGCCGTGGCGGCAGGGGCCGCAGCCAGGATGATGGCATGCGGGTTGCTTCTGTTCCGCGACGCCGTATGTTTCTGCGTCGTCTGCTTTTTTCGGAGTTGAGAGGACAATAAATGCGATCGGATACCTGGCTCCGCGGCCTGCTGCTGGCCGCCTGCACGACACTGGCAATGGCGGCCCCGGCGCTGGCGCAAAAATCGGCGGACACGCTGCGCATCACCTGGCGCGACGCCATTCCCGATGTCGACCCCTACTACAATTCGCAGCGCACCGGCATGGTGGTGGCGTTCCACGCCTTCGACTGCCTGGTCTATCGCGATCCCGTCACCATGGAGATCAAGCCTGCATTGGCGACGTCGTGGAAGCAGGTCGATACCACCACGATCGACTTCACCCTGCGCGAGGGCGTGACGTTCCAGAACGGCGACCCGTTTACCGCCGACGATGTGGTCTACACGATCAACGACATCATCCACGACAAGCAGGTGGCAATCCCGGCCTATTACACATCCTATGCCGGCGCCGAGAAGATCGACGACTTTCACGTGCGCCTCAAGCTGACCGGTGTGTCGCCGGCCGTGATGGAATATCTGGCGATGGTCACGCCGATCTGGCCGAAGGCCTATCGCGAGAAAATCGGTGCCGATGCCTACGCCCGGGCTCCGATCGGCACCGGCCCCTACAAGATCACCAAGGTCGACGGCACCACCGAGATCGATATGGAGCGGTATGACGGCTACTACGCCGGCAGCCCCAAGGGCCGGCCTGCCATCCGCTATATCAAGATCCACGAAGTGCCCGACGCCACTACCGAGCTGACCGAGCTACTTGGCGGAAAAGCCGATTGGATCTGGGGCTATAATGCCGACCAGTTCGCGAATATCGCGCGGATGCCAAATTTGAATTCAGTGCGGTTCGGCACCATGCGAGTCCATTTCGTGACCATCGACGCCGCCGGCCGTTCAGGCGCCGACAATCCGCTGACCAAGCTGAAGGTGCGGCAGGCGGTCATCTCGGCCATCGACCGCGCCACGATGGCCAAACAGCTGATCCAAGGCGATTCGCAGGTCATCGACACGCCGTGTTTCCCCAGCCAGTTCGGCTGTGACGTAGCCGCCGCCGTGAAATATCCGTACGATCCGGCCAAGGCCAAGCAGCTTCTGGCTGAGGCCGGGTATCCCAACGGCTTCGATACCGAGCTGGTGTCTTATGCAACACCGCAGGTCGGCGCGGCCTTGCAGAATTATCTCAAGGCTGTCGGCATCAACCTGCGCATCCAGCAGCTCCAGATCGGCGCGGCCATCCAGCTGGCGGAAGCAGGCAAGGCACCGCTGTATTCGGGGAGTTGGGGCAGCAATTCCGTCAACGATGCCTCGGCGTTCATGCCCTATTGGCTCGGCGGCGGATTGAACGACTACGCGCGCGATGCCGATGTGCAAAACCTGTTGAAGCAGGCCGGGGCCAGCATCGATCCGGAGCTGCGTCGCCAGGCCTTTAGCGAGGCGATCCACCTGTCCACGGAGCGGGTTGATTTCGTGCCGCTGTTCAGCGACGTCCGCTATGTCGCATTTTCAAAGCAGTTGAATTTCCAGGGCTTCCCGGACGACGTGCCGCGTTTCTATCTGTCGACCTGGAAATAGCGACTGGCGCCTGCCCTATGCCGGGATCGCCAGCAGACATTCGACCAGACGGCCATCCTTGCGGATGTTGTCTGGCATGGTAGCGGCGCATTTCGCCAATGCGCTCGGGCAACGCGGGTGGAAACGACAACCCGGCGGGATATTGGTGGGATCCGGGTAGGCGTCGCCCAGACCGACATCGGGAATGCCGAGAGCCGGATCCGGTGTCAGCACGGAGGCCAGCAGCGCCTGTGTGTAGGGGTGCGTGGGGGTGCGGAACAGCTCCTGCGCCGGCGCCTGCTCGACGATCCGGCCGAGGTACATCACCGCCACTTCCGTGGCGATGTATTCCACCACCGCCAGGTTGTGGCTGATGAAGAGATAGGTCAGTCCAAGCTCCCGCCGCAATTCCGCCAGCAGGTTGAGAATCTGCGCCTGCACGGAGACATCCAGCGCACTGGTGGGCTCGTCGCACACCACGATGCGCGGGTGCAGCACGAGGGCCCGCGCGATGGCCACACGCTGCCGCTGGCCGCCGGAGAGCTGGCCCGGCATGCGCTCGGCCATCTCGCTGGAAATTCCAACGCGCGCCAGCATCTCCATGACGCGATCGGCCTGCCGCGCCTTCGGCAGATTGCCCTGGGAGGCCAGCGGCAGACCGACGATGTCGCGAATGCGCTGGCGCGGGTTGAGCGAGGAGTACGGGTCCTGAAACACGGGCTGGATCAGTCGGGCACGTTCGCGCCGATCCATGCCGGTCAGGCTGCGTCCATCCACCAGAATCTCGCCCGAGGTTGGCGGCAGCAGGCCCATGATGAGACGGGCAAGCGTTGACTTGCCGCAGCCGGACTCGCCCACCACCCCCAGCACATCGCCCGCCGGGAGCGAGAACGTCACCCCGTCCACCGCGCGCACCGGGCGACGGGCACCCGGCATGCCGCGGCGCTGCTGGAATTCGCGGTACACGTTCCGAACTTCGATCGCATGGGTCATGCCGCGGCAGCTCGCTTCCAATCCGGCGGCAGCCGGCAGAGATAGCAATGATCACCGCCGGCGTCGCGCAGCGGCACGGTCCGGTCGCATTCCGGCGCAGCCAACGTACAGCGGTCGCGAAACCCGCAACCCACGAAGCCCGGCGCTATGCGAGGTACCACGCCCGGAATGTTGCCCAGCGGTTCGCCAGTCTGCGTCGTGCCGGGCACGGGAATGCAGTCCAATAGACCGCGCGTGTAGGGGTGCGTGGGCGCGGCGAACACCTCAGCCACGGTGCCGGTTTCGATCACCTCGCCCGAATACATCACCGAGACGCGCTGCGCCATGCGCGCCACCACACCGAGATCATGCGTGATCAGCAGCAATGCCAGTCCCAACTCCTGCTGCAGCTTCTGCAGCAGCCGCAGGATCTGCGCCTGGACCGTCACATCGAGAGCCGTTGTCGGTTCGTCGGCGATCAGCAACTCTGGATCGCACATCAGCGCCATGGCGATCATCACCCGCTGGCGCAGGCCGCCGGAGAGCTGATGGGGATATTGCCCGAGGCGCATTCCCGGAGCGGTAATGCCCACGCGCGCCAGCAGTTCGGCCGCCCTGTCCATGGCTTGCCGCCGCGTGGCCCGGCGATGGCGTTCGAAAACCTCGGACATTTGCGACCCGATCGTGTAGGCCGGGTTCAGGCTCGTCATCGGTTCCTGGAAGATCATCGCCATCTTGTCGCCGCGCAGCCGCGCCATCTGACGCTCCGACATGCCCAGCAGATCCTGGCCCTGGAAGCGGATGTGATCTGCGGTGCGGCTGATCCCGCGCGGCAGCAGGTTCATCACCGACAGCGCCGTAATGGATTTGCCGCAGCCGGACTCGCCTACCATGCAATGGGTTTCGCCGCGTCCTACCGCGAGCGACAGGCCCCGCACCGCTTCGGTACGCCCGCCGATGGACACCCGCAGATTGGCGACGGTGAGAACCGGGTTTGGTACGACGGGTGTCATCGCCGCAGATCCGCCCCGAGCATGTCCCGCAGCCCGTCACCCAAGAGGTTGATGCCGAGCACCAGCACGAACAGCGCGACCCCGGGGGTCATGATCACCCACGGGCTGAAGAACATGTATTCCTTGGCTTCGGCGATCATCAGCCCCCAGCTCGGCAAAGGCGGCGGCACGCCCAGGCCGAGAAATGACAATGCCGCTTCAAGCAGGATCGCCAAGGCCATTTCCAGCGTCGCCACCACCACCAGGTGATTGGCTATATTGGGAAGCACCTCGCGCACCAGAATATGCACTTGCGAGGCGCCGGCGGCGCGGGCGGCGGCGATGTAATCGAGGTTGCGCACCTGCATCGTGGTGGTACGAGCCACCACGGCGAACCGGTCCCACAGCAACAGCCCGAGCGTGAGGATCACCACCGCAAGCGAACTGCCAACCAGCGCCACCACTGTCAACGCCACCAGGATCAGCGGGATCGACAGCCGGCAGGTGATCAGGAACATCACAGCGTCGTCGGTCCGCCCGCCATAGAACCCGCCGATGATTCCGACCGTGATGCCGATAAGGCCGGATGTGATGACGGTCAGCACGCCGATCAGCATGGAAATGCGCGTGCCGTAGATGAGGCGCGACAAGTAATCCCGCCCGATCTGATCCGTGCCCAACAGATGCTCCGGCTGGCTGCCATCCATCCACACCGGAGGAATGAGGCGGAGGTTAAGATCCTGCGCGAATGGATCATGCGGCGTCAGATAGGGCGCGAAAATCGCGACCAGCACCGCGGTCCCAACGATCACCGCGCCCAGCAGCGTGGCGAGGTGACGAAAGGCAGGTAACCGTCGGCGGCCCGGCCGGGCTTGTGCGATCAAAACACTCATCCGCGCAGCCTTGGGTCGAGCACCGCATTCATCATGTCCGCCAGCAAGGTCAGCACGATGTAGATGACCGCCAGGAACAGCACGACGGCCTGTACCACCGGAAAATCATTTTTGATAATCGATTCCCAGGCCAGATAGCCGACGCCCGGCAGCGCGAACACCGACTCAATCACCACGGACCCTCCCAACATGAAGCCAAGCTGCACGGCCGCGATCGAAACGACCGGCATCGCCGCATTGCGCAAGGCGTGCTTGAGGATGATCTTCGGCCGGCTTAACCCCTTCGCGCGCGCGGTGCGAATATAATCCGCTGCCAATGCGTCGATCATTCCCGAGCGGGTCAGGCGCATCAGCGCCGGGATCGCCGAAAATGCCAGCACGATCCCCGGCATGATGTAGCCCTGCCATGTGTCGACGCCGGAAATAGGCAGCCATTGCAACTCCAGTCCCAGCAGGACGATCATGACCAGACCGAGCCAGAAGCCCGGCATCGCCTGCCCCAGCAGTGCCACCATCATGATGCCTCGGTCCATCGCCGAGCCCTCCCGCACCGCCGCCAGAATGCCGAGCGGCAGGGCGACCAACAGCGCGATAGAAAGGCCGGTCAGGCCAAGTGTCAGAGTGACCGGCAATCGGTCGCGGATCAGTCCCCATACCGGGACATGGTAGAGGAAGGATCGGCCAAGGTCGCCCTCGGCAGCGTGGCCGGCCCAATCGAGAAACTGCACCACCAACGGCCGGTCGAGGCCATAATTCCTGGTAATGATCGCGATGTCGGCCGCACTGGCGTTCGGACCTGCGATAGACGCGGCCAGGTCGCCGGAAAGGCGGGTCAAGATGAAGCTGACGACCAGAACGGTCAAGCACACCGAGGCGGCCAGCCACAGTCTGCGAACGATAAACAAGGCCATAGTCGAGGACTACGATAGCGCGCGGGTCGCTGCAAGATCAGATGTAGAACCATAGCAACGGCGACATCCGCATCTGCCTGTGTTTTCTGCATGTGCACGCAACGTGCTCGCCAATTTGCCCAAGCCTATAGCAACGACCGCCGCCCTAGGGGGCCGCCGAGAGTCGCGACATCAGCTGCGCTCTGGCCGAACTCATGCGCCCCTCGAGGGCTGCGCCTTCGTCCAGGGGAATGGGCCAGAACGGATCGACGTGAAGCGCGATCTTTCGATCCGGACATCTGCGGTGGCGCCAGCCAACAGTCTCATTGCACCGAGTTCATCTGGTAGTGATCGGCCGCCGATCGTCGCGCTGGAATGTAAATGTTTGTAAACACTAACACTGAGAGAGGGATGCCCGTGTCAAGCAGTGCGAAAATAGCCGCCGAAGATCGGTCGACCGTGTACAGCTTACTGGCGAACGCTGCCTCTCGCGCGCCGCAGGCAACGGCTATCACCTTTCTGCCGTCGATGGAGTCCCAGCCGATAGGTCTTACTCAGGGCGCTTTCCTGTCTCGCCTGCATCGCACGAAGAACGCATCGAGGATGGGAACGAGATAGCTCCGGCCAAGGTCGATTGGCGCGCTCAGTCGGATCGGTCCTGATATTTTCTCCATGCCCAGCCGAAAGAGAGCTTCCAGTTCGTCAGCTTCCGCCAACAGGCGCCTTGCCCCTTGAACTAGGAGTCGCCCTTCGTCGGTCAAGCTGATGGCGCGTGTCGTGCGATGCAAGAGCGCCGCTCCGTGGTATTTCCAACCAAGCGAGCAAAGCGAGCCGTGCGGCAATTTCGCATTCAACTGCTTGAGGACGTCATCAATGCCGCGCACTCGACTTTGGCAACGCAGTTACGCGTGGAATACGTCTGTGGCGCGCGCGTGTCCTCCCTTCTCCAAGGCTGCTCTCTCGGTGACCTCGACATGGTCTCACTGACGTTGACGTTCCGCGACACGAAGAACGGCGACGACGTTCCCTGTGCGCTGCCCAAGCAACAGAAATCCTAAGTCAGGCCGCTCCATTGGTAATGGAGAGGTCGACAGTTCAATCCTGTCTGGCAGCACCATTCACTCGATCCCAAAACTTTTGTCCGGTTTGCCCGACCGCCCCGATCGGGCCTGGGCCGCCCGCCGGCGGGTCCAGCAACGGACCGGCTTCAACCTTGCTTGCTGCGTCAGCGCCGCCAAGGGGATCGCATGGGCCGGGACGCCTGCGCCAAAACGAAAAACCTCCGGCAGGGCATTGCCGGAGGTTTCGGAGGTTTAGCATCAAGTAGGTTATGTCTCCTTGAAGCCTGCCATTTTAATACCTTAGAAAATTACCTGAGTAAATCATGTTTTTTTGCTCGGCTCCCATGAGCAAATGCGACAGCGCAAAGCCGCACGCATTACCGGCGCGTTGCCGGAGCGGGCCAGCATTGGCATTTGCCGCGACGACAGCGGCGTCACACGCATCAAGCAACGAAAAACCCCCGGCAGTTTCCTGCCGGGGGTTTCTCAAAGTGTCAGGCGATCGGGATCAGAAGTTACGCTGAGCGCGAACGTTGAAGCTGACGGTGTCCTGGTCCTTGTACTCGTAAACGGTGGTCGGCTTCGGAGCCGTTGCAGCCAGAGTGGCGGCGCCCGCGAAGTTTTGGTCGAGGTGGAACCACATGACTTCAGCCGAGAACGTCAGGTTCTTGACGGGGGTCCAACGGGTGACCACACCGAGCTGCGAGACGTTGTAGTCCGGATTGCAAACGAAATCCGCAGATACAGCCTTGGCCGGAGTAGTGTAGACCGCACAGAATTGCGCCTTGGCAGTTCCGTCATAACGGACAGCCGAGTAGCTGCCGAACAGACTGGTCGACCAGTACGGATCCCAGTTGTGGTTGAACGCACCACGGACACCGTACGCCGTGGTCAGATGGAGCGATCCATCGCCGCCGAAGATTGTCGGCAGATAGACGGCATCCGTCGTCGCACCGAATCCGACGCTCTGGTAAGCGCCTGCACGGTTGGTGTTGCCGAACATCGCGAAGCTGGGCGAGGCCGAGCTGGTGGAGATCACGTTCTTCGTGTCACCCTTAGCCCAGGTCGCGTCGATCTTGAAGTCGTCGCCGGGACCGGTCGGGATATTCTTGATCTGCAGGGCAGCCATCACCGAACCGCCCCACTTGGTGTCGGGGTGGCCAGAGATTTCCGACAGAGCGTTCGGAGAAGCGCCCGCGACGCCAACAACGCCGGTCGGAGCCACGACCGCGTTCAGGATGTTGTAGGAGCCGGAGACTTCATGCGCTGCCGCCGAAATCTGGAACAGACCCCATGCCTGGTCGACGCGGAGGTTGCCGACGACGTCGGGAGCATGCACGCCGGCGTAAGCGTTGGCGATAGCGCCGGTCGAACTGAGTCCCGTCGACAGGTTGGCGACAACCGTGCGGTTGAACACGGTCGGATCGTCGAGACCGATGGTGCCCGACACGCCGTTGCCGAACTGGGCGGTGTACTGGATGTTGTTCACGCCGGTGACAGTGTCATGACCGCCGAGCAGGAACGACGAGTTGTTGCCCGGATAACCGTTCCACGGCGTCGCGTAAGCCGAAGACGACTTACCGAAGGTGAAGCCGGCGAACTGGATGAACACGTACTCAACCGCGACGTAACCTTCGCCGGGCTGGTTCAGCAGGCCGGTATTGGTGCCGGCGGCCGGAGAAGCCGTGAAGTTAGCCGGGTTGGTGGTGTTGTTGCCCTGGGTCGTGAACTGGAAGTCAGCCTGACCGAAGGTGCGGACGACGCCGTATTCGGTGGCAGTGCGGGTATCGACCGTCAGCGCCATACGGGAACGGGCGGCGAAGTAATCGCGATAGCGATTGCCCTGGCCGAGATCGCCCGACCACGCCGGCTGATCGTAGATGCTTCCGTTGAACGTGGTGTCAATGCGCAGATAACCACCCAGCTTGATGCAGGTGTCGGTGCCCGGGATGTAGAAGAAACCAGCTCCGTACAGGGAGCAGACCCTCACGTATTCGACCGCTTTGGCCTTTACGGGAAGATCGGCCGCCTGAGCCCCACTCATGGCGATAAGACCCGCCGCTGAGCCGAGGATAAGGCTCTTAACCATCTTCATGTTAACCTCCAAATTGTTCTTCGCATTGCAACATGCAAAGCGGATTAGACTGCCGTCGAAAAAACGTTGAAGATCAACGCATCTTCAAGCTGGTGGACTTCAGCGAACCACCTGAGACGAGACGGTTTGAGGCGCCCCCCTCCGTCACGAGAAAGTTATGCATGTGCTAATTAGATAATCAAATTAGTTTATTCGCTCAGCTATTGATTAAGGCGCCGATGTGACTTTTTGGCAACTGGCCCGCCGCACCGTCTTCAGCAGAAAATTCCCGGCGAATACCGTGTAAATTGCTGCAGATAGCCGATTTACTCGTGTCGTTTTTGTCGAACATCCGTTAAGGGATGACGAGAACCCGAGTACGGCGCCCAATGGATGAGTCCGCCAAGAAGAATCAGGATGTCATTCGGCGATTCGCCTGGGAAATCGCCTCGATCAGTGCGCACCTGGAGGAACTTCGCCACTTCTGGGCCAAGACCCTCGGTATCAGCGGTCCGCAATGGATGATGATCGTGGCGCTGGCGGATCTCGACCAGGGCGACGGCGCACCGGTCAACGCCGTTTCGAAGATGCTGCATGTCGATCCGTCGTTCGTCACGACGCAATCGAAGCTTCTCGAGAAAAAAGGCTTCATCCGCCGCAAGCCCTCGAGCGAAGACGCCAGGATCGTCAAGATGTCGCTGACGGACAAGACCTACAAGCACCTGGCAAGCCTGGCGGCGCAACAGGAAAGCCTGAACGAATTCATTTTCGCGGAATTCAGCGCCGGCGAAGTCGACGAGCTGACCGGCAAACTGGCCACGCTCAAAAAACGCCTGGAGAAAGCCTGTCTGAAAGTCGCCATCGATTTCTGAGGCGTTTCGGAAGACCGACGCGCTAGGATTCTTTAGGATTCTTGCGGCTGGCGATCGAAGCTGACGCACCCCGTTCCCAGCCGGGAGGCAATCCAGTCGAAAATGAACTCGTTCGCCAGCGTCGGATTGTCGATGTGGCCCTGGGCGGCCGCGGTCTCAGCGCGCTCGAAGATTTTCAGCGTGACGTCGCGGCGGTCGACTCCGAGCTGGTCGGCCAGCTCGGTCACGCGATCGGTCTTGAGCCAGCCTCGGCCGCCAACGGTGATCAGCAGCGGACAACGGATGTTGCGCAGGATGCGGCTGGTTTCGGGGCTCCAGCCGGTGTCGTCACCTGCGGACGCCATTCGCCGCTTCAGGAACGCCTGCTCGTGCAAATCCCAGATGCCGCCATCGCAAACGGCCGCAGCAAAACGCGGATCGTAAGCGATACCGCGCGCGACAAAGGATGAACTCCAGCCGTCGCCAAGGATCGCGATGCGGCCGTCGTCGACGTCGTCCCTGCCGACCAGGTAATCCATCACGGGCTCGATCGCCGATTCGAGCTTTTGGTGACGCATCAGCTGTTCGAATGGCAGGCCGGTCTCGTCACCGAGAACGTCGACCGCGAGCAGCGAAATTCCGCGCTCGAAGGCATGGGGCGCCAGCTTGAAGAGATATTCTTCCTTTCGATGCCCGGGCTCGCCAATGCAAATGACGACCGGCGCAGGACCTTTCGTGGCGTGCGCAGGCAGATAATAGCCCTGCAGCGCGAATTCACTCAGCCAGGGAATGGAGACGACTTCGCCGCGAGGCCGGCGGTGGCGCAGGTAATTCGCGGCGCATTCGCGCATCGCCGATACCGCGGCCCGCTGTTTGTCCGGCGCAAGGTCGAAAGGATAGGCGGCCGCGGAATAGTAGTTCAGCGCACGAAGCCAGTTGCTTCTCGCCGTAACCAGATTGCCCGCGGCAAACGCCGCAAACCCCCGGTCGTTGTTGGCGTCCGCCGTCTTCGACCATTCGTCGTACCAGCAATCGTCGTCCGTGAAGTCGATGCGGCTTGCGGTCAGCCAGCATTCGGAGACCGTCGAGCCGCCTTCCTGGGCCGCGGCCAATAATCGCATGAACTCGAGCGAGAGGTCCTCCCGCTCAGGCCAGCAGATCCACCCATCGCGGTTGAGATCGAACCTCATGCGGCAAGCCGGTTGCGTGCGGATGAGGCCGGCCGTGAATGCCGCAATCCCGGCAAACGATTGACGGCGGCGAGCAAAGGCGCATGCGCGATGAATGTTTCAGCCGACTTCAACACGCCCAGCCTCTATGCTTTCACTGCGAGATAGAAGCCTGCCCGATTCCGTGCAAGTCACATCGTTGTGCGAACCTGCCGCGCATAGCGGGGTTGCTTGCGCGAGGGAGCACAAGCAACGAGGGACCGCGACAGCTCGTCGCTATAAACGTGAAAGCCTTGATATTCTGCAGTAAGATCGCACTGTTGTTTCTCGTTGTTTCTCGTTGTTTCTGGTTGTTTCTGGTCGGACGGAGGTGGCAGCATGACAGATGAAATGTCAGATGACCTGCCACCGCGCGCACGAAAGGATCCTCAGACGTGACGCCGCAAGTCCTGGTATTGATCGCCGGTGTCTTGCTTGCCGCCCCGGCATTTGCACAAGCCGATCTTGTGGCGGCGCCGGCCGGGCTCACCCTGCAGGTGACGACCGATCCTTCCAGCATCATGTGCCGTCGCATCGAAACGCTGGATCCGGCATCGTCAGCTTTTCTGCCGTTGCATCGGACCTTCCACGATGGCTTCGACACCCATCCGCTGTCGACCGGAAGATGGGTACCCCACTACGCCGGCGGCGCCGCCTGGCCGGAAGCGCGCTACTGGGGCGGCGACGGCTCCGATTTCAAACGCAAGACCAGCGCCAACGGCGAACAGCAGATTTATGTTGATCCCCGTTACGGCGGACGATCGACCACGCCGCTCGGGCTGGACCCGTTCAAGGTCAGGAACGGCGTTCTTTCGATCGTCGCAAGGCGGACACCGGCCGAGCTCAAGCCGGTCCTGTTCAACAACGAGTACATCTCGGGCATCCTGACGACCCAGGGCACGTTTTCGCAGAAATACGGCTACTTCGAACTCCGCTCCAAGATACCGGTCGGGATCGGCGTCTGGCCCGCGTTCTGGCTGCTCGCCGATGACGGCGGCTGGCCGCCCGAAGTCGACGTCATGGAAGGACGCGGGCAGCGGCCCGGCGACCTCGTGATGACGACGCATTGGCGGATTCCGACCGGCCGCATCGAATCCTGCGGGTTCGACTTTGCCTTGCCGGACGCTGCGACCGAATTTCACGACTATGGCGTGCTATGGATGCAGGATCGCATCATCTATTACATCGACCGCAAGCCGGTCTCGGATATCAAAGTGCCGATCGGCTTCAACGATCCGATGTACATGATCGTGAATCTGGCGATGGGTTCGAAGGATTTCGGCGGCGTGGGATTCGTCGATGGCCAATCGCCCGCGACGGTCGCCTTCGAGATCGACCGGATCTCCGTCTATCAGATCGACGCCGTTCCGACGGGAGAAAAGGATGTTCGGTAAGTTCTCGCGCCGGCAATTTGCCAGGCTTGCCGGCCTTTCCGCACTCGGCATGGCGACATCGGCCAGGTCTGCGGACAGCGACGCCAGGCCGGTATCCGACCGCCGGCCTGCTGCCGGCTTCCCGAAAGACTTTATATGGGGCACCGCCACCTCGTCATATCAAATCGAGGGCGCTGTCGACGAAGACGGCCGCGGCCGTTCGATCTGGGACACATTCAGCCATACGCCGGGCAAGATCGCGGACGGCAGCAACGCCGACCGCGCCAACGATCACTATCATCGCTACAGGCAAGACGTCGGCCTGATCAAGCAACTCGGCGTCAAGGCCTACCGGTTTTCGATCGCGTGGCCGCGGGTCTTTCCGGAAGGCACTGGCGCGCCGAATCCAAAGGGCCTCGACTTCTATGACCGCCTGCTGGATGAGCTGCTGAACAACGGGATCGAGCCCTATGCGACGCTGTATCACTGGGACCTGCCGCAGGCGCTGCAGGATCGCGTCGGCGGCTGGCAATCCAGCGACACCTCCAAGGCGTTTGCGGATTATGCCGGCTATGTGGCGCAGCGCCTGACCGACCGCGTGAAGAACATCTTCACGATCAACGAGGCCGGCCGTTTCCTGAACTTCGGCTATGGCTGGGGTATCGACGCCCCCGGCCTCAAACTGCCGGTGGCAGAACTGAACCAGGCCCGCCACCACGTCGTGCTGGGGCACGGCCTTGCGGTGCAGGCGATCCGTGCGCACGGGCGCGCCGGCACCAAGGTGGGTTTCGCCGAAAACATCGCGGCCTGCGTGCCCGCGATCGATACGCCGGAAAATGTTCGCGCCACCGAGATGGCGACGCGGGAGTTGAACGCAGGCATTCTGAGCGTGATCCTCGAGGGCCAATACACCGAGGGATTTCTGGAATATTCCGGTGCGGCCGCCCCCAAATTCACCGCCGATGAGCTCAAGATCATTGCCTCACCGAACGATTTCGTCGGCCTCAACATCTACGCGCCGCAATTCTACATCGCGGCCTCCGACAAAAAGCCGGGCTGGACCGTGCTGCCCTTCCCCGTCTCGTTTCCGCACATGAAGTCCGAATGGCTCCGCATCGGCCCGGAGGTGATCTATTGGGCGCCGCGGATTGCCGCGAATATCTGGAACCTCGACACGATCTACATCAGCGAGAACGGAACCTCCTCGGAGGATAAACCGGCCGCCGACGGCCAGGTCTACGACCTTGACCGCGTCATGTTCCTGCGCAACTACCTGACGCAATTGCAGCGCGCGACCGCCGAAGGCGTGCCGGTCCGCGGCTATTTCCTGTGGAGCCTGATGGACAATTTCGAATGGATATTCGGGTTCGAACAGCGCTTCGGGCTGTATCACGTGGATTTCGACACCCAGGCGCGCCTGCCCAAATTGAGCGCGTCGTTCTATCGCGACGTCGTCGCGCGCAATGCGATCGGCGCCTGAAGGCGCGCGGCCGGAAGGCCGGCGCCGGCCAGCTTCATTCATATCGCGCCGCTTGCCGTATCGGGATCGAAGCCTGCTCGAGGGCGGGATGCTTCCTGTCCATTGCCACAGTCGCGGCACCTTCATGCGCCAGATTCCGCGATGATTCGTGGTTCATGAACACGCCTGCGGCGCCGACCATCAGCACAACATAAAACGCGAACATGCCGCCGACCCATCTCCAGTAGAGATCGCACTCGACGGGGGTAAGACTTTCGATTAACCGGCGCATGCTCGCCTCCTGAAGGGAACGAATACGCGCCGTATAGACTGCAACCAACGCCTGATATGTGACGCACGGCACAGATGCCGCGTCAAAACGGAGAACCAGTGACCGGGGCCGAACTAAAAAAACTTCGCGAAGATCTCGGTGAGGCCGTCGGCCGGCCGCTGGCTGTTGCCGACATGGCAAAACTGTGCGGGTTGCCGGCCGCCGACGGCGCCACCACGATCCGCAAATGGGAAGTCACCGGCCCGAGCGGCCCCGTTGTCCAGCTGCTTCGCATCCTGGCGATGGCCAGCGATCGCTACCCGATCCTCGAGATGTTCAACGTGTTCGACCGCCACGACGTGCCCGAGAAGGAGCGGCCGGCGCGCCGGCAGGCGTTCCGCGAACAGATGCGCAGCGACGTACGGCGTCGTCTTGGCTAAGGGATGGGCTACAAGAAGCCCGCGGGGCTTCCGAAAATTAAGCCTTCCTTCAGCTTTGATTAGGCCTTCGTTAAGTACAGAAAACGTTTGTTTGCCAACAGGTTGGGTTCTCATTCGGCGTGACCGGCCAGTGACAGCATTTTATTCAAATGCTGGCTATCTGCGCGCCACGGATGGCGCCGGCACGCGGCGTCTCCGAACGATTTTGCCGGAGACCAGACCATGAAGAAATTCCTGCTTGCCACTGTGGCGCTCGCAGCCCTCGGCGCGCCGGCGCTCGGCGCCGATCTCGGCGCGCGCCCGTACTACAACAAACCGCCGGCCTATGCCGCGCCGCTCTACAACTGGACCGGCTTCTATATCGGCGGTCACGTCGGCGGCGCGTTCAGCGGCAGCAATACTTTCAATGGCCTCGTGCTCAGCGACTACAGCGCCCGCCTGATGGGCGGCGTGCAGACCGGCGCCGACTGGCAGTTCGCGCCGAACTGGGTCGTCGGCGCCGAGGGACAGTACTCCTGGCTCAGCCGCAACAATCTCAACGCGTTCTTCCCCGCCGGCCTCGCCTTCACCAGCGACCAGCGCGCGCTGGCTTCGATCACCGCCCGTGTCGGCTATACCTGGGGCCCGGGTCTCGTCTACGTCAAAGGCGGCTACGCCTATTCCGATAACCGCGACACCCTGACGCTTGCAGGCGCGCCGGTCGCTTTCGCGCTCGATACCGACCATCGCAACGGCTACACCGTCGGCGCGGGCGTGGAATACATGATCACCCAGAACTGGTCGGCCAAGGGCGAGTATCAGTACTATAATTTCGGCGACACCCGCTTCGTGATGCCCGCTGTGCTGGTGCCGTTCGGCAGCTTCCACAATGACGAGCACACGCTGAAGCTCGGCGTCAATTATCGCTTCAACTTCGGCGGCCCGGTCGTCGCGCGCTACTGACCGGCTACTACCATAACTTGCAGAAGGCCGGCTTTCACGCCGGCCTTTTGCGTTTGGGGTCGTGGCGCGAACGACGTCCTGCAGCCGCATCGCGGCTTGATTCCGACTCGCGGAAAAACCCCGACCAAATCGAAAGAACTCCGCTTGAAAATCGCGTAAATCCGTCCCGTTTTCCCGAGTTTATTAACCCGGTACCGCGATACTGCCGCCCGAGGATTCATCCAAGGGTAGTGCGCACGGGGCATCGGCAAATGGCGTTACAGTTCAGAATCGGCAAACCAAAACTCAAAGGCTCCCGCTTTCCGCAGATGGGGGTCAGGGGCAGCCTGTTTGCCGCCTTCGCGGTCATCGCTAGCATGGCGATCGTGATCAGCGTCGGCGCCGGCTTCGTGTTTGGACAGCTCGGCGGCGCCATGGTCGATCTGAGCGGGCGCGACATTCCCCGTCTCGCCGCCAGCCTGCAATTGTCGGCGCAGAGCGCCAGCCTTGCCAGCCAGGGACCGGCGGTGCTCGCCGCGCGCAGCGAAGAGTCGCTGTCCGAACGCTCCAGGAAGATGAAGGAGACCCAGACGCTCGCGCTGCAAAAGCTCGGCGAGATCGTCGAACTGGGGGCCGACAAGACCGTCGTTGCGGCTCTCACCGAGACCGTGAAGAACATCGATGACATGATCAAGAGCCTGGGCTCGGCTGCACGCGAGCGGCTCGACGTCGCGGCCTTGCACGAGCAGCAATATAACGCGCTGCGCAAGGCGCAGACCGACTTCGTCGCCGCCTCGAGCCCGGCGATGATGGACGCCGAGAGCCAGATCAACGCGATCCTGGGATCGGCCAATCTTTCGACCGACGACGCAACCGAGGCCGCGCGCACGGTCGAGCAGCTCGGCAATGTGATCGCCAGCACCAATTTGATGGCCTCCGACATGACGGCGGCGCTGACGGCCAATAACAGCGACGCGCTCGAGGCCATCGAGAAGGAATTCAAGCAGACCCAGGCGCGCGTCAAAGCGAACCTCGAACAGCTGCCGAAGAATGCCGGCACCAAGGCGCTCAAGGAGGCGGCGCTGAAATTGCTGGCGCTGGGCGAGGGCAAGACCCGCGTCTTCAAGATCCGCCAGCAGGAACTCGACGCCGCCGATTACGGCGAGACCATCCTGGAAGAAACCCGCAAGCTCAATGTCGGCCTCGGCATCAGCGTCCAGCAGCTGGTCGACGGCGTGCAGAAGGAAACCGACGCGTCGACCTGGCAGGCGCGCCAGCAGATTGCTTTCGCCACCAAGGTGATGCTCGCGCTCGGCACGCTGACGCTGGTCGGATCGATCCTGTTCGTCTGGCTCTATGTCGGCCGCAATATCCTGCGGCGGATCCGCAGCCTGCAACGCTCGATGCAGCTGTTGTCCGGCGGCGACCTCGAATCGGAAATCTATCACAGCCATCAGCGCGACGAGATCGCGTCGATGGCCAACTCGCTGCAGGTGTTTCGCGAGAGCATGATCGAGGCCCGCGCGCTCACGGCCGATCAGGACAAGGACCGCACCGCCAAGGCCGAACGCACCTCGCGCATGGAGGCCCGGATCGTCGAATTCGAATCGACCGTCCGCAACGCGCTGGACAGTTTGCAGACCGCGGCCGGCTCGATGCAGACGACCGCGCAAAGCATGTCCGCGACCGCCGATCAGTCCAGCGCGCTGGTCAGCGCGGTGGCGTCGGCCGCCGAGGAAACCTCCGTCAACGTGCAAACCGTGTCGTCGGGCACCGAACAGCTCTCCTCCTCGATCTCCGAGATCGGCCGTCAGGTCGTCACCTCGGCGGAAATCGCCCGCAAGGCCGTGGAAGAAGCCGGCGCCACCGATGCCACCATGCAGGGCCTTGCCGATAACGCCGCCCGCATCAGCGTGGTGGTCGACCTGATCCAGACCATCGCCTCACAAACCAATTTGCTGGCGCTCAACGCCACCATCGAAGCCGCGCGTGCCGGCGACGCCGGCCGCGGATTCGCCGTGGTCGCTTCCGAAGTGAAGAGCCTCGCCAACCAGACCGCGAAGGCGACCGACGAAATCCGCCAGCAGATCGTCAGCATGCAGACGGTGACGAATTCGGCGGTCGGCGCCATCAGGAACATCAGCAGCACGATCAGCGAGATCAACGACGTCACCACCGCGATCGCAGCCGCGGTCGAGGAGCAGGGTGCGGCGACGCGCGAGATCGCGCGCAACATCCAGCATGCCGCCGGCGGCACCAGCGAGGTTTCCAGCAACATCGTCGGTGTCAGCAGCGCCTCGACGGAAGCCGGAACCGCCGCCAGCGAGGTGCTGAACGCCTCCGGCGCGCTGCGCCGCGAAGCCGAGGTGCTGCGTGCGGAGATCGACGCGTTCCTGGAGAATATCCGGGCGGCCTGAACGGCTTGCTCCATTGTCGGGCGCAGGTTAAAAGCCGCTCGACATGAGGAGCGAAGCAGGCGGTGGAAAACTTGAGGGGCTACAGGCGGCGCGCGCCATCGCCGCGCTCAGCGTTGCCTATTTCCACTCCTATGTGGCGCTGCGCGGCTTTCCAGAGGATGCGCAGCATCCAATCCCCTTTCTGAAGGCTTGGGGCTTTCTCGGCGTTGATTTCTTTTTCGCGATCAGCGGCTTCGTCATCTGCCTCGTCGCTTCAAAGCCGGATTTTGCCCCCACGGCTTTCGCGATCAAACGCCTGTTTCGCCTCTACCCCATGTACTGGGTGGCGATGGCTATCGTTGCGGTCTTGATCCTGGAGGACAGGTTCCCGGATACAATCGACTTGGGGCGCTACCTCTACTCAATGACGCTGCTGCCGCAGCATGGGCCGTCGGCCTATCAGGTCAGTTGGACCTTGGAGCGTGAGCTCGTCTTCTACGCTTTGGTGGCAATTATCGTTCCGTTCGCCGGCATTGCCGGTCTTGCGGTCGTTCTGGCTGGACTTGCTTGGGCCGGATTTGTTTATCACGATCCGTGGTCATTTCATCTGGTATCGATCAGGCAGGGCGATTTTCTGGGCGGCGTCCTCGTATTCCTTTTCAGCAGGCGAATTCGCCTTGCTTCGTCAACAGCGGGCCTCGCGCTTGCGGCGGGCGTATTCGCGCTGGGCTACCTCTGGTTCGTCCCGTCACGCATATTTCCGTTCGCCACCGCTATCTGTCTCGCACTGGTCCTGCTCGGGATGATCAATCTGCGCCTTCCGTGGGAGCACTGGTCGCTGCGTTGGCTGGTGATGGTCGGTAACGCTTCGTTTTCTATCTATCTACTGCACGGCCTCCTCCTGTATTATGGTCCCTGGTTCAGCGCCAAGCTCGGCAATTTGCCCGCGTGGCTGTGCGAGCCTTGGCGATTTGCGATGCTCGCTGTCACGTGTGTCCTCTCTTATGCGACCTGGCAGCTCATCGAACTGCCGATGATCTCGTTCGGCAACAGATTGATAGAACCGCCCGAGGACATGCCGGCGGAGATCGTCGCACCACCCGAGAGAGCTTGACTTGGGGCGGGTAGTTCTCAGTTCTTTGCAGGGGTCGCAGCCGAAATTCGGCTAGCGCCGCCCTCATTGAGCGGCTAAGTCGATACCATGCATTCGAAAACAGACAGCGTCCATTCCTCGGCTGAGGCACTGCGATACCCCTGGGAAAACCACCCCGGCCACGATCAGGTCGTCGAGGTAATGCCGGGCGTGTTGTGGGTACGGCTGAAGCTGCCGTTCCGGCTCAATCACGTGAACATCTATCTGCTGGCCGATGGCGACGGCTGGGCGATGGTGGATTCCGGATTCGGCAATGAGGAAACGATCGCGGCCTGGACCACGCTGTTCGACGGCCCGCTTAAGGCCGTGAATGTCTCCCGCCTGATCGTGACCCATTCGCATCCCGACCATGTCGGTCTTGCGGGCTGGATCGTCGAGCGCTTCGACTGCCCGCTTTATATGTCGCAGGTCGAGTACCTGCAGTCGGTCTATCACCAGAACCGCGGCACCGAAGAACGCAAGCTGGCGCAGCGGCTGTTCTTCCGGCGCCACGGCATGGACGAGAACCTGACCGACAAACTGCTCGGCCGCGGCCAGGATTATCTGAAACGGGTGTCGGTGCTGCCGCCGGCCTATCGCCGCATCTCGCATGGCGACGAAATCTCGATCGGGACGCGGCGCTTCAAGGTCATCACCGGCGGCGGCCATGCGCTCGACCAGGTGATGCTTTATTGCGCGGCCGACAAATTGTTCCTGTCGGCCGATCAGGTCCTGAGCAAGATCTCGCCCAATGTCAGCGTCTGGGCGGTCGAGCCCGACCAGAATTCGCTGGGTGAATATTTGGCTTCGCTGGCGAGCCTCACCACCACCCTGCCCTATGATTTGTTGGTGCTGCCCGGCCATGGCGTGCCGTTCTACGGCTTGAAAACCCGCATCAAGCAGCTGGCCGATCACCACGAGGACCGCTGCCGGCTGATCGCCGATGCCTGCCGGGAAATCCCGCAGACCTCGAAGGAACTGGTGCCGGTCGTGTTCCACAAGCACGTGCTGGACGTGCACCAGATGGGCTTTGCCGCCGGCGAACTGATCGCCCACGTCAATTACATGCTGGTCGAGGGACGCCTGACCTCGGAAGTGACCGACGGCGTGCTGCGCTTCCGGACGACGTGACGCCTTACGAGCGCGTCCTTATCTTATCCCCGGTTCCCAACGTGGGTGATCTCGGAAAGGGACGCTTTGGCGCGACGATGGAAGATGACGGCGCCTTGACGCCGGGCAATGTCGAGGGCGGCCGCAAAGGCCAAGCGCGCCTCGTCCGCATTGCCGCGATCAAGCGCTAGCAGACACGCGCCGCGCAAGCGATAGATCTCCGGCAAATAGAAGCCAATGCCCGGCTCCTCTATCCCGGCGATGGCGCGATCGAGATGAGCGAGGCCATCCGCCGGTCGGCCGGCGGCCAGCAGCACTTCGGCGGCCAGGCCAAGATAATATTGTGGAAGCGGACCCACCCTTGTTGCATTGTCGATCTCGGCATCGATCAGCCGCGCGGAGTCGGCGACGCCCGAGCCAATCGCGGTAGCCCAACCGGCCAGCACCAGGCTGCCCGCGCGCCACGGCAACAGGCCGAATTTTTCCGCCAGCCCTGCCGCGCGATGAGCTGCCGCAAATGTGGCATCGCGATCGGCCCCAAGCTGGTGGCCGATGCCGCTATTGTGGAGCCCATGAGCGAGGCTGTTGGGATGGTCGAGCATTTCGGCGAGGGCGACCGCCTGTGCGAGGTTTTGCCTGGCCTGTTGGCCCTCGCCCGCCAGCTGCAATGAGTTGCCGCACTGCGAATGCGCGCAAACGCCGGGATCGTGACCGCCGAATTGATGACCAAGGTGACGATGGCGCGTCATGTCATAGCGCTCGATACCGTTCCGGCAACCGTCAATTCCGCCCATGACGTCGCCCTGGAAAAAGGCCGTCGACCACTGGCAATGGTGCGCCTCGAGTAACAGTTCGTCGTTGCCGGAGCGTTGCGCCAGCGTGACGAGTTCGCTTGCCCGGTCGCGCGCCAGCGCGGTCTTGCGCCTGAGATTGGCATTGATCCACAGGCCCCATTTGGCCTGGAATAACTTGGCGCCTTCACCCAATTTCTCGCCGATTTCGCTGGCCCTTGTGTAGGCATCCTCCACATCGACACTCTGCAGGCCGCGAACGACGACCAAGGCGGAGCCGAGCTTGAGCAGAAAATCCAATTGTCGGCGCATCCCATCTTGGGTCGGCAATGCTTCGGCGCGTCTGAGACCCGCCGAGAAATGTGCGATCGCTTCCGGATAAGCCGAACGGCTCACGGCCTGATCGCCGGCCCGCATGCGATAGTCGCAGGCGGGCACCAACAGGCCGGCCTCGCCGAAATGATGCGCCAGCAAGTCCGGTTCGCTGGCGGCAATGCCGGCGAACTGCTCCTCAAGCGCTTTGGCGATGCGTTCGTGCCATTCGCGCCGACGCGCCAAAAGCAAACTCTCATAAGCGGCGTCCCGCACCAGCGCATGCTTGAAACTAAAGCTCCGTTCCAGACTGCGCTCCTCGGGAAAGACAATTCCCGCTGCAACCAGCTTCACCAGCGTGGCCTCAAGTTCGCCGGCACTGCTGGGGGCAACCGCATCGAGCAGTGAAAAGGTGAATTGCCGGCCGATGACGGCGGCGATCTGAGCCACTTCGCGCGCTTCGCCGAGGCGGTCGAGACGGGCCATCAGCGAATCCTTGAGCGTCGTCGGCACCGCGCTGTCTCCACTCGCCGATTCCATGACGCTCTTCGTCAACTCCTCGACGAACAGTGGGATGCCGTCAGTTTTAGCGACGATCGCAGCGACCGTTTCCACGGACAAGCCGTGCGCAGCGGCGACACCGGCGACCAATTGCGTGCATTCCCCGCGTCCCAAACGACCGAGGGTCAACAGCGTCGCATGCGGCCGCGCCAGCCAGGGCGGTGTGAAATCCGGACGCGCGGTTACCAGCGCAAGCGCTCGCGTCTTGCCGAGACTGTCGGTCAGACGCATCATCATTTCAAGCGTGGTGGCGTCGATCCAATGGGCGTCCTCCAGCACGACGATCACCGGATGGCTCTCGCCCATACGAAGAAACTCGTCGACGATGAAGGCCAGTGTCGACGCCTTGCGTTGAGCTGGCGTCTGCGCCGGCGCTCCCTGCGCTGCAAGCGGGAGCGACATGAGATCGGCCAACAACGAAAGCCCTGCCGTATCGGTAGCCGTCCGCTGCGCAAACAGGGCGCCAAGTTTCTCGATCCTTGCATTCGGCGTATCTGTTGCGGTGATGCGAGCAGCGCGATTGAGGTACTGGATCACCGGATAAAGCGCGCTATCGCTGTGATAGGGTGAGCATTGCAAATTGATGCGTGCATAGGGCTCGCTGGCAAGCGCTTCATGCAGTGCCTCGATCGCGCGCGATTTTCCGATGCCCGCTTCGCCGATTACCGTGACAATCTGGCCTTCACCTTGCCGCGCCAGCTGCCAGCGTTCGAGCATTAACCCCATTTCATGGGCGCGGCCGATCAGTGGCAGATTCCGACCGGTGCGAATCGCGGCAAAACGGCTTTCGACCGACGCTGCACATCGCACGCGCCAGGCCGGCACCGGGCGGGCGAACCCTTTCAATTCGTGTTCTCCCGTGCTCTCGAGCTCAAACAGCCCACCCAGCAGATTCTGGGTCGCCTCACTGAGGATAATGGTGTCAGGCCCGGCAAGCGCCTGCAGCCGTGCGGCAAGGTTGGGGGTTTCGCCGACAATGGTGCGCTCTTGCGCCGTGCCGATCCCGATGATTTCGCCGACCACGACGAGGCCGGTGGCGATGCCGATTCGGACCTGCACCCGCGTATTGTCTGGCAATTCGATGCTGCCGGCTTCCGCCAGGATGCCGATGGCGGCGTGAACGGCGCGTTCCGCCGCATCCTCGAAGGCACGGGGAAAACCGAAATAGGCCAGAACGCCATCGCCCATGAACTTGGCGACGTAGCCTCCGTATCTCCCGATCGCGCCGGCGGCCGCATCCTGATAACGCCGGATCAAACTCCCGAGCAGCTCGGGATCGACCTTACCTGACAGCGCTGTGGATCCCACCATGTCGGCGAACAAGACCGTCACCTGACGCCGCTCAGCGTCGCCCGGCCCCGAACCTTCGTGGTGGGAGGGCTTCGGTGGGGCGGCCTCATCGCCACGTCCGGCGATCGCCTTCAACAGCCTGCGGCGGTTGCCCAGCGATAGGCCAAGCTGTTCGAGATCGCGCTCACTCAGTTCGGGCAGGATATCGAGGTCGATGTCGTTCGCCTCGAATGCATCCGCATATTGCTCGAAATTGTGCCGGCGCAACCAGTCCCGAAGACCGCCCATGCGTGAGTTCCCCACACCACCCGCGAAGCGCGGACTGGCACATACATTCGAATTGTAGGCCAGCCGGCGACGCAGAAGAAGCCAAGGATCGAGGCGAACCCCAACAAATCCATAGCTATTCGGCCGCAAAGGGCGCACGGTCGGGCATGCGAGTCTCCATGCCGCGCCAGACGAACGTGCCTGTTCGAGCCTTAAATCGCGCCGGCCTTTTGCTGCCGCCATGGTGACGCTGTCGGCACTGCTTTTTGCGAACGGACTGCCCAACCTTCCAGCGTTGCTGATCGAGCCGCACCGCAACCCCGGCGGAATTTGGCGCATCAAATTCAGCTATGAGACCAGCGAACCGCTTTCGATGAGCGCGGTCCAGGCGTCGACAATGGCCTCATCGCTTCATGAGATCGGCGAGGCCGAATTGGCCGACGAGATCGACGGCGCGCTGAAAAGTGCGGCGCGCTATTCGTCGATGTGAAGTTCTGCATTCGATTACGGCGTCATCAACAAAGCCAACCACATACCCAAGGGAGATCGACATGGCCAAAGGCGAGCAAAAGGGCAATCGGGAAACCAAGAAACCCAAGAAAGAGAAGATCAAGACCATCGCCGCGGCGCCAAGCCAGAAGACCGCGGGATGGCAGCCGACCTTCGGTTCCGGCAAAAAGAAATAGCGCGCGGCTAACGTCAGTATCTGCGCCCTTTCGGGCGGTCGGCTGTAATGGCGGGCGCGCCTGCGTTGCGTGGTGGCATGTGGCTGTTTGATCGTGGCTGCGCCGGGCGGTGCCGCCCTCATAAGGAAATTCGATGAAAACTGCTCTCTCCATATTGGCGCTCTTCGTATTCGCGCAAAGTGCTCTGGCCGCAGGCCCGAAATGCAGTGCTATTGAAAGCACGAGCGCACGGCTCGCCTGCTATGACGCGGCCTCTCCTCCGAAAGTAGAAAAGCCGGCAGCGGTTGAAAAAGCGGGCTCGCGCCCTGAATACAACGACCCCTTCCTTGCGGAAGACGCCCGAACCACTGCCAAGCTGAACAATATCTGCCGCGGTTGTTGAAGACGGCGGCAAGCACGACGGCTCCGCTTTCTCGCGGACGAACGAACAAGACGCGAAAGCACACCAATGGCCAAAGCGTCCGACTACCGAATCGTCACGTTTCAGCGGAAACCCGGGCAGTGGCGCGCCAACATCACGCCGGTCGTTGCTCCAGCTACGATCACGCGGGGCGCGATCCTGGGATTTGTGACGGCGGAAGACAGCAGCTCGGAAGAAAATGCCGTGATCGCGGCAGGTCGTGCGATCAAGGAATTGGAATCGTAGCCCGGATTTCACCGCGCTCGACGCTTGCGCAACGCCATGAGTTCGCCGAGTCGATCGGGTGCGCGCCGAGATCCCGGGACGTTCCGTGCGACTTACCGCGCCGGCTTCCTGGCCGGCGATTTCCCGGTTCGCAGCCGGCCTGTCTTGTGCACCTTCGAGCGGGCCTCCGGCAAACCTTCTCGGAAACCGGGGAGGTGGACCAACGCAGTACTGGCGGCGAGGCCGAAGAAGCTGGAGCGGCTCATGCCGAGTTCGGCCGCACGCCGGTCGACCCGGCCGATCAGGCTCTTCGGCAAATAGACATTGACCCGCTCCGACGGATCCGGCGGGTCCACTCCGACAATGAAATAAGCGAGGAAGTCGCAGCCCTTGGGAAGCATGATCCGTGCGATCGGCGTCGGCTCGGGAAGCGGCCGGTCCTGCTCGAACAGCGCATCGACCGCTTGCGCCAGCGCGTTCTCCGCCCTTTCGATGGCTTTCTCCTGCGATGTCCCGCCGGCGACGCAGTCCGGAAAATCGGGAAACCACGCCCCGAACGTCCCCTTCGGGCCGCGCTCCAGCACCGCCGGATAAAGCCGTCTTTTCATTTGGCCGCCTCCCTGGATTATGCTATTTCACACACTTCTGGTGTGTTTAATCACACACCACCCTAGCATTACAGTTGCTTTTTTTGCGGGCTTCTGAATCCATGGGCAACCATGATTCGAATGTCGTGGGCGCGGGCCGCGTCGGTTGAGGAGACGCTTGCGTTGTGGGCGGCGTCGCTTCGAGAGATCAAGCAACGGATACGTCCGTTGTTCACGCAAGAGCGTGTTGCGACGAATGCAGGTCTATTCCTGGAAGGTCTGCTCGGAGATGAGCAGCGCAAGACCGGTTGGATGCGCGCGGAGGCGGCTGGCGATCCCGGCCCATGGCGGCAGCAGGCGATTCTGGGTCGTGGAGACTGGGACGCCGATGCCCTGCGCGATATCGTGCGCGACTACGTCATCGAGCATTTGGCGGATGACGATGCGGTGCTGGTGATCGACGAGACCGGTTTTCTCAAACAGGGCAAAGCGTCATGCGGAGTGGCGCGGCAATACACTGGTTCGGCAGGGAAGATCACGAACTGCCAGATCGGCGTCTTCGCTGCCTACGTTTCGCGTCATGGCCATGCGTTCATCGATCGCGCGTTGTATCTCCCGAAGGAATGGACCGACGATCCGGATCGTCTGGAAGCCGCATATGTGCCTGCCGATGTCGGCTTTGCGACCAAACCAAGGCTTGCGACGAGAATGATCGCACGCGCGATAGCCGCGTCTGTACCATTCAGGTGGGTTGCCGGCGATACCGTCTACGGTGTTGGCAACATCGAACAGCAGCTACGTCGGGCAGGCAAAGGCTACGTGCTTGGGGTCAGCAGCGCTCATGTGTTTCGATCCTGGGGCAAGCGACCGCCGGTCGCCGGTACGGCTGCAGACCTCGCCCGGACGCGGCACTCATCCGACTGGAAGCGCCTGTCGGCGGGAGCCGGAACCAAAGGACCGCGGCTGCACGATTGGTGTTATCTCGAATTGGCCGATCTCGAGGCCGAGCAGTTCAACAGTGCAAATGACGGTTTGTGGACACGCGGTCTACTGATCCGTCGTCGCATCGCCGATGATGACCTCGCCTTCTTCACCACCTGGTGCCCAGCGGGAACAGCCCTTGAAACGCTGGTCGCGGTCGAAGGCCATCGATGGGCGATCGAGGACGGCTTTGAAACCGCGAAAAACGAGTTCGGGCTCGATCACAACGAGAGCAGATCCTGGCATGGCTGGCACCGTCATGTGTCCTTGGTGATGCTCGCCTTCGCCATGATGGCCGCGATCCGACATCGCGCCAATCCGCCACCGCCCAAAAAAACGAAACGGCGCCCCCCGGCAAAAGCCAAAGCATAACCACCCCACCACTGATCCGTTGGTCAATCCAGGAAATCCGCCGCATTGCCATCAGACTTGCGCGAAAGCGGATTCAACCCGCACACATCATCGCATGGTCTTTTTGGCGCAGAGCTCACCAGGCTGCCGCTCAACGCGCCCACTTCAAATCAAAAAAGCAACTGTAATGCTAGCATCGTCGCGCGGGACGGGAAAGGGACGGATGGATCGGCAGGACGAGCTCCGCATCATCCGCGCGGCCTATTCGAGGCAGGTTCTGGCCGCCCGGCGCGGCGACGATCCGCGCCTCGACGCCGCGCAGCCTGGTCTGTCGCTGCCGACCGGCATCCTTGCCCGCGTCAATGGCTGGCTCGATTGAGCCTGCTTCCAATTCGGTGAAAATGGGCGCACGATCTTTAAATGCGAGTCCTCATGTCGCGGCGAGCGAACTTCCGTGTTCAAAGGCTGCGGCCGTGATGATCGCCGCGTCATCAACATACCCAAGGGGAGACCGCCATGGCCAAAGGCGAGCAAAAGAGCAATCGGGAAGCCAAGAAACCCAAGAAAGATAAGATCAAGACCATTGCCGCGGCGCCAAGCCAGAAGGCCGCGGGATGGCAGCCGAACGTCGGTACCGGCAAGAAGAAATAGCGGGATCCGCGCATTCCCAGGCGGTCACTCCGCCTCGAACGCCTCGATGAAGCGCATCAGAAACTCGCGAAAGACGGCCTGATCTTTCGGCGAGAAGGCGCTGAACACCCGTTGCTCGATCGGGTCGACCTGCTGATGCGCGGCGTGGAGCGCCTCGCGTCCGACCTCGGTCATGTGCAGTTCGAGCACGCTGGGATGCCGCGGGTGCGGTGATCGCGTGATCAGACCCTGCTGCTCCATGGTCTTGAGCAAAATCATCATGGCCTGCGGCGTAACCAGGCAGGCGCGTGCCAGCGTCGCCGCGGTGATCCCCGGCTGCCGATCGAGTTCGAACAGCGCCACGTATTGCGACGGGGTCAGGCCGACCGATTTCAACGCCGTGCTTTTGGTCCGGACCATCGCCTGCTCGGCGCGCTTGACCAGCATGCCAAGGCGCTCCGGCTCGGAAGACGGATGCGACGAGGACCTGCCGTCGACAGCTTTGCGCGCGGAAGATTTGTGCCCTGGCAATTTGCCTTTGCGGTTCACTTCCACGGCACGATCGCCCCGCTGCGCACCACCGAGCCGAACGGGCCCGGTTCTTCCCGGCCGACATGGACCAGCTCGCCATAGAAGGATTCGTCTGGCGAGGGGTCGAGCGCGAGGTCCAGAAGCGGGCCCGCAACCTCGTCCGGCTGCGGCGCGCCGGTGAGGTCGAGCCAGGCGCGCGACGCTCCGGTATCGATCAGACCCGGCGAGATCGATGCGATCAGGATCCCGCGCCGCAAATCGTCGGCGCGGCGCTGGCCCGCGAGCACGCGCACGGCCGCAACCTGGCCGATCTTGGACGGAATGTTGATCCAGGCCGGCCAGGCCTGGCCCGGCGCGCGGCCGGAGCGCACCGCGTCGCGCCAGCTGCAGACCGCGCGGTCGACGTCGTCGAGCGATTGCAGGTTTTCGAACCGCGGGTGCAGCGCCGGCGCCAGCGCGCGCAGGCTGCCGGCCCGGCTTGCAACCACGAACAGCCGCCCGCCGTCGCGCAGCAGCGGAGCGAAGCTGCGCAGCACATGCGTGGTGCCCAGATTGTTGGCCTCGACATAATAATCGATCACGGCGCGCGGATCGTCGTCGGGCTGCACCCGCGCGTAATGATTGGAAAAGACGATATCGACGCCGCCATGGCGCGAGACCAGCAGGTCCGCGAACCGTTCGACCGCCCCTGGCCTGGCGACATCGAGGACTTCGCCGCGCACCTCCGCCCTGGCGTTCGAGAGACGCTGCACGGATTCGGCGACGCGGGCCGGGTCGCGACCGGTCAAATACACGGTGTCGGTGGGCTCGAGCCGCTGCGCCAGCCCCTCCGCGAGCGAGAAGCCGAGATTGCGCGTCGCGCCGGTGATCAATGCTATTCTGTTCATAACTTTATTGTTATCAACATATTGATAAGAATCAAGGCCCACGAGGGGAAATTTTCGACCCGATCCGCACGACGCCGGGCACTTTCGATTTGATGTTTCAGCGGTCGGGAGCGGCAGCGGCGGTCGGCGCCGCTTCAAGCGAACGCATCACCCGCTAGCGTGTTGATCAAGATCAACTTTTGTCACACCTAGGTATGATCCCGGAGCCCCGCTCAAATGTGGGATTCCGCATGGACATCAAAGCTGGAAAAGCTCTAAAAAGGCACAGTTCCAAGAAGGATGGCCGCACCGGCCAGTTCCGCTCCGGGTCTTGCGATGGATTACAGCAAATTCTTCAGTGCCGCCCTCAACCGCCTGCATGACGAGCGGCGCTACCGCGTTTTCGCCGATCTCGAGCGGATCGCCGGCCGGTTCCCGCATGCGGTCTGGCACTCGCCGAAAGGCCAGCGCGACGTCGTGATCTGGTGCTCCAACGACTATCTCGGCATGGGCCAGCACCCCAAGGTGGTCGGCGCCATGGTCGAGACCGCGACCCGGGTCGGCACCGGCGCCGGCGGCACCCGTAACATCGCCGGCACCCACCATCCCCTCGTGCAGCTTGAAGCAGAACTCGCCGACCTCCACGGCAAGGAAGCCTCGCTGCTGTTCACCTCGGGCTATGTCTCGAACCAGACCGGCATTTCGACCCTCGCCAAACTGATTCCGAACTGCCTGATCCTGTCGGATGCGCTCAACCACAATTCGATGATCGAAGGCGTCCGCCAGGCCGGCTGCGACCGCCAGATCTTCCGTCATAACGACATGGCGCATCTCGAACAGCTGTTGATCGCCGCGGGCCCGGACCGGCCCAAGCTGATCGCCTGCGAGAGCCTTTATTCGATGGACGGCGATGTCGCCCCGCTCGCCAGGATCTGCGATCTCGCCGAGAAATATGGCGCGATGACCTATGTCGATGAGGTCCATGCGGTCGGCATGTACGGCCCGCGCGGCGGCGGCATTGCCGAGCGCGACGGCGTCATGCACCGGATCGATGTGCTGGAAGGCACATTGGCAAAGGCGTTCGGCTGCCTCGGCGGCTATATCGCCGGCAATGCCGACATCATCGATGCCGTCCGCTCCTATGCCCCGGGCTTCATCTTCACCACCGCGCTGCCGCCCGCGATCTGCTCGGCCGCAACCGCCGCGATCCGCCACCTGAAGACCTCGAACTGGGAGCGCGAGCGGCACCAGGACCGCGCCGCCCGCGTCAAGGCGATCCTGACCGCCGCCGGCCTGCCCGTGATGTCGAGCGACACCCATATCGTGCCGCTGTTCGTCGGCGACCCCGAAAAGTGCAAGCGAGCCTCCGATATCCTGCTCGAGGAGCACGGCATCTACATCCAGCCGATCAACTATCCGACGGTCGCCAAGGGCACCGAGCGCTTAAGGATCACGCCGTCGCCCTACCACGATGACGGCCTGATCGACGGGCTCGCCGAGGCGCTGCTGCAGGTCTGGGAACGGCTCGGCCTGCCGCTCAAGCAAAAGTCGCTGGCGGCCGAATAACCTTAAGCCTCTCCGGGCCCGAAAATCGGATCCTGGGCCGGCCGCGCACGATGCGCCGCCGGTCTGATCCGGCTATACTCCCGTCTTGCGACGGCGCAGCCGTCGCGCGCCAGGGAGACACGCAGCGTGCTGCACGACTGGGGCGTCATCGCCGCCGCATTCGCCTATATCGGGTTGCTGTTCTTCATCGCCAGCCATGGCGACCGGCTGTCGTCGACCCAGCGTGGCCGCGCCAGCGGCCTGATCTACCCGCTGTCGCTGGCGATCTACTGCACCTCCTGGACCTTCTTCGGCTCGGTCGGCTTCGCCACCCGCACCAGCGTCGACTTCCTTGCGATCTATGTCGGCCCGATCCTGATGATCGGGCTGTGCACGCCGCTGCTGCGCCGCGTCATCCACCTCGCGAAATCGCAGAACATCACCTCGATCGCCGACTTCATCGGCGCGCGCTACGGCAAGAGCCAGGCGGTGGCCGCAACGGTGGCGATGATCGCGATCATCGGCTCGGTTCCCTACATCGCGCTCCAGCTCAAGGCGATGGCCTCCTCGCTCGAGACCATCCTGAGCGAGGACCAGGCGTTCTCCTCCATCCCGATCATCGGCGACATCGCACTGGTCGTGACCCTCGCCATGGCCGTGTTCGCGGTGCTGTTCGGCACCCGCCAGACCGACGCCACCGAGCACCAGCACGGCCTGATGCTGGCGGTCGCCACCGAATCCATCGTCAAGCTGGTGGCGTTCATCGCCGCCGGCGCCTTCGTCACCTTCTGGATGTTCTCGCCGCATGAACTGGTCGAACGCGCGATGAAGACTCCCGAGGCGGTGCGCGCGATCAACTATGTGCCCTCGATCGGCAATTTCCTGATCATGACGCTGCTGTCGTTTTGCGCGATCATGCTGCTGCCGCGCCAATTCCATGTCAGCGTGGTGGAGAATTCCAACAGCGCCGAAGTCAGTCGGGCGCGCTGGCTGTTCCCGCTCTATCTGGTCGCCATCAACTTGTTCGTGATTCCGATCGCGATCGCGGGCCTTATCATCTTCCCGTTCGGCGCCGTCGACAGCGACATGTACGTTCTGGCGCTGCCGATCGAGGGGAATTCGCCATTGCTCAGCGTCGGCGTCTTCATCGGCGGGCTGTCGGCGGGAACCGCGATGGTGATCGTGGAATGCGTCGCGCTGTCGATCATGGTCTCCAACGACATCGTGCTTCCGCTGGTGCTGCCGCGCAGCGGGGAGATCCATGCGGCGCAGAGGGACTTTGGCAACTTCCTGCTGAAGGTGCGCCGCTTTGCGATCTTCGCCATCATGGTGATGGCGTATTTCTACTACCGCGCGCTCGGCAATACCCAGTTGGTGGCGATCGGCCTGCTGTCGTTCGCTGCGGTTGCGCAGCTCGCACCGGCGTTTTTCGGCGGCCTGTTCTGGCGTGGTGGCACCGCGCGGGGCGCCATGGCCGGCATGCTGGTCGGGTTCGCGGTGTGGCTCTACTCGCTGTTCATCCCGAGCTTTCTGGAAACCTCTACCGCCGGCCTGATGCTGCTGCAGCACGGCCCGTTCGGCATCGAGGCGCTGCGTCCGCAGGCGCTGTTCGGCGCCGAGCTGCCGCCCTTGCTGCACGGCGTGCTGTGGTCGCTCTCGCTCAATATCCTGGCCTATGTCGTGCTGTCGCTGGCGCGCCTGCCGTCGTCGATCGAACGGCTGCAGGCCGACCTGTTCGTTCCGAACACGCTGACGCCGATCGCGCCGACGTTCCGCCGCTGGCGCTCCACCGTGACCGTGCAGGACATCCAAAGCACGGTGGCGCAATATCTCGGCCCCGACCGCGCGGCCCACGCCTTCGAGGCCTTTGCCGCCGCCCATCCCGGCAACCTCGACCCGGCGGCGCCCGCCGATTTCGAACTGCTGCAGCACGCCGAACGCCTGATTGCGTCCTCGATCGGGGCGGCCTCCTCGCGCCTGGTGATGTCGCTGTTGCTGCGCAAGCGCACCGTCTCCGCCAAGGCCGCGCTCAAGCTGCTCGACGATTCCCACGCCGCGCTGCATTTCAACCGCGAGATCCTGCAGACCGCGCTGAACCATGTGCGCCAGGGTATCGCGGTGTTCGACGCCGATCTGCAGCTGATCTGCTCGAACCGGCAGTTCGGTGAAATTCTGGCACTGCCGCCACACCTGGTGCAGCTCGGCATTCCCTTGCAGGAAATCCTCGAATTCATGGCCGCCGTCAGCGCGTCCGGCTTCGGCGACAGCGACAGTTTGATGCGCCGGCTCGCTGCCTACACCACCGAAGGCGACCCCTATCTGGAGCGGCTTCCCGACCGCCATATGGTGATCGAGGTCCGCTCCAACCGGATGCCGGGCGGCGGGCTTGTCATCACCTTCTCCGACGTCACGCCGAGCTTCGAGGCCGCCGAGGCGCTGGAGCGGTCCAATGCGACGCTGGAGAAGCGCGTGCGCGACCGCACCGAGGAGCTCACCCGCCTGAATTCCGAGCTGGCGCTCGCCAAGAGCACCGCCGAGGACGCCAATATCTCCAAGACGCGGTTTCTGGCCGCCGCCAGCCACGACATCCTGCAACCGCTGAATGCCGCGCGGCTCTATGTGACGAGCCTGGTCGAGCGCCAGAGCGGCGGCGAGGATTCGCGGCTGGTCGAGAACATCGACGACTCGCTGGAGGCGATCGAGGAAATCCTCGGCGCGCTGCTGGATATTTCCAGGCTCGACGCCGGCGCCATGACGACCTCGATCACGAGCTTCAAGATGGCCGATCTGATGCGCTCGCTCGAGATCGAATTCGCGCCGATTGCGCGGGCCAAGGGGCTGAAGCTGAGCTTCGTGCCCTGCTCGCTGCCGGTGGAATCCGATCGTTTGCTGCTGCGGCGGCTGCTGCAGAACTTCATCTCCAACGCCATCAAATACACCCCGCGCGGGCGCGTGCTGGTCGGCTGCCGCCGCCGCGGCCAGTCCCTGCAGGTCGGCGTCTACGACACCGGCGTCGGCATTCCCGTCCTCAAGCGCGGCGAGATCTTCAAGGAGTTCCACCGTCTCGAGCAGGGTGCGCGGATCGCGCGCGGCCTGGGGCTCGGGCTCTCGATCGTCGAACGGCTCGCCCGTGTGCTCAACCACGGCATCGCGCTCGACGCCAATGCCAGCGGCGGCTCGGTGTTCTCGGTCACGGTGCCGACAGCAAAGGCGGTCAACTACACGGCGGCCGTCACCAGTGCGACGCCGCTGTCCAAGACGCCGATGAGCGGCTCGCTGATCGTGTGCATCGAGAACGACGCGGCGATCCTCGACGGCATGAAGACGCTAATGACCGCCTGGGACGCCGAGGTGATCGCGGTCGCCGATCCCGAAGCCGCGATCGCGGCGATCGAAACCGCCGGCCGGCGCGTCACCGGCCTGTTGGTCGACTACCATCTCGACCGCGGCAACGGCGTCGCCGCGATCCGCGACATCCGCCGCCGCTTCGGCGACACCATTCCGGCGATCCTGATCACGGCCGACCGCAGCCCGCATGTCCACGCCGCCGCGCGCGAGGAAAAGATCGCGGTGCTCAACAAGCCGGTCAAGCCGGCATCGCTGCGCGCGCTGATCGGACAATGGCGCACCCAGCAGATGGTGGCCGCGGAATAGAGGGTCCCTGAACTCAACCGAAGCCCGACGGGCGCAGGCGGGACCGCGCGCTGTCCAGGCTTGCCGGCCGCAAGGCCGAGGCGGTCTTGCTCTCAACCAAAATATCGCAAACAACCCCATGCAAAGTAACAAGGGATCGCTGGCATGGATGCTTTACACGCGAAAACATTTTGACACGTCGGGCAAATCACCGGCACTATTCCAGCATTGCGTAACTTGAGACCGCTTCTGGCCCGCCAAACAGTTGTTGGCGCGTGTAGAGACTAAGAATTCCGACAATTGAATCCTCATTAGCACGTAGCCAAATGCGAATTGCTGCGAGTTTGACGAACGCTAGGTAGTTGGCCGCGAGTTGTCGTGCCGGGTCGCGACGCGCCGACATTGCTTAATCTTGTTGAAGAACCGTTCGATCAGGTTGCGCGCGCGATATAGATACGAGCTGAAGCAGATCCGGTCTTTGCGATTTCGTTTCGGCGGAATGTTCGCCCATGCTCCTTGCTGGCGGGCAAGCTCCCTGATCCAGTCTGCATCGTATCCGCGATCCGCGAGCAGCCCCCTCACCCCTGATGTCTTTGAGTTTATCAGAGCAGCCGCCGCAAATCTCGAAGAGCAAAAGCATTGACCAATATCTGCAGGTCCAATCGGTCCAGAAAGGCCGGTGCGAGCCAGCTTCTCTGGATCGGCTTACCAACCAGGACGAACAGCGCGAGACCTCGCGCCAGCGCGTCGGACGGCGATCGACGAAGATGCAGCTCAGCTGGTCGCCACTCGCGCCGGAGGTCCGGTAGTGGCCCATTGTGTCATTTCGCAGCAACGCAGCAATTCGGTCGCTATTGGTGCATAGCAGACTCAGGCAAGCTAACCGCTCGGCAGATTTATGGGTTCACGGCCTAGCACCTGTCTTGCGAAATTCTGTATCCGCCTTTGCGGGCAACGGCTTGCGCTTTTTGATATAGAGGACCGCCTCGTACGGCAGATCCCACTTCTCTGTGCTGCGCGCAAACAGCACGATCGCTTCAACGCCGTCTGCATCAAGCGCCTGGTTGCTGAGTCCCTCCATCGTTCTCCTGATTTCGGCGCGCAGTTGTTCGGGAAAGAGGTAAAAGCCCACCCGTGCCTTGTGCTTCTGGGATGGCTGGATCTGCATCGAGTTGACATGGCCCGGTTCACGATAATTCTTCCGGACCATGGCGCGCAGCTTATCGAGCGATCGCTCGATGCGGCGCTGTTCGGAAGGACTGGCTGCACCGAGGAGATGAAGGCCAACCGTCGTCCATCCGCCTGGCCGCCGTTCGTTCAACCGGTCAATGATCTGCGTGAAAAAAACGCTCAGGTTTGGTTTGGGTTTTGGCATCGCGATTCCCAAATCCAATCCGTCGTAGTAGCGATCGATCGGACCCGACATGCCGGCAACCGTGAACAACATGTCTTTGTCGGGAAGGACAAAATTGAAGCCGTTTTCAAGATAGAGCCCGAGGAAATCCAGCTCATCACCCAAAAGGTCATGAACCTTCTGGAAATGCGCGCGTTCGCTGAGGTAGTGCAGGAGCAAGAGCGGCTTGTCGAGGACCTCGACGATACACAATAGATCAGCGATCAACACTGTCGGCGCGAGTTGATGATCTTTCGGCACCCAGCCGACTTTCTTGAACTCCCCTTCCGCCGAGCTAAGAACCGAAAGATCGTCCAGCGTCACCGAAAGCCGGATAACGCGGTCGACGGCCTCCGGATCGATCCCCAGACCCGCCACGACGGAAATCGAATCCGTATCCCCCGATTGCGCCTTGGCAACCAAATTGGCCAGCCGCTCGGACTGCACGGAAGGAGCGAGAACCATCTGCTGAACATGCCGCTTCACGCGCGCGGGTGCCCCCCGCAGCCCTTCGGGCGTCAGGCGGTTCGCCTTTGCTTCGGCGGCAATCACCGTACGATCGATGACAACCAGGACGTCCGTCTCAAATATCTGGTCGCCGATCTTCCATTTAGCGCCGGGCGTGACGTCCGCGCCGGGAAACGCCGCACGCAACGTAGTCTCCAGCTTTTTCTGAAGATAGTTTGAGCGCGTCTTCTCCACCGCCTCCTTAAGTCCGGCATCGCCTGCGAGCCGGTCCATGATGCGGTGGATGTGGCTGAAGACAGCCTGGGGCATCGGTAGGAAAAAGGAAGTACCGAGGTCTATTGCAGGCGCTTCCCAGAAAGGGTTGCCAAGGAACAGATGCTCGGTCTTCGCTTCGGCAAGGGCCCCCGGTGACAATGATATGGCGCGAAACGCGCTCTCTACGACCTGTGAGGGACGGCTCGACAGTTTGGCGATCTCGTCCGGCGTAAATGTTCCGAAGTCGGAGAGCCGGAGGTCATAGTGCGCCATTACGGCGGCCTTTGCGCCATCAAGGTCAATACCAGGCATAGCGGCGAGCATGTCTTCCGCGTTGCCGACCAACCCAGGCACGTTCTTGAAATAGAGCCGGAAAATCTGCCGCGGATTATTTCCCCGCAAAACCCTGCGAAATCTCTCCCAATGTTCGGTCTGCCGTCGCTCATATTCGCTGACAGCGCAATGCATCACCTCAATCAAATCCGTGCAGCTAAACCCATGATGAGAAGCGAAGGGGGCATCCAGGGCCCCGTAAAGCTCTTTCGAGATCTGGATGACACGGCCAAAGTGCGCCCAATTCCGAACGGCCATTGTGTGCAGACGAATCCGTTCTTGCAGCGAGAGCACCGCAAGTTCCTGCTCGTCGGATACCTTCTCGGCGTCGAGCGTTCGTTGCAGAAAGAACGTGTCTGATAGCTTGGGCAGGCTATCGAAGACTATCTGCATGATCTCCGGCAGCACCGGAGCCGGGCCCCACCGGTCCGGCGGGATTGATGGCCTGAAGCAGCTCGGCGTGGTGCTGCAGGACGTCCTTAAGGGGCTTCTTCTTCGAGCCGTCGCGCGACCCGACGAAGGTTAGCAGGTTGTATGCAGCAAAAGAGGCCATGATTCCGATTGGATCATGGTGTCGAAGTTGGTCTTTCACCAACTCGAGGGTTTTTGGAAAGTCGGCCACCGCTGCGAGAGCTGTCTCACGCATCGCAGCTTTGAGCTTTGGGTGATTTTCCTCGCTAACGGAAAAGGCCTCAAATTTGAACTTAGACCTTTGCTCTTTGCGATTGCCTGTATTGGGTCGCGACCTACGTTTGCTCATGTGCCATCATAGCACGCCTTTAAATCTGGCAGGCAGTCCTCATGGAAACCGGTAGTGGCAGGCTGCCGGTCGGATGCTCCGATGTGCCTCTACCGAAGCGAGAGGTGCTGCAAGCAATTGAAGTCAGGGAATGTCATCGTTCCTGCGGCTCCCGCCGATCAAGTTCGGCTTGCTCCAGATGTTCTATATGTGCCACGGGGTCGCATTCAAACCAACATTAGGCGGCGCTCGGTCTAATCCACTTATATTATGCTACCGAAGACGGAACGCGAATCCGATCAGTCAATCGAATAGGCATTGAGATTGAACAAGTCCATCTTCGTGAAACGAACCTTGCGGACGACACCGAGGCTAAGCGCCTTATGAATGTACTCATCCAGCCAATTGAGGACGTCGGCCGCGACCTCGGCGCAGGCGAGTTTGTCGGGCCCGCGAAAGCGAGTGCCGATGAGCCGGCCATCGCCCGCTGCGTTTCGGGCTCGACGATCCTCGCCCTTAGGCGCAACGGGCGCCGAGCAGATCGCGGAAGCGGCGGCGCTGACGACCAGTGCGGCGCTCAGTCGCGCGGCTGTGCTGTGACCGCGATCGCGCAGCAGCACGCCTGCGATCAGCAAGGACAGCCCGACGACCGCGCCCCGGCATCCGAGATCGATCGCCATCAAACCGCTGCTGCCCACGATCAGGATCACTCCATCCGGCGTTCTGAGCGGTAAGACTTACAGGGCAACGCTCCGGCGCATCAAGCGCTGGGCCGCCATTGGCCACCGGCGATTTTCGCCGCCGCGATCACGGCCTGGGTGCGGCTTTCGACGCCGAGTTTTTGCAGGATCGCCGAGACATGCGCCTTGATGGTCGCTTCGGAGACCCCGAGCTCATAGGCGATCTGCTTGTTGAGCAGCCCCTCCGACAGCATCATCAGCACCCGCACCTGCTGTGGGGTCAGCGTGACCAGCCGATCGCGCAGCCGTGTCATGTCGGGGTCGTTAACTGCCGACAGGTCGGTGTCCGCGGGAACCCAGACGTCGCCATCCATCACCTTCATGATCGCGTCGCGCAGCGTCTCGACCCCGAAGCGTTTTGGAATGAAGCCGGAGGCGCCGAAATCGAGCGATCGGCGGATCGTGCCGGCGTCGTCGCTGGCGGAAACGATCACCACCGGGATCGCCGGATATTGCGCGCGCAGGTAAATCAGCCCGGAGAAGCCCGAGATCCCCGGCATGGTCAGATCGAGCAGGATCAAATCGACGTCGGAATCCTGTTCCAGGAGCGCGGTGAGATCGTCGAACGACCCGGCCTCGCTGATGACGGCCGAGCGCACGACGCTCGCCACCGCCTGCCGCAACGCGTCGCGGAACAATGGATGGTCATCGGCGATGACGAGATGGGTACTGGCAGCGGTCGTCATTCGTTTCTCGCAAAGGGCCTGCGGCAGACCCGGATCGCTTTGTCCCTTGCCGGGCCGTCATGTGCAAGCACCCAATCCTATCACATCTCAAAGCAGTTAACCGGCGCGGTTGTGCGCTGCAATACCAAGGGCTCCTCCGCATTGATCCAGCGCAAACACAAGGCTTCGGTGGACGAAAAGCGAAAGGGCCAAAAGTCGTATTGGGGCGGCTTTCACAGCGATGTTACCTTAACGCCGGAGCCTGCGCTCAATCCGGCCAAGATCGGCGCACGGGCAAGCTTGGCGTCAATGCTTTCGGGGAGCGAACCAAAATGTCTACCATGACTGCAACTTCAGCCAGGACCGGAGGAATGACCAAGGACGAACGTTTCGTCATTCTGGCTTCCTCGCTCGGCACCGTCTTCGAATGGTACGATTTCTACCTGTACGGATCGCTCGCCCCGATCATCGGCGCGCAGTTCTTCTCGGACTATCCGCCGGCGACGCGCGACATCTTCGCGCTGCTCGCCTTCGCCGCCGGCTTCCTGGTGCGCCCGTTCGGCGCCATCGTGTTCGGCCGCATCGGCGACATCGTCGGCCGCAAATACACCTTCCTCGTCACCATTCTGATCATGGGCCTGTCGACCTTCATCGTCGGCCTGTTGCCCAACGCCAAGACCATCGGGTTTGCCGCCCCGGTCATCCTGATCGCGTTGCGCCTCCTGCAAGGTCTCGCGCTCGGCGGCGAATACGGCGGTGCGGCGACCTACGTGGCCGAGCATGCCCCGGATGGCAAGCGCGGCTATTACACATCATTCATCCAGACCACGGCGACGCTCGGCCTGTTCCTGTCGCTGCTGGTGATCCTGTTCACGCGTTCCGCGCTCGGCGAACCTGAATTCGCCGCCTGGGGCTGGCGCATACCGTTCCTGGTTTCGGTGGTCTTGCTCGGCGTTTCGGTCTGGATCCGGCTGCGCCTGAACGAATCGCCGGTGTTCCAGAAGATGAAGGACGAGGGCAAGAGCTCGAAGGCCCCGTTGACCGAAGCCTTCGCCAACTGGAGCAATGCCAAGATCGTCATCCTGGCGCTGCTCGGCGGCACCATGGGCCAAGGCGTGGTCTGGTATACCGGCCAGTTCTACGCATTGTTCTTCCTGCAATCGATCCTGAAGGTCGACGGCTACACCGCCAACCTTCTGATCGCGTGGTCGTTGTTGTTCGGCACCGGCTTCTTCGTGGTGTTCGGCGCCCTGTCCGACAAGATCGGCCGCAAGCCGATCATTCTGGCGGGCTGCCTGATCGCGGCGCTGACGTTCTTCCCGATCTTCCGGATGATCACGACCAACGCCAACCCGGCGCTGGAAAAGGCGATCGAAGCCACCAAGGTGGAGGTCGTCGCCGATCCCGCCGGCTGCGGCGATCTGTTCAACCCGGTTGGCACCCGCGTCTTCACCGCGCCGTGCGACACCGCCCGCGCCTTCCTCGCGTCGTCGTCGGTCAAGTATTCGACCACGTACGCCGCCGCAGGCTCCGGCGTGAAGGTGATGGTGAATGGCAAGGAAGTGGCCTACCCCGACGCGAAGGCCGGTAACCCGGCCGTCGCCGCAGCCGTTGCCGCCGCCGGCTATCCCAAGGCGGGCGACGCCGGCATCGTGAAGATGTCGAACCCGTTCGACATCTTCCGTCCGCAGGTTCTGGCGATCATCGGACTGCTGTTCATCCTGGTGATCTTCGTCACCATGGTGTACGGGCCGATCGCGGCGATGCTGGTCGAACTGTTCCCGACCAAGATCCGCTACACCTCGATGTCGCTGCCCTATCACATCGGCAACGGCTGGTTCGGCGGCTTGCTGCCCGCGACCGCGTTCGCGATCGTGGCGTCCACCGGCGATATCTATGCGGGTCTTTGGTATCCGATCATCTTCGCGTCAATCACTGCTGTCGTCGGCTTCTTCTTCCTGCCGGAGACCAAGGACGTCGATATCAAGACCAACTGACGGTCTCGGTTGCGGCGACAGCCGCCCGGATCGGACATGTCCAACAAACCGGCCGCGGATCGCTCCGCGGCCGGTTTTGTTTTCAGCCGACGCTTCCGATGAACTGCAGCACGACCTCGCGCCGATGCGGACGCGCGCGGTGCTCGATCAGATAGATCGCCTGCCAGGTGCCGAGCGAAAGTTCGCCCGCCAGCACCGGAACCTGCAGCGAGGTCGCCGTCAGCATGGCCTTGATATGCGCCGGCATGTCGTCGGGACCCTCGGCTTCATGCGTCCATCCGGCATTCTCCGGTGCCAGGCGGTGCAGCGCCGTCTTCAAATCGTCGAGCACCGACGGGTCGGCATTTTCCTGGATCGTCAGCGACGCCGAGGTATGGCGAATGAACAGCGTCACCGCGCCTTCGCGCGCACCGGCGTCCGCCACGAATTTTGCGATCTCGGCGGTGAGGTCGGTGAAGCCGACACCTCGCGTCTGCACCGCGAGAAGCGACGAGACGATGGCAGGTGCTGCGATCGCGGATGGCGGCGTGCGGGAGAGTGATTTGGGTGCGGTCATAAACTCTTTCTCTCCGTCGTCCCTGCGAAAGCAGGGACCCATACTCAGCGGCCTCTCGTGTTTGGGAGGAAGGAGTTGATACCTTCTGCAACAACCAACGGCGGTGACTATGGGTCTCTGCTTTCGCAGGGACGACAGCTGCAAAGCCCCGTCAAATCTTGCCGTTGAAGTCCCTCTGCACCCGGTTGGCCATCTCGATCAAACGCCGCCAGGCCCGCTCCAGGAACGACATCATGCGATCCATGTCGCGATCGCTCGGCAGCGGGATCTCGATCTTGCGCTCGCCCTCGGCGACCTTCGGCTCCGCCTTCCGCAGCGAATCCGATTTCGGCTGGGATTCATCTTTCGGCAGCGCATCGCTTTTCGGCAGCGGCTCCTCGATCTTGCCGGTAATCGTCGGCTCGCGCGCCGCCAGTTCAGCCTTGAGCTTGTCATTGTCGGCCTGCAGCCGGCCGATTTCCGCATCGAGCGCGGCGCGCTCGTCGGGCACGGCGTAGCAGGCCCAGCCCGCGCCGGAATTGTTGCAGGTCGAAACGGTGCCGGTTCGCGTATCGAGCCGGAGCACGCCGTCGGCCGTCGGCGACAGCGCATAGCGGCCGTTCTCGGTGTCCGGCGCCGCCTGCGCGACCGCGCTCGCTGCGCCGCCGAGACAAACCGCCAGCGCGGCAAGGCCAAGGAAAGAGGAGAATTTCGAGGACGACGTCGCTGTGCTCATGAGCTTGCTCCCGCCTCAGCACGGTTCCGGTACCTCAGTCCCATAGCGTTTTCGAGCGAAAGCCTGCCCCGGACTTGTTCCGGGGTGGGTACCGGTTCGCATAGCAATCAAGCCTGCGCAGATTGCGTAGACTTATCTGCGGTAGAAAACGCGTCAAAGCAAAAAGCTATACCTGTGACCTATAGGGCGCGCGGCCGGACTTCAACGCGTCTGCCAGCAATTCGATCCGATCCTGTCCCCAGAATACCTCGCCGTCGAGCACATAGACCGGCGAGCCGAACACGTCGGATGCCAGCGCATCCTGGCGGTTCTGCTCATAGACCGCGCTGATCTCCTCGGACTGCGAGCGCTCGACCAATCGCCGGCCGGGAAGCCCGGATTCGTCGGCCAGTTGGACGATGGTGGCAGGATCGGCGAGATTGAGCTGATCCTCCCAGACGCCAGCAAAGGCCCGCCGCAGATATCGATCGGGATCGAGACCGGCCTCGAGGGCCGCGATCACCACGCCATCGGCAAGCCGGGCGTTGAACGGCCAGTTCGCCGGCTGCAGATGGAATTTCAGGCCGCGCTTGTCGCGCCAGCGCTGCAGCTCGACCATCCGGTAGCGCTGCCGCACCGGGTGGCGCTTCATCAGCGGCAGCCCGCCGGTCTCCGAGAACAGATCGACCAGCACCACCGGCTTGTGATTCACCTTGAGATCGTAGGTACTTACGAGGTCCCGAAAAAAGTTATGCCCGATATAGGCCCAGGGCGATTGAAACGAGAAATAGTAATCGACCTGACGCGGCATGCGGGCTCCGGGAAGAAGGATTTGAGGTGCGCGGGTGCATCCCAACAGACCCGTCTGAGCCGCGCAAGATTGATCCGTGCCGAATTAGCTGCTGCACTGCGATGACGGGTCCACAGCGCAGTGGAAAATTTCCGAATAAATCCAGTTAAATCAATGCACTAACTGGTTACGGCGCAATCTTGACTTGATTAGACGCGGTAAGTATGGTCCGCGCGGCTTTTAAGGGTGACGGGCGTAATTTCCATCCACCGCGGCATCGGTTAGTCTTCAGCATGGCTGAAGACACCAACGACGGCGCAAATGGAAATCGCGATCAATCGTCCTCCGACGAAGCCGCGCTTTCCGCAAGGCTCGGAAGTCTCGACAACCGGTTGTCCGAAATTCGTGACAGCCGCAAAATCAGGACTGACCAACCCGGCACTGAGAGCGGCGACAGGGCTGCCAGGGCTTCCGCCATGGCGCTCGGTTTCCGCCTCTCCTCGGAGTTGGTCGCGGGCGTTGCCGTCGGGGCAGGGATTGGCTGGGGTTTCGACCGTTTGTTGTCGACATCGCCGTTCGGTTTCATCGTGTTTTTGCTGCTCGGCTTCGTCGCCGGCGTGGTCAACGTGGTGAGATCTGCAGGTGTAGCTTCAGGCAGGCGCTGAGCACTGACGGGAAGTCACGACATTTGAAATTCGATTGCCGGCCGAAGTGCCGGAGGACCAAGAGCCGCGCGGATGAAAATCGACCCGATCCACCAGTTCAATATCGAGCCGCTGTTCACGATCGGCCACATCGGCAATCAGACGATCGCGTTCACGAACTCGTCGCTCTACATGTTCGTCGCGGTGGCGTTGATCTCGATCCTGATGATCGGTGGCGTCTCGGGGCGGCAACTGGTGCCGGGGCGATTCCAGTCGATGGCCGAAATCTCCTACGAGTTCGTCGCCGGCACGATCCGCAGCACTGCCGGCGCGGAAGGCATGAAGTTCTTCCCGCTTATCTTCTCGCTGTTCATGTTCATCTGCGTTTCGAACCTCGTCGGCATCATTCCCTATACCTTCACGATTTCGAGCCACATCATCGTCACCGTGGCGCTGGCGCTCCTGGTGTTTCTCACCGTGCTGATCTACGGCGTTTACAAGAACGGCCTGAAATTCTTCAAGATTTTCGTGCCGTCCGGCGTTCCGATCTACATTCTGCCGCTGGTCATGTTCATCGAGATCCTGTCGTTCTTCCTGCGGCCGGTCTCGCACAGCGTGCGTCTGTTCGCCAACATGCTGGCCGGCCACATCGCGCTGAAGGTGTTCGCGGGCTTCGTCGCGATGCTCGGCGTCTCGCTCGGCGCGCTCGGCTGGGTCGGCGGCATGATGCCGCTGGCGCTCACGGTTGCGCTCACCGCGCTCGAGCTCCTGGTCGCGTTCCTGCAAGCCTATGTGTTCGCGATCCTCACCTGCATCTACCTCAACGACGCCCTTCATCCGGGACACTAAGCGGTCCCGGGAATTCCCACCCACCACCCTTTGTCTTTCTTCCCAAGGAGCTAAAAATGGAACCGGCAGCAGCTAAACTTATCGGCGCGGGCATCGCATGCATCGGCATGGGCGGTGCGGGCGTCGGCGTGGGCATCATCTTCGGCAACTACCTTGCCGCAGCGGTGCGCAATCCCTCCGCAGCCCAGGGCCAGTTCGGCAACCTGATCTTCGGCTTCGCCGTGACCGAAGCCCTCGGCATCTTCTCGCTGCTGATCGCACTGCTGCTGCTGTTCGTCCCGCTCTGAGCGGAATCCCTTCGCGCCGCCGCTCGTCGGCGGTGCGCCTGACAGCAACAGGAGAACTCCATGGCTGAGAGTCATGGCGAGGCAAAAGGCCAGAAGACCGGCGCCCATACCGAGGCGGATGGTGGACATCATGGCGGCGGGTTCCCGCCGTTCGATTCCTCCACCTTCGCGTCCCAATTGGTGTCGCTGGTCATCGCCTTCGTCGCGCTTTATCTGATCGTCTCACGCATCGCGCTGCCGCGGGTCGGCAGCGTCATCGATGCGCGGCAGGATGCGATCGAGGGCGATCTGTCGGCAGCGCAGAAGCTGAAGGACGAGTCCGACGCGGCGCTGAAGGCCTACGAAAGCGAACTGGCGGCCGCGCGCTCCCGCGCTCAGGCGATCGGCAACGAGACCCGCGAGAAGTTGAACGCGGCCTCGGAAGCCGAGCGCAAGACGCTGGAAGACCAGCTTTCCGCCAAGCTCGCCCAGGCCGAGAAAACCATCGCTGCAACCCGCGAGACCGCGATGAGAAATGTCCGCGGTATCGCTGCCGACGCGGCCGCGGCCATCGTGCAGCGGCTGACCGGCGTGCTGCCTGACGGCAGCGCGGTGAACAGCGCCGTCGACGCTTCGTTGAAGGGATAGTCCGATGTTCTACGAACCGGAAACCTGGGTCGCGATCGCGTTCGTCATCCTGATGATCGTGTTTGCCTATCTCGGTGTCCACAAGACGGTGCTGAAGGCGCTGGACCACCGCGCCGAACGCATCAGGGCCGAGCTCGACGACGCCCGCCGCCTCAAGGAAGAAGCCGCAAAGCTGCTCGCGGAATACAAGACCAAGCGGGCCAGCGCCGAACGCGAGGCCGAAGAAATCATCTCGAACGCCAAGGCCGACGCCGAACGCATCGCGGTGGAAGCCAAGGCCAAGATGGAAGATTTTGTCGCCCGGCGCACCAAGACCGCCGAGAGCAAGATCGCGCTGGCCGAAGCGCAGGCAATCGCCGACGTCCGTTCGGCGGCGGCCAATGCCGCGGTGGCGGCGGCCTCGACCATCCTGTCGCAGTCGGTCAAGGGCCCGGTGGCCGATGACCTGCTGGCCAAGGGCATCGCCGAAGTTCGCGCCAAGCTGAACTGATCGATCTCACCTGATACAAAAAGCCGGCGCGAGTTCATCGCGCCGGCTTTTTTGTTCACTTCTTCTTCGTCGCCTTCGGCTTCGGTTCCGGCTTCAGGGCCTGCGGGTCGAACCCGATATAGAAGATGTAGGTGTCGCCGACCGCGACCGACGGCGCCGGATATACCAGGTCATCGGCGACCAGCGTGAACGGTTCGCTGCCCGATTCCGACATCCCGACCGTGGTCTGGTAGACCTTGGTGGCGATGGTCTTTTCCGACACGCCGCCCTGCACCACGGCAACGCGCAGCGGAATCTGGACCGAGGTCGGGGCACCAGCCGGGCCGGCGATAATGCGGCCCTGGATTCCGACCCGCGCGGTGATCTCGCCGCCATTGATCTGGCATTCGCGGGCGGTCTTGGTGATGGTCGCCTGAAACTTGAGATCGTTGCCGATCGGCTGCTTGCCGGGCGCCGCCACCGCATAGGTCGAGGCGCCGGCGCGGATCTTCACGTCCGGGCAGAACAGGCCGGACTGGTCGACGTTGTCGGACCCCGCCGCCGCCGCCGGCGCATTTGGCGCCGGCTCGTCCGACTTGCCGCCGAACAGGCTCTTGAAGCGATCGCTCAGCGATTGCGCCGCTACAGGCTGAACCAACAGGCTGCAGCCGAGCGCGGCCGCTATCGCGACCCTGACCAAACGATTGTCACCCATGCGACGTCCCTGACATCATCCGACCGAGTTCCAAGGCCGCCTTATAACAGCGCAATGGCGGCGAACCCAAGGCACTTAAAGCTAAGCACGTGGCTGCACATCGGGGCGCTTCGGGGCGCCTCAAAATTAAGGTTTAGCCGCGGAAATCCTCGTGCAGCAGGCCGAACAGCAGATGATCTTGCCAGACCCCGTTGATGCAGAGATAGCGCCGCGCCAGCCCCTCGCGGGTAAAGCCGCATTTCTCCAGCACCCGGATCGAGGGCGTATTGGAGGGAATGCAGGCGGCCTCGATGCGGTGCAGATTGAGCTCGCCGAACAGCGACGGCAGCAATACGCGCAGCGCCGTCGTCATATAACCGCGATGGGCATGGGGCTGGCCGACCCAATAGCCGATGGTGCCGGCCTGCACGATGCCGCGGCGGACATTGGCGAGTGTAATACCGCCGATCATCATGCCGTCCGATTCGCGGAAGATGATGAACGGATAGGACCGGTCGGCGGCGATGTCTTCGGCATAGCGGCGCAGGCGGCGCCGGAAACCGGCACGGGTGAGATCGTCGGACGGCCAGATCGGCTCCCACGGCGTCAGATAGGCGCGGCTATGTTCGCGGAGCTGCGCCCATTGCAGGAAATCCGACATCTGCGGCGCGCGCAGCAACAGACCGTGCCCGCGTGGCACCAGTGCCGCCGGTCCGCTTGATGGCAAACGAAACAGGGCCATGCCTGAAACTCCCCCGCCCGCATCCGGTCGCAGGGCGCCTGCCCTCAATGCAGGAGCGTTTTCGCCTTCGACCGGGTCAATCCTTCCGCAAAAGACACCGCCGTGTCCAGACCCCTTCCGCTGCCAAGGGCGACAACCGCCGGCCGGCTGCGCGACAACAGGCCCCGCGCGGCGTCGCGGGTCGATTCCACGCTGACCGCGTCGATCCGCCCGACCAGTTCCTCCACCGTCAGCGGCCGGCCATAGGCCAGCATATGACGCGCCAGCTGCTCGGCGCGGGAGGAACAGCTCTCCAGCGCCATCAGCAGCCCCGCCTTCATCTGCGCCTTGGCGCGGGCGATCTCGGCTTCGGTCAGGGTTTCGACGGCGTCGTTGATGACGTCGACGATCACTTCCATCATCTCCGGCGCGTCGGCCGGATCGGTGCCGGTATAGAGCCCGAAAAAGCCGGTATCGGTATAGGGCGCGTGGAAGGTGTAGATCGAGTAGCACAGGCCGCGCTTTTCGCGCACTTCCTGGAACAGCCGCGACGACATCCCGCCACCCAGCGTGTTGGTGAAGACCTGGAGCGAGAACAGCGACGGATCGGTCTGTGGGACGCCCTCGAGCGCCAGCGTCAGATGCGCCTGTTCGAGATCGCGATGCACCACGCGCGAACCACCCTTGCCGAACATCGCCGCCTGCGGTTTCGGCGCGGGCGTGCCTTCAAAACTGGCAAAGCGCTGCGTCGCTTCCTCGACGACGCGCTTGTGATCCACGGCGCCCGCCGCCGCCACCACCATGTCGGGACCGCGATAATGCGTCGTGAGGTAACTGCGCAGCATGTCGCGGTCGAATTTCTTCAGCGTCTTGGCGGTGCCGAGCAGCGAGCGCCCCATCGGCTGGTCCGGATAGCAGAGCTCGTTGAGATGCTCGAACACGACGTCGTCGGGCGTGTCCTGCGCCGCCCCGATCTCCTGCACGATGACGCTCTTCTCGCGCTCCAGTTCGTCCGGCACGAAGGAGGGATTGGCGAGGATGTCGGACAGCACGTCGAGCGCCAGCGGCACGTCGGCCTTCATCACCCGCGCGTAATAGGCCGTGGTCTCGGTCGAGGTGCCGGCGTTGAGATCGCCGCCGACCGCCTCGATCTCCTCGACGATCTCGCGCGAGGAGCGCCGCGCGGTGCCCTTGAACGCCATGTGCTCCAGGAGATGCGAGATGCCGTGCTCGTTGGGCTTCTCGTCGCGGCCGCCAACCCCGGTCCAGACGCCGAGCGCGGCGGTCTCCAGATGCGGCATGATGTCGGTGACGACGGTAAGGCCAGACGCCAGCTTGGTAACGTCGACGCTCATCCGGCAACTCCCTGCTTGGCGGCACGGCTGACCGAGCGGACGAATCGCTCGACTGCCGCCGAATCGTTTTTCATCACCGTGATGTGTTCGGATTTGGTCATCAGGCCGTCGAGCCAGGCCGGCAGTTGCGGCCGCACACCGCAGGCGGCTTCGACCGCATCGGGGAATTTCGCCGGGTGCGCGGTCGACAGCACGATGTTGGGTATCCTGGAATCGGAACTGTCGCGATCGGCCACCGCCAGCGCGACCGCGGTATGGGGATCGACGAGATCGCCGGCCTCGCGCCAGGCGGCGCGGATCGCGGCGGCCGTTTCGGTCTCGTCGGCGCGGCCGGCGTCGAATTCCTCGCGGATCGCAGCCAGTGTCGCGTCCGGCAGCACGAAGCGGCTGGATTGCTTCAGCGACGCCATCAGCCGACGTACGCTGTCGGCGTCGCGGCGGCTTGCCTCGAACAACAGCCGCTCGAAATTCGAGGATATCTGGATGTCCATCGACGGCGACGCGGTGGCGTGGACCTCGCGCACTTCGTAGATGCCGGTTTTGAGCGTGCGGGCCAGGATATCGTTGACGTTGGCGGCGATCCGCAGGGTTCGCACCGGCAGGCCCATTCGCTTGGCAACATAGCCCGCAAAAATATCGCCGAAATTTCCGGTCGGCACGGTGAAGTCCACCGTCCGCGCCGGGGCGCCGAGCGCGACCGCTGATGTGAAGTAGTAGACGACCTGGGCCACGATGCGCGCCCAGTTGATCGAATTGACGCCGGAGAGCGAGACTGCATCGCGAAAGCCGTGATGGTTGAACAGCGCCTTCACGATCGCCTGGCAATCGTCAAACGTGCCCTCGATCGCGAGCGCATGCACGTTGGCGGCGCCCGATGTCGTCATCATCCGCCGCTGCACGTCGGAAATCCGGCCATTCGGAAACAGCACGATCAGGTCGACATTATCGAGACCGGCAAACGCATCGACCGCAGCCCCCCCGGTATCGCCGGAGGTGGCGACCACGATGGTGGTGCGCTGCGCGCGCCTGGCCAGCACGTGATCCATCAGCCGCGAGATCAGCTGCATCGCGACGTCCTTGAAGGCGAGCGTCGGACCGTGGAACAGTTCCAGCACGAACTGGCTGGCGCCGGTCTGGCGAAGCGGCACCACGGCGGGATGGCGGAAGGTGGCGTAGGCCTCGTTGGCCATGCGGCCGAGATCGGCGTCGGAAATCTCACCGCCGGCGAACGGCCGGATCACATCGACCGCAACTTCCCAATAGGGCCGGCCGAAAAATCCGGCGATGGTCTGGTGCGAAAGCTGCGGCCACACCTCAGGCACGTAGAGGCCGCCGTCGCGGGCAAGCCCGGTCAGCATCACATCGCAGAAGCCAAGCGCGGGGGCCTCCCCCCGGGTCGAAATATACCGCGTCAAACCGCCCTCCAAAGGCGCGGACCTGCCGTTAAGCCTTTGATATTGATGGATTATAGTTCTCACTCCGGGTGAAAACCGCCGGGCACCATAAAGCGTTTTCGAAAGAATGGGAAATGCCATGACGCCTCGAACCGTCATACCCCGCAGGCGGGGTATCCACTACGCCGCGGCTTCTCGGCTAATCACTGACGTCTCTGGAATACTGGATCGCCCGCTTTCGCGCTTTCGCGGGCGACGACATATGAGAAATTGGCACGCAGCTTCGCCGTCTCAGGGCCGATCACCGCGATGGAAGCGCGCGATCTCGTCCTGCGGATATTTCGTCAGATACGCCGCGAGCTCCGGTTCGGCAATTGCGGCGGGGCCGTTGCGAAGCGTTACCGAAGCATACACATCATCGCGCCTGTGGACTCCGTGAGACGCACCGGAATCCGACGTGGCTGGTCGAGGTATCGATCGCCTCGGCATGGCGCGCCGCCGGGCGGTAGCGGCGGCAATAGTTTGGTGCGCAGAGATGCGAGCCGCCCTTGATGACCTTGCGCGGGATTTTGACGTTCGGCTCGCGAGGATCGTAGCTGTCCTCCTCGTGGCCGCCGCGTGGATTTTCCGGTACGCGGCACGCCTTCGGCGCATCCGCCTCGTGCCTGGCTGCGTACCAGTCCGAGGTCCATTCCCAGACATTGCCGATCATGTCGTGCAGGCCATAGCCGTTGGCCGGGAAGGCTGTCACGGGCGAGGTGCGCTCGTAGCCATCTTCGTGAAGGTTATGCAGCGGGAATTCACCCTGCCAGGTGTTGGCCATGTGGACGCCACCAGGCGTCAATTCGTCGCCCCATGCGAACTCGGCGCCGTCAAGGCCGCCGCGCGCGGCGAATTCCCACTCGGCTTCGGTCGGCAGATCCTTTCCCGCCCACCGCGCATAGGCCAACGCATCCGAATAAGCGACGTGCACCACGGGATGATCGTCCAATGCGCCGATGTTGCTGTTGGGCCCGTACGGGTGCCGCCAGTCGGCTCCCTTCATGAACGACCACCACTGGCTCCAGTCGCGCAGGTCGAACGTCGATCGCGGCCGCACGAACACGAGCGAGCCGGCGTAGAGCATGTGCGGCAACGCACCGGGATAATCTCGTGGATCGGGTGAAATTTCGGCAAGAGTCTTGTGACCGGTCGCGATGACGAAGCGCTTGAACTGGTGGTTGGTCACCGGCGTGCGGTCGATCCAGAATCCATCCACCCTCACGCGGTGCGCCGGCGCTTCCTCGGGATAATGATCGTCGGAACCCATGCGGAACATGGCGCCGGGAATCCAGACCATGTCGGCGGTCCGGCACACCTCCGGTCGCCGTTCGTCCCGCCTGATGTCGGTCCCCAGCAACGTCATGACGCAGACCCCCGACGTGCGCGGTTACGCCCTTTCCATCGCGGCCGCGCGCGTGGTGGTAGCGCGAGGCGGAAGCAGATCAGTCAGCCCCTCTTCCCTTTTTCTGCGCTTTTTTTGGCACAACGCATTGGCGCATAAGCTTCGCAGCTCAAGGAGTTACAGGCGCGAAGCATCAGCGTGTCGATACGCTAGATGAATCTCGAACCGGTGTGATGTGCAGTTTGTGCCAATTTGCGGCGAGGTCACTTCTCAACCTGAATGTGTAATTTCGCAAACCGGTCGATTCGTCGATTGGCCGCTGATCTGCAGACAATCTGAGTGAATCCGCGACGCAGATATCCGGATCCGCGAAGAGACCTTCATGATTCCGCGCGCAGATCGTCGCGGCCCGACCAAGCGCGTTGTCGACGCACCAAAGTTGTGCCTAAATGTCCGCGCGGTGATTTGGGCTCGGCGGACTGCTTCATCGCGCAGCTTTCGATCGTGGTCGAAACAAACGGCCAGGCTCGTGAGCCGGGAAGCGGTCAATGCGAAGTTCTGAGGCAAGGGAGCCTCGAATCATGAGCCCGCATCTTTCGGTTAACAGCTGTCGTCTGGACAGTTTTGAGGGTCTTCATCAGGCTATACGGGGATCCCAGGTCGAGGTGATGCAACTCGGACGCGGAAAGTTTCGCGGCGCGTTGAGCCACGTCGGCATCGGAGATTTCTCGCTCAGTATTGGTTCGTTTTCCGTCGGCGTCCGCACCCAACGCATTGCGACCGACGACAAGCTCGTCATCGGAATGCTGCTGAACGCGGAAGATCGCGTCACCCATTGGTCTTTCGACATGCGGCCGGCCGACGTCCTGGTCATGCCTCCCAGTACCGAGCATGACGGAACTTTCCACGCCGCCGCTTCCTACGCGGCGATCCGTCTCGATCTGGCCGAGGTCGCCTCTCTGTTCAGGGGCGAACCACGATTGAGCGATCCAGCCACATGGATCAGCAAGAGCCATTATCGAGCGGACCCCTCGATCGGCATTGCATCGACGCGCCGATTGCCGCTGATCGTTTCCCGCCTGGCACGGCAACAGGCGGCGTTGTCCGACGGTGCCGCCGATTTCTGGAAACGGGCAATTGTTGACGCCGTAACGGCAACGATCATGCATTCACTGCCACCAGACAGCCGCGGCCCGTTGCCATCGGCGATACAGCTGGTCAGGAACGTCGAGGATTATCTCGACAAGGCCGGCGCCCGGCCCGTCCACATTTCAGAAATCTGCGCGCATTTCAACGTCTCGCGGCGGAGTCTGCATCGCGCGTTTGACGACGTTCTTGGTCTGGGACCCGTGACGTTCCTGCGCCACAAGCGGCTGTGCGCCATTCATTCCGTTCTGAGGCAGAGCGACCCTGCGGCGGTCACCGTTGCCAAGGTGGCGATGCAGCAGGGCTTCATTGAACTCGGACGCTTCTCCCACTACTATCATTCGCTGTTTGGCGAATATCCATCGGAAACGCTCGGTGGTCGCGGGGCTCGGGCCCGTCAGGAGCCTGGCCGGCATGCCGCTGGAATATCTGCGTGATCGGCACGGGCCGAACCGGGTAATGGCATCCGGCCCTTTGGGAAGAACCCGTCCGCGCCGCTACTCGCCGCCAATATCGACGGCGATGTTGGCAGCCTTCAGCGCCGCAATGGTCGAAGCCAGATGCGACCGGTCCCGGGTTTCGATCACCACCTCGAGCTGCACCGCCTTTGCCGGCAGATCGGTGAAGATGCGCTGATGCGACACCTCGACGATGTTGGCGCCGGTCTTGCTCAGGACCGCGACGACGGTGGCGAGCTGGCCGGGCCGGTCGACAATGTCGAACCTCAGTTGCGACAAGCGGCCCTCGCGGGCCAGTTGACGCGTCAGCACGCCCGCGAGCAGCCGCGTATCGATATTGCCGCCGCTGAGGACCAGACCGACCGCACGGCCCTTGAAGCGCGCCTCATTGGCGAGCACCGCGGCAAGGCCCGCTGCACCCGCGCCTTCGGTCACGGTCTTCTCGATGGTGATGAGGAGGCTCAGCGCCTGCTCGATCTGCTGCTCGGTGACGAGCACGATGTCATCGACCAGCGCGCCGACGATCTCGGACGTGATCCGGCCAGGCGCCTTGACCGCAATCCCCTCCGCCAGCGTATCGCCGCGCATCGCAAGCTGCTGCCGCTTGATCAAATTGTACATCGACGGATACAGCGAGGCCTGCACGCCGACGATCTCGATACCGGGCTTGAGCGTCTTGGCCGCGACGGCGATGCCGGAGATCAGGCCGCCGCCACCGATCGGCACGATCAGCATGTCGAGGTCGGGCACCGAAGCAAGCATCTCGAGCGCGATGGTGCCCTGACCGGCGATGATCAAGGGATCGTCGTAGGGATGGATGTAGGTCAGGCGCTCCTTGCGGCCATGCTCCGCGGCGAGCGCCGCGGCTTCCTCCAGCGTCGCGCCGCCTTCGATCACATTGGCGCCGTGCCGGCGCGTGTTCTCGATCTTCATGGTTGGCGTGCCCAGCGGCACGAAGATGGTTGCCGGGATCAAAAGGCACGCCGCGTGATAGGCCACGCCCTGCGCGTGGTTGCCGGCCGAGGCGGCAATCACGCCCCGCCGCCGTTCATCGGCGGACAGCGCCGACAGCCGGTTGAGCGCGCCGCGCTCCTTGAAGGTCGCGGTGAACTGCAAATTTTCGAACTTGAGCCAGACGTTGGCACCGGTGATGTCCGACAGCGTGCGGCTGCGCTCGAAATTGGTCCGCTTCACGTGGCCGGCGAGCACGGAAGCGGCCGCCTCGACGTCGCGGAGGGTGACCGGCAAGCGGGCAAGGGAGGCAGTCAATGTTTCGCTCATCAATGTCGCCGGTCTATTCTGTTACCTATGTAGCCGGTTAGGACCGATCGCGATACGCCCCCTTCAAGGGCGGTCTGGTCCAAAGCGGGGCCTGTTGACGTTCATCGCGCAAGTCCATTTATGGTCCTGAATGCATATGATGCTTGTGGGATGAATCATTTAAGGTAGCCGATGGATCTCAAGCAATTGCGTACGTTCCGGGCCGTGGCGGAGCTCGGGAGCCTCAGCAAGGCGGCGGACCGCCTTCGGGCCGCGCAGCCTGCGCTCAGCCGGCACATCAAGCTGCTCGAGCACGAGCTTCGGGTCGAGCTGTTCGTCCGCAACGGGCGCGGCATGCTTTTGACAAGTGCGGGCCGGATGCTGCTCGACCGCACCACGGGTCTGGTCCGCCAGATCGAGCAGGTGCGCGACGATTTGCAATCGGCGAGCGGCAAGCCATCCGGACGCGTCATCCTCGGGCTGGTTCCGACGGTGAGCGCGGTTTTCTCCGGACGGTTCGCCCGCCGCGTCATCACGGATTTTCCGGATATCTCGCTGCGCATCGTGGAAAGCTATGGCGGGCATCTGGTGGAATGGCTGCACCGGGGCGAGATGGATCTGGCGATCACCTACGGCCCCGCGGTGGATCTCCATCTCCAGGTGCAGTCGATCGGGCGCGAAGACATCGCCGTAGTGGGGCCGCCGGGGTCGGGCCTCAACAAGAAGAAGCACGTCGACCTGAAATGGCTGGTGAAGCAGAACCTGATCGTTCCCAGCATTTCGCACGGTCTGCGGGCCCTGCTGGAAAAGGCCGTGGCGCGGGAAAAATTGTCGCTCAACCCGCTGATCGAGGCCGATTCCTATCGCGCCCAGATCAGCCTGATGGAAGAGGGACTGGGCTACACGCTGCTGCCGCCCTCCGCCATCCGCGCCGAACTGGCGGCGCAGCGCCTGGAGATGGCCGCCCTCGTCAGCCCGTCGATCTCGCGCGAACTCATCCTGGCATCGCCGATCGACCATCCGACGTCGATCGCCACGACAACGATCTCGACGCTGATCATGTCCGAGATCGAACAGCTTTCGAAGGAAGGTTTCTGGAAGATCAAGATGACGGTATGACAGCGCGCCTCAATTATAGAGCGCGCTGTCGCCGAGAACCGACTGCCGGAACCGCGTCGTCAGGATGACGCCGTCGGCCGGCGGCATCACGAAGACCAGCGCCTCGGGATTGATCTTGATCTGCGCAAACACCGGTCCGCTTCCCTGATGCGCGAGATCGCGGATTTCGGTGACCTCGGCTGGCGTTCTGACCACCCGCGACGTCCGAATGCCGGCCGCGGCCGCCATCGCTGCCAGATCCACGCCGGCGGCGGTGTGGGTCTTCTGCATGCCGGTTTCGCCGAAACGCTCGTTGTCGAGCACCGCGATGGTCAGGTTCGCAGGCTTCTCGACCGCGATGGTGGCCAGCGCCCCAATGCTCATCAGCATCTCGCCATCACCGGTGATGACGAGCACCCGCCGCTTCGGCTGCGCCATCGCAAGTCCGAGCCCGATCATGGAAGCGGCGCCCATCGCGCCCCACAGCGGAAAATTATTGGGGTGATCGCCCGCGGCCGAGACATCCCAGTTCGGCGCGCCGAGGCCGGCGATCACGAGCAGATCGCCGCGCGCCCGCAACAGTTCATTGACGACGTCGCGACGGTGAAGCAACGCATTCGGATGGGTCATTTGCGGGCAAGCTCCTTGAAATTCTTGGCGCCGAGCACGCGCTGTCCGATCAGGACCGCCGCCGGCCGCCAGGTGTTGAAAGCGAGGTTCGCAGCGCCCTGGACCGTCGAGGCGACCAGATCAGGCTCATCCGCCCGCGTCACGATCACGCCCATCGCCTCCAGCACCGCGCGTGTCCCCTGCCCCATCGGGATCTGCCACGGGTTGAACTCACCCCAATCGCCGCGCATCGTCACGATCATCAGCAGCGGCATGTGGCAGATGGCGGGCAGCGAGAGCATGTTGATGCAATTGCCGACGCCGCTGGACTGCAGCAGGAGCACGCCGCGTTCGCCGCCCAGCCAGGCGCCGGCCAGCATCGCCACGCCTTCTTCCTCCGTCGTCAGGGTGACGAGGCGGGTTTCCGGATCGGCCTCGAAGGCGCGGATCAGGCGGCTATGGCCGGCATCCGGCACCATCGCGACCTGGCGCACGCCCGCGTCCTTCAGCGCACGGTAGACCTCGTCCGGCCAGGACGGCAGGGCCGGCGCTGGCGACGCCTGGCCTCCGGCTTTTGCTCCAATATCAGCCATCGAACTGCGTTCCCTCTCCGATTCGCGTGCTTGGTCTGCCGCGAGAGTAAACCGTTGCCGCAAAGCTGCGAATTTCAATGTCGACATGGCTTCTATTGCAAATTTGAAACCCTCGGCACCAGCTGCGCAGGCCAATATCGAGACTGCCCGGAGCAGTATTCACCCGCGCTCGCTGCGGATCATTAGCGAATTCTTAACGATGATATCTTTCCGCCGGATGGAACCGGACCGAAGAACCATTTCAACACCGATGGACCATAGGCTCTTCGCCAAAACGGTGCCTCCGCCGGGACAAGGCCTCGATGGCTTCCAGGCGGGCACCAGGGTTGGATGATGCTCGAACACGATTGCCCTGTGATAGAGGACCCGGATTTCCTGCTGGCGGCACTCGAGCGGGCGAACGATGCCGTCGTGATCGTCGACAGCGATCTGCGCGTCAGCCATTTCAACGCGGCAGCCGAGCTCGTCTGGGGGCTGAACCGCACGGAAGTGCTCGGTCGTCATGTAGGCTGTCTGGGGCTTGAAGATCTGCAACAGCATTCGGCGCCGGTCTCGGGTGAAACGAGCGGCGACGACGCTTTCAGGACACGCAGCTCCGAGATCACGATCAAGCGCAAGGATGGCAGCCGGGTTCGCGCCGCGCTGTCGCTTTCGCGTGTCGAGGCCGGCGGCCGGACCTCGACCATCGCCTACGTTCGCGACATCACCGCCGAAGCCGATCGTCGCGCCCGATCGGCGCTGCTGTCGGAGGTCGCGGACCGCACCAACCGCGCCGTCGTCGTCACCGATCCCGACCGGAGGATCGTCTATGTCAACGCGGCGTTTGCCGGAATGTTCGGCTACACGCCCGAGGAGGCGACGGGACGGCAGCTGCGCGAGTTGATCGCGGGCCGCCATACCGATCCCGAGACGCTCGCAAGATTGCGGCGCTGCATCGATGAGGAAAACGGCGGCGAGGAGGAAGTCCTCGCCTACGACAAGAACGGCGACGAGATCTGGGTCTCGGCCAACGTCAAGGCGTTCCGCAACGCCCGCGGGCAGGTCAAGTACATGTTCGCCCTGCTGACCGATATCACCGAGACCAGGCAGTTGCGGTCGCTGCAGCAGCTGATCATGAACGCACTGGCCGATGAAATCCCCTTGACCGATATCGCCGATCGGCTTTGCCGGCGTGTCGAGGAGATCGCGCCCGATGTCGTGTCCTCGCTGCTCCACATCGACACCGCTGGACTAATTCATCCGCTGGGCGGCCCCAGCCTTCCCGAGGATTATTCCCGGGCGCTGGATGGCGTCGCCATCGGCCCGGATATCGGCTCCTGCGGTTCCGCGGCGTATTACGGCGAGGCCGTGCTGGCGCAGGATATCGACACCGATCCGCGCTGGCAGCCGTTCAAGACCCGGCCGCTCGAGGTCGGCTTGCGCGCCTGCTGGTCGACGCCGATCAAGGGCAAGGATGGCCGCGTGATCGGTACCTTCGCCTTCTATTTCAGGGAATGCCGCCCGCCAAGCCGCTGGCATCAGCGCATCGTCGACGCCTGCGTCCATCTCGGCGCGCTGGCGATCGAGCGCAAGGAAGCGCGCGCCCAGATCGCGCGGCTCGCCTATTACGATACGTTGACCGGCCTGCCGAACCGCGCGCGCTTGCGCGACATGATCGCCGAGGCGGTCCAGGCCTGCCCCGCCGGTGGACACGTCGCGCTGGCGTTTCTCGATGTCGACAATTTCAAGGACGTCAACGATACGCTTGGACACTCGGCCGGCGACGAATTGCTGGTCGAATTCGCCCAACGCCTGCGCGCGCAGATTCAGCCGGGCGACCTGCTGGGACGTCTCGGCGGCGACGAATTCGTGATCGTGTTGCCGAACCGCGACGCCAGCGAGGCCTCAACGGTCGCTTCGCGGATCACGGAAGCTGTCTCCACGCCGCTCCCGATCGGAACCAGGCAGGTGCCAATGTCCGCCAGCATCGGCATCAGCATCTATCCGGACAACGCTGATGACATCGATACTCTGATACAGCAGGCCGATGCGGCCATGTACAAGGCCAAGCGCGCCGGCCGCTCCACCTATCGCTTCTTCTCGGCGGACATGGACCGGCTCGCCGAACAACGGCTGGCCCACAGCGCGGCGTTGCGCAGTGCGATCGCCAACGATGCCCTGAAGTTGCATTATCAGCCGCAGATCCGGACGAGCGATGGCGCCATCCATGGCGTCGAGGCGCTGGCGCGCTGGCATGACCCGGTGCTCGGCGAGGTCTCGCCTGCGAAATTCATCCCGCTGGCCGAAGAGTGCGGACTGATCGAGCAGATCGGCCTGTGGTCGGTCCGCGAGGCCTGCCGGCAAATGGCGGAATGGCGCAAGGCCGGGCTGGATATCCCCTGCGTGTCGGTCAATCTGTCGCCGATCAATTTCCAGAACGTGAATCTGGCATCAGTTGTCGCCGGGATCCTCGCGGATCACGGCCTGCCGGCGGAAGTGCTGATGCTCGAGATCACCGAGGGCGTGTTCCTGAACGAGCGCTCGGTCGCGATCGAGACCATGAATGCCCTTCGCAAGCAGGGTGTCGGCCTGTCGCTGGACGATTTTGGAACCGGCTATTCGAGTCTCAGCCGGTTGGCGCATCTGCCAATCCGCGAGCTGAAGATCGATCGCAGCTTCATGCGCGATGTCGAGAGCGACCCCACTGCGCGGGCGATCGTTACCACCGTGATCCGCGTTGGCCAGAGCCTGCAGCTCACCGTCGTGGCCGAAGGCGTCGAAACAGATGGGCAGAGAGACTTGCTGGCGGAACTTGGATGCGACGTCGTTCAGGGATTTCTCTATGCGCGCGCGCTGTCACCTCCTGCGTTCGGGCGTTGGCTGCTTGACCACAGCGCCACGCGGGCAGGTGCGATGCTCAGGCGCGTTGGCCGATCCCTGGCCCGGCCGCCGGCCGGGTTTTCGCCTCATGATGCGCAAGCGGGCGCGGGATCGCATCAGGCGGGCGTCGCCAATACCATTTAGGCAATGGTTGGCACTCTCTGCACGTGGTCACCCGATGTGCCATCGGCCCTTGTGAATATCGAACTTGACCGAACCTTCGCTCCGCATTTTCATCAGGAGCGATTGGCATGCTTCCTCATTCGGAATATTGGCGCGCCGCATCACCTCGAACACCTTCAGCGGCTTCTCGCGCAGCGCTTCCAGAATCTTCTCTCGCTCATTTAGCATCGCTCAAACCCCTTTTGCTTTTCGACGGTATGGCCCACGAGCGCAAAATTGCAAGCGGTTAAAAGCAATTCGACTGCCGCAACATGTAAGGAGGGCTGGCCAACGGGTCCGCGCGAGGCGCGGCCCGATGCCAGATTCCGGCTTAACCCGCCTTTTGTCATCAATGGAGGGCGACTATGCTTCGCTACCCCTGCGGGCCGATCTGATTTGCAGTCGGCTCGAATCTTACCTAGCGTAGCCGAAATGTTGGGACGAAAACTTCAATGCAGCCTGATCGATCGAATGCAGCCAGAGGATGTTCGGAATGCACGGCCTGCTGTGACGGCTGGCTGAGGATCACTGTCCGCGGTCAGGATGTTTCGCCGGGAAATCCCTGCCGCTTCAGTGTCGCGCACAAATGCAGCATCTACCAGGACAGGCCGGTGGATCCGTGCCAGCAATTCATTTGCGGGTGGCTCGCCGACAACAGTCCGCTTCCCGAATGGATGCGGCCGGACAAGGCGAATTTGATTCTGCTTGCCTCAAACTTTCAGTGGCGGGGCGTCCCGGTCCATGTTGCCGTCGCCGTCGGCGCACGGCCGAAGGAGAAAGCGATCAACTGGCTGAAGGAGTTTTGTCGGCAGAGCCAGCGGCCGCTGATCTTCCAGACCGACGGCGAATGGATCGCATATGGCCCCCCGCAATTCCAGACCGAAATGGCGGAGCGGCTGTCGAGCGGCAAGAATCCGTGGACGTGACCGAGTGACCCTGCGCGAATTGCGATCCGCGGAGCTCACAGTGAGCAAGGGTTTTCCAAACTACTTGCTGCCGGGATTTCGCACCGCTTTGTCCAAAAACTCCTGGAGCGATGCGATGCAGTCAAGGTCGCGGTAGATTCGACGCTTCTGGTCACGTATTTGGGCGGACAATCGGCTTCGCTTCGTTGCGTCGCGGCCGAGCGCGCCTGCAAAGCCGACATATTCATCGACGGTCCGCGCCGTGGTCTCTCCGACCCCCATCATGTCAAGGATCGCCGCCGCGTGGCGGCCGCGCATCATCGCGCCGGCCAATGTCACGATGGGAAGATCGTGAACGAGGCTCTCCAGGATCGAATTGCAGCCCGACCAGCCGATGCTATCCAGCACGACGTCGCATTGACCGATGGCGGCGACGAACAGATCCGGCGCAAGCCGGGGCAGGAAAACACAGTGATCGCCGGCGCTGAGAGCGGCGGCCTTGAAGGCGCGCTCGAGCCTATTTCGGAACAAATTGGTGACGCCGCTACCGCCTCCGAATTCGATGAAAGCAAATTGGGAGTCGGGAACCTCCGTGGCGATGCGCGCGAAGACCTCGTCGAATTGCGGCAGGTACTTTGGCAACGATTGGCCGCACCAATAGACAACGGCATTTTCGCGCAGACCGAGCTTGGCCCGGTCGATCCCGGGCGGCGAGACGTCCGGCGGTTCGACATAGATCGATAGATTGGGCAACCGCACCAGTTTTTCAAAATAGTGATCGGCGGCGTCCGCGGGTTCCATGAGATCGCTGCTGATGAAGTAATCGACGGTCGGAAATCCCGATGTGACCGGGTGTCCCCAGGAAACGCACTGAACCGCGGCGAGCCGCTGCGCCGCGAGTTGCGCCGACACCTTGTCCATACCGATTTCGGGAAAGATCAGAACATGCGGCGCGTCGTCGAGGACCGCGCGCCGCCACCCGTCGAGTGATAGCGGACCCTGCACGAAGCGGTCGCACATCGCTGCCGCCGCCTCGGTCTCGCCATCGCGCTCAGGGTTCGTGTAATAGCCGGAGACGTGAAACCGATCGCGGTCCAGCATTTTGAGCCATCCTTTGATCGGGATCTTCCAGTTCGAATGCTGCCGGAAAAACCCGCTGACGATACCGAGCCTGATCTTCTCGCCCGCGGCGGGCGGATCCGGGAAAACCGGCGTCTGATATCTCGCGGCCATGATTTTGCAGACCAGCGCGCCATAGCGAGCTTGAAGCTCGCGGTCGTTGCGGCCCTGATAGGGAAGATAGAACGGCTGATGCGACCCGATCGCCTCGGTGAGCGCGGCGGGGACGGCCGCGCGTTCCAGATTCGCGGACAGTTTTGCCAGCCGGCTTGCATAGGCCGCGCGCCGCTCGTCGATCTCCGCTGCGTCCGCGTAAAGCGCGGGAAGCTCCGCCATGCACAAAGCGAGTTCGGCTTCCAAAAAATCCGGCCTGAGCGCAACCGCACGCTCGAAATGCGCCCGCGCTTCCGCGATCCTGGTCTCACCACGCAGCGCGACGCCGCAATTGTAGTGCGCCATGAAGAAGTTCGGCTCGAGCCGCAGCGCTGACCGATATTGCGCGATCGCTTCCTCGCGCCGGCCGAGGCTGCGGAGAATATTGCCAAGATTGTTGCGGGCACCGGCGCTGTCCGGACGCAGTGCGACCGCCCGCTCCGCATGGGCCAGCGCTTCAGGCAGCCGATCGCTGTTCTGAAGCAGCAAAGCCAATTGGAGATGGGCGTCGACAAAGTCGGGGCGCAGCGCGATGGCGCTGCGGTAATGCTTCTCGGCGTCAGGCCGTTGACCAGCCAGTTCGAGCACCGAGCCCAGATTGAAATGGGCAAGCGGCGAATCGGGCGCGGCTTTCAGGACCTGTTCGAACTGCACCAATGCTTCGTCGAGGCGCCCGAGCGACCGCAATCCGCGTCCGAGATTATTGCGCGCCTCGATATATCCGGGATTAAGCGCCACCGCGCGCTCGAAGCAGGGGATGGCGTCGGCAAACGATCCATTGGCGGCGAGGATCACGCCGCGGTCGTTGTGGGCCTCGGCAAATGCCGGATCGAGGGTCACGGCGCGGCCGAGCAGCGACGCCGCATCGGGCCGTCCGAGCTGATGGGCGACCACGCCGTAGAGGTGAAACGCGCGCGCGTTGCCTGGATCAGTATCGCAGACGGACTGGTAGAGCCGCTCGGCCTCAGCGAGACGGCCGGCGCGATGGTGCACCATCGCGGCTGCGAGCGTCTGCTCTGAACGGCCCCCCGCGGTCATGACCCTGTTCCGAAACCAGCCCCCCGTTCAGCGCCCGTCGCAAGACCGGTAGCGACCGAGACCCAAATCTCGCTCGCAGGGACTTCCGTAGACCCAGACCGGTTGATCGCAGGGCAGCGCACGCGTCGACCGAAACGGCGTATCGCAGGCGATGTTCTGGGCGGGATGCAGCACCAGCGTCGGGCCGTCATAGGGCGCCGGCGCGACCGGTTGCGCCTGGTATCGAACAACATGCGCGTGACGATGATGTCTTGTATAATTCTTTGGCGCCTTATAGGCATCGGCCCATCCCTGGCTGGTGCCGAATGCCACCAAAGAAGCCAGCGCGACGACGATTCGCATCAACATGGTTGCTCTCCCTTATTTCCCGCAGCCGTCTCGATTGAAAATGCCGCTGGCCTCTCGCCGGAAAGCCAAGTCTGCCACATTCGCGCGTAGGCCGCCTCGATATTTCCCGTCAACTTTGGCAGATCGAACAACGCACATGTGTCACGGCTTTCCTGCAAGGTTTGCCGCAGCGCGGCCAAGCGTTGCGGGTCACGCGCCAGCGCCAGCGCGGTCTGTTCATACTGTTCGAGCGATTGCGTGATCAATTCGGCCATACCGGTCGCCGTCAGCAGGCTGCCGGCGACCCGGCCGGCGAAGGTTTCCCCACTGCAGGTGAGCACGGGAACTCCGGCCCACAGCGCATCGCTCGCAGTGGTGTGGGCGTTGCACGGCAAATTATCGAGAAACAGGTCGGCGTGCCGGTGGCGCCCGAGATGCTCGGCTGACGGGACGACCGGGGCGAAGACCAGCCGGGTGGGGTCGACGCCGCGTTTGCCGGCTTCCGCACGGAGGTTCTGTTTCACAAGCTGGTTGGCCTCGAGCAGCCACAAGACGCCGCCGGGAACCGAACCCAGCAGGCGCATCCAGATATCGAAAAGTGCCGGCGACAGCTTGTAGGAGTTGTTGAAGCAGCAAAACACGAGTCCTTCGGCCGGCAGGCCACATTGCTGCCGCGAGACGCCGGCGGTCACCTCGCGCCGCCTGTCGTTCACCTGATAGCTGCAGGGAAGGTGGACCAGCCGCTCCGAAAAGAACGGCTGCTGGCTCGCCGGAACGACAAGGGGATCGACGATGATGTAGTCGATGAAATCGGCCCCCATGGTAGCGGGGTAGCCGAGATAGCTCACCTGCACCGGCGCCGGGCGATGGGCCGAAATCGCCGGTCGCGCGTGATGGGTATAGCCCTTGAGATCGATCAGGATGTCGACCTGGTCGGCGTGAATGAGCCGTGCCGCTTCGCGGTGAGACGCGGCGCGGATGTCGACAAAGCGATCGAATCCGCGCGCCAGCCGCGAGCGCATCGGGCTGTTGTCGTCGGGTCCGTAGGAATAGGCGAAAACCTCGAAGCGGTCGCGATCGTGGCGCTCGAACAACTCGGCCATCAGCCCTGCCGTGGCGTGCTGATGAAAGTCTCCCGAGAGATAGCCGAGCCGGATGCGCCCGCGCCCGACCGATACCCGATGCGGAAAGACCGCGTCCGGCGGCGGCCTGATCGGCTCGATCCATTGCCGGGCACAGACCAGTTGATCCCCGGCGGATGCCGGCGTCGAGAGCAGGTAAAACGGCGGGATGCGAACCCCCTGCCGCACCATGCCGAGGAGCTTCTCCTGATCGGCAGTGTAATCATCCCAGGCGCACGCCTGCGCGCGATGATAGGTGAGCTGGCCGAAGGCATCGGCGTAATCGGGCCGAAGCCGCAACGCGTTGCGATAGGCCGCGATCGCCTCGGACAGATTACCGAGCTCTCGCCAGGCGTTGCCGAGATTGTAAAATGCCTCGGGGAAATCGGGCCTGTGCGTCAAGGCCTGTTGGAACGCCGCCCGCGCTTCCTCGAACCCGCCCTGCGCCAATAACGCCGTCCCCAGATTGTTGCTTGCATCGGCGTGATCGGGCATGCGCTCGAGCAAGGCGCGGTAAAGATCGATCGCCTCGCTTGCGCGTCCGAGTTCCTGAAGCACGATGCCGGCATTGTTGATCGCGTCGGTGTAATCCTTCCGGAGCTCGATGGCCCGGCCGTAATCCGCCAGCGCCGCTTCCAGTTTCGACTGCTGCTGCAGCACCGTGGCGCGATTATAGATCGCCTCGGCATAGTCCGGCTGCAGCTTGACGGCATCATCGAAGGCCGCGAGCGCGGCATCGGGGAGACCCTGGTCCTTCAAGACCGTTCCGAGATTGTTGTGAACGACGGCAATGCCGGGGTTGAGCGAAATGACCCTGCGATAGGCCGCTTCGGCGGCTTTCAGCTCATGCTGTTGATGCAGCACACCGCCGAGATTGAACCCGGCCTCCGCGTAGCCCGGCCTGAGCGCGAGCGCTTCGCGATAGGCCGACGCCGCCTGGTCGGGCCGGCCCTGCATCTGAAGCAGCACGCCGATGTTGTTGTGGGCCTCGGCATAGTCTTGCCTCGCCGTGATGGCGGACCGATAGGCTGCCATGGCTTCGTCGAGATCGCCGTGCTGCCTCAGCGCGTTGCCGAGCGCCAGGAAGGCCTCCGCGTAATTCGGATTGAGTTTGATGGCATGCCGGTGCGCGGCGATGGCGTCCACCAGCCTGCCCTGCTGCTGCAACACCGATCCGAGATTATTGTGACTCGCCGGATAATCCGGCCGGAGCTCGATCTCTCGTCGAATCAGCCGCTCGGCGCTTGTCAGATCGCCCTGCTGCGCGGCGATGATCGCAAGGTTGCCATGCGCCGCCGCGTTGGTGGGATCCATTCTCAGGACCGAAGCATAGAGCCGCTTCGCATCTCCTATTCTGCCCTTGCGGTGTGCTGCCAGGGCATCTTCCAACAGCTGTTGCGGTGTCGAATGTCCCACAGCGTCGTTCGTTCTCACGCCGAATCCGGCCGCATTCAATTGGGCTGCCGATAATTGGTGTACTGGATATCGAAACTGGTCGCGCCATAGAGCTTCACATAGACGATCGGACCGGTGAGCTTGACTTCGTCGATCGAGCGCGGCCCCTTGAACAGGGTTCCCTCGTTCTCATGGCCGGCGGGATAGATCACGGCCTGGCCCGTCGGCGGCGTGAGCGTCACGATCATGGTCACCGCGGTCGCCGATTCAGGAATGTATTTCGACACGTCGACCTTGATCGGTGTCGGCTCGACGGGCTGATCTGGCGGGACTTCGGCCTGCGCAAATTGCACCAGGGCCGGCGGCGGCTGCATATCCATGGTCTGGTTCCCTGTAACGCTCGCAGGTCTGCCAAATTCTACCCTGGCGAGGTGCCGGTAAAATCAATTTCTTGGGGCATCCTGCCGGCGTTCGACGATCGATGGCGATTGGACTTCCCGGCCGCGATCGAAGCAGATCGCCTAAAGCGAAGGGGGACCCGTCGCCAAGTCCCCCTTCATCCCCTGTTCGCTGGCGCTCAGAAGTTGAACGTCATACCCGTGGTCGCAGCTCTGATGGTTGCGCCACCGATCGTGTTGTTGAACTGATCGCGAGAGCAGACCTGGTAGCCATGGCCACTCGCACCAAGGCAGTAGTGCGCGCCCGGACCTTGATTGAGCTGGGAGCCGACAATGTACCAGCTGGCCCAATCGCTGAAGTAGTAGCGGGCGCCGATCGCATACTGGCTGGCGTCATTGCTGAACAGGTTTCCTTGCAACGTTGCCAACGGTGCCAGCACCGGATCGTTGACGCTCAGCATCGCCGGGTTGCCTGGGCTCTTGAAAGCGTGGGCGTAAGACGCGCTCAGTGCCCACATGCCGATCCGCTGCGTGGCGCTGGCGAATACGGCATCGCGCGAGCGCTCGTTGAACGGTTGTTCGGCAGGGGTCACCTCGCGCCGGATCCACTCGTAATAGGCATTCAGCTGCAGGTCGCCGAGACCATCGTTGAAGTGATAGCCGCCGCCCACCTTCGCAGCCCATTCGTTGTGCGTGCCGGTCAAGACTTGCGAACCATCCGCCAGGAAGACCGGTGCGAACGCGGGCGTACCGGCCAGGGCGGGTTCGAGCCCGTCGTCGCCATGACGATTGACGTGCTCGTGGAGCTCATAGGCGGCGATCGCCGAGAACGGCCCGTTCTTGTAGGTCAAAGAAGCACTATAGGCGTTGCCGAAGGAGCCGTCGGTACAACCGTTGCCGCCGATGTTGCCGGGAAGCGCGCCACCGGTGTTCGGGAAGTTGCTGCCGCTGCCGCGGGCCGACGCGCCGTTGCATTGAAAGATATCGCCGTATGCATAGTCGCTGTTGTCCTTGGCCTCGTTCTGGCCGGGCGAGGCCAGCGCGCTGAACTGGAAGCCATTGAAGATCGGCGATTCATACCAGACCGCGTGGTTCATGCGCCAATCGAACTCGGCGCGGTTGTCGCCGCCGGTATTGCCCATGATCGAATTATAATCGCCAAGCGTTCGAGTGAACGGATCCATCGCCGCGGTGGATTTCTTGTACGGCGTATCGGTTTTACCGGCCTTGATGGAGCCCCACGGCCCCTCCATCCCGACGAAGCTGTCGCGCGTTCCGAACGCCGCGCGCTCGGTTGGCGCCGACGCGAAATCGACTTGAGATTCGATCTGGGCCACGACGGCCATGCCGTCCCAGCCATACGGCGCGAGGTTATGCCTGACGCGAATACCGAAGCTGGAAATGTTGCTCGCGACGCCGAATTTCGTTCCCTGATCGTAAACCGAGGGATTGAAGACGTCCCCTGAAAGATCGATCGAGCCGTAGAGCGTAACCGTCGTGTTGTCGATCAGCGGTCCCAACGGACCCGCCTTGACCGGAATGCCGCCAATCGTCATGCCGCCGGGCTTGGGTGCCGGTGAGGTCGCGACGCCGGCGTGCAGAACCGGATTGCCCTTGAATTTGCTGGGGTCGGTAACGGCCGGCGCGGCCGCCGGCGCCGCTGCTACCGGCTTTGCCGCGGACAGGCTGCGCACTTTTGCGCGCAGCTCGGCGTTTTCTTTTTCGATTTTGTCGAGCCGAGCTATCACGTCATCGAGTGTCGCAGATCGTGCCGCACCGCTGAACGAGACCAAGCAAAGAGCGGCGCAAGCCGTCCCCGATAGAAGCGTATTCCTCATGACGTTTTTTTCCCCGCGTTCGTAGTCGATTCAACTTACGAGCGTGGGGAGCGTAATGTATACCAAATGCCATAGGAAAGAGCTGGGGGTCCTTAGCGTGACAAATATGCAAAGTGTCGCAAAAAAGGTACATGAGTACTGCCGCAATGCAGCATTTTGTCGCAGGGATCCTCCATAACGTCGCACCCGCTTTGGTTGTGGCACGTATCTCTGACTGACTGATCGATCAAAGCATTCTAAACAAGGCGCTTTCGGCCCGCTTGTCGAAGCGAGACGCGTCGGGTCAACCTCGCCGCTGCGCTCGCCACCACACGCCGAACGCGATCACCACCGCGCCCGCCAGCGCAAACCAGGTGACGGCGTATTGCAGGTGATCATCCTTGAGGTGAACTTCGAGCGGCCCGGGTTTTGGAATGCCGCTGGCGGGCACCGGACTTTCCAGATCGATGTAGAACGGCGCGATTTGTTTGCCGCCCTCGCTCCAGCCGAGCGCGCGCGCCATCGCAAGATGATCGCGCGTGAACCACAGCCGCCTGGCGGCATTTTCAGCCGGCGTCAGCGTGCCCGCGCTTTCGGGAAAGCGGATATAGCCGGTCAGGTTCACCGGCGCATCGGTGACGAGCCGGCTCACCGCGCGATCCTGCTGGGCGCGATCCTGCATCGTGTTCTGCACGAAGCCGGCATTGACCACGACGATCGCTCCATCCGGCAGCCGCGCGGGCAAAAACGCCCAGGTGCCCGGACCGGAGACATCCTCGCGCACGGCCGAGCCGGAAGAGTAGACCATGGCGTCGGCAAGCTTTGCGTAGGTCGCGGCAAAGCTGACGCGGCGGAATTCGTCGTGTGCCTGCGTCAGCGCGCTCCATTGCGAAGGCGCCGGCAGCGCCTCGGGCGCGGCGGCGAGCCGTTCGTTCAGCGCCGCGATCAGAACGTGCTTCTCGACCCGGCGCTGCAATTGCCAGATCCCGAGGCCGGCAAACACCGCCACCATCACCAGCGTGAAAGCGCCAAAACCGGCGATGCCGCGGCGCCGCGAAACCGATCCGGTCATTTCGGCTCGCGGTCGATCAGCCGGCCGGGGGCGGCCTTGTGATGGAATTGCAGCGCGATCAGCAGCGACTTCATCGAGCGCAACGGCAGCAGCGTGGTCGCCAGAATCAGCGGCAGCCAGAGCACGGCGTGCAGCCAGAACGGCGGCTGGTATTTCACTTCCACGATCAGCGCGGCGCCGACCACGATCGCGCCGGCCAGCATGATGATGAAAATCGCAGGGCCGTCGCCGGCGTCGATAAAGGCGTAGTCGAGCCCGCAGGATTCACAGCGCGGCGCCAGCGTGAGAAAGCCCGCGTAAAGCTTGCCCTTGCCGCAGCGCGGGCATTTGCAGGCGATGCCGCGCATTGCGCTTTGCGCCAATGGGGGCAGCGTCTGATCCGGCATGCTCTGGTCTTTCGTTGTTTTGAAACAAAAAGGGCGGCCCTGCGGCCGCCCCCTTGTATCACAATGGCTTCTGGCTAATGCGCGCCGTGCGCGACGGTTTCCGCGCCATGGAACCAGACATAGATGCAGATGAACAGGAACAGCCACACCACGTCGACGAAGTGCCAGTACCAGGCGGCGAATTCGAAGCCGAGATGCTGGGTCGGCGTGAAATGGCCGGCATAGGCGCGGATCAGGCAGACGGTCAGGAAGATGGTGCCGACCAGCACGTGGAAACCGTGAAAGCCGGTCGCCATGAAGAAAGTCGCGCCATAGATGTTGCCGGAGAAGCCGAACGCGGCGTGGGCGTATTCATAGGCCTGCACGCAGGTGAAGGTGGCGCCGAGCACGATGGTCAGGATCAAGCCGTATTTCAGTCCCTGGCGGTCGTTCTCCAAGAGCGCGTGATGCGCCCAGGTCACCGTGGTGCCCGAGGTCAACAGCAGCAGCGTGTTGAGCAGCGGCAGATGCCAGGGATCGAAGGTCTCGATGCCATGCGGCGGCCAGGTGCCCGGCACGCTGCAGGCGCCCATCGCCGTTCCGGCGCCGCAGCCGAACACCGCGTCGCGCGTGGCGTGGACCGCGTCGGCGGGGAACAGCGCGGAGTTGAAGAAGGCCCAGAACCAGGCGACGAAGAACATCACCTCGGAGGCGATGAACAGGATCATGCCATAGCGATGGCTGATCTGCACCACGCGGGTGTGGTCGCCCTTGTACTGGGCTTCGCGGATCACGTCGCCCCACCAACTCGCCATGGTGTAGAGCACGCCGATGGTGCCGATGCCGAACACGATCGGGGCCGCCGCATACATATGATGCATCCAGCCGATCGCACCGACGGCCATGATGAACGCCGAGATCGACCCGACGACCGGCCACGGGCTCGGATCGACGAGATGATAATCGTGGTGCTTGACTTGCGCCTCAGCCATTGCGGTCTCTCCGTTAGCGGTGCCGTATCCTTCGGCACGTATTCGTCTCAAAAATCAAATCGAAAAATTCCAGTAGCCCGGAATTCCCGGTGTCAGAGGTTTCCCTTGCGCTTGTCCGGCTCGCTCGCAGCCAGCGGCTTCGGCAAGGGATCGCGCACGGGATAGAAGGTGTAGGACAGCGTGATGGTGTTCAGGCCGTCGTTCTCGCTGTCGGCGGCGAGCGCCGGATCGACATAGAACACCACGGGCATGTCGCGCTTCTCGCCCGGCGCCATGGTCTGTTCGGTGAAGCAGAAGCAGTTGATCTTCTCGAAATACGATCCCACCGTCAGCGGGGTGACGTTATAGGCGGCCTGGCCGGCGGTGGTCCGCGCCGCCTGGTTGGTCACCGAATAGAATATCGTGACGACTTCGCCGATCTTGACCTCGATCTCGTTCTGCTCCGGCACGAACTTCCACGGCAAACCGGGTGCGACATTGGCGTCGAAACGCACTGTCACCTTGCGCGCCAGCGGCGCGCCCGAGGGCGCCGAGGTCGCCACCTGGGTGGTACCGTTGAAGCCGGTGGCGCGGCAGAACCAGTTGTAGAAGGGAACGGCGGCGTAGGACGCGCCGACCATCAGCACCACGACGAAACCGCAGATCGAGGCCACGACCGCATCGCGCGTCAGGCCGCGGCGCGAGACCATTTTGTGGCTTGCGGCAGGCGCTTCGCGTTGAGTGGGTTGCTCTGTCATATCAACTACATCGGCCGCACGAGAACGGCCGGCCCCTTGACCAGGGTGACCGCGAAAAACAACAGGACCAGCACGCCGAGCGCGAGCGCGATCGCGATCGAGCGGTGACGGCGGCTTCTTTTCTGCGCCTCGGTGAGGACGATTCCATCTGGCATCCGCTTGTCGTCCATTCGCGTCCCATGCGCCCCCTACCCGATCGCCGATGCGGCGGCGCGAACAACGACCTCGAGCAACAGGGTCGCGAACAGCGCGAACAGATAAAGGATCGAGAAGGCAAACAGTTTTCGCGTCGCGCGCGTGGCCACAACGCCCTCGCGGCGGCGATAGACGTTGATGGTGAGCGCCAGCATGCCGGCGCCGAGCACCAGCGAGGTCACGCCATAGACCGCGTCGAAATAGCCGAGCGGCCAGGGCGCGACGGCGACGGCCACCAGCACGACGGTGTAGAGCAGGATCTGCAGCCGCGTCGCGTCGGGACCGGCGACGACCGGCAGCATCGGCACGCCGGCGCGGGCATAATCGTCGCTGCGGAACAGCGCCAGCGCCCAGAAATGCGGCGGGGTCCAGAAGAAGATGATCAGGAACAGCAGAATCGGCTCCATCGACAGCGAGCCGGTCGCCGCCGCCCATGCCACCACCGGCGGCAGCGCGCCCGCGGCGCCGCCGATCACGATGTTCTGCGCGGTCCAGCGCTTCAGCAGCATGGTGTAGATCACGACGTAGAAGAAGATCGTGAACGCGAGCAGCCCGCCCGCGACCCAGTTGACGAGAATGCCGAGCGTCATCACCGAGAAGAACGCCAGCGTCATTCCGAACGCCGTCGCTTCGGCTTGCGTGATGCGCCCGCGCGGGATCGGCCGGTTGGCGGTGCGCGACATCAACGCGTCGATATCGCCCTCATAGGCCATATTCAGCGCGCCGGAAGCGCCGGCGCCGACCGCGATGCAGAGGATCGAGGTGAAGGCGAGGACGGGATGGAAATGGCCCGGCGCGATGATGAGGCCGACCAGTGCGGTAAAGACCACCAGCGACATCACCCGCGGCTTCAATAGCGCGATGTAGTCGCCGACCTCGGCCTCGGAAATCCGAGGGCTCAGCTCGATGGCGTTGTGATCGACAACCGACAAAACAGATCTCGCTTTGGTTAGAAGCACGGCGCGCCCTAGAGCGGCGCGCCGTGCATTTTTTGGGTTACTGCACGCGCGGCAGCACTTCGAACTGGTGGAACGGCGGCGGCGACGACAGCGTCCATTCCAGCGTGGTGGCGCCGGCGCCCCACGGATTGTCGGCCGCCTGCTGCTTGCGCACGAAGGCGTCGATCACGCCGTAGATGAAGATCAGCACGCCGAAGCCGGAGATGTAGGAGCCGATCGAGGACACCAGGTTCCAGCCCGCGAACGCGTCGGGATAATCGACGTAGCGGCGCGGCATGCCGGAGAGGCCGAGGAAGTGCTGCGGGAAGAACACCAGATTCACGCCGATGAAGGTGAACCAGAAGTGCGCCTTGCCGATCGCCTCCGAATACATGTACCCCGACATTTTCGGGAACCAGTAGTACCAGCCGGCGAAGATGCCGAACACGGCGCCCAGAGACAGCACGTAGTGGAAGTGCGCGACCACGTAATAGGTATCCTGCAGCACGCGATCGACGCCGGCATTCGCCAGCACGACGCCGGTGACGCCGCCGAGCGTGAACAGGAAGATGAAGCCGATCGCCCACAGCATCGGCGTCTTGAACTCGATCGAGCCGCCCCACATCGTCGCGATCCAGGAGAAGATCTTCACGCCGGTCGGTACCGCGATCACCATGGTGGCGGCGACGAAATAGGCCTGCGTCGCGCTGGACATGCCGACCGTGTACATGTGGTGCGCCCACACCACGAAGCCGATGCCGCCGATCGCGACCATGGCGTAGGCCATGCCGAGATAGCCGAACACCGGCTTCTTCGAGAAGGTCGAGACGATCTGGCTGACCATGCCGAACGCGGGCAGGATCAGGATGTAGACTTCGGGATGGCCGAAGAACCAGAACAGATGCTGGAACAGCACCGGGTCGCCGCCGCCGTCGGCGGCGAAGAAGGTGGTGCCGAAATTGCGGTCGGTGAGCAACATGGTGATCGCACCGGCCAGCACCGGCAGCGACAGCAACAGCAGGAACACCGTGACCAGGATCGACCACACGAACAGCGGCATCTTGTGCAGCGTCATGCCCGGCGCGCGCATGTTGAAGATGGTGGTGATGAAGTTGATGGCGCCGAGGATCGAGGAGGCGCCGGCCAGATGGATCGACAGAATGGCGAAATCGACCGCCGGTCCGGGATGGCCCGAGGTCGACAGCGGTGCATACAAGGTCCAGCCCGCGCCGACGCCGTTGGCGCCCGGCTCACCCTCGACGAAGGTCGACAGCAGGAGCAGCGCGAAGGAAGCCGGCAGCAGCCAGAACGAGATGTTGTTCATGCGCGGGAACGCCATGTCGGGCGCGCCGATCATCAGCGGCACGAACCAGTTGCCGAAGCCGCCGATCATCGCCGGCATCACCATGAAGAAAATCATGATCAGGCCGTGCGAGGTCACGAACACATTGTAAGTGTGGGTTTCGTGGAAGATCTGGACGCCGGGATACATCAGCTCGGCGCGGATCGCGATCGACATCGCCGCACCAATGACACCCGCGATGATCGCGAACACCAGGTACATCGTGCCGATGTCCTTGTGGTTCGTCGAATAGACGAAGCGCCGCCATCCGGTCGGATGAGCGTGCGCGTGATCGTCATGGGCGTGGTCGTCGTGTGTCGCTGCGCCTGTTGCCATGTTCCAAATCCTGCCTTGCAGTCCCTTGATCGGACCCTTTAGGTCCCGTCGCCCTTGTCCCGTTGCGCTAAAGCTGTCGGCTTACTGCGCGGCCTGACCAGCCGAGGCGAACGAATTCGCCGGATTGGTCGCAAACTTCTTCTTCGCAGCCTCAGCCCAGCTCGCGAATTCCTGATCGTTCACGACCCGTACCGCGATCGGCATGAAGGCGTGATCCTTGCCGCACAGTTCCGAGCACTGGCCGTAATACATGCCGAGCTTGGTGGCCTTGAACCAGGTCTCGTTGAGACGGCCGGGCACCGAGTCGATCTTGATGCCGAAGGCCGGCACCGCGAAGGAGTGGATCACGTCGGCGCCGGTGGTCTGGATCCGGATGATCTTGTTGATCGGCACCACCATCTCGTTGTCGACGCCGAGCAGCCGCGGCTGCTTGTCCTGCGCCAAGAGCGAATCGAACTCGAACTTGCCGTTATCGGGATAGGCGTAGCTCCAGTACCACTGCTTGCCGGTCGCCTTGATAGTCAGGTCGGCCTTCGGGATATCGAGTTCCTGGAACAGCAGGCGGAACGACGGCACCGCGATGCCGACCAGGATCAGCACCGGAATCAGCGTCCAGGCCACTTCGATCAGCGTGTTGTGGGTGGTCCTGGAGGGGACCGGATTGGCCTTGGCGTTGAACTTCACCACCACGATGATGAGCAGCGCGAGCACGAACAAGGTGATGACCGTGATCAACACGAACAGGAAGTTATGGAACCAGGTGATGTTCTCCATCACCGGCGAGCCGGCTTCCTGCAGCTTGTATTCCCACGGCGCAGGCTGCCCCAATTCGGCGAATGCCGTCCCGCTGGCGGCGAGCGTCATGCCTGCCACCGCTAATCCCAGCAAATGCCGGCCCATCTGGCCCTTCGACATCTTCATGCCGCTCGCGCTCCCTTGATAAATCCCCAAAGCATCCCCGGCCGAATGGCCGGAAATGCCGCACGATCCGCCCTGACAAACGGCCTTACGACGTACTCTATGAGTGCACCTTGTAAGCACACTTTAGGAGCACTCGAGCCAGATCGCTAGAACGCGTCGAAATCCAGCCTCTCAAACCATAATTCGCAGGCTCTCGCAATGCAGTAGTGGGACGCAAAGCCATGCGTCACGGGCTAATCTCCGGATGTCACATTTTCCCGGTAAATCAGGCCAAAGCCGCACTTTTGGCGGATAGCGCCGCTTGACAGCCGGATTGCCGGATGTAGGCACAGATGGGGTGCTTCACAGGAACCTGATTCGCAGGTCCTGAGCGGCCCCGCCGGGCGCGGCAATGCTGGAAGGATGCCTTCAAGGCGCCGTCATTACGGTATCAGTCGGTTCGCGTGCTGTCCGGCCGGGCCCAACGGGAATATCGCCGGCTTGGCCCTTGGAAATACCGGCCTTTGGAAACCAGGGGCCTTGGAAAATATCAGAGGATCGACCCGGATGGGGCGTTCGAAACATCAGGCGAGACTGAAAGCGCGGTCAGGATGGGCGCCCACCCGCTGGCTGGACAGCTTGCTGGCCATAGCCTTGCTGCTCGGCATGACCCAGGCGGCCAGCGCGCAAGGCGCGGTGCGGTCGGTCCATGGCGACTGGCAGATCCGCTGCGACACCCCGCCGGGCGCGCAGGGCGAGCAATGCGCCCTGATCCAGAGCGTGGTAGCCGAAGACCGCTCCAACGCCGGCCTCACCGTGATCGTGCTGAAAACCGCCGACCAGAAGAGCAAGCTGATGCGGGTGGTCGCCCCGCTCGGCGTGTTGCTGCCCTCGGGCCTCGGCCTGAAACTCGACAATGTCGACGTCGGCCGCGCCGGTTTCGTCCGCTGCCTGCCGAACGGCTGCGTTGCCGAAGTCGTGATGGACGAGAAATTGCTCGGGCAGCTGCGAACCGCCAAGACCGCGACATTCATCATCTTCGAGACCCCGGAAGAGGGGATCGGGTTTCCGCTAAGCCTGAACGGGCTCGGCGAGGGGTATGACAAGTTGCCCTAGGGGTATTCTTCAGCCGCCAGGACCCTCCCTATTTGTGGCCACAGTGCCTATCTTCAACATTCGTCGCCCCGGCGAAGCGAAGCGCGAGCCGGGAGTCATAGCCACAGGTTGCCGTGTTGTAAGATGAGCCCGCCGCGAGTCTATGCTTAAACACTGGAACCTGTGGTTATGGGTCCCCGCATTCGCCGGGACGACTGGAACAATCGTGTTGGAGACGTCATGACCAATCTCGCCACAACCTCCCTCGTCGACCGCGCCAATCTCGACCGCGATGCCGTCCGCCGCGAGATCGCGCGGGGGCTCGAGGGGGCCGACGACGGCGAATTGTTCCTGGAATATGGCCAGACCGAAGCCTTGATGTTCGACAATGGCCGGCTGAAGCAGGCAACCTATGACACCTCGCAGGGATTTGGCTTGCGCGCGGTCAAGGACGACGCGGTCGGCTATGCGCATTCGTCCGACGTGTCCTTGCCGGCGCTGATGCGCGCGGCGGACGCAGTGTCAGCCGTCCGCGGCGGCTATTCGGGCTCGTTGGCAGCTGCCCCCGCGCACACCAACGTCAAACTCTATAGCGACGACAACCCGCTGGATGGACCGGGCTTCGAGAGCAAGGTCAAGCTGCTCGCCGAGATCGACGCCTATGTCCGCGACAAGGATCCGCGGGTGCGGCAGGTCTCCGCCAGCCTCAGCGCCACCTGGCAGGTGGTCGAGATCGTGCGCCCGGACGGCGAGAGCTATCGCGACATCCGCCCCCTGGTGCGGGTCAATATTTCCGTGGTCGCGGGCCAGGGCGACCGCCAGGAAAGCGGCAGCAAGGGCTATGGCGGCCGCGAAGGCTATGCGCGCTTCATCGAAACCAAGGCGTGGCGGGAAGCGGCCGACGGCGCGATCCGCGAGGCGCTGGTCAATCTGGAATCGGTTCCCGCACCCGCAGGCGAAATGGACGTGGTGCTTGGCGCCGGCTGGCCCGGCGTGATGCTGCATGAGGCGGTCGGCCATGGGCTTGAAGGCGATTTCAACCGCAAGCAGACCTCGGCTTTCGCCGGCCTGATGGGCAAGCAGGTCGCGGCCAAGGGCGTCACCGTAGTCGACGACGGCACGATGGCTTCCAGACGCGGCTCGCTGTCGATCGACGACGAGGGCACGCCGACCAACCGCACCGTGCTGATCGAGGACGGCATTCTGGTCGGCTACATGCAGGACCGCCAGAACGCGCGGCTGATGAACATGAAGCCGACCGGCAACGGCCGCCGCCAGAGCTACGCGCATGTGCCGATGCCGCGCATGACCAACACCTACATGCTGTCAGGCCAACGCGACCCCGCGGAAATCCTGGCCTCGGTGAAGAACGGTATCTACGCCGCCAATTTCGGCGGCGGCCAGGTCGACATCACCTCGGGCAAATACGTGTTCCAGTGCACCGAGGCCTACAGAATAGAGAACGGCAAGCTCGGCGCGCCCCTGAAAGGCGCAATGCTGATCGGCAACGGGCCGACCGACCTGCACAGAATAACCATGATCGGCAACGATCTTGCGCTGGATACCGGAATCGGCACCTGCGGCAAGAACGGCCAGGGCGTGCCGGTCGGCGTCGGCCAGCCGACGCTGCGGATGGAACGGATTACGGTTGGAGGAACGGGCTAGTGAGCACCGATAGCGAACCATCAGCCGCAGCAAAACCTACGAGCTGGCGCGCCCAGGCGGTCCAGCTCGTCGCCATCGTCATGGCCGTGTTCGTCGCCAAGGGCGCACTGGCCGAGCCGTTTTACGTGCCGTCCGGCTCGATGGAGCCGACGCTCTTGATCGGCGACGCGCTGCTGGCGTCGAAATATCCGTACGGCTACGGTGCGGCGTCGTTGCCGATCCAGATCACGCTGCCGGAAACCGGCCGCGTGTTCGGCGAGACGCCGAAGCGCGGCGACGTCGTGGTGTTCCGCTGGCCCGGCGACCGTTCGCAGGCCTGGGTCAAGCGCGTGGTCGGACTGCCCGGCGATCGCATCCAGATGCGGCAGGGCCAGCTCTTCATCAACGACCATGCCGCGACGCTGAAGCCCGACGGCCTTGGCGAGGCGGAAGACGATTCCGGCAGCAGCGAGCGGGCCTATCGCTATATCGAGACGCTGCCGAACGGCGTCACCCACGCGATCTTCAAGATGCGCGACAACGGCCAGCTCGACAACACGCCGGAAATCACCGTGCCGGCCGGAAAACTGTTCGTGCTCGGCGATAACCGCGACAACTCGGCCGACAGCCGCGTTGCCGTGCGCGATGGCGGCGTCGGCCTGTTGCCGATCGACAATCTGGTCGGCCGCGCCGACGCGGTGGTCGGATCCTGGGACATGGGCATACGCAGCCAGCCGGTATGGACCTGGCTTTCGGGTTTTCGCCTCGCGCGGTTCTTCACCGCAGTGAATTGAGCCAAGTCCAAATGACCTTCGACGACGTCAGGAAAATCGCACTGGCGTGGCCGGAGGTCGAGGACGGCACCTCCTACGGCACGCCGGCGCTGAAAGTGCGCAAGAAGATGCTGGCGCGCTTGAAGGAAGACGGCGACAGCCTGGTGATGCCGGGCGTTCCCCAGGATGAGCGCGAATGCTGGTGGAGAGCCAGCCAAAAGTATTTTACTTCACCGATCACTACCGCGATTACCCGATGGTGCTGATCCACCTGTCGAAGGCCAAGCGCGCGGCGGTCGAACCGCTGCTGCGCCGGCATTGGCGGACGCTGGCCTCGAAGAAGGCGATTGCGTCGATGGATTCGTAGGTTCTTCCGTCATTGCGAGCGAAGCGAAGCAATCCATCTCTGCCGCGGAAAGAAAGAATGGATTGCTTCGTCGCGGAGTTTATCATCGGGCCCGCCAGAGGCGGGACCCGCTGGCTCCTCGCAATGACGGTAGGAGCATTCGCGTGAGCCAACCCTGCGAACGGCCATGAACCAGGACGAATTCCTCGCCGCAGCGCTGCGCAATCCCGTCAACGAAATCATCGCCGATGAACTGTTTCGCCTGGCGCTGCCGGACGCGTGGATCGTTTCCGGCTGCCTGGTGCAAACGGTGTGGAACGCGCTGACGAACCGCGCGATCGATTACGGCATCAATGACTATGACATCTTCTACTTCGATCCCGACACCTCGTGGGAAGCCGAAGACAGGATCATTCGGCACCTGCAGGGCATATTTGCCAGGCTCAACGTCACCGTCGAAGCACGCAATCAGGCCCGCGTTCATCTCTGGTATCCCGAAAAGCACGGCCTGCCCTACCCGCCGCTCGCTTGTTCGACCGACGGTATCGAGCGCTTTCTCACCAGAAATAACATTGGAATCCGGCGAACGCCTGATAGCTACGACGTCTACGCGCCCGATGGATTTGACGATGTCGCCGGCATGATCGTGCGGCCCAACCGGGCTGCGAATTTTTCGCCTGTGAATTACGAGGCGAAGGCGGCGCGCTGGAAAAAGCTGTGGCCGGAGATCCGTGTGCTACCGGCCGATGCAGCACCGTAAGGCAAGTCCGCTTCGGCCGTCGCGCTTCGAGCCGGTGGACAAGTCCTTTGACTATTTACAGCACGCGTCTTTGCCGCGCTCCTGGATCGGCGGGCACGGCACCGATCCATAGGAACAGAACACGCAACAATCGCCCGGCAGCGGCTTCAGTTTCTCACCGCAGCCCTTGCAGACGTAAAAGAACTGGCAAGCATCCGTCGGCATTTGCTCCGTCGCCTGGAAGCTGCACTGTGGGCAAGTCAGGGTCGATTCGAGTTGCATTGCGCACCCGCTAAAACGACGTCGTTAGTTCGGTGAGCCATTGCGGCAACGCCTGGACCATAACGGCCTCGATACGAAATACGCAATGTTGAGCCCGATTGTTTCGGCGCGGGCAGCGGAATTGCGCGCCGGCGCACGGAGAATTTACCGCACCACGCCCGAACTGAATCCCGCCTTGCGCCGCGGCGGCTTGATCTCTTTCTTTAGATAGCAATGCGCACCCCGGCCGGCGTAGCCCGGCCGCGCATAGGTCCAGGCCCGGCATTTGTTGTCTTCGGTGCAAGCCGCCTTGCAGGCCTCGTCGCCCTCATCGCTTTTGAGTCCAAAATTCCGGTAATCGCCCCCGAACCGGTCGATCGAGGTTTCGACCGTGCTGTTGCGGGGTTCGACCACGCCGGCGCCGCGCACGCCGGAGACGCAGCAATTGTCCTGGATGCGGGCCGGCACGTTGCTCTTGAGCCAGCAAACCGCGCTGGCGCTGATGTCCGTCGGATAGTTGAAACTCCACGCCCGGCAGCGCTTGTCGCGCTCGCAGACCAGCGCGCAATCAGCGGGATCGCCCGAGGTGACCGGGGAACTCAGATAATCGCCACCGGGACGGTCGAAATTGGCCTGCGCCAGCCCCTCGCGCGCAACAATGACGGTCGCCAGAAAGGCGAGCGTCACCACACACGCCCTGAGCAGGCGACCTATCCCCATATCCTGTTGCTTTCGACTGCGCGTCTGTCCCGCGAGCCGTCATTTGACCGCCATCAACCTGTACGGCTGATGAACGGCCCAAAAATGATGCAATGGGCTGATAGCTCTAGCTCCTTGTTTTGACGCGTTTTCTACCGCAGATAAGTCTGCGCAATCTGCGTAAACTTGATTGCTATGCGAACCGGTATCCATCCCGCATCAAGTGCGGGGCAGGCTTTCGCTCTAGAACGCATATTCCTGATAGGCCGGCTCCACGCAGCCGTGCCAGGCGCCGTTGAATTTCTCCAGCATCTCCTCCGCCGGCGTGCGGCCGGAGTCGACGATCTGGTCGAGCGGCTCGAGATGGCGGCCCTCGTCGCGGCCGAGATGATCGACATGGCCGCGGCGGCGCAGTCCCGCATGGGCCAGCGCCAGGCATTCCTTGGCTATCTCGAACAAATAGCGATCCCTGATCCTGGACTTGAAACCGAAACGCGGCACGTCGTCGCGCAACGCCTGACGTTCATGCGCATTCCAGTGCTTTACGATGTCCCATGCCGCGTTCAGGCTGGTATCGTCGTACAGCAATCCGACCCAGAACGCCGGCAGCGCCGGCAGCCGTCCCCACGGCACGCCGTCGGCGCCGCGCATTTCCAGATAGCGCTTCAGCCGCACTTCCGGGAAAATCGTCGAGAGATGGTTGGCCCAGTCCGACAGCGTCGGGCGCTCGCCGGGGAATGCGCAATTCCTGCCGTCGAAGAAGTCGCGGAACGATGAGCCCGCGACGTCGATATAGTCGTCGCCGCGCTTGACGAAATACATCGGCACATCCAGCGCGTAGTCGACCCAGCGCTCGAACCCCATGCCGTCCTCGAACGCCCAGGGGATCATGCCGGAACGCGCATTGTCGGTGTCGCGCCAGATCTCGGAACGGAACGACAGAAAACCGTTGGGCTTGCCTTCCGTGAACGGCGAATTGGCGAACAGCGCGGTCGCGATCGGCTGCAACGCCACCGACACCCGCAATTTCTTGACCATGTCGGCTTCGGAGGAGAAGTCGAGATTGGTCTGCACCGTGCAGGTCCGGTACATCATGTCGAGGCCGTATTTGCCGACCTTCGGCATGTAATTGGTCATGATCTTGTAGCGGCCCTTGGGCATCACCGGAATCTGCGCCCGCGACCATGACGGCGTCATGCCGAGGCCGAGGAAGCCGATCCCCAACGGCGTTGCGATCTCGCGCACCTGCGCCAGATGCGCCATCAGTTCCGACTGGGTCTGATGCACGGTCTCGACCGGCGCACCCGACAGTTCGAACTGACCGCCGGGCTCCAGCGAAATCGCGCCGCCGCCGGTGACGTCGTAAAGCCCGATGATGCTGCCGCGCTCCATGATCGGCTCCCAGCCGAGCAGCAGCTTCATGCCCTCCAGCAGCGCGCCGATGCCGCGCGCACCCTCGTAAGGCACGGGTTCGCGGCCCTGCAGCGTGAAGGGGGTTTTCTCGTGCTCGGTGCCGATCCGGAACTCGGACGGCGGCTTCACGCCCGCTTCCAGCCACGCAACTAATTCGTCGCGCGATTGCAGCGGCGTCATATCGATCTGGTCACGCGCCATAAAAAATCCGGATGTGGGGCGATTCGACCGAACGCGCCGTGTGGCAGGGGCATCCACGAACCCCGGGGCTCGCGGATGCAGATGGTAAAAACGATATCATCGGGCCGGTACGCCGTCTCTTGCGGCGGCGGCCGGCTTGGCCTCGCTGCAGGAGCAACCCAGCCGGTCGAGCAGACCGCAGAGTTTGACGGCATCGGCATCGGACAATTTGGAGCCGACGTATTTTTCGATCGCGGCGGAATAGGCGTTCCACATTTTCTTCTGCAGTTCGCGCCCGGCTTCCGTGATCTCGACGAACAGGCCGCGCTTGTCGATCTTGCATTCGCGCCGCGCCGCCAGCCCCTCGTCGACCAGACGGTCGATCAGCCGCGAGGTCGAGTATTGCGGCAGCAGCATTTGCTTTTCCAGTTCGACCGGGCGCATTTCGCCGGACGGCGCGCGCGACAATTCGAGCAGCGCATCATACCAGGCCAGCGGCGGAAAGCCGGCCTTCTTCAAATCCTGTTCGACGCAGTCCAGCACCCGACTCTGCACCCGCATCAGGCGGATCCAGGCGGCGGTCACCTCGGTCGATGGTTTGCGTTTCATGGTCTAGTCCATACCTGTCACAGGCAAGTGTACCGCACTAAATGCAGCTGCATCAATCTTGACTATTTCATGCATATGCATTTAGTCATTCCGCAGCGTTTTCAAGCGAAGTAGGTCCGGTTCGCGTGAAGAAAACGCGTCAAAATGACGATTTTGAGCCTGGTCGGTTCTGATCCGATCAGAACCGACCAGGCTCAAGGGCCTTAGCCAATAATCCGAGGGAAGGAAAATCCTATGAAATTGTATTATTCACCCGGTGCCTGTTCGCTCTCCCCCCATATCGCGCTGCTGGAGGCCGGTCTCTCCTACGATCTGGTCAAAGTCGACCTGCGGGCCAAGAAGCTGGAAAACGGTGACGATTTTCTGAAGATCAATCCGAAGGGCCAGGTGCCGGCGCTGGCGCTCGACAGCGGCGAACTGGTGACCGAAGGCCCGGTCATCGTGCAGATGATCGCCGACAAGGCCAGGGACAAGAACCTCGCGCCGGCCCGCGACAGCACCGAGCGCTACAAGCTGCTGGAGTGGCTCAACTTCATCACCACCGAATTGCACAAGAATTTCGGTCCGATGTTCTCGCCGGTGCTGGCCGACGACGCCAAGGCCTTCTTCAAGGACCGGGTGATGGGCAAGTTCAAGTATGTCGACAGCCAGCTTGGCGGCGGCGAGTATCTGATGGGCAAGCACTTCACCGTTGCCGACGGCTACCTGTTCACCATGCTGTCCTGGGCCGACCGGATGAAATTCGACCTCTCGGGCTTGCCGAATCTTTTGGCCTACAAGGCCCGCGTCGGCGCCCGCCCGATGGTCCAGGAAGCGCTCACCAAGGAAGGCCTGATGAAGGCGGCGTGAGCTTTCAGCGACAATAAAATATGCGAAGGGCCGGATCGATGATCCGGCCCCTTTTTGTTGATCCATCGTTGCCGTCATTCCGGGGCGATGCGCAGCATCGAACCCGGAATCTCGAGATTCCGGGTCTGGTGCTGACGCACCATCCCGGAATGACGGGACCCGATTGCGTTACGCCGCGGCCTGCTTCTTCGGCGGGAAGCGGCCGTAGAAGGTCTCGCCCTTCGCTGCCATCTCGACCAGGAGTTTCGGCGGGGTGAAGCGGGAGCCATATTTGGCCTCCAACTTGTGGCACAATTCGACGAATTTTTTCGTGCCCATGAAGTCGATATAGGACAGCGCACCGCCAGTGAACGGGGCAAAGCCGAAGCCTAGGATCGAGCCGACGTCGGCTTCGCGCGGATCGACGATCACGTGATCCTCCACCGTGCGCGCGGCCTCCACCGCCTGCACCACCAGGAAGCGCTGCTTCAATTCCTCGACCTCGAGCGTGTCGGGATCGAGATGCTTGGGCTGCAGGCCCGCCAGTCCAGCCCACAGGCTCTTCTGGCCCTTGCCCTTTTCGGGATAGTCGTAAAAGCCCTTGCCGTTCTTGCGGCCGAAGCGGCCCTGCTTCTCCACCATCTCGACCATCAGCTTCTTCTGCGCCTGGTCGATGGCGTTCGGACCGAGATCGGCCTCGGTCGCCTTCATGATCTTGAGGCCGAGATCGAGGGCTACCTCATCCGACAGCGACAGCGGCCCGACCGGCATGCCCGCCATCCTGGCGGTGTTCTCGATCATCGCCGCCGGCACGCCTTCGAGCAGCATCTCGCTGCCTTCGGCGATGTAGCGCATCACGCAGCGGTTGGCGAAGAAGCCGCGTGAGTCGTTGACGACGATCGGCGTCTTGCCGATCACGCGGACATAATCCAGCGCGGTGGCGAGCGCGACGTCGCCGGTGTTCTTGCCGACGATGATCTCGACCAGCATCATCTTCTCGACCGGCGAGAAGAAGTGGATGCCGACGAATTTGCCCTGGTCCTTGAACTCCTCGGCCAGCGAGGTGATCGGCAAGGTCGAGGTGTTGGAGGCGAAGATCGCGCCGTCCTTCAACAGCGGCTGCGCCTTGGCGTAGGTTTCCGCCTTCACCTTGCGGTCCTCGAACACCGCTTCGATGACGAGATCGCAATCTTTCAGGACATTATAGTCGGCGGTGGCGCTGATGCGGCCCAGAATGGCGTCGCGGTCGCTTTCCTTGGCGCGGCCCTTCTTGATCAGATCGTCGATAACCGATTGCGCGTGGCCCTTGCCCTTGTCGGCGCTCTCCTGGTCGCGGTCGATCAAGACCACGTCGATGCCGGCGCGCGCCGAGACATAGCCGACGCTGGCGCCCATGAAACCGGCGCCGATCACGGCGAGCTTCTTGACTTTGGTCGGCGGCACGTTTGGCGGACGCCGCGCGCCTTTGTTCAATTCCTGCATCGACAGGAACAGGCTGCGGATCATCGCTGCGGCTTCCTTGGAGCGCAGGATCTGCGTGAAGTAGCGCGACTCGACGCGTAATGCGGCGTCGATCGGCAACTGCAGGCCTTCATAGACGCAACTCATGATGGCGCGCGCGGCTGGATAATTGTCAAAGGTTTCGCGGCGGAAGATGGCGTTGCCGGCCGGGAACATCTGCATGCCGGCCTTGGAGAACACCGGGCCGCCGGGCAGCTTGAAACCCTTCTCGTCCCAGGGTGCGATGGCCTTGCCGCCGCCCTTGATCCAGTCTTTTGCCGCCTTGATCAGGTCGGCCTGGGGAACGATGGCGTGAATCAGATTGAGCGCCTTGGCCTTGTCGAGATTGATCGCTTCGCCCTTGAGCAGCAACTGCATCGCATCCTGCGGCGAGACGATGCGCGGCACGCGCTGGGTGCCGCCGGCGCCGGGGAACAGGCCGACCTTGATTTCGGGCAGTCCGAGGCGGGTTTTGGGATTTTCGGCGGCGACGCGGTAGTGACAGGACAGCGTTAGTTCGAAACCGCCGCCGAGCGCCAGGCCGTTGATCGCTGCGACCCACGGCTTGCCCGAGGTTTCGATGGAGCGGAACACCAGCGAGAACCGGCGGCTCTGGTCGAACAGCATCTGGTTGGCGGCAACTTCACCCTTGGCCTGGAGCATTTCGGCATAGCTGCGGCTCATGCCCTCCAGCATCGATAGATCGGCGCCGGCGGACAACGCCTCCTTGCCCGAGGTGATGACGACGCCCTTCACGGCGGCATCGGCCGAGGTCTGCTTCACGATCTCCTCGAGTTCGTTGACCGAGGTCTCGTCCAGCACGTTCATCGAACGGCCGGGCGTATCCCATGTCACCAACGCAATGCCGTCGGCGTCGGTTTCGATCTTGAAATTGTTGAAGGCCATGTTGGTCGCTCCCAATGCGAAATCGTATTCTGACCGTAGGGTGGGCAAAGGCGCGCTTCGCGCCGTGCCCACCATTTTGATCGGTGTCTGTCCTGGTGGGCACGCTACGCTTTGCCCACCCTACGTTCTAGACCCGCTCGATAATCGTCGCCGTACCCATGCCGCCGCCGATGCACAGCGTCACCAGCGCGGTTGATTTATTGGTGCGCTCGAGCTCGTCGAGCACGGTGCCCAAAATCATCGCCCCGGTCGCGCCGAGCGGATGGCCAAGCGCGATCGCGCCGCCATTGACGTTGATCTTCGAAGGATCGATGTCGAAGGCCTGGATGTAGCGCAGCACCACGGACGCAAAGGCCTCGTTCAACTCGAACAGGTCGATGTCCGACTTCTTCATGCCGGAACGCTCGAACAGCTTTTCGGTGACGTCGACCGGACCGGTCAGCATCATCGCGGGCTCCGAGCCGATATTGGCAAACGCCCGGATTTTCGCGCGCGGCTTCAGGCCGTGCTTGCTACCTGCTTCCTTGCTGCCGAGCAGCACCGCGCCGGCGCCATCGACGATGCCGGAAGAGTTGCCGGCGTGGTGCACGTAGTTGATCTTTTCGACTTCCGGATGCGACTGGATCGCCACCGCATCGAAACCGCCCATCGCGCCGACCGCCGCGAACGAAGCCTGCAACTGGCCGAGCGACTGCATCGTCGTGGTCGGGCGCATGTGTTCGTCCTTGGCGAGGAGGGTGAGGCCGTTGATGTCCTTCACCGGCACCACCGAATTCTTGAAGCGGCCCTCGTCCCAGGCCTTGGCCGCGCGCTGCTGGCTCTGCACCGCATAGGCGTCGACGTCGTCGCGGGAGAAACCGTATTTGGTCGCGATCAAATCGGCCGAGACGCCTTGCGGCATGAAATAGGCCGGCACCGCGATCGAGGGGTCCATCGGCCAGGCGCCGCCGGAGGCGCCGATGCCGACGCGGCTCATGGATTCGGCGCCGCCGCCGATCACGAGGTCATGCTGGCCGCTCATGATCTGGGCCGCGGCGAAATTCACGGCATCGAGGCCGGAAGCGCAGAAGCGGCTGATCTGGACGCCCGGCACCGCCTCGCCGAGACCGGCCTTCAGCGCCGCGAAGCGCGCAATGTCGGAGCCGGCTTCGCCGACCGGATCGACCACGCCGAGGATGACGTCGTCGACGACGTCTTCGCCAAGGTTGTTGCGCTCCTTCAACGCCTGCAGCGGCACCGTCGCCAGCGCCAGCGCGGTCACCTCGTGGAGCGCGCCATCGGACTTGCCGCGGCCGCGCGGGGTGCGAACGTGATCGTAGATATATGCCTCAGGCATGACGCCCTCCTGATATGAGGATCATAATATATAGCTATCTTTTGTTTGAGCATGATCTTTTCGGAAAACCGGTATCCACTTCTCCGGATCATGCTCGCGAAGCCGCGGGGAAACGGCGAAAGAAACTCAGAACGCTTCCGCCGCCAGTTCCATGGTGGTCGCGCTTCCGGTCTGGATGCGCGCAAGATGTACGGTGGTTTCCGGCAGCATCCGTTCCATGAAGAAGCGGCCGGTCACGAGCTTGGTGGTCAGATAGGATGTGGCGCTGCCGGCCGCAATCTTGTCCAGAGCCACTTTCGCCATTCGCGCCCACATATAGCCAAAGGTGACGAGGCCGAACAATTGCATGTAATCGGTGGCGGCGGCGCCGGCATTGTCGGGTTTCGCCAGCGCATTCTGCATCAGCCAGCCGGTGGCCTGCTGCAGATGGCCGAGCGCGGTCGAGAGCGGCGTCACGTAGGGCTTCATCGCCTCGTCACCACCGTGGTCCTTGGCGAACGCGGCAACCTCGCCAAAGAACGCCATCGCGGCGCGGCCGCCGTCGCGCGGCAATTTGCGGCCGACCAGGTCGAGGGCCTGAATCCCGTTGGCGCCCTCATAGATCATGGCGATGCGGGCATCGCGCACGAACTGCTCCATGCCATGCTCGGCGATATAGCCGTGGCCGCCATACATCTGCTGCGCCAGCACCGCGTTGGAAAACCCGACGTCGGTCATCACGCCCTTCATGACAGGCGTCATCAGCCCCATGTGGTCGTCCGCCTCCTGGCGATCCTTGGGATCGCTGGAGCGGTGGGCCACGTCGCTCTTCAGCGCGGTCCAGATCACCATGGCGCGCGCGGCCTCGTTGAAGGCGCGGATGGTGAGCAGCGTGCGCCGCACGTCGGGATGCACGATGATCGGATCGGCCGGCTTGTCGGCCGCCTTGGCGCCCGTCAGCGAACGGCCCTGCAGGCGCTCGCGGGCATAGGCCACCGCATTCTGATAGGCGACTTCGGATTGCGCGAGCCCCTGCACGGCGACGCCGAGGCGGGCCTCGTTCATCATCACGAACATGCCCTGCATGCCCTTGTTCTCTTCGCCGATCAGCCAGCCGGTGGCGCTGTCGTAGTTCATCACGCAGGTCGAATTGCCGTGGATGCCCATCTTGTGCTCGATCGAGCCGCAGGAAACGCCGTTGCGCTGCCCCAGCGAGCCGTCGGCATTGACCAGGATTTTGGGCACCACGAACAGCGACACGCCCTTGATGCCGGCGGGTGCGCCCTCGATGCGCGCCAGCACCAGATGGATGATGTTGTCGGCGAGATCGTGCTCGCCGGCGGAGATGAAGATCTTGGTGCCCGTGATCTTGTAGCTGCCATCGGCCTGCTTGACGGCCTTGGTGCGCAGCAGGCCCAAATCCGTGCCGCACTGCGGCTCGGTGAGATTCATGGTGCCGGTCCATTCGCCGGCCACCATCTTCGGCACGAACATTTTCTTCTGCTCGGGCTTGCCATGCACAATCAGCGCCGCGGTCGCGCCCATGGTCAGGCCGCCATACATCGAGAACGCCATGTTCGCCGAACTCTGGAATTCGGTGACGGCCTGGCTGAGCGTGACCGGCAGCCCCTGCCCGCCATATTCCGTCGGCGCGGACAAGCCCAGCCAGCCGCCCTCGGTGACCTGCCTGAAGGCTTCCTTGAACCCCTTCGGGGTGGTGACGCTGCCGTCGTCGTGGCGGACACAGCCTTCGAGATCGCCGACCCGGTTGAGCGGCTGCAGCACTTCCTCACTGAGCTTGGCGGCCTCGCCCAAGATGGCCTCGCGTACATCGGCGGAGGCGTCGGTAAAGCCGGGAAGATTGTCGTAGCGATCGATCTGGAACACGTCGTTCAGCAGAAAATTCACGTCCTCAACGGGGGCTTTATAGATCGGCATGGTTTTCTCCCGGCTCGCTGTTCATGCAGCGCAGCAACGTTTGCGTTCCCAAAATGGACCTTAACCGGTTCCGTCGATTCAAGGCACTATTAAAGGCAGTTACGATCGAGACAGTGGTTGCGACTTTGCGACGCCGGCATCGTTTCCCTGCTTCATGAGCTGTTCTCCCATCAGCCGGTGCAGCAGGTTGATCGCCTTGAGCGGGCGCACCATCACCTTGAAATGCGTGATCTTGCCGTCGGCGTCGAAGGTGATGATATCGACGCCGTTGATCCTGATGCCTTCGATTTCTTTTTCGAACTCGAGCACCGCGCCATTGGCGTTGCGCCATTCGCCGACATAGGCGAAGCCCGGACCGCCCAGCACCTTTTCAGCACTCGCGAGATATTTGAACGTGATGTCGCGGCCGCGTTGCGGCGTATGCACGACGGGACTCTCGAACACTGCATCGGGGTGGAGCAGATCCCACAGCGCCGCGGTGTCGTGGGACTTCATATAGCTGTACCAATTGTCGAGCCCGGTCATTGGGACATCTCCTCTGGGCGAACGTGCGGTGCCCGGCTTTGGGGTGGGTTCAGTCTGACCGTTGATATGCACATTGACGCATATGCGCCTATGTGCATAAAGTCAAGGATGATGGTCGAAAAGGAGTGGCGGCCGATGGCGCTTGGCGACGCGATCCTCGCATGCCTGACCGAACGTCCGATGACGGGCTATGAACTCGCCAAGACGTTCGATGCCTCGATCGGTTTCTTCTGGAAGGCCGACCATCAGCAGATCTATCGCGAGCTCTCGCGGCTGCGCGACCGTGGCCACGTGCAGGGCCGCGAGGTCGTGCAGTCGGGCAAGCCGAACAAGCTGGTCTACACCCTCACGCCAGAGGGCAGAGCCGCGCTGAGGCATTGGGCCGCCCGGCCGAGCAGTCCGGCTTCGATGAAGGACGACCTGCTGGTGCGGCTTTACGCGCTCGACAGTGTCGACGTCGAGCCGTTGCGCGACGATCTGATGGCACGGCTGGAGCACCACCGCGACCGCCTCGCCCGCTACGAACGCCTTCTCACCAAGCGCTTCCCGCAAGGAACCGCGTCCGCGGCGGATACCGGCAAGCTGCTGCTGCTGCACATGGGACTTCGTCATGAGCGTAGCGTGGCCGAGTGGTGCGAAGAGGCCATCGACGCCTTGTCTGCCATTTCCAGCCGGGCGAACTTGGTGCCGCTCGCGGACAGCCAACACGACAGCAACGGCTGAGCTGCCGCGACCGGGCTGATCGGGACGGCGCCTGGAACCCGGCTTTGGCCGCAACGCCTCGGCACGCCCCTCGATTGTTCCGCCAGCGGCAACTTTACTGGCCCAAATGCCCAAACCTTAACCCGTTATTTACCGTAACGCGAAAAAGTCAGGATCTGAGGCAGACGACCTGCGCGGAATTCGATTGTCTCTTCGTTGGGACGCGCGGGGAGGCTGCAGGCGCAGGGTGTGGGCGCCGGAGCGGAACCGGATCTGAGCATGAATTCGCGCGTATCGTGGAGTGTTGACGGCATCGATCCATCCGTCCGCGAAAGGGCCGAGGCAGCCGCGCGCCGCGCCGGCATGACCTTGAGCGACTGGCTCAATTCCACCATCGGCGAATCAGCCCCTCCCGTGTTCCGCAGCGCGCCCTACGATCAACGGCCGGCGATGCCGAGCCAGGAAAGCCGCGACGTCGCCGACATTCACCAGCGGCTGGATTCGATCACGCGGCAGATCGAACAGATTTCGCAGCCGAGACCGCGGAGCGAAACGGCCCCGCGCAGCGAAAATGCGCCGCGCAATGAGGCGCCCCGCAGCGAGCCGTCCGTCGCCCGGCAGCTGAACGACGCCATCTCACGTCTCGACGCGCGGCTGTCGCAGATTTCAAACCCGGCCCCGGTGCGCCAGACCCAGACCCAGGACAGGCAGCGCCAGTCCGAGGCGGTCGAGCGCGCGGCCGCCCAGGTCTATCGTCCCTCGCCGCCGCTGAGCCCGGCCTCGTTCGATTCGGCGATCGCAGAAATCGCGGCGCGCCAGAACGAACTCGATGGTCCGCTGCCCCGGCAGATGCCGCCGCGCAACCCTCCGCCGATCGCCCCGGTTGCGCCGCCGTTGGCGGCTTACGCTCCCCCGCCGGCGCCGCAGCCTGCGCCTTCGGGCCCGGATTTCTCCTCGCTCGAACGTCATCTGATCAAGATCACCAGCCAGATCGAGGCGCTGCAGCGCCCCGACCATGTCGAGCAGTCGATCGCCACGTTCCGCAGCGAACTCGCCGAAATCCGCGCCGCCATCACCGAAGCGATGCCGCGCCGCGCGATCGAATCGATCGAGAACGAAATCCGCTCGCTGTCGCGCCGCATCGACGAAAACCGGCAGAACGGCACCGACGGCCAGGCGCTTTCCGGCATCGAGCGCGCGCTCTCCGAAATCCGCGAGGTGCTGGGCTCGCTGACCCCGGCCGAGCAACTCGCCGGCTATGACGAGGCGATCCGCAATCTCGGCGCCAAGCTCGATCTGATTCTGCGCGCCAATGACGATCCGTCGACCGTCCAGCAGCTCGAGGGCGCGATCGCCGCATTGCGCGCCATCGTCTCCAACGTCGCTTCCAACGACGCGCTGGCGCGGCTTTCCGAAGACGTGCACACGCTGGCGTCCAAGGTCGATCAGCTGTCCCGTTCCAACAACAACAGCGATTCCTTTGCAGTCCTCGAACAGCGCATCGCCGCGCTGAGCTCGACGCTGGAAAGCCGTGAGCGACCGGCCGCGAGCGATAATTCGGAACAGATCGAAGCCGCGCTGCGGGCACTGACCGAACGGCTCGACCGGATGCCGGTCGGCAACGACAACGCTTCGGCGTTTGCCCATCTCGAACAACGCGTGTCGTATTTGCTGGAGCGGATCGAGTCCTCCACCGGCGATGGCTCCGGCAATCTCGGGCGGGTCGAGGACGGGCTGCAGGACATCCTGCGCAGCCTCGAACGCCAGCACGCGAACCTAGTTGCGCTCGCCGATAACACCCGCAACGTCAGCGCGCCGGCACCGCTGTCGATGGACCCGGACCTCGTCGATATCGTCAAGCGCGAATTGTCCGACATCCGTTTCAGCCAGTCGGAAACCGACCGCCGCACCCAGGATTCGCTGGAGACGGTTCACAACACACTCGGCCATGTGGTCGATCGCCTGGCGATGATCGAAGGCGATCTGCGCGCGGTCCGCGCCGCGCCGCCGGTGGCGCCGCAGCCGATGATGGCGCCGCCGGCGCCAGCGCCCGAATGGATCGAGCCACGCGTGGAAGCGCGGACCGAAACGCCCCGGGTCGCGATGCCGCCGCAGGCCTTCGTGCCGCAGCCCAAACCCGAATTGCCGAATCCCGCCGCCGCGCAGGAGCATTTTGCGGCCGCGCCGCGCGAATTCCATGCCGTGCAGCCGCCGGCCATACCCGCCGCCGCCCCCGCGACGCCGCGCGCGATCAGCGAAATCCTGGAGCCGCACGCAGCACCTCAGCGCGTTGCGATCGAGCCGGAATTGCCGCCGGACCATCCGCTGGAGCCGGGTACCCGGCCGACGGCGCGGATGTCTTCGCCCTCCGAGCGCATCGCAGCCTCGGAAAGCGCGATCAGCGAAATTCCGGCCGCCAAGAAAGAGCCCGTCAGCACCTCGAGCTTCATTGCCGCCGCACGCCGCGCCGCCCAGGCCGCCGCGGCTCAGCCCGTCAATGAGAAGGCCGCGCGCGCGGCGTCGAAGGCCGCCGCCAAGGACAAATCCAAGGAGAAATCCAAGGTCAAAATCGCGGTTGAGGGCCAGGCGCCCTCGACCGTCACCTCGAAGATCCGTTCGCTGCTGGTTGGCGCGAGCGTGGTCGTGATCGTGCTCGGCACCTTCAAGATGGCGATGAGCCTGCTCGACACCGGCAGCGCGCCGCCGATGCCGGCGATGGAAAATTCGAGCGAGCAGACCGCCCCGCCGCCGCCGCCCGCCGACACTAGCGCGCAGCCCGCGATGCCGGCGCCCGCGGCGCCGTCGATCACCTCGCCGACCCCGATCGGCCGGCAATCCAACAACAGTTCCGCACCCAACACGCTGGACAGCGCGCAGGTTGCGATCCCGCAAGCAACGGCCTCGCCGCTCGCGGCCAGCGACATCACCGGCGCGATCCCGACGACGCCGACCCCCGGCAAACTGGCCACCGTGCAGGTGCCGCCGACCGAGCGGCTGCCTGACGGCATCGGCGGACCGAACTTGCGCGCCGCGGCGCTGAAGGGCGATCCGACCGCGGCCTACGAGATCGGCGTGCGCTTTGCCGAGGGCAAGGGCATTGCGCCGAATCTGGACGAAGCAGCGAAATGGTATGACCGCGCGGCGCAGGCCGGCGTGGTGCCCGCGATCTTCCGGCTCGGGACCTTCTACGAGAAGGGCATGAGCGTGAAAAAGGACGTTGATACCGCGCGGCGCTACTATCTGCAGGCGGCCGAGCGCGGCAACGCCAAGGCGATGCATAATCTGGCCGTGCTCGACGCCGACGGCGGCGGCCAGGGCGCCAATTACAAGGGCGCGTCGCAATGGTTCCGCAAGGCGGCCGATCGCGGCGTCGCCGACAGCCAGTTCAACCTCGGCATCCTCTATGCCCGCGGCATCGGAGTCGAACAGAACCTCGCCGAGTCCTTCAAGTGGTTCAGCCTGGCCGCAAGCCAGGGCGATGCCGACGCCGGCCGCAAGCGCGACGATATCGCCAAGCGGCTCGACGCCCAGTCGCTCGCCGCGGCAAAGCTCGCGATCCAGACCTTTACGGCCGAGCCGCAGCCCGACGACGCCGTCAATGTGGCGACCCCGCACGGCGGCTGGGACAGTGCTCCCGCACAGGCCAATGTGACCAAGCCCGCCGCCAGGCCGGCTCCGGCCAAGCGCACCGCCGCCGCGCATTAAGGCGTTGAGCGACGCCGCCCAGGCGCCGCCGGATGTACCTCAGCGATGAACCCGTGTAGATAAGCGCGCCACCAAGGGTGTGCGCGCGATCTTGCCGAACGCTGTCGCGCGCAGCCTTGAACTCCGAGGATCGAATTGGAGTAGTGAGTTGTCTGCCGATGACCCTCAGGACGACGCAAGCCACTTTCGAAGGTCGCCGACAGGCCCTTCGGTGGCCCCACCACGCAAGCCGATCGACCGGCCTGTGGCGCGGCCGCTTCGCGCCGCCGGCAACCTGCGGCGTCTTGGGTCGGTTCTGATCTTGATGCTGCTGCTTTCCGGCGTCGGCGTCCGCGCCTACCGGGACCTTTCGCGGCCGGAGGCCTGGGCCTACTGGAAAGATCAATACTACGCTCCGAGCCTGACTTCCGCCCTGATCGCCCAAGTCAACGTCAAACCCAATATCGATGGCCGGCCCGCCCTCGCCATCAGCGGCAGGATCGGCCCAGCCGCCGCGAGCTGGTTCCGCGACCGGCTCGACGAGGCCCATCTCGCGGCCGGCGATGTCATCCTGCTGTCGTCTCCAGGCGGCGATTTGAACCAGGCCATCATCATGGGCGAGGTCGTTCGATCGCGCGGGCTGGTCACCGCCGTTGGCGTCGCCGACGCTTCGGGCCGCATCAAGCCGTCCTATTGCGCCAGCGCCTGCGTATTCGTCTATGCTGGCGGGAAAACCCGCTACGGCCTCGATGGCTCGGCCCTGGGAGTCCACCGCTTTGTGACCTCGACGCCCGGGCGCGACCCCGTCGCCGACACCCAGCGGACCGCGGGGATGGTCTTGAGCTATGTGACCAAGATGGGCGTCTCCTCGGCCATCGTGGAAGCCATGTCGGAGACCAGGGACGTCCGCTGGCTCGGCACAAAGGAAGCTTCCGCGATGAACCTCATCACCGATCCGCTTCGGGCGCCGTGAGTCCTCCACCCACGCATTAATCCTGATTATTCACCACACCCGAAGGCGCGTGGGGCTTTGCGGCAAAAAAAGCCCCGCGGGCGGATTCTTTAGTCCCTCCGACCTCAGATTTCGGTTATGCAAAGATGCGGCGCCCGATCCGCGCTCGCCCGTTTTGCGCGCGCGAGATGCGGATTTCGCCGCCGGCAAATGCCCGATCAAGAATCCATGCCGTGAAGCGGCCCTCGGCCGGCTCGCGGCGCAATCATAAAAGCGACCCGCGTGCAGCTGTATCTCCCGATCGCCGACATTCCGGTCAATGTTTTCCTCATCCTGGCGATGGGCGCGGCGGTTGGTTTCGTTTCCGGCATGTTCGGCATCGGCGGCGGTTTTCTGATGACGCCGCTCCTGATCTTCGTCGGCATCGCGCCCGCGGTCGCGGTCGCCTCGGTCGCGAGCCATATCGCGGCCTCCTCGTTCTCCGGCGCGATATCCTATTGGCGGCGGCGCGCCATCGATCCGATGCTGGCGCTGGTGCTTCTGAGTGGCGGCAGTATCGGCACCGCGCTCGGGGTGTGGACCTTCACGCAGCTGCGCGCGCTCGGCCAGCTCGATCTGCTGATCGCGCTGTCCTATGTGATCCTGCTGACCGCCGTCGGCGGGCTGATGTTCTGGGAAGGCCTGCGCGCGCTGCTGCGGGCCAGGCGCGGCGGCGCGGCACCGGCGCGCCGCTCCGGCAGCCATGGCTGGGTTCATGGCTTGCCGCTGAAGATGCGCTTCAAGCGCTCGAAGATCTATCTGTCGGTCATTCCCATCATCGTGGTCGGCCTGGTGATCGGCTTCATCGGCGCGGTGATGGGCATCGGCGGCGGCTTCATCCTGGTGCCGCTGATGATCTATCTGTTGCGGGTGCCGACCTCGACCGTGATCGGCACCTCGATGGTGCTCACGCTGGTCACCATGGTGTTTGCCACCCTGCTGCATGCGGTCACCAATCATCTGGTCGACGCCGTGCTGGCGCTGATCCTGATGGTCGGCGGCGTCACCGGCGCGCAGTTCGGCGCCCGTGCCGGGCAAAAAATCCGCGGCGAACATCTGCGCCTGCTGCTCGGGCTTTTGGTTCTCGCCGTCGGCGTCCGCTTCGCTATTGAACTCGTGATCCGGCCCGAGGATCTCTTCACCATCCGGGAAACCGGAGGCACCGGATGACCGCGCGCGTCCGCCTCACGCTCGCGGGCCTGGCACTGGCTGCGGCGCTGGCGGCAACGCCTGTGCGCGCCGAACGGCTGATCGTGTCGGTGTCGAACCATCGCGTGACCGTGACGCCGAACTATTCCGGCGAGGAACTGGTGCTGTTCGGTTCGGTCGAAAAAGACGCCACGACCCCGGCCAGCCGCAACAATTACGATCTCGTGGTCACCGTTGCCGGCCCGCGGGCCGACATGGTGACGCGCCGCAAGGAACGCAAATTCGGCATCTGGATCAACACCGACTCGCGGCAGTTCCTGCAGGTGCCGACCTATCTCGCACTGTTTTCTAACCGCCCCTTCGACGCCATCGCCTCGCCCGAGGTGCAGCGGCGCCAACAGCTCGGCCTCAACAATGTGCTGCTGACCCAACGTGTCGGCCCCGACTATGCCGACGTGGTACCGAACGACGCGTTCCGCAGCGCCTTCGTGCGGCTGCGCAGCGAACACGGGCTCTATCGCGAGGCGACCTCGGCGGTGACGTTCCTGACGCCGACGCTGTTTCGCACCGGCATTCCGCTGCCGGCCGCGGTGCCGATCGGCACCTATGACGTCGAGATCAAACTGTTTGCCGACGGCGCGCTGGTGACCAAGACCGAGACCGCGTTCGAAATCGTCAAGGTCGGCTTCGAACAGTTCGTCGCCACCACCGCGCGCCAGAACGGTTTTATCTACGGGCTGGTGACCGCGTTCATGGCGCTGATGACGGGCTGGATGGCGTCCATTGTGTTCCGGAAGGATTAGACGTCATCCCTGCGTGAGCGCAATTGCGCTCATCGCTGGAGGTGCGAGCTCTTGCGAGCCTCGAAGGATGACTAGCTCGGTGCCTGCTGCCATCCTTCGAGGCTCGCCGAAGACGGCGAGCACCTCAGGATGACGTTCGCGTATGTGGCTCAGCTACGTATTACCTCCGACAAAAACCCCGACCCCCATCGCCAGCACGCTGAGCAGCATCGCCGCAGTCGACAGCCATCCGAGCCAATAGAGCGGACCAGCGATGACGAAATGGCCCATCACGTCCTTGCGGCGGGACATGATCATCAACAGCACCATCACGGGAACGGCGAGCACGCCGTTGACGACCGCGCTCCAGTACAGCGCCGAGATCGGATTGATCGGGCTGAAATTGAGCGCGATCCCTATTCCCGCCGACAGCGCCAGCACCGCGTAGAACGCCACCGCTTCCTTGGGCTTGCGTGCGAGCCCGACCGGCCATCGCCGGCCCTCGCCGACGGCATAGGCGGTGGCGCCGCCGAGCACCGGGATCGCCAGCAGGCCAGTGCCGATGATGCCGAGCGCAAAGATCACTTCGGCGAATGCGCCGGCGATTGGACGCAGCGCCTCTGCGGCTTGCGCCGAGGTCTGGATATCGGTCTTGCCCGCCGCATGCAGCGTCGCGGCGGCAGTGACGATGATCGACAGCGCGATTAGATTGGAGAACGCCATTCCGACCACGGTGTCGGCGCGGATGCGATTGAATTCCCTTTGCGCGCCGTAATGCTTGTCGATCAATGGCTGCTTGTGCACATCGACGCGCTGGTCCTCGGCTTCCTGCGAGGCCTGCCAGAAAAACAGATAGGGCGAGATGGTGGTGCCGAAGATCGCAACGATGGTGGTGAAATAGTCCGCGCTCCAGGTCAGCCGTGGAACCAGCACGCCGGCCAGCGCCTCGCCCCACGAGACATGCGCGAACGCGAGTGCGGCGACATAGGCGAACAGGCTGAGCGTCAGCCATTTCAGCACCGACACGTAGCGTTTGTAGTCGAGAAAAATCTGCGCCACGACCGATATCACGCCGAAAACCACGACATAGATGATGCCATGTCCACCGATCAGCAATTTGGTCGCATCCGCCATGGCCGCGAGATCGGCCGCGATGTTGACGGTGTTGGCGATGAACAGCAGCGCCACCACGACATTGAGCAGCCACGCCGAATAGTAGCGGCACACATTGCCCGAGATGCCGTGCCCGGTGACGCGGCCGACCCGTGCGGAAATTTCCTGGATCGCCACCATCAGCGGAAAGGTCAGCAGCATGGTCCAGCCGATGCCGTAGCCGAGCTGCGCGCCGGCCTGGCTGTAGGTGCCGATCCCCGAAGGATCGTCGTCGGATGCACCGGTGATTAATCCCGGCCCGAGCGCCTTGACGACGTCGCGAAAGCGAAACGGCTGATGCGGCTCGGCCTTCGGGGCCGGCTTGTCGCCGGGCTTCTTGTGGTTCTTCGCGGTGATCTTCCTGAGTTGCGTCATACCCGGTCCAGTCGCCGCGATAACGAACCGGGCAAGCTCCGGTTCCTGCAGCATCTTAACCGAAGGCGCGGGCTATTTCATTGCGCAGTATCAAGCGCGAGACGACGGCTCGATGACCGTTGCGACGCCGGGCTCCAGAATCCGCAACCGCGCCCCAAAGCCGAGTGTATCAAAGGACGCGCGCAGATCGCTCGCGCTCTGGCGGAAATGCGCCCATCCATCGGTATGAACGGGCACGATCACGGCGTCCGGAAACGCGCGCGCCGTCTCGATGGTGTCATTGGTGTCGATGGTCAGATGGAACGGTCCGCGGGTCTGCGCCGCGCCCGCGAATGGCAGCACCACGCCCGCCTTGAAGCGTTTTGCGACCTCGACGCCTGCCTCTCGATAGCGTTCAAGCCATTTGTAACCCGTCTTCCGGCTCACTCCGAAGCGGCGGCATGTCACAGCAAACGCCTCCTCTCGCTGAACAACCGACATCACAAACCGCATCCGTTCATCCACGGCACAGGTCTCCATCCAACCCATCGGCAAGGCCCTCCTCGCCGAGTATTTGACCTGTTACCCATGTCGCCGGTCTATTGTGTTACCTATGTAGCCGGTTTGGACCACGATCCGACCTCTCCCTATGGGAGAGGTGAAGATAAAGCCGAGATCTCCCCGCTTCGTCATTGCGAGCCAACGGGTCGCGCGAATGCGCGCCCGATGACAGGCTCCGCGAAGCAATCCATCTCTCAGCTTGTGGAGGCATGGATTGCTTCGTCGCTATCGCTCCTCGCAATGACGGGTTGAAGCGTCTGATTCAAATTTCAAACAGCAAGGGATATGCATCCGCGTTCTCGCGGCGCATTGCGCCCGAGGCTTGCGTCGATTTCGACCCTCTCGAGAACAGAGGGCGCAGGGAAAGCCGGGCGCCGATTGCACCCGCGGTCGTGCGCACAACAAGCGCACGAGTGGACCACAGGTTCAACCGGGTCACCCCGGCTTTCCCCGCGCGAAGGGTTACGGCTTACTTCGTGCTCTCCCCGGTGACCGGCTTGTTTGCCACCGTCGCCTTGCGGATGACAGATCCATCTCAAACCCGGTCGGGTGAAATGCATCTTGCGCAAAACTTGACGCCAGCATCGGGGCGCCAGGACCACACGACTTCACCGTCCGCGACCATCAGCGCCAAAGGTCTTGCCGGGCCTCGTGCCGCCCGGCGAGTTCTGGCGAAAACGGTTAGCAGCGCCGTTCGTCCGCGCGCCGGCCGATCGCTCACGGGAAGACCCGCCCTGCGATCCCACTGCGCGCCCGACGCTGTCGCGTCCATCGCATCCCACCGCGCGTTCGTGACGACTCGAGAAACGCCCCTTGCTCGGGTGAGACGCGCGGAGAGAAACCACTGATTTGCCCGACGGCGGAAGCGAAATATTTTTATCGGAAGGGCTGGACAGGTTTTTACTGATTTGCCCGTCGGGCAATTTTTGTGACCGTCACCCTCCCCTGGGTCGTCCGAAACGCGGACGCCGGGAGCGAGACGGTGCTGATGCGCTGGGGGGCATGCCGCCACGCCGCGCACGCCCGCCGGTCAACTCCGCGAGCAGCTAACCCGACGACCACGCCCACGGCCGAGAACGCGACAACCGTGCTTCCGCCATCAGGAGAAAGCTCCCGTCAGAGAATGATGGATGCCTTATCAAGATATTTCTGAACTTGCAGGTCACCGTGCTGGACTTTGCCTGACCCGCTTCCAGAAGACTGTGAACCGCCGGTCGCTTTCTCAAGGTCGCATTCGCTCAGTTCTGCCAGGGGAACGTGGGCTTCGAGGTCCTCGTCATCGCGCTGTCGTGTCATGATCGCGCTCCTTTGCTTGCGAACACCCGCGCACAACTCAGAGTCATAGCGCGGGTGATTGACATGTTGTGCCTGACCATCACGCTACGGCACCTTGAGCGAGGCTCCATTTGGCGGCCACGTTACCCGCAGCGGTGCCATCCGGCTTCTGCTCGGTGTACTCAAATTTTACACGTGCGTAACTAAGCGACAGAGATGATCCACCAGTGGCCTTCTCGAGTTGTTCCTCGTTCAATTCGTATTTCGAAAGCTTAGGCTCGGTGTTGAGGCTGCTCATGGTCTGCTCCTTTGATGAAGGTGTGACCATGCTCAATCCGCGTCGCCGAGACTGTGACGCAAATCACGCTGCCCATGCGACGTTGTCGCGTCCATCGCATCCCACCGCGCGTTCGTGACGACTCGAGAAACGCCCCTTGCTCGGGTGAGACGCGCGGAGTCAAACTACTGATTTGCCCAACGGCGGAAGCGAAATATTTTATGGGAAGGGCTGGACAGGTTTTTACTGATTTGCCCGTCGGGCACTTTCCAACGCGTCTCGCGCAAAAATTCACCGCCGTCATTCCGGGATGCGCCGCAAGGCGCAGGCCCGGAATCCATAACCACGATCGAGGGTTATGGATTCCGGGCTCGCGCCAAGAGGCGCGCCCCGGAATGACAGTGAGGGATACTCAATAACACCGCGAGGCGGCGATCGCGTGCAGTTTGCGGTCGCCGAGCACATGCGCCATGAAGCCCGGCGTGCCGAAGATTTTGGCGAATGCCGCGTCGCGGATGCTTAGCCCCCCGGTGTAGGCGCCGAACGCCGGCATCACCGCGCGCTCGCCGTCGCTGGCAAAACAGCGCCGCTCCATGGTGCGCCCGCGCGTCGGCACCCGCGCCTTGGGATGCAGATGGCCGGCGATTTCGCCGAACGCGCCGGTCGGCTCGTGGCGGAACACGATGGGCCCGATGGCGACTTCGCTGGCGACCACGCCGCCGAGATCGGACGGCAGTGCCGGATCGTGATTGCCCGATATCCAGATCCAGTCTCGCCGCGCCTGCAGCGCAGTCAGCGCCTCGCGATTCGAATCCGCGAGACGTTCATGCGCGGTTCGATCGTGAAAACTGTCGCCGAGCGCGATCACCATGCGCGGGTCGTGGCGGGCAATGACGGCGGCAAGCCGGCCGAGCGTCGCCACCGTATCGTAGGGCGGCAGCAGCACGCCGCGCGCGGCAAAGCTGGAACCCTTTTCGAGGTGCAGGTCGGAGACGACGAGCAGGCGCTGCTCTTCCCAGAACAGCGCGCCGGAGAGATCGGCGAGTAGCGCTACATCTGCAATCGTAACAGTCGAAGCGCGCACGGTTTGATCATCCTCTGAAGATTGCGCGGCTGCCGTCACGTTTTATCCTGTCTTACCTATCGCCTCTTTGACGAGTTCATTGGCGGCTTCCGCCAGCAATTCGTCGGACGCTTCGCCATAGACTGACTCGCGGCCGATTTCCAGCATCACCGGGACCGCGAGCGGCGAAACGCGGTCGAGTTCCCGATGGGTGATTCGCCCATGAATACGCGACAGCATATCACCCAGCCGGCGAAGATCGAGCAATCCCGACGCGGCATCGGCGCGCGCCGCGCGCAACAGCACGTGGTCGGCCTGGTGCTTGCGCAGCACGTCGTAGATCAAATCAGTCGAGAACAGCACCTGGCGGCGGGATTTTTCCTCGCCGGTGAAGCGCCGCGCGATCAGGCCGGAAATGATCGCGCAATTGCGAAAGGTGCGCTTCATCAGCGCGGATTCGGCGAGCCACGCCTCGAGATCGTCGCCGAGCATGTCCGGATCGAACAGCGCGTTGAGATCGAGCTGGCCGTGCCGGACCATGAACGACATGTCGCCGAGGCCCCACACCGCCACCGCATATTCATTGGCGACGAAGCCGAGCGGCCGCACCCGCGCGCGCTCCATCCGCCGCGTCAGCAGCATGCCTAGCGTCTGGTGCGCCAGCCGCCCCTCGAAGGGATAACAGATGAGGTAATGCTTGCTGCCGCGGGGAAAGGTTTCCACCAGCAGCTCGCGCACTCCCGGCACGCGCGAAAATCCCTGCTGCAGCGACAGCCAGTCGCGCACCTGATCCGGCAACGCGTTCCAGGCCCGCTTGTCGTCGAGCAGTTTTCGCACACGTTCGGCGAGATAGGTCGAAAGCGGAAATTTGCCGCCCATATAGGACGGTACCTTTGCATCGCTGTCGTTGGCGCGGGAGACGTAGACCTGGTCCTCGACGAGGGCCTCATACCGCACCACCTCGCCGCCGAACACAAAGGTGTCGCCGACCACGAGCCCTTCGATGAAATATTCCTCGATCTCGCCCAGCATCCGGCCGCCGCGCCCGAGCGCGCCGGTCGAGCCCGAGCCGCCGCCGCGCGAACGCACCAGGCGAACTTTCAGCATCGACTCTTCGACGATGGTGCCGACGTTCATCCGGTAGCTCTGCCGCACCCGCGGATTGGTGACGCGCCAGCGCCCCTGCTTGTCCAGCTTGATGCGCGCAAAACGCTCATAGCTCTTCAGCGCGTAGCCGCCGGTGGCGACGAAATCGACCACGTCGTCGAAATCGGTTCGCGTCAGGCCGGAATAAGGCGCCGCCGTCAGCACTTCCGAATAGAGTTGGTCGGACAGAAACGGCTCGCCGCAGGCGCAGCCGAGCACGTGCTGCGCCAGCACGTCGAGCGCGCCGATGCGCAACGGCGGAGTGTCCTGCGCATTCTCCGCGACCGCGTCGATCGCCACCGCGCATTCCAGCACCTCGAACCGGTTGGCCGGCACCAGAACCGCGCGGGACGCCTCGTCGATGCGGTGATTGGCGCGGCCGATTCGCTGCATCAGCCGCGACGCACCCTTGGGCGCGCCGATATTGATCACGAGATCGACGTCGCCCCAATCGACGCCGAGATCGAGCGAGGAGGTGCAAACCACGCCGCGCAGCCTGCCGGCCGACATCGCGTCCTCGACCTTGCGACGCTGCGCGACATCGAGCGAGCCGTGATGCAGCGCAATCGCAAGGCCATCGTCGTTCATGCGCCAGAGATCCTGGAACAGCATCTCGGCCTGGCTGCGGGTGTTGACGAACACCAGCGTGGTCTTGTTGCGCCTGATCAGGTCGTAGACCTCGTTCAGCGCGTGGCGCGCGCTGTGGCCGGCCCATGGCAGGCGCTCCCTGGTGTCGAGCATTTCGACAACAGGCGCCGCGGCGCCGCCGGCGACCACGATGTCGGCGCCTTCTTGTCTGCCGTCGCGCTGCGGCACCAGAAACCGCGCCAGCGATTCCGGCTCGGCGACGGTCGCCGACAGGCCGATCGCGCGCATCTCGGGCGCCAGCCGCCACAGCCGCGCCAGGCCGAGCGACAGCAGATCGCCGCGCTTGGAGGTCACCAGCGCATGCAACTCGTCGAGCACGATGCGTTTCAGCGATGAAAACAGAAACGGCGCGTCGTCGGACGACAATAGCAGCGCCAATTGCTCCGGCGTGGTCAGCAGAATATCCGGCGGATAGCGCCGCTGCCGCTGCCGCCGCGACACCGGCGTGTCGCCGGTGCGGGTCTCGACCTTGATCGGCAGCCCCATCTGGGCAATCGGCGTTTCCAGATTGCGCGCGATATCGACCGCAAGCGCCTTCAGCGGCGAGATGTAGAGCGTATGGAGGCCGCCGCTGCGCTGCACGGCGCGGCCGGTGGAGATGACGGTTTTCTTGGCCCCCTCCGCAGGCGATGGAATGGAAAGCTCCACCAATGTCGGCAGAAACCCCGCCAGCGTCTTGCCGGCGCCGGTCGGCGCGATCAGCAGCGCGGACGCATCCTCGCGGGCTTTTGCGAGTAGCGCGAGCTGATGCTCGCGCGGCAACCAGCCGCGCGACGCGAACCATTGAAGGAAGCGGTCGGGCAGCAGGGGCTCGGCTTCGGCCGATGGCAAGGGCAGGACAAGGGACGGCACAGGTTAAGAGCTAAGCCGTCGGGAGCGCTTCGTCGAGGGGCACTTGCTTACCTCGCCCCGCTTGCGGGGAGAGGTCGGATTGCGAAGCAATCCGGGTGAGGGGGTACAGGTCTATCAATTGACACTAACTTCGTTGAGAGAGCCCCTCACCCCACCCTCTCCCCGCGAAGGGCGGGGCGAGGGAGATCGACGACCGCCCGCTACTCCGTCACCGCCTTCTCCGAAATCTGCCAGTCCTTGCCGTCGAAGATCGAGATGTGCAGCGTCTTCATCGGCGTGTAATCGTCGGGGGTGTAGCTGTAATTGATATCGTCGAGGAAGAATGGCGAGTGGTATCCGGCGAGCGTGCTCGCGTTCTTCAGCACGTTGGCGCGGGTGAGCTCGTCGCCGCAGCGGCGCAGGATTTCGCCCATCGAGACCGCCTGGCCGTAGCCGGCATAGGCGATGGTGTTGTCGGGATCGACATTGGGCAGATATTTCGCGCGCAACGCCTCGAACGCCATCACGTCCTTATCCTTTTCCCAGCGCCCCGGTCCGGCGTCCTTGGAATAGCGGATAGCAACGATGCCGGCAGCATTCTCGAAGCCCGCGGCGTTGAGGATCGAACGTCCGGTCGATCCGGCCGAAAGCAATTGCAGCGGCTTCCAGCCGAGTTCAACCACTTTCCTGATCGACTGCGACGACGCCTTGCCGGTCGAGATGTTGTAGAAAACATCCGCGCCCGACTTCGAGAGGTTGATGAGCTGCGAATCGACCGTCGGCTCGGTCAGATCGTAGGTCTGCTCCATGATCACCTTGGCGGTGCCGCCGGCATCTTCCAGCACCTTCTTGAAGGGACCGAGGAAGTCGCGGCCGAAATCGTCGTTCTGGTAGAGGATGCCGACCTTGGCGTTCGGCTTCACGCTCACGACGTGTCTTGCCAGAATGCGCGCTTCGGTCGGATAGAGCGGCAGGCCCGCCATGGTCCATTTGAAGTTCTTCGGATCGTTCCACTTCGAGGCGCCGGTATTGAGCAATAGCTGCGGCACGCCTTTCGAGTTGAGATATTTGTGCACGGCGGTCTGCGGCGCGGTGCCGAGCGAGCCGAACAGCGCCAGCACTTCCTCCTGCTCCACCAGCCGCCGCGTCGCCTCGACGCATTTCGGCGGGCTGTAGGCGTCGTCCATGGTGAAGAACTTGATCTTGCGCCCGTTGATGCCGCCGTTCTCGTTCAGCATCTGGAAATAGGCTTCGCCGATGCGCCCCAGCACGCCGTAGATCGAGCCGGGGCCGGAATGCGGCACGGTCTGGCCGAGCTTGATTTCGGTGTCGGTCGCGCCGGGATCGTATTTCTTCTCGGCCGCCCAGACATAAGGCGCGGGCATGGCTGATGCGGCGATGGCGGCAAGCGCGGTGGCGCCGAATTCGCGCCTTGTTTGTTTCTTGTTCATTTTTGTTTCTCCCTGGTTGCGGGCAATGATCTACATTCCGGCAGGCACGGCAATAGAGAACTGGGAGTGGCGCGACACAATACCGCTTGTAGAAGCCGACGACATTTCCGCGAGGCGGAAATCGCAGCGTGTAGACTCAAGTTTTGGCAGCGACTCTTCCCCCTCTCCCCTTGTGCGAGAAGGGAAGAGCGATCAGGTTTTCGCCGCGACCACGACCAGGCCCGGCACCGGAAAATTGTCCTCGTTGCGGGCGGAACGGTCTTCAAGCCGGGACAATTTCAGTCCAGCGGCCTCCACCGACGCGCGCACATAGTCCGCGCTGTGCGCGTAGCGCAGCCCCGGGCCGACGATGACGCCCTCGCCGTCATGGGTTTCGGCCGTGAACGCGAGTACGCCGCCGGACACCAGCACGCGTCTCGCCTCCGCCAGCACAGGCAGGAGATCGGCGACATAGACCATCGCGTCGGCGGCGAGAATGAGTTCGGCGCTCGTCTCGGGCTTGCTGCGCAGTCCCTCCAGCATGTCGTCGACCTCGAGCTCGGCATAGAGCCCCGTCAGGCGCGCCTTTTCGATCATGCGCGGCGACAGGTCGATGCCGATGAAGCGATCGACATTGCTGGCGAAGGCCGCAGCGGCGAGGCCAGTGCCGCAGCCGAGATCGATCGCGCGCTTGAAGAAGGCGGGTTTTTTGGCGACGGCACGAACCAACAGCACTGCCTTGAACAGAATTGCCGGGCCGCGATAGCCGAGGTCGTCCACCAGGGCGGTTTCGAACCGCGGCGCATATTGGTCGAACAGCGTCTGCACATAGGCTGGCGGCATGCCGGACACTTGTTCGGCGCCGAGCCGCATCAGCCGCAGGCTGGCACCATGGCGGTCGCCGCGGTCGGCGGCATGGGCGTTGCGGAACGCCGCGATCGCAGCATCCTGCTCGCCGAGCGCTTCGCGGATGTCGCCAAGCGTGAACCAGGCGGAGACAAAATCCGGCGCCAGTTCGGTGGCCTGCAGCAGCAGATCGGCGGCGGCGACGAGATCGCCCTTCAATTGCAGATCGCGCGCGAATTCAAAGCGGCGGTCGGCCATCAGATCGCCGGAGGACAGGAACACGCGGGCGGGCATTTCGGGGACCACACTTGTCATTGTTCGTCATTGCCGGGCATAGTAGTCTGCCTTGCGCAGACTGCGTAAACTTGTCTGCGTGCCCGGCAATCCATCAATCAAAGGATTCTTCCGAAAGATGGATGCGCGGGTCAAGCCCGCGCATGACGGCTAAAAATTGGGCCAAGCCGGCCTATATATCCAAAATGCGCCCGCAAGACATCCTGATGCCCGTTGCCGCCGGCCTGTGCTGCAAGCCCGGCGGCTTTCATATCGATCCGGTGCGGCCGGTCGAGCGGGCGGTGATCACCCACGGCCATTCCGACCACGCCCGCCCCGGCCATGGCGCGGTGCTGGCGACGCAAGAGACGCTCGACATGATGCGGCTGCGCTATGGCGACAATTTTGCGGGCAGCACACAGGCCGTTGCCTATGGCGAGGAGATCCGGCTCGGCGACGTCAGAATTAAATTCCATCCCGCCGGCCATGTGCTGGGCTCGGCGCAGATCGCAGTCACCTGCAAGGATACCTGCATCGTCGCGTCCGGCGATTACAAGGATGCGACCGACCCGACCTGCGCGCCGTTCGAGGTGGTGCCGTGCGACGTCTTCATCACCGAGGCCACTTTCGGCCTGCCGGTGTTTCGCCACGGCAACGCCGCCGACGAGGTCAAAAAACTGCTGGCGTCGGTGGCGCTGTTTCCGGAACGCGCGCATCTGGTCGGCGCCTATTCGCTCGGCAAGGCGCAGCGCGTGATCGCGCTGCTGCGCGCGGCCGGCTACGACGCGCCGGTCTATCTGCACGGCGCGATGGAGAAGATCACGCGCTACTACGAAAGCCGCGGCATCGCCCTCGGCGATCTCCGTCCCGTCAAGGGCATCAAGAAGGCCGATCTCGCCGGCACCATCACGCTGGCGCCGCCGTCGGCCACCGCGGATATCTGGACGCGGCGGTTTCCCGATCCGGTCACCGCCTTTGCCTCCGGCTGGATGCGGGTGCGCGCCCGCGCGCGGCAGCGCGGCGTCGAACTGCCGCTGGTGATTTCGGACCACGCCGATTGGGACGGGCTGACCGCGACCATCGAAGCCACCGGCGCGGGCGAAGTCTGGGTCACCCATGGCCAGGAAGACGCGCTGGTGCATTGGTGCCAGACAAAGGGCCTTGCCGCGCGGCCGCTCGATCTGGTCGGCTATGGCGACGAGGATGAAAGCGAAGCGGTGTCGGTGGACGAGGCCGAGGCATGAACCGTTTTGCCGAACTTTTGGATCGCCTCGCCTATGAGCCCGGCCGCAACAACAAGCTGCGGCTGATCACCAACTATTTTCGCGAGACCGCCGATCCCGATCGCGGCTACGCGCTGGCGGCGCTGACCGGCGCGCTGTCGTTCAAACATGCAAAACCGGGATTGATCCGCGATTTGATCACCGACCGCACCGATCCGGTGCTGTTCGGATTGTCCTACGACTATGTCGGCGACCTCTCGGAGACGGTGGCGCTGATGTGGCCGAAGGCGGCCCTGCCCGGCCACAACAACCCGCCGCCGCCGACGCTGACCGAGGTCGTCACCACGCTGCGCACGCTCGGCAAGACTGAACTGCCAAAGCAGCTCGCGCGCTGGCTCGACGAACTCGACGAGACCGGGCGCTGGGCGCTGCTAAAGCTCGTCACCGGCGCGATGCGGATTGGGATTTCGGCGCGGCTGGCAAAAACGGCGGCGGCTGCCCTTGGAGACAAGGATCCGCACGACGTCGAGCTGATGTGGCCGGGCCTTTCGCCACCCTATCTCGAGCTGTTCGCGTGGCTGGAGGGCCGCGCAGAAAAGCCCGTCAATCGCGATCCGACGCCGTTCCGTCCGGTGATGCTGGCGCATGCGATCGAGGATTCGGATTTCGCCAATCTGGACGCATCCGATTTCGTCGCGGAATGGAAATGGGACGGCATCCGCGTCCAGGCGGTGAGCGGCCGCGACGGGCGCGGCCACATCCAGGCGCGGCTGTATTCGCGCACGGGCGAAGACATCACCAAGAGCTTTCCGGACCTGCTGCCGTCGCTGCATCTGCCCGGCGCCATCGATGGCGAGCTATTGGTGCTGCGCGACGGCCGCGTGCAGACCTTCAATGTGCTGCAGCAGCGCCTCAACCGAAAGGTCGTTTCTCCGAAGCTAACAAAAGATTTTCCGATCCATCTGCGCGCCTATGATCTGCTCGGCGACGACGAAAACGATCTGCGCGAGCTGCCGTTCATCGAACGCCGCGCCCGGCTGGAGGCGTTCGTCAAAAAGCTCGACGACCCACGCATTGATCTCTCGCCGACGATTCCCTTCGAAAGCTGGGAGGCGCTGACCGCGGCGCGCGCCGATCCCGCCGGCGCCGGCGCGGGCGAGGATGCCGAGGCGGTCGAGGGCGTGATGCTGAAGCGGCGCGACGCGCCTTATCTGCCGGGCCGCCCAAAAGGCCAGTGGTGGAAGTGGAAGCGCGATCCGCACATCATAGATGCCGTGCTGATGTATGCGCAGCGTGGCCACGGCAAGCGTTCGTCCTATTACTCAGACTACACTTTCGGCGTCTGGACCAAAGGCGACGGCGGCGACGAACTGGTGCCGGTCGGAAAAGCCTATTTCGGCTTCACCGACGAGGAACTGCTGCAGATCGACCGTTTCGTCCGCCGCAACACCACCGAGAAATTCGGCCCCGTCCGCCATGTCGTGCATGAGCCGGATCAGGGTCTGGTGCTGGAAGTCGCCTTCGAGGGGCTACAGCGCTCGCCGCGGCACAAATCCGGGGTCGCGATGCGGTTTCCGCGCATCAGCCGGCTTCGCTGGGACAAGCCGCCGCGCGAGGCCGACCGGCTGGAGACGCTGGAGCGGATGCTGAAGACTGTCCAATAATTAAGGTTCCAACGCCGGACGGCAGCCATTGACCCCCGCAAGCGGGTTCCCCATGTGCCCTGCCGTGACCTATAGTGCGGGCACCACCGCAGGAGAGACCGATGCCCAACGACGTCAGAGACTTGCCGGCCAGCAATGACGGCCTGTACCGCTTTCTCGGCGGCTCGCCGCTGGCGGTGGCGTTCCGGCTGATCCTGCTGTCGATCCTGGTTGGCGTGGTGCTCGCCGCCATCGGCTTCGATCCCTGGAACATCATTCACAGCATCCGCACGCTGTTCCAGCGGCTGTGGGACCTCGGCTTCGACGCCGTGAATTGGCTGTGGCGCTACTTCCTGCTCGGCGCCGTGATCGTGATCCCGATCTGGCTGCTGTCGCGGCTGTTCGGCACGCCGCGCGGCCGGTAGACTTCCCTCAAAACGGGTGCAGCCGATGCAATTGCGATTTGTCGGCTGCGGCGACGCGCTTGGCTCCGGCGGCAGGTCGAACACCTGCTTCCATGTCACCGGCAAAAGCGTCAATTTCCTGATCGACTGCGGCGCCTCGTCGCTGCCGGCCTTGAAGCGGCTGGAGATTGCACGCGACGACATCGACCTGATCCTGATCACGCATTTCCACGGCGACCATTTTGCCGGGCTGCCGTTTCTGTTGCTGGATGCGCAGTTCACGCGCCGCACCCGCCCGCTGGTCATTGCCGGGCCGCAAGGGATCGAGACGCGGCTTACGCAACTGATGGAAGCGCTGTTCGAGCATTCATCCAAGACCAAGCAGCGTTTTGATCTCTCGGTCGTCGCGCTCACGCCTGAGCAAAGCCGCAGCTTCGGCGCGGTAAAGGTCACGCCATATCCGGTGGTGCACGGCGAATCCGGTGGGCCGCATCTCGCCTACCGGATCGAGGCCGAAGGACGCGTCATCGCCTACAGCGCCGATACCGAATGGACGGAGACGCTGATCCCGACGGCGCGCGACGCCGACCTGTTCATTGCCGAGGCCTATTATTACGACAAGGTCGTCAAGAATCATCTCAGCCTGAAAACGCTGGAAGCGCATCTGCCCGAGATCAACGTCAAACGGCTGATCCTCACCCATATGAGCGACGACATGCTGGGACGGCTGGATGAGCTGCCCTACACCGCGGCTGAAGACGGCATGGTAGTCATATTCTGATATGCACGCGCCAAATCCTGCTTCGAAAGTAACGACCAGGCAGGTGTTCGCCATCGCAGGCCCGGCGATGATCGCGAACCTGACCACGCCGCTGATCGGCATCGTCTCGACCACGGCGATCGGACGGCTCGGCGACGCCACGCTGCTCGGCGGCGTCGCGATGGCGTCGGTGCTGTTCGACTGCCTGTTCTGGCTGTTCGCGTTCCTGCGCATGAGCACGGTCGCGTTCACCGCGCAATCGCTCGGCGCCGGCGAGACGACGGAATGGCGCGCGATCCTGGTGCGCGGGCTCATCGTCGCGGCGCTGATCGGCACGGCGCTGATCGCCCTGCAGATCCCGCTCGCCACCGCGCTGCTCACCGCCATGGGCGGCAGCGAGGGCGTGACCCGCGCCGCCAAAACCTATTTCACGATCCGGATCTGGTCGGCGCCGCTGGTGCTCGCCAATTACGTCGTGCTCAGCTGGCTGATCGGTCAGGCCCGCGCCACGCTGGCGCTGACGACCCAGATCACGATCAACGTCACCAATGCGGTCGCGACCGCGCTGCTGGTGCTGGTGTTCGACGCCGGCATCGCCGGCGCCGCCATCGCCGCCGTGATCGCGGAGGCCACCGGGCTATTGCTCGGTATCGTGATCGCGGCCCGCCTGACCCAGGGAAAGTTCGGCATCTCGCGCGCGACACTGTTCGACCGCGCAAAACTGCTGCGCATGCTGTCGGTCAACCGCGACATCATGGTCCGCACCGCGGCGCTGATCGCGGTATGGCTGTTCTTCGCCGCGCAAGGCGCCCGCGCCGGCGACATTCCGCTTGCCGCCAATTCGGTGCTGAACAATTTCCTGCTGATCAGCGCCTTCTTCCTCGACGGCCTTGCCAACGCCGCCGAGCAGCTGTGCGGCCGGGCCTATGGCGCCCGCGACAGAGACGGATTTTCGGGCGCGGTAAAACTGGTCGTGATCTGGGGTTTTGGCTTTGCGCTGGCGGTGGCCGCGATCTTCGCACTGTTCGGGCCGACGCTGATCGATGTCATGGCCGCGAACCCTGAGGTCCGGCGTCTTTCCCGCGACTATCTGCCGTTCGTGATCTTCGCGCCAATGCTCGGCGTGTTCGCGTTCGCCTATGACGGCGTCTATATCGGCGCGACCTGGGCCCGCGACATGCGCAATCTGATGGTGCTGTCGCTGCTCATCTTCCTCACCGCATGGCTGGCGCTGCGATCGTTCGGCAATGCCGGCCTCTGGGGCGCGCTGCTGGTGCACTACGCCGCCCGCGGCGGCCTGGAAGCGCTGCGCTATCCGGCGCTGTTGAAGAAGTCGTTCAAGACGTAAGGTGGCTGAAGCTCCCTCGCCCCGCTCTTGCGGGGAGAGGGTTGGGGTGAGGGGCTGCCTCAACGAACACCGAATGCGCGGAGTGTCCCCCTCACCCGAATTGCTTCGCAATTCGACCTCTCCCCGCACGCGGGGCGAGGTGAACCGATTCAACTACTGCACCGGCCAGTCCTCGGCCGTGATCGTGGCGGCGTCGGCGCCGACGATCTCCGACAGCGAGTCGCGGCCGGTGCGCAATAACGTCGAGGCGAGATCGTTCTTGATGTCCTCGACCAAGCCAAGGCCCTTGTAGATCAGCGACGAATACAGCTGGATCAGGCTGGCGCCGGCGCGGATTTTTGTCAGCGCGGCGCCGCCGGAATCGATGCCGCCGACCCCGATCAGCGGAAACGCACCCTCGGCGCGGACATAGGTCTCCGCCACCATCCGGGTCGACAGCCGGAACAGCGGCCGTCCGGACAGGCCGCCTTGCTCTCGCGCGCGATTGGTTTCGCGCAGAGTGGAGGGGCGCGCCAGCGTGGTATTGGCCACGATCATGCCGTCGACGCGGCGCGAGCGTGCGATGTGCACGACGTCATCGAGTTCGGCGAGACTGAGATCCGGCGCGATCTTGAGCAGCACCGGCGAATCGCCGGCATTGGTGCGGACGCGCTCGCGGGCATCGATCACTTTGGCCAGGAGCTCGTCGAGCTGGGCCGATTGCTGCAGATTGCGCAGGCCCGGCGTGTTCGGCGAGGAGACGTTGACGGTGAAATAGCTCGCGACCGGCGCAAAGGTCTCGATCAGCTTGACGTAGTCGGCGACGCGGTCCGGCGAATCCTTGTTGGCCCCGACATTGACGCCGACGATGCCGCCGTGATGCGCGCGCGCGGCAAGCCGCCGCAGCACCGCTTCCGCGCCGTCATTGTTAAAACCCATGCGGTTGATGACCGCTTCATCCCGCTCCAGCCGGAACAGCCGCGGCCTGGGATTGCCCACCTGCGGCTTGGGGGTCACCGAGCCGATCTCGACAAAGCCGAACCCGAGCCGCAGCAGCGCGTCGGGCGCCTCGGCGCTCTTGTCGAAGCCAGCGGCCATGCCGATCGGGTTCGGAAAATTCAGGCCGAACGCCCGCACCGCGAGTTTCGAATCGTCTACCCGCTGCCGGATCGGCGGCAACAGCCGCAGGCCCTGGATCGCCATGCGATGGGCGTCCTCCGGATCGAACCAGCGCAGCAGCGGCAGCGAGAAGGCGTCGAAGGCGCGAATCACGGCACAAGCTCCGGGATCTCATGATAACCGTCGGATCGCGTGCGCAGGTCGAGGATGGCGGTGACCGCGCCAAGGTCGAGTTCGCCGTAGAGGTGCGGGAACAACTCGTCATTGCGCGACGGTTCCCAGCGCAGCGCATCCCCCAGCGCGTCGGCATCGACCGCGATCAGGAACAGGCCGGTTTGCCCGAAGTAATGCTTCCGCGCGGTCTCCGCGACCTGCGAAGCTGTGGAAAAGTGAATAAAGCCGTCGCGCGCATCGTCGGCGCTGCCGCGGTACACGCCCTGCCGCTCGGCCTCGCGCCAGGCCGAGGCGGGGCTGATTTTGTAGATCGTGCGCACGGTTCCGGCGTTCCCTGCTTGTCGTTGAGTCTCTTGGGGTTTTCCCGAAAATCGCCGGGTGAGAAGCCGACCGTATCGGCGCCGGGCGCTCAACTCAAGCGCCGCTATGGCGGGCGGCGCGCGGAAGATTTGCGCAAACCGCCCGAATAAGGCAATAATTCCTAGATCAGCCCCAAGGGATTCCCGATGGCCAAACATTCCAAGTCACAGCGCATCCTGACCCACGCCCAGGTCTGGACCGCGCTCGACCGGCTCGCCGAACGCGCCGGGTTCTCGCCGTCGGGCCTCGCCAAGCGCGCCGGGCTCGATCCCACCACCTTCAACAAATCCAAGCGCATCACCGGCGACGGCCGCGAGCGCTGGCCTTCGACCGAATCGGTCTCCAAGGCGCTCGCCGCCACCAACTCCTCGATCGAGACCTTCGTGCAGCTGATCGGCGACGGCGCGCGGGGGTCGCAATCGGTGCCGCTACTCGGCTTCGCGCAAGCCGGCGCTGGCGGCCATTTCGACGACAGCGGCTTTCCGGCCGGCAAAGGCTGGGACGAGGCGGCGCTGCCCTCGACCAGCGACGAGCACGCCTATGCGCTGGAGATTTCAGGCGATTCGATGAAGCCGACCTATCGCGACGGCGACGTCATCGTGGTGTCGCCGGGCACGCCGATCCGCCGCGGCGACCGCGTGGTGGTGAAGACCACTGGCGGCGAAGTGATGGTGAAAGAGCTGAAACGCCGGACCGCAAAACTGCTCGAACTGCAGTCGGTCAATCCGGCGCATGCCGACCGCACGCTGGATGCCAATGAGGTCGAGTGGATCGCGCGCATCGTGTGGGTGAGCCAGTAGGACTTCCGCCGTTGCCGGACGTCCTCGGCGACCTGCTGGATCAATCGCTTCGCGCCGTGCTGTGTGGCACGGCGGTGGGAACGGCATCCGCGCGGGCTGGGGTTCATTACGCGCATAAGCAGAACAAGTTCTGGCGGATCCTGCACGAGACCGGACTGACGCCGGAGCTGCTGCAGCCGCACCAATACCGCGACCTGCTCCGTTACCGGATTGGTCTCACCGATTTCGTCAAAACCCATTCGGGAATGGATCATCAATTGCCGCTCCCCGAGCTCAGGGAGAGCGCGCGGGCTCGTCTGCGTGCAACGATCGCGGAGTGCCGTCCGAGGTTGCTGGCGTTTACCAGCAAAGCCGCAGGGCAGAATTTTCTCGGCGGCAAGAGAGATTACGGCGAGCAGGTGGAAACCATCGCCGATACCCAAATCTGGATATTGCCGTCGACATCGGGCGCTGCGAACGGAAGCTGGCGACCGGAAATCTGGCACCAGTTTGCGGATCGGGTGAGATCGTAGTGATTCGTCATTGCCGGGCTTGACCCGGCAATCCATCAAAAATGAGAAGCTTTTTACGAAGCGAGATGGATGCGCGGGTCAAGCCCGCGCATGACGAGATGGGTTGGACGCCGATATCGAGCTGACGCGCCCCTCTACGTCGCGTAGTCCGGCTCCTTGCGGTCGAGCATGCGCTTCAAGGCATCGAAGTGCCGCTGCGCCGGGGTCGGCCCCTTGTACAGATGATCGTCCCGGTAATCGCGCTGGGTCTTCTCGACCACGGGCGCCGGAAGCTTCTTCAGCGGTTGACCGGTCCACATCGCGTAGATCTGAACTTGCGCGGCGCGTTCGACGTAGCTGCCCGCCCCGCGTCTGGACGGGCTCTGGATTTCCGCTCCCAGACGCTCCGCAAACTGCTAGAATATGTTCCACGGCATGTTCCTTACAGGGAGGGGGCACATGCGACGGCGGGAATTCATCGAGCTTGCTGGGCTAACCTCCGTTTGGGCTGCTCGTCCATTTGCAGCGATTGCCCAATCAAAGGCCATAGCGAGGATCGCAATTATCGGATCACTCGGTCAGAACGCGATCGATGCACTCAAAGATGGCTTGCGCGAGTTCGGCCTCGTCGATGGCGAAACAATCATCATCGTCGGCAGCCCAGCCAGTGCGGCTTCGCCGGAGGCAGTCTCGACGACGGTCTCCGATCTCATCTCGCAAAAGATCAATTTGATCTTTGCGTCCGGGGCACTCGCCGGAAGAATAGCTAAGGATGCAACGAGCACAATCCCAATCGTCTGTCTCACCGGCGATTTGGTAGGGGCGGGATTAGTCCAAAGCCTCGCAAGTCCCGGCGGCAACGTCACTGGCATTAGCATTTTGACGGCAGAGGCGAGTGCAAAACGCCTTGAGCTGCTAAGGCTGCTCGTCCCCACCCTTGAGCGGGTTGCGGCGCTCTTCAATATCGCAGACCCTACAGCTGCCCTCTCGCTGAAGCCAATAGAAGTAGCGGCAACAAAGCTGCAGCTCACCATTGAGGCGTTAGGCGTACGGGGAGAGAGCGACTTCAGAAATGCCTTTGCAGCAGCGATTGCGGCCAGGGCGCAAGCCATCGCACTCACCAGCAATCCTCTGTTTGATATAGCCGGGAGCCAAATCGCGGAACTTGCGTTGCAGAACAAGCTGGCGACCATAAGCTTTGCGGATACATTCCCAAAAGTCAGGGGACTTATATCTTACGGACCGAATATTCTGGCCTCCTATCACCACGCAGCTTATTTCATTTCCCGTATCCTGCGCGGCGCTCGACCGAAAGACCTTCCTGTTGAACAGCCTACCAAGTTTACCCTCGGCATCAACCTGAACACGGCGAGGGCACTCGACATAAGGGTTCCGGACGGTTTATTGGCGTCCGCCGACGAGGTGATCCAATGAGGCGGGAGTTGCTTGCCAGTGGCTTTGCACTGTTCGCTGCATTTCATCCTTATTGAAATGAAAAGGAGCGCGCGCTCTGGGCGGCGCGCGGCCGATGCGAATGGTCTAGCTCTCCACGAACTTGACGGTTGAGACCGGCCATCTTCCATCATGACCTTTGATCGAAATCCGAAGCCCGTGCAATTCATCCAGCCAAACGTGCTCGACCGTGCCTGCCTTTCCGTCGGTAAGGACGACGGCTTTGCCGGTCAATTCGGCTTGCGCCTCGCCATACTCATTCAGAATCTCATTCAGAATTTTTGACGCACGGCGCTTCACCGATGGCATTGCCCGTCCATGTTCGGCCGCGCCGTCTTTGGCTCAACGGCGAGGTCTGTCCCAGCGCTCAGCCGCTGGAATGATTTGATGGTGACGGCTCTAAATCGCGGAGCCGGTCGATTTGCCTTTTAAATCTCGCTGGTAGTTCCGGCTCTGGTTTCAGCGACGCGCGCATTCTCTCGCCGATCTCTTCAACGATGGCGCCGCTATGTGTGTGGTCGATGTCAATACGATTGGGCATAACGAAGCCTCGTTCGGGTTAGAAAGCGCCAGCAGCGGACATCCCGCGCCTGCTCCTACTTCCCCCTCCCGCAGCTTCCTGCTTGCGAGTACGGCTGGCAATTTCTGCATGGAACCGGAGACCGCCGCTTTTGGCTATCCGCGCGAGCGCTTGCTTTGACAACAGCGGGTCTTTGGTAGCGACCTTTGGCTATCCCGCGACATGCGCCGGATTGTTACCAGCGAGCGGCGGTCTCATGAGTTATAAACCCGTGACGGGAGCAATCGTTCCCGAGTTCCAATCGCGACGCCATTCGGACGAATGAGGAACCTATTCGAGCGTGGCGCCGGACACCCGGCGAAGCTGTTCGCCAGGAGGGTTCCGGTTTAAGCCAACCTGCTTTCGGGGACGACGAACCGCTACGTCGCGTAATCAGGTTCTTTCCGGTCCAGCATCCGCTTCAGGGCATCAAAATGCCGCTGCGCCGGCGTCGGCCCCTTGTACAGATGATCGTCCCTGAAATCGCGCATGGTCTTTTCGACCACGGGCGCCGGGAGCTTCTTCAGCGGCTGCCCGGTCCACATCGCGTAGATCTGAACCTGCGCGGCGCGTTCGACGTAATAGAGCCGGTCATAGGCGTCGGCGACGGTGCTGCCTACCGTCGAGATGCCGTGATTGGCCATGAACAGCACCGACTTGTCGCCGATCACTTTTGCAAGCCGCGCGCCTTCCGCCGGATCGAGCGCGGGGCCGGTATATTCGTCGTCATAGGCAATGGCGCCTGACAGTCCGACCTCGGTCTGGCCGATCTCCTTGATGCGCGGATCCTCGAGCCGCGTCAGCGCGCTGGCATAGGGCATGTGGGTGTGAAACACCGCTTTGGCCTGCGGCAATGCCTTGTGGATCGGCGCGTGGATGCAATAGCAGGAGCGCTCGACTTCGCCCTCGCCGCGCTTGACCTCGCCATCGTCGATGCCGACTTCCATGAAGCAGGAGGCGGTCACCTCCGACCAGTGGGTCCCGAACGGAATCTGGTAGTAGCGGTCGGTGCTGCCGGGCACCACGAAGGTCAGATGGTTGAAGATGCCTTCGGAAAAACCCTGGTTGAAGGCCAGCCGATGCGCCGCGGCGAGATCGACCCGCGCCTGCCACTGCTCGGCGCTGGAGTTATCGAGCGCTTTCGGCGAAACCCTGAACTGCATGAGCATCCTCCAATGGTGTCTGCCCCTCGACGGAGGCTTGGACAGTTTATGGAGGATATTGTAGCGCAATCCGGGCCGGCGATGGCTGAAATTGCAGCGGGCCTGCTATCTCGGTTTGCGGCCTCGCAGATACGTACCCGGGACGCTCTGCTTCCCCTCTCCCCTTGTGGGAGAGGGTGGCGCCTCACGAAGTGAGGCGACGGGTGAGGGGTCTGTCTCCGCGGATAGAGACCCCTCATCCGGCTTCGCTTCGCGAAGCCACCTTCTCCCACAAGGGGAGAAGGAAGAAGGCTTACCCCGACCTCGCCAGCGCGCCGTCGATCATCGCAACCGCATTCGTGACGCCATAGACCGCGACGAACGAGCCGAAGCGCGGGCCTTTTTCCTGGCCGAGCAGCACCTGGTAGAGCATGTTGAACCAGTCGAGCGAAACGCCCGGCCGGCCATCCTTGCCCTTCTTAACGGCGTCGAGGAACGGCTCGCGGCGGCCGATCTCGTAGACCACGTTCTGGATGTCCTCGGCGGTTGCGCCTGCCGGCATGTTCGACAGCGCATCGCGCAGATCCTGCAACGCGGCGCGTTCGCTGTCGGTCGGCTCGCGGAATTTTTTCGTCGGCGCCACGAAGTCGCGGTAATAATTGATGGCGTAGCCGACCATCGCATCGAGCTTCGGGTGCGTCTGTGGCGTCACGCCGGGGCGATAGCGACCGATAAAGCCCCACAGCGTCGCGGCATTCTCCGCATTCGACGACGACACCAGCGTCAGCAAGAGCTGGAAGGTGACGGGCATGTCGGCCTTGGGCGGATTTCCGGCGTGGATATGCCAGACCGGATTTTGCAGCTGCTGCCTGGCATCCTGCCGCGGAAAGCCCTCGAGGAATTGCTGGTAGTCGTCGACGTTGCGCGGGATGACGTCGAAATACAGTCGCTTGGCCGCCTTCGGCTCGCGATACATGAACAGCGACAGCGATTCCGGCGAGGCATAGCGCAGCCATTCGTCGATGGTCAGCCCGTTGCCCTTCGACTTCGAAATCTTCTGGCCCTTGTCGTCGAGGAACAGCTCGTAATTGAATCCCTCCGGCGGCCTGCCGCCGAGCGCCGCGCAGATCTTGCCCGACAGTTTTACCGAATCGATCAGATCCTTGCCGGCCATTTCATAGTCGACGCCGAGCGCAAACCAGCGCATCGCCCAGTCCGGCTTCCACTGCAGCTTGCAATGCCCGCCGGTAACCGGAAGCGTGACGCGCTCCTTGGTCTCGGGATCGTCGTAGGAGACCGTTCCGGCCTTCACATCATGCTCGACGATCGGCACATACAGCACCATGCCGGTGCGCGGACAGATCGGGAGGAACGGCGAATAGCTCGCGGCGCGTTCCTCGCGCAGGCTCGGCAGCATCACCGCCATCACGGCGTCGAACCGCTCCAGCATGCGCAGCAGCGCCGCGTCGAACTTGCCCGAGGTGTAGTAGTCGGTCGAACTCGCGAACTCGTAGTCGAATTCAAAGGTGTCGAGGAACGCGCGCAGCCGCGCATTGTTGTGCGCGCCGAAACTTTCATGGGTGCCGAACGGATCCGGCACCCGCGTCAGCGGCCGGCCGAGATGCTTTTCCAAAAGCTCCTTGTTCGGCACGTTGTCCGGCACCTTGCGCAGGCCGTCCATGTCGTCGGAGAACGCCAGCAGCCGGGTCTTGATCTTGTCCTCGGTCAGCACGCGGAAGGCGTGGCGCACCATGGTGGTGCGCGCGACCTCGCCGAAGGTGCCGATATGCGGCAGGCCGGACGGACCGTAGCCGGTCTCGAACAGCACCTCGTCCTTCGGGCTCTTTTTCAGCCGCGCGACAATCGCTTTCGCCTGTTCGAACGGCCACGCGTTGGATTGTTCGGCGAGCGAACGCAGATCGCTCGGGCTGGCGGCAAGGTCGATGGTGGACATCCAGGGAGTCTCCAAGGCCGCGGAAACTAGCGCTTCCGCGTTAAAATGCAAAATGACGGCGGGAATCCGGGAATTTAGCCCCGTCATTGCGAGCGAAGCGAAGCAATCCATAGCGCGGCAAGCTGAGGAATGGATTGCTTCGTCGCTTTGCTCCTCGCAATGACGGGGATAGCACTGAGTTCGTTCCTAAAACGGGCTGACGGAAAAGTACCGCAGCCACAGATCGGTATAGCGGCCTTTTTCCCAGAGCCGGAACAGCGCCCAGTTCAGCGACTGCCGCAACAGATCGTTGCCCTTGCGGACGGCGATGCCGATGCCCTCGCCGAAAAAACGGCTCTCGACGAACGGCCCGCCCGAGAACGCGCAGCATTCGCCTGAATCGGTGCCGTTGATCCAGAACGCCAGCGAGATCGCATCGCCGAAGATGAAATCGACCTCGCTCCGGCGCAGCGCCAGCCGCAGCGCGTCGTCATTGGCGTAGGAGCGGATCTCGGCATCGGTGAACATCGCCTTCAGATAGGCCTCGTGCGAGGAGCCGGCGATGACGCCGACTTTCTTGCCTTCGAGATATTCGGGGCGGACCTCCGGCATCACGGCGTCGCGCCGCGACACGAAGCGCGCCGGCGCGCGGTAATACGGATCGGTGAAATCGACCTTGGCGCGCAATTGCGGCGTCACCGCCAGGGAGGCGATGATGGCGTCGCCGCGGTTGCTGGTGATGGCGTCGATCAGGGTTTCGAACCGGCGCATCTGGATGGTGCAGGTGACCTTGATCTCGTCGCACAGCGCGCGCGCCAGATCGACATTGAAGCCGGCCGGGTTGCCGTCGGGGCCGGTGAAATTGAACGGCGGGTAATCGGTCTCGGTCAGGAACCGGATCACGGTCAGGCGCGACAGGTCGGGCCGGTCCGGACGCCGCCGCGGGTCCCAGAAGCCGGGCACCGCCTGCGGGGCCGCCTCGACCCCGGGCTTTGGCGGGGTTTGGGCCTGCGCCGCGCCGGCCGATGCAACGATCGCCAGCGCAGCCGCGATCAACCACCCGGCCAAGGCGGCACGGACGGTATGAGGCAGGCTCACGCGGGATAACAAGGCGGTCTTTGGCATATCGGGCAAATTGTTACGGGATTGGAGGGCCTTATAGACCATCCGACACGCGATGCGAGGGCCGTTTGGGTTAATTTGGGCCGGCAAATTGGGGTTACAGATAACGCTTCAAATCGGTCGCGGCTTCCTCGGGCGTCCGTTTCAGGTTGAACGGCGAGACGAAGTGGCCGTCGCGATCCATCAAATAGATCAGCGCGGTATGGTCCATGGTGTAATCGCCGTCCTTGAGCGGGACCTTCTTGGAATAAACCCGGTACTCCGACAGCACCTTGGCCACCGCCTCGGGATCGCCGGTCAGCCCCTTCAGATGCGGATCGAAGCTCGAGAGGTAATCCTTCATCGCGGCCGCGGTGTCGCGCTCGGGATCCACCGAGACGAAATAGGCGTTGACCCGGTCGGCATCCTTGCCCATCGCCTTGAGCACTTCCGAAATCTCGAACAGCGAGGTCGGACAGATGTCGGGGCAATGGGTGAATCCGAAAAAGATCAGCGTCGGCTTACCCTTGAGGTTCCTGTCGGTCACGACCTGGCCGGCCTGGTCGGTCAGTTGAAACGGACCGCCGATCGCGGCGGGCGCCGTGACGGTGCGCAGCCCGCCCATCGCCCACAGCATCAGCACGAGGCCCACCACCAGGCTGCCGGCGAAGGCTGCAAAAATCACCAGCGGGCGGGTGGTCCGGTCCATCGTCAAATTCCCTTTTGTTCCGGATCAGAAGCAGGCCGAGATGCCGGCGGCGATCATCTCAAAAAACACCGCGGTCCCGTAATGGAACCACAGCACGGCGGCACCGAGCAGGGCGACGGCGCCAAGGCCGGCGGCGCCCCAAACGATCGCCGAGGCCACCCTGCCCTGAGGCGGGGTTACCACCATCATCCCGTGCTGGGTGGAAACCGGCTGAACCATAGGCTTCAGATAGAGCGAGTTCCGTATGCGGGCAAGCGCCGTGTCGGCGCAGCCGATCACGTCATGCGGAGCTAAATCGCTGATTTCGCACGAGGCCTTTTCAGCGTGAGGACTTTATCCGCGCGAAGACCCTGTCAGCGGGAAGACTGGGGCCGGTTCGCGGACGCTTGGGCGTCGAGGTAGCAGGGCTTGTACAGCTGCTGCAATTGCTTGCCGCGCAGGAAGATCATGCGCGGGGTCAGGCCGCCGCGCTGGGCGATCCAGTGCCGCACCGCCGACGGATACATCGAATACAGCATCTGGGTCGCTTCGGCGTTGGTGACCGCGCGGCCATTGGCGCCGAAATCCCAGGCGGCATGGAAGCCGAGATTGGCGTGCGAGGTCACGCAGATCTTGTTATGGGGAACCGCGCCGAGGACGATGGTGCAGGCCGAGGCGCACAGGCCGTCGATGATGACCGCTTCGCCGGAAGAACGCAGGCCCTGATATTTGTCGACGTAGGTGCCGATCCGGCCGCCGCGATCGTCCGCGATCCGGACCACCGCATGACTTGCCCCCACCCCCGCCAGCAACAAGACCGCCGCGAGCAACCCCGTCATCAACTTCATATCCAGCCCCAGTCCAAACCTGTCGAACCCGAATCTGATCGTCTCAGTGATGCAAGACTGCGCCAGCGTGTTGCGAGACGGCATTTTTGTCTAGGTGGAGGAGGCCGCTCAAAACAAATTCAAATTAAGTGTTGCGCCCGCGCTGCAGTTTGCGGCCGAAAGGTCCCAAACTGGAACAAGTTAACGATTCCTTTTGGTGCGCACCCGCCACAGGCAAGCGCCATTTGGCGTTGACCGCCTGCGTCGACACGGTCTTGAATCAGAACGGGCTGGGGAGGAACGCGATGGCTGATGATGCAGACGTAATCGTGGTCGGCGGCGGGCTGGCGGGGCTGGTTGCGGCCACCGAGATCGCCGACGCCGGCAAACGTGTCATCGTGGTCGACCAGGAAGGCGAACAGAGCCTCGGCGGCCAGGCGTTCTGGTCGTTCGGCGGCTTGTTCCTGGTGGATTCGCCGGAGCAGCGCCGGCTCGGCATCAAGGACAGTTTTGAACTCGCGCTGCAGGACTGGATGGGCACCGCCGGTTTCGATCGCGACGAGGATCTTTGGCCAAAGCGCTGGGCGGAAGCCTATGTCGCGTTCGCCGCGGGCGAAAAACGCGGCTGGCTGCGCGCGATGGGCCATCGCATCTTTCCCGTGGTCGGCTGGGCCGAACGCGGCGGCTATGACGCGATGGGCCACGGCAATTCGGTGCCGCGGTTTCATGTCACCTGGGGCACCGGACCCGGGATCGTCGAGCCGTTCGAGCGCCGCGCGCGCGAAGCGCAGAAGGACGGCCAGCTGACCTTCAAATTCCGCCACCGCGTCGATGCGCTATCGATCAGCAATGGCGCCGTCGATGGCGTCAGCGGTTCAATCCTTGAACCCTCGAATGTCGAGCGCGGCCAGAGCAGTTCGCGCAAAATCGTCGGCGACTTTACGCTGCGCGCGCCGGCCGTGATCGTCGCCTCCGGCGGCATCGGCGGCAATCACGACCTGGTCCGGCAGAACTGGCCGAAGCGGCTCGGCGAACCGCCGAAGCACATGATCTCCGGCGTGCCCGAACATGTCGATGGCCGCATGATCGGGATCACCGAGGCCGCCGGCGCGCGGCTGATCAACCGCGACCGGATGTGGCATTACGTCGAGGGCATCCGGAACTGGTCGCCGATCTGGCCGCGCCACGGCATCCGCATTTTGCCGGGACCCTCCTCGATGTGGTTCGACGCCACGGGCAAGCGGCTGCCGGCGCCGCTGTTTCCCGGCTCCGACACGCTCGGCCAACTGCACTACATCATGTCGACCGGCCACGATTATTCCTGGTTCGTGCTGACGCAGAGCATCATCAAGAAGGAGTTCGCGCTCTCCGGCTCCGAGCAAAACCCCGATCTCACCGGCAAAAGCTGGCGCATGACGATCAAGCGCGCCACCAACAAGGGCGCGCCGGCGCCGGTGGAAGCATTCAAGCAGCACGGCGCCGATTTCATCGTGCGCGACAATCTCGAAGATCTCGTGAGCGCGATGAACGCGCTCTCGGGCGACAATCTGCTCAAGCCCGAGCACATCAAGGCGCAGATCGAAGCGCGCGACCGCGAGATGTCAAACCCTTACGTCAAGGACGCGCAGGTGATGAACATCCACAACGCGCGCCGCTATATCGGCGACCGGCTGATCCGCACCGCAAAGCCGCATCGGATTCTCGATCCCGAACACGGCCCGCTGATTGCCGTGAAGCTGAACATCCTCACCCGCAAGACACTGGGCGGCTTCGAGACCGATCTCGACTCGCGCGTGTTCGGCAATGACGGCCAGATCATCAGGGGATTATACGCCGCCGGCGAAGCCGCCGGTTTCGGTGGCGGCGGCGTGCACGGCTATCGTTCGCTGGAAGGGACGTTTTTGGGCGGGTGTCTGTTTTCGGGGCGGAATGCGGGGCGCGCGGCGGCGAAGGCGGTGGGGTGATCGAAGCGGCTGCGTGCTTCGCCGCTGGTCGCGGCCGTAGTCCTCGGGGCGCGAATCACGATAGCGACGCGGCTGAAGCAATTTGGTCATTATCCATGATGTTTCCGTGAGAGGAGTGGCATGTCAGGAACGGCGAATTTCAAATTAAAATTTATGGGTTGGGTGGGTTGTATCTGCCTGATCCCCGGAATCGCATTTGCGGGTCTCACAACCGCGCAACGCAAGTCACAGTTCGAGCGAGCGCTTGGCCTGGTCATCTCCGCGGTTACTCCCGACATGCCGGTCGATGAACGCGATCGCCTCATCGAGGCATACATGAATGGCAAGTCGAACAAGGGGCTAGCCGTTCAAGACGTCTACCGCGGATATATTGTTTCGGTCCTTCACGAAGACGAGGAAGCTGTCGGCGACCGGGCGCTGGAGGCTTGTCAAATGCGCTTCGCAAAGCCATGCGCTCTTGTCGCGATAAACGACGAGATCGCGACGGATGGGCAGCTTGAATACAAGGATATGCCACGCCTCCACTACGCCGGCGACTTCGACCTCTCTCAAATTCCGACCATCAGACTCGACACTCGAAATCGCGCCGATCTTCAGCGGTATTTCCGGGCGAGCGAACCAAAGGCAATCGCCATACACCCCTGGGGTGAGCTTTTCATCTCATGGGGCACCGCAGATGCGCAACAAACGGTTCTGAACAAATGCAACAACTTCGGCCGTGACAAACAGAATGGCCCTTGCTTCCTGTACGCCATCAACACGAAAGTGGTTCTTCCCGAACGCATAACGCGACCGAAGTAAATTCGCGTGAGGGCAGCGAGATCGGTCGCGCCGGCCGGAAGGCGAACGCCGTGGGCTAGAAAGCCGCCTCGTTGGCTTCGGCGTCAAGAAAACGGACGCCGGCCGGCGATCGACCGGTTGCGGTCAACGTCGGGCCTAGATTACCGGGGACGGATGAAGCCGTTCGCTTCGACGATCACATTCGCCCGCTGTTTCGTCCGATGGACCGCAACTCGATGCTGTTTGCGTTTGACCTGTGGAAGGAAGCCGACGTTGCCGCGCACCGGGAACAAATACTGGCACGGCTTCGCGCCGGCACCATGCCCTGCGACGGTGCATGGCCCGGCGAGAAGATCGCGCTGTTCACGCGCTGGGCTGCCGACCAGCGGTGAGCGGGGCGAGCCCCGCGCACCAGCTTCAGAACTATCAGCTCACGCCGCCTTCGCCGCGCTTTTTTCCGCCTCGATCCGCCGCGCCAGCACCCAGCGGAAATAGGTCAGCGCCGCATCCGCGCCGATCGCGAGCAGCTGGTAGTTCGGATCGGCGTCGAACACCGTCTGCTGCGCCTCAATGATCGCCTTGTCCTCGTTGAACGCCTCTTCGAGGCTGTTGCGCAGCGACAGCGAGATGTTCGGATTGTCGATCTCGAAATCGTGCAGATAGTTCCAGAAGAAATGCGTCGAGCTTCGCGTCTCCGGCGTCATGAACTGGGCGTTGCGATACTGCCGCGTGCCCGGCACCTGAACGCCCTTCTCCGCGCCCTGCCCCGCCGGCGCAAACATCGTATCGAGCAGGAAGATGCCGGGAACGATCATGCGGCCGATATTGCGGCGGTCGATTTTGTCGGCCCGGTTCGAGATCACCTTCTGATGATAGGGCGGCGGTTCGGCGCCCATATGCCAGCGCTCGACGCGAAAACCGTCGTCCAGCTTTTCGATCGCGACCGGCTTCGTCTTGTAGGCGTATTCCTCGGAGCCCCCGAGCGTATGGGTATGCACGAAAGCGAGATGCGCAAAATCGCTGAGATTGTCGACGATCAACAGCCAGTTGGCCTTGTAGTGCATATAGCCGGGCAGCCCGCGCCATTTGGCATCCGCAAGCGGCGGATAATCCACGATCAGGTTCGGATCGGCCTTTTCGGCTTCGCCCATCCAGATCCAGATCAGATTGTAGCGCTCGACCACCGGATAGCTGCGCACGCCGAGTTTTGGCGGGATCATGTCCTGGCCGGGGATCTGGATGCACTTGCCGCCCGGCTCGAACTTCATGCCGTGGTACATGCAGCGGATGTCGTCGCCTTCGATCCGGCCCATCGACAGCGGCGCGGCGCGATGGCAGCAGCGGTCGTCGAGCGCCACGACCTTGCCGCTTGCGCCGCGATAGATCACGACCGGGCGCTCCAGAATCGTGCGGGCCAGCTTCGTGCCGTCGATCAATTCGTGATTCCAGGCCGCGACGTACCAGGAATTGCGAAGAAAGATTCCGTCATCGGTCATGACACCCCTCCCTGTTTTTTGGAAATGCTCTTCTATTGCCACCTCTTCTATGTCATCGGGGATGGCGCCGGAATCCGGATTTCCTGGACACACTGTACCGGCCCATGGACAATCGCGGGCATGGATTGGCGGGATTGGGAGCTGTTTTGCGAGGTCGTGCAGCATGGCGGCTTTAGCGCCGCCGCACGCGTGCTCGGGCATCCCAAGTCGAGCCTGAGTGCTGCAGTGCAGCGGCTGGAAAGCAATCTCGGGCTCCGGCTGATCGAACGCACCACCCGTCATTTGCGCCTGACCGACGCGGGCCAGACGATCTATCAGCGGGTGCGGCCGCTATTCACAGCGCTGCACGATACCCATGGCGAGGCGCTGGCCATGAGTAGCGCCATCGCCGGCACGCTGCGCATCAAGGCGCCTTACGAGTTCGGCGCGCACCATGCAGGCCCGGTGGCCTGCGAATTGATGGGCCGTTACCCGGATCTGGTGATCCGGATCGATGTCGAGCACGAATTCGTCAGCCCCGTCGCCGAGAACTATGACATCGTGTTCGCGATGCTCGAGGCCCCGCTGCCCTCGACGGGTATTGTGATCCGACGGGTTTCTTCGCTGGAGCGCGGACTGTTCGCGGCGCCGGCGCTGCTGGAAAGGCTCGGCGAGCCCCGCACCCTGGAAGACCTCGCCAAATTTCCTCTGCTCATTGGTCCGAGCGACACGCCCTGGGCGCTGACGACGCCGGCGGGCGTGAGCGAGCAGCTTGCGGTTTCAAACGCGCGGCTGGTCAGTTCGAATGCCGACATAAGGCTGCAGGCGGCGCTGGCCGGGCACGGTGTGTTGCGGGTGACCGCGAGCTACACAAAAGTCGCCGTTGCAGCGGGATTGCTGCGGCGGCTGCTGCCGGATCACGTGTGCGAGCCGCTCAACGTGCACGCGCTGCTGCCGGCGCGGCAGTTCGTTCCGGCCAAAGTGCGATGTTTCCTCGATGCCATGGAGGCCCAGGAACGCGGCGGCGCGGCGGCGCAGATCGAGGCGTAGCCACGGCACGCGGTTGATCCGGTTCAGGCGTCGTGATGCAATGGAACCATGGGCTGACGGAGCCTCCTCGAATGGAAATGCATCAGATTCGCTGCTTCCTCGCGGTCCTGGCGATCGGGCTCGGCGCTAGCGCTGCTTCTGCCGAGACGCTCGTGATCGGCGGTGCGACGCGCACGTTCATCACCCAATTCCCCGACACCAGGCCCGCGCCGCTGGTGATCGTGCTCCATGGCAATACCCAGACCGGCGCCGACGTCATGACCCGAACCTCATGGCCGGAGGTCGCCAAACGCGAGCGTTTTGGCGTGATCTTTCCCGACGGCCTCAATCGCGCCTGGGCCGATCTGCGGCCCCACGGCAAGCGCGCCGGCCGCGTAGCGCCGAAAGGTACCGACGACACAGCCTTCATCGTCGCCCTGATCGGGAAATATGTCGCTGACGGCACCGCGGACCCGAAGCGGATTTACGTCACCGGCCTCTCAAATGGCGGCGCGATGACCATGACGCTCGCTTGCGCGCGTGCCGATCTGTTCGCGGCGGCCGCCAGCGTCATCATGAATCTCACCGACGAATCGGCCAGCGCCTGCCGCCCGTCGCGCCCGGTGCCGATGCTGATCATGAACGGAACGATCGATCCCCTGATTCCGTATCAGGGCGGCAAGGGCGCCAGCCGCTTCGCGGTGGAAGGATTTTGGTCGGCCGAAAAGACGCTGGCGTTCTGGCGCCGCGTCAATGGCTGCGAGGCGCAGGATGCCGCCGCGACCGATCTCGACGACCGCGATCAATCGGACCGGAGCACGGTGACGCTGATCTCGTCGCACTGCCCGCCGGGGCGCGATGCCGTGCTCTATCGCGTCAATGGCGGCGGCCACCGCATGCCCAGCCACTTGCCGGATGCGCGCTTTCCAGGCATCGCGACCGCGTTCTTCGGGCCGCAAAACCACGACATCGACGGTGCCGAGACGATCTGGGCGTTTTTCAAAAAATTTCCCTAATGCATGGGTGATCCCGGCAGGCGTCATGGCGAACGCTGTGGCCGATGGCGCGCCAACGCGCTAGATCATTTCGGAAAACCGGTTTCCACTTTTCCGGATCATGCGCTAAGCAGTCGCCGCAACCAATCAGGAGAGCAGTATGACCATCCAGCGTTTCGAAACCGGCCCGCGCATGAGCCAGGTCGTCGTCCACGGCAACACCGTTTATCTCGCGGGGGTCGTGGCCCACAAGGCGACCGGCGAAAGCGTGACCAAGCAGACGCAGGAGGTGCTCTCGATCATCGACAGCCATCTCGCCAAGGCCGGAAGCGACAAATCGAAGCTGCTGACGGCCACGATCTACCTCACCGACATGAAAAACTTCGCCGAGATGAACGCGGTGTGGGACGGCTGGGTATCGGCCGGAAACACGCCGGCGCGCGCCACCGTCGAAGCCAAGCTGGCCGCACCGCAATATGGCGTTGAAATCATGGTGGTCGCGGCGAAGTGACGCCGGCGAACGCACAGGCTTAGGTCCAATATCGGACAACAGGGCTCAGGCGCGCCGGCGTCTGGGCCCCTCTCCGGCGATATTCGTAATTTTTGGAGTTTACCAGGGAACCTGTTCGGCACGGCCGCATCTAATACCTCGATAACCATTTATCAGATCGAGCAAAACCATCATGCGTCACACCCAGGCCCCACGCGCAGTTCCGAGCGGCCCCATCGACGCCGAACTGGTCCGGCGCGCGCGGTCCCGCGACGAGGCCGCGGTTCGCGCGATCATGCAGACCAACAATCGCAGGCTGTTCCGGCTGGCCCGCGGCATATTGCGCAACGACAGCGAAGCCGAGGATGTGGTCCAGGAAACCTATGTCCGGGCATTCACGCATCTGGACCAGTTCCGCGCCGACTCCAGCCTTTCCACCTGGCTTTCCCGTATCGCCATGAACGAGGCGCTCGGGCGGCTGCGCCGGCAGCGGCCGGGCGTGGAGTGGAGTTCGTTGCCGCAACGCGTGCTCGAAGCGCAAATCATCCAGTTCCCCTTGTCGGCCGCCGCCGATCCGGAAAAATCCATGGCCCAGCGTGAAATTCAGCATGTCGTCGAACACGCGATCGACGAGCTGCCCGAGGCGTTTCGTCTCGTCTTCATCACCCGCGTGATCGAGGGCATGAATGTCGAGGAAACCGCCGAGATCCTCGGGCTGAAGCCGGAAACCGTGAAGACGCGGCTGCATCGCGCCCGCACCATGCTGCGCGACAATGTCGAGAAGAAAATCGGCCCCGTGGTAATGGAGGCGTTTCCGTTTGCCGGCAGGCGCTGCGAGCGGCTGACCGACGCGGTGCTGAAGCGGCTGGGCTTCTGATTCTGGTCTGACGCGTTTTCTTCATGCGAACCGGTACCCACTTCGCTCGAAAACGCTTTGCATAATTTTTCCGGGAACCTCCGCGCATCAGCGCCATCCAACTCCTGTGCAACCAACCAGGCGCCGGCCGTTTCCGGCAGGCCACAGGAGTGTCAAATCATGTTCGTTCGTTTGAGCGCGGCTATCGCCGCATTGAGCCTTTTGGGCAGCGCCGCCCTCGCCGAAGGCGCCAAGCCCACCGATCCGCAGATCGCGCATATCGCCTACACCGCCGGCGTCATCGATATCGCCGCCGCCAGGCAGGCGATCTCGAAAGCCGGCAACAAGGACGTCAAGGCGTTCGCCGAAGACATGGTGCGCGACCATGAAGCCGTCAACAAGCAGGCGCTGGACCTCGTCAAGAAGCTCAATGTGACGCCGGAGGATAACGACACCAGCAAGGCGCTGTCGAAGCAGGCCGCCGACAAGCTTGCCGAACTCGGCAAGTTGAAGGGCGCCGACTACGACAAGGCCTATGTCGCCAACGAAGTGGCCTACCACAAGACGGTCAACACTGCGCTGGAGACGCAGTTGATTCCGTCGGCCAGCAATCCCGAGCTGAAGAGCCTGCTGCAGACCGGCCTGAAGATCTTTCAGGGCCACGAGCAACATGCCGAACACGTCGCCGCCGAACTGAAGTAGGGAGCCCGCCATGTTGTCGAGACGGCATCTCTCCGTCGTGACGCTGCTTGCGCTTGCAGCGTTGGCCGTCCCGGCACATGCGGCGACAATTCAGGTCGTCATGGAAAATCTCGTGATCTCGCCGGCCGAGGCTTCGGCCAAGGTCGGCGACACCATCGAATGGATCAACAAGGATGTCTTCGCCCACACCGCGACCGCGCGGAACGGCGATTTTGACCTGACGATACCGCCGAACAAGACGGTGACATCGGTTTTGAAGAAAGCCGGCACGGTCGAATATTATTGCCGCTTCCATCCCAACATGAGGGCGGTGCTCAATATCGCGCCGTAGCGCGCGCCATGACCTCCGAGGTAATCGATCCCTGCGCGCGAACCTTCGATAGTCGAACTGCCGAATAAATTCGGTGCCAGAGCCTGTTCGGCTCTGGTTTTTGTCTTGACGCGTTTTCTTCACGCGAACCGGTATCCACTTCGCTTGAAAACGCTCTAACGAAGGAGAGCAACATGACTGACCACACGACCATTGCCCACCGCTACATCGAGCTGTGGAACGAGCGGATGCCGAGCCGCCGCCGCGAGATGCTGGCGACCAACTGGACCAGCGACGCCAGATATGTCGACCCACTGATGTCAGGCGACGGCCATGACGGCGTCGATGCCTTGATCGCGGGCGTGCAGCAGCGCTTTCCGGATTTCAAGTTCAAGCTGATCGGCGAGCCCAACGGCTATGGCGATCGCGTCCGCTTCTCCTGGGGGCTCGGCCCCGAGGGCGCCGACAGCCCGATCAAGGGCACGGATTTCGTCATCCTGAAGGACGGGCGGATCCGCAACATCACCGGCTTCCTCGATCAGATCCCGCAGGGCGCCTGAGCAAGATTTGTGGGGCCGGATTGGCGCAAGCACAATCCGCCCCACCCACCAGTCAGCCGCGCCTTCTCCGCTGCAACGCCATCGCCAGCCGGACCGCGACGCCGGCCTGCCACACCGGATAAAGCACCGACGTCTGGTCGAGCCCGAGCGCATTGTCGAGCGCCAGCAGCGCGCCAGCGAGCGTGCCGGTGATCAGCATCTGCAACCAGGCCACGACGTCGCGCGGGCCCGCAGGCAACCGGCCGATCCCGAGCGCCATGATCGCGCTGCCGATGAAGCCGCCGGCGAGCCCGGCCAGGATATTGCGCATCATCTTGTCGGCGCCGTTGGCCTGCCCGTCGATGAAGATCGCGGCATTCACCGCGCAGACGAATGCGACCATGGTCACGATCGCCGCCAGCAGCGCCGCCCACCACGGATTGACGCTGGTGCGGCGAGCCACGATGAAAACGAGGACGGCAAACGGAATCGCCGCCAGCGCAATGCGCAGATCGCCGGGACCGCCGCTGACCCTGTCGATCAGTTGCGGCAGCAGCGGCGTCAGGACGCCGGACAGCACGCCGCCGCCGCCGATTGCCAGTAAGCCGTTTCGGGAGGTGTCCTGGGAAGTGATCGCCTGGTTCACGCGTTCACCTCCATGTTTGCGGCATGGCCATGGTCTAGCACGGCGGCGGCCGGAACATAAGTCACCGCGCGACGCCTGCACCGGCCCACAAATAAAAGCCGCGCCAACCCGAGGGTTGACGCGGCAATGGCCGTTCTGTTGCCAGGTGGACCAACCCCGAACAGGTTACGCCGCGAGGCGCACTTCGTTCAATGCAACGTTATCGTTTGCATTTAGGTTTTTGACCCGATAACGGCGGTATCATGCCGAGCACAATTCAGAGCTTCTTCACGACCATCGATCCTGGTTCGCCCCCGCCATAGCAGCCTAGGGATCATGCCTTGCGGCGTAATCGATCTCACCTGACGTTTAAGCATGATCTTTTCCGAAAACCGGTACCCAATTTTCCGGATCATGCTCTAGATGAGACCTTTAAGCTCAAGCTGCTAAGGTGGAGGCGCCGGGTACTGCCCCCGGGTCTGCCCGCGGTCCGCTCAGAGTTTCAGCGCCATCGTCTTGCGACGAAACGACCCTACGCGGGATCGGCGGGGAAAGATAGGCTGAAAGCGGCGGCCTTCATCCTGTGGAAGGCCGTGCTAAGAATACCAGTCTCCAGGGAAAGAAAGTAAATGGCATTCGCTGCAGGGACTGAGATCGCGACACCCGGGGGGACGGTCGCGATCGAGAATCTGAAAGTCGGCAACGAAGTACTGGCGGGCGCCGGCAGCGCGCCGCATTTGACATGGACCCCTGTGGCGGTGGCGTTCATCCATAGTACGCCGCCGGGGACGCTCCATCCGGCAATTTGTTATATCGTCTTCGATGCAGGGCGGAGTCTCGTCTGCACCCAGGATCAGCTTTTCATGCGCCCCGACGGGACCCTTGCGCCCGCCAGTGACCTCCCGCCAGGCGGCAAACTGCTCGACCAGAATGGAAACGATGTTCTAATCGTGGAGGTCATTACGGGGACGTACTCAGGCGTCCTTTATCGCTTTGAGACCAGCCTGAGCGCGGAAGGGTCGATTGACGGACATCTCATCCTGGCGGGCGGCGTCGTCGCCGAAGACTTTGGGTTGCAGTCCGGCTAGGACCCAATCGACCCGTCGAAAGAGGCCGCAGAAAGTCCGTTCGGCTCACCTTATCCGGCCGGCGAGTCTACCGGTTGAGAGCTGATGGCACGCTGGGCGGCAAGGTATTAGTCGATGGGTGCGCCCGTACTATTGGCAAACCCGGTTTTTACTTGCTTCCTCCGCACCCCGTCACGCATGCCGGATTTTTGATGTCGGGCCGGGAATCGCCGACGAACATATTTCGATTCGGCATCTTGATCGCGCTTAGCGACCTGGCGTCGAGGGTCGCCTCTGCCGGCAGCAGGCCGTTCAGATGGAGAATGTAAGCCGAGACCGCATAAACGTCTTCGCTACTTAGCGATTGCGGCGCGTTCTGCGGCATGGCGCGGCGGATATAATCGAATAATGTCGGGGCGTACGGCCAATAGCTGCCGACGGTCCTCACCGGATTTGGCGTCGCGAGTGTGCCCTGCCCGCCGACAAGCCGATCGCCAACGCCACCCTCACCCTTTGCGCCGTGACAAGCCGCACATTGCCGATCGAAGACCTCGCGGCCGTGATTGACGCTGCCGCTTCCCGGCGGAAGGTTGTCACCCTCGCGATCGACATCGATATTCCAACCAGCGATCTCCGCCGGCGTTGCAGCCCGCCCGATGCCGTAGGTACTTTGCGCCTGCGCAGGTGTCGCGCATGCAAGCGCAAATAAGGCGAACGCTGCGATGCAAGGCTCACGCATTGGCATTGGTCACCTCACCGCCGGCCGAGATCCGCCAAGGCCAGATCGCGTTGTTGTGGTAGAAATAGTTCTCGCCGCGAACCGCGAGAAGTTCGGCCAGCGTCGGCTGGACGTAGCCGGTTTCATCGATTGCGCGACTTTGAATGACGGCGGGTTGGCCGTCCCAATGCCACGGAAGCCTGAAGCGGGTCACCGCCCGGGTCAACACCGGTTCCTGCAGCTGCGCCTCCTGCCAGCTCTTGCCATCATCGACCGAGACATCGACACGCCCGATCTTGCCGCGGCCGCTCCAGGCGATGCCGCTGATCTCACGGAATCCAGGCGCGCTCAGCCGCTGTCCGCCCGAGGGTCGCGTAATGATGGATTTCGCTTCCATATAGAATGTGAACTCGCGCGCCGAGCCGTCCGGCATCAGGTCCGTATATTTCGAGGTCTCCTCGCGCGAATAGGCGGGCTCGGCGGCGACGCGCAGACGTCGCAGCCATTTGATGTTCATGTTGCCTTCGAATCCCGGCAACAACAGCCGCAGTGGATAGCCTTGCTGCGGGCGCAGCCGCTCGCCATTCTGGCTGTACACCAGCATCGCGTCTTCGAGACATTTTTCGATCGGAATGCTGCGCGTCATCGCGGCGGCATCGGCGCCTTCGGCGATCAGCCATTTTGCCCCGGCCTGCAATCCCGCTTCTTGCAAAACAAGTTTGAGGCTTACGCCGGTCCATTCCGCACAGCTCAGGAGACCGACAAGGTCGGACGCCGTTTTGCCGTAGGGTTTCTTGTAGCCGGGGTTGCCCGAGCATTCGAGGAAATAGATGTGCGACTGGGAAGGAAAGCGCCGAATGTCGTCCATGGTAAAGATCAGCGGTTTGTCGACGAGGCCATGGAGCATCAGCCGATGTTGCGCCGGATCGATGGTGGGAACCCCGCCGTGATGGCGTTCATAGAACAGGCCGTTCGGCGTGATGATGCCGTCGAGATCCTGCAGTGGCGTTCGCCCGGATGCCGACAAATATTGCGGCAGGTTCTTCGGGAGGTTCTTGATGACATCCTTTTCGAATGACGAAGGCATTCCGTAAAGCTGGCTTCCCATGGGATCGCCAGGCGTCTTCATCCAGTCGGGGACATTGGGCGGCAGGTTGTCGGCGTTTCCCGTTGCCGCCGATGCTTCGCTGCCGGCGAGACCACCCGCAACGACGACCCCTCCCACCACAATGCCACCGTTACGCAGAAATCGCCGGCGCGAAGTCGCGGCAAGACCCTTGCCGTCGTCGGTTGGCTCGGTCATCGTACGTCCTCCGCTCGAAATCAGTGCGCAGAATTAATGCGATGAAGCCCCGCAAATATTGCAGAACGAAGGCATCTTGATTGTAGTTCACCGGGCAAGACACTGCTTGCCGGGGATTGCTACCCTTGGATCATTCTTGCGGCGATCAAATTGCCGCTGGTCGGAACGCCACCTGCCCGCGGTCCTCGCCTGAACGTGGTTCATGGAATGGCCGCATCGTCGCCGATGCGGGCCATCTCGATCTGCCGCGCCCAGTCCCGGCCGCCTCTGTCGATGCTTCGTGCCAGTTCACTCGCACGGATGCCGGCGACCATCATATCCGCGGAACGTCCCGGAGTTCGGATCATAGGAATGGTACCGCTGGGCGCAAGACGCACCATTTGCACTGCTGTCCATGGCGGCATAAGCGTCGCCGCTGCCGAATAGCTCCGGCGTCCTGGCGTCCAACCCCGCCGCCGGCGTGGGCCGGCCGCCGTTCAGAACATCATTGTTCGGGTAGCAAAACGCGAACGCACCTGGCTCCTGAATCGCCGCCTGCGCGAATACCGGCGTTGCGGACATCAGCGAAAGAATGGCCGCCGCACCGAGGATCCTGAATCTGGTCATGGCTGTTCTCCGTAATTCGATTGGCAGCGAGATTGGGGAATTCTCGCTTTCGCCCTGAATGCTCAGGTGCGTCGCTACGGAGGTAAGTCAAAACTCCACTCATCCCACTAAATTGAAATTCAGAACGCGAAAGTGATTTTTCTTCGATAGTTTGCTCCGCATTTCGAGGCGCGCGTCGGTGAGGAAGCGCAGAAGAGAACGCGCGTCGGTCCGCCTACTGGCTTTCTGCTTGGCTGTTCTAAACTTCAATTTAATGGCGTCGTCGAATCGACGGACCTACATCGGGCTTACGCGTCCAACACTCTCGTTGAACAATGGAGGCTCGTCATGTCCAACACATCTGCAAAAATCGCTCTCGCATTCCTCGTTCTCCTGGCGGCCCCTGCCGCTTCCTACGCAAGGATGGCGGGTGGAGCAGGCTCAGGAAATGTGCCCATCAACGGAATTCCCGCGGGGCCTGCAAACGCTGGTGGGCTGAACAATGTGAACGTCGATCCGAGCGGCATCGGCAACGCTTCCAAATTGGCGCCGCTGCCGCAGCCGCACATAACCGTCCCGACAATTCCGCAGTTCAAGTAAGACGAAGAGAACTCGCGGTTTCGCGCAGCAGGAGTATTGACGCATGAAGCACGCTACGATAACGGAAGCGACGTTCATGGGCGACGCCAATTTGAGGCCAACCCGGAAGCGTCGTGGACGACCGATACACAAAATCCTGGTGTCGTTTTCCGCCGCCTATTTCACCGGCGCGCTCGTCACCGATCTTGTCTACTGGCAGATGCCTGATGTGTTGTGGGAGAGGTTCTCCATCTGGCTGATCGTCGCCGGTCTGGTCATGGCGGGCCTCGCCACCGTCGCTTACGCAATCGACCTGGCGGCCCGCAGACGAATCGACAGGCCGGCTTGGCCCCGCGCCGTCGGTTACGCGCTCGCTGTCCTGCTCGCGCTGATAAATGCCTTCGTTCACAGCCGCGACGGTTACACCGCAGTGGTACCGACCGGCCTGATGCTTTCCGGACTGGTCGTCGTCGTTCTCTTGCTGACGGCTGCAGTTTCCGCGGCCCTGGCAAATCGCCATCGTATTGGAGGATAATATGCACGCCCTCAGAATTGCAGGCTCGACGAAGCTACCGCGTGTTGCCGCTATCCTCGTCGCTGTCGCCGGGTTGGGACTCGCCGGCTGTGACGATCATGCCGGCGATCCGAAAGTGCAGATCGGCGCCAATCCCGTGCTGCCCGAGGTGCAGCAATATTTGATGCCGCCGATGCGAATCGCAAAGGTGGTCGGATGGGGAAAGGATGAGGCTCCCACGGTGCCGCAGGGATTGCAGGTCCATGCATTGGCGACCGGCCTTCAGCACCCCCGGTCCCTCTACGTCCTCCCCAATGGAGACGTGCTGGTGGTCGAGAGCAACGGCCCGAAGGCGCCGGTTTACCGGCCAAAAGACATCATCACCGGCTGGGTACAGTCGTTCGCCGGCGCCAAGGCGAAGGACGCCAATCGCATCACGCTGCTGCGCGATGCGAATGGTGACGGCCGCTTTGAAACGCGAACCGTGTTTCTGGACCACCTCAACTCGCCCTTTGGAGTTGCCCTGGTTGGTCACGATCTCTACGTCGCCAACACCGATGCGATCGTCCGCTATCCCTACCAGGACGGGCAAACCAGCATCACCGCGCCGGGCACCAAGCTTACCGATCTTCCTGGCGGGCCCATCGATCATCACTGGACGAAGGCTCTGTTGGCCAGTCCAGACGGCTCCAAGCTCTATGTCGGCGTCGGCTCGAACAGCAACATTGGCGAAAACGGAATCGGGGCCGAATACGAACGAGCTGCAATCTGGGAGGTCGACCGTGCGTCGGGCGCGCATCGTATCTTCGCCAGCGGAGTCCGTAATCCCACCGGGCTGCAGTGGGAACCTGAGACCGGCAAGCTCTGGGCCATCGCCAACGAACGCGACGAGATCGGGCCCGACCTGGTTCCGGATTATCTGACCTCGGTGCAGGACGGAGGTTTCTATGGCTGGCCCTATAGCTATTACGGCCAGCACCTGGACCCCCGCATCGTACCGCAGCGGCCCGATCTGGTGGCCAGAGCGATCAAGCCGGACTACGCGCTAAGCTCCCACGTGGCGCCGTTGGGTGTCGCCATGTACACAGGCACCGATCTTCCGGCAAACTACCGCGGCGGTGCGTTCGTCGGCGAACACGGAAGCTGGAATCGAACGCCTCTGAACGGCTACAAAGTGGTCTTCGTGCCCTTCAGCGGTGGACGACCTAGCGGCCCGCCACAGGATGTCGTCACGGGCTTCCTCGATGCGAACAATCACGCGCACGGAAGGCCGGTCGGTTTGGCAGTCGACCGGACCGGCGGACTACTCATCGCCGACGATGTCGGAAACACCGTGTGGCGGGTGTCGTCGCTTCAACCGGGTTCTTCACCAAAGCCGGCAACTTAGCAGGCGCTGTATCATCCGTGTCGTCGATGGGCAGGTCCCGCGTACCCAGCCAGTTGATCGGGCAGCTACCCCGCATGGCGCAACGAAAACGCCATGCGGGGACGCTCGCTGATCTCGCCCGGCAGATACCCTTCTTCTCGACAGACTTTGACGGCCGTCGCGGACGTCACCGTCGAAATCGCTCCCGATAGTCGCTAGGCCCGGTTTCGATTCTTCGCAGGAAGGCGCGGCGCATCGTATCCGGGCTGCTAAAGCCACAGCGCGACGCCACGCGCTGCAATGGGGTTTCGCTCTCCTCGAGCAGTCGTCTCGCCGCATCGACCCGCGCCATTTCGACGAAGTCCGCGGGCGTGGTGCCGGTTTCGTCCTGAAACACACGCGTAAAATTGCGTACGCTCATCGCGACCCGACTTGCCAGCGAAACCAGGCTCAGATCGAGCGAGAGATGATCGAGAATCCAATGCTGCAGGGATCGAATCTTTCCCTCGTCGGCCATCTGCGCTGCCAGATGCGCGCTGAACTGCGATTGGCCGCCGGGACGCTTTAAAAAGACCACCAGCCGACGCGCGACCGTCAATGCAAGATCGCGCCCGTGATCGTCCTCGATCAGCTTCAATGCGAGATCGATGCCGGCGGTCACTCCGGCCGACGTGTAGAGCGCGCCATCCTGAACATAGATCTGGTCGGGCACGACCTTGGCGGCCGGAAAACGTTCGGCAAGTTCGGCGGCATGCTGCCAATGCGTCGTCGCGCTCATTCCGTCGAGGAGGCCTGACGCACCGAGAAAGAATGCACCGGTGCATACCGAGCCATATCTCCGCGTCTTCGGAGCACGGCGTCGCAGCCAGGCGTGGATATCTCCGCTGTTGTAGGCGATGGCGTAGTCGGGCGTTCCGGCCACGAGCATCGTGTCGATTGACCTGACGTCGTCAAAGATCGAACTATCCGCGACGAGCGACATGCCTCCTACCTTGATTGTTCGGCGCGCGCCGGTCGCTACCAACCGGACCTCGTAGAGAGGTCCACCGGATGCTTGGCGATTGGCTTCCAGAAAGGCATCCAGCGGCCCCGACACGTCAAGAGATTGCGCGTTCGGCGGTACGATGATGGCAACGGGTTTCTGCGCGGGCCTGGCAACCATTTTGCCGTTTTTCCTCCGCCTTTCCCAGGAAAGGGCACCTCTCGCTACAGCAGTCGTTCACGGCCAAATTAGCCGGGCCTTTGGCCAAAATCGTCGGATGAGCCGTGTTGCGGCCAACCTAACACAGATCTATTTCCTGACCAGTGAAAACTCGAACAGGACAGAGATGGAGCCCGACAATGCTTTCAAAGCCGCTTTTTACAATTTCGCTCTTGCTGAGGCTGATGGCGATATCCACCGCAGCCCACGCGGGGTCAACAATCACGGACAAAAGCTATTGGCCGAACGAAGCCATGCAGGGTGCACAGGACCTGTCTGGCAGTTCGCTTGGCAATCCAAATTCTGCGCTCGCAGACGACGGATCCGGGTCAGGTTTGCAACCGGCAACGAATGCAAATGACAATGCATCCACTTGGCGGTATCAGGGCGGGCCAAAATCCCGGTGATGCCCGTACGACCGCAAGGGACAATACTCTCGTGGCGTTGTCACGTCACAAAAAGCCCCGACCTGGTCGGGGCTTTTCGTGTTTGGTGAGATCGGCATCACTGACCGGCAGGCGCCGAGATCACATGTCCCTCACTGTAGTCGGACCAGTCCTGCTGCTGCGCGGATGGCGAAGCCATGGAGTCATTGGCGTTGCGGAACTGCTGGCTTGCAGCCGCCCGCGCGCGATCCGATTTGTGGGTGTAACGCCCGGCGGCTGCGGCTATCTGGATTGTCGACCCGACAATCAGCAAGGTGGCAAGAATGGATAGAGCCGCCTTTCGCATTGTAGTCTCCCGTATATGGTCTCCGAAGGCACTAGCGCCCCGGCACGAACAACTGCAACGGCGGCGCGCCTCTATCCGGATAGAGATGGTGTCGGACGATGCCCTCGCCGAATAAATGAGTTCACTATCGCGTCATTCCTCGTTCACAGATTTTTCATTCCAATCGGCCGGCAATGGGGATCACTTGTACTCAACAACCTCGACAGATGTTTCCAATCGTCCGATCCACGGAAGCGTCTTCAGGGTCAAGTTTGAGCATCGCACTCGGAAGCGAGGAAACGTCGGCCGATGTTGGCTGGTGATGGGGCGGAAGAGGCGCGGTCCCGATGAGACGAGGATCTGGTGTCAGTGACGGTGGCACGGCTGGATTCGCAGGGGCCATCAAGCCGTGCATGCCGCCGCGTGCATAACTGGCAGAGATCCCGGCCCGAATGAATACCATGGTCGCAACGACGAGCTTTCGCATCTTGGACTCCCTGGAACGGTGGGCATTATGGTTTCAACACACAACTGCTCGTATGATCGATGATCCGGCCGTTCGACGGATCGCGTTCTCTCCGAGAGAGAGCGCTGGAGCACACCATCCCCATCCATGCAGAGGTCACTATCGCGTTATTACCGCAATGGCTCATCTGAAATTCGACCAGGATGCGTAAACACTTCGAATCCGTCCGCGCGTGCGATGGCGGCGAGTGTAATACCCGCTGCGTCCGCCATGCGAACAGCCAGCGCGGTTGGTGCCGACACCGACACCATCACGGGCGCACCTATCGCAGCGCTCTTCTGCACCATCTCCACTGACACCCGGCTGGTGAGAAGAATGATCCCCTCGCTCGCCACAATAGACGCACGCGCCAGCGCACCCGACAGCTTGTCGAGCGCATTATGGCGGCCAACGTCCTCGCGCAACGCAACAATACCACTCGTGGCATTCCAGAACGCAGCTGCATGTACTGCGCGCGTCTCGATGTTGAGCTTTTGACGCGATGACAGGCCCTGCATGGCCGCCATGACCTGTTCGGGCGAAAATTGCGGGCCGCGCCCGACAACAGCCGCGGGACGCATTGCTTCCGCGACTGATTCTATGCCGCACAATCCGCACCCTGTCGGCCCCGCGATGTGCCGCCGTCGTTCCTGCAGGCGATCGGCCCTCGGTTTGCTGAGCCACATCCGCAGTTCGATACCATCTTCGAGAGACATGATGTTTAGCGAATCGACATCCTTGGAAGCGCTGATGACGCCTTCGCTGAGGTTGAAGCCGACCGCAAAATCCTCCAAATCCTGCGGCGTCGTCATCATGACGGCATAGGTCCCGCCATTATATGTCAGCGCCACCGCGGTCTCTTCCGGAACCGAACGATTGCCGACGCTCGGACTGCCATCTCGCCAAATCCGGCGAGGAACGACTCGGGCAGGTTCCATCATGCGTTGCTCCATTCAGGGCGTGCCGCGCCGGGAAGCAAGAGCCCGCCAAGTAGTACAGTCGCTGCCTGACGCAGCCTTCTCAACTAAAAACGGGTTTAGCTTTCGGACATTCATTCAACAGCGAGAGGGAGAACGACGGTCAGTTCCAGGACCTGTCACCAGAACCAACGCGGATCGATTCTGAAACATTGTTTAATGGCGCGATGAGCACTGCAAGCGTAGATCACGTTCAGAACAGCCACGCCTGTCCCCCGAGGCGATATTATGCGGCTGTCGACTGGACGGCGCGCGCCGCGCTTCATGCCCCCTCAACAAGGCGGGTGCGCGCCGTCTTTTTTTGCGAGGGCTGAAATCTCGGCCTGCCTGCAGCAACACTCGATCAATACGCGGGCGCGCCTGCCTGGCTCTCGTGAGGCGGGCATTCATTGGTTGATTGAAAGAGAATTTAGTAGGGGGGAAGAATAGCAATTCCCATATCCAGTCCATCGCGACGTTGGCGTTTACTTTGCTGAACCGCGCCAACGTCTGACAACGCCCTGTGGCGGAAAGTCCGCCCATCGAAATGGAGAATGTTATGCGAGGACGAGCGATGATGATTTTGGCAAGCGCACTGCTTGCCGGCAGCCTTGTTGCCACGGGTGCACAGGCTCGCGGAGGCGGCGGCGGCGGCGGCCACATGGGTGGCTTTGGCGGAGGCCACATGGGCGGTTTTGGTGGAGGTCACATGGGTGGATTTGGCGGTGGTCACATCGGAGGTCTTGGCGGAGGCCACGTCGGTGGCTTTGGCGCCGGTCACATTGCCCACATGGACCACGATCACTTTGGCGCTGGACGGCGTCATTTCGTCGGCGGCTACTACAACTACGGCCTCGATTGCCCGTATAACCCGAATTACACGTCGAGCACCTGGCCGTATACCTGCACCTACTGAGTGGTCGGTCGATCCGGAAGTCGCGAGCGCGCGGCTTTCGCTGCCTTAACGGACTCACCTGGAGAATTGGCGAACAGCAGATCGCCACGTCTACCGGGTGGGCCCAACTTACAAGAATAGCAGTCTCGAACCTTCGCCATTCGAGCGTGATGCCGCCGAAGCGGCGAGCTCGGCGGCACGAGGTTCGATCGGCTTCACAGGCATTGTCGTTGATGATGTCAACGTAGCTATTTAATAGCGAACAAGAAGCGCCAGGCCGCCGCATACAACGAGCCGCGTACGTGAATTCGAATTTAATGTCCTAAATCTCATTTTAATGGCTCCCCCGCGCGCTTTGCCTATCATTCAGTGATCCGCTCAAGTTTCAGATGGCGGAAGCTAACTTTCACGGCGGAGTGACTGAAATGGGCATTGAAGGACAATTCGCGGGCCTCGCAACTCGAACACGGCTCGCACCAGCGTTTGCCGGAAATGGACGCGGCAAAGGTTATCTCTACGACATCCGGCGCTTCGAGATGCTCGAAAGAGACCAGGAGTACAGGCTCGCCAAACGCTGGCGCGAGCACGGCGACCGTGATGCCGCGAATCAGCTCGTCACAAGTCATCTGCGTCTCGCCGCCAAAGTCGCCATGGGCTACCGCGGCTACGGTCTTCCCGTTTCGGAAATCATCTCCGAAGGCAACGTCGGCCTGATGCAGGCAGTCAATCGCTTTGAACCGGAAAAGGGCTTTCGCTTCTCCACCTATGCGATCTGGTGGATCAGGGCTTCCATCCAGGATTACATCCTGCGTTCGTGGTCACTTGTGAAAATCGGCACGACCATGAGCCAGAAGAAACTATTTTTCAAACTGCGCTCGGCAAAAGGCAAGATCGCCGCATTCGAAAGTGGCGACCTGCACCCCGATCAGGTCTCTCTGATTGCAACGAGCCTCGACGTCGCGGAGCGCGATGTCGTCGACATGAATCGGCGCCTTGGCGGCGACAAGTCCATCAATGCGCCGCTTCATGAGGACGGTGAAACCGGCGAATGGCAGGACTATCTCGTTGATCAGTCCCCCTCGCCGGAAGCCATCGTTGTCGAACAGGACGAAAAAGAACGTCAGCATAAGGCACTGGTCGCCGCGATCGAGGTACTGGACGACCGCGAACGTCGCATCTTCGAGGCGCGACATCTGGTCGACCAACCACTGACGCTCGAAGAGCTTGCGGCACAATTCAACGTATCGCGCGAACGGATCCGGCAAATCGAGGCGCGCGCGTTCGAGAAAGTACGAAAAGCGGCCAGGAACCTCACCGTACATGCGCCGGCGGCGATGCAGGAGGCTTTGGGCACCTAAACCAAGTGCCCATCAGCCGATCGCGTTCAAGACTTTAGATTATCGGGCCGTGGATCGGCCCGCATAAACTCCACGTATAGTGCTTCATGCGACGTGGACATCATCCACCTGCCTCCATTCCTGCGCTCGCCGGCGTTTCCTGGCGGATGGCTTTGCAGAATTCACCATCCATTTTCGGCTCTATCCATCGGCGGTCTGAAACCATCGGCGCAACACCCCATGGTTTGACGAAGCATGGAGCAGAACCGGCGTCGACTTGTAGGAAGGGGTTCCGGATTTGGCGTCGTAACGATCGAGCGCAACCAGGACATTCGCCTCCGGATAATAGGCCGCGATCGAGCCCTGCGCGATATTGTAGGCGACCGCCGTCAGGTTGCGCATAGCGCGCTCGCCTGATGCCGATCCCACATCGGACACGACGCTGATATCGACGAGGTCTCCGTGCTTCAAGCCGCGGCTGGCGAGGTCCCGCTCATTGACGAACACGACGTCGCGGCGCCCGGTAATGCCGCGATAACGGTCATTTAGGCCGTAGATCGTCGTGTTGTATTGATCGTGACTTCTGATCGTCGTAAGCGTCAGAGCTTCTGGATCTGCGACACGCGGATCCTCATCGAGACCGGGATAAACGAAGAAATTTGCCCTCTTCGTCGGTGTCAGCCACTCTCGTTCCGATGCAGCAACATACAGTCGAAATCCGCCCGGCCGCTTGATGCGAGCATTGAAGTTGGCGAACTCCGGGAAGACCGCCTCGATGCAATCGCGAATCTTTCCGTAATCGGAAACCAGGTCCGCCCATCCGACCCGGGTTTCTGGTAATGTAGCCAACGCCATCCCGGCGATGATTTCGGGTTCCGACCTGAGATGCTCGGACGCCGGCTTCAGTCCGCCGCGTGACGCGTGGACCATGGACATTGAATCTTCCACAGTGACCGACTGGCGGCCGCTCGCCTGAACATCAATCTCGGTGCGTCCCAGACAGGGAAGAATGAAGGATTGTTTCGCGAGCAGCAGATGGGTGCGATTGAGCTTGGTGGCAATATGCACTGCGAGATCAAGGTTCCTCATCGCATTGAACGTGACTTCCGGATCGGACATTGCAACTGCAAGATTGCCGCCAAGACAGACCAACGCCTTCGAGCGTCCATCCCGGATCGCCTCGACAGCTTCGATCGCATTGTGGCCCTTGTTGCGTGGCGGGTCGAATCCGAACACGCGGGCTATTCCGTCCAGGAGTCCGTCATTCGGGCTCTCGGTAACGCCGACCGTGCGGTCCCCCTGCACATTAGAGTGACCGCGCAGCGGAGAAATGCCGGCGCCCTTGCGTCCGATATTACCGCGGAGCATCAACAGGTTGGCGATCTGCTGTACATTGCCTGTGCCGTGCCGATGCTGGGTGATGCCCATACCGTAATTGATAATGACCCGCTCCGCCCTGGCGTAAATATTGCCGACGGACTCGATATCTGAACGCGACAGACCCGAGGCCTCCTCAATCGCGTCCCACGAGGTCGCGTCGAGATCAGCCAGCAGTTCGTCAATTCCGGTGGTATGATTCTTGATGAAGTCACGATCGAGAACACCTGGACCGCCATCGGCAAGGTTTTTCGCATCGAGCGCCAACAGCGTCTTCATGATTCCTTTCAACACCGCGATATCGCCACCGACTTTCACCAGATAGTAGGTCGAGGCAATCGGCGTCGAGTTCAGCGTCAGCATCTCGACGGGGTGCTGCGGTGACGTGAACCGCTCCAGGCCGCGCTCGCGCAGTGGGTTGAAGACAATAATCGGCACTCCCCGCTTTGAGACCTCACGCAGGGTCGTCAGCATGCGAGGGTGATTGGTCCCGGGATTATGGCCGATGCAAAAGAGTGCGTCGCAGTGATCGAAATCCTCCAGGGTCACCGTTCCCTTGCCAACACCTATCGACTCGGGCAGGCCGACGCTTGTCGCCTCGTGACACATGTTCGAGCAATCGGGAAAGTTGTTGGTTCCGTATTCCCGCGCGAACAGCTGATAGAGAAAAGCCGCCTCATTGGACGCCCTGCCGGACGTATAAAACTCCGCCATATCGGGGTGCGGCAACGCACGGAGCGCGGCGCCGATCTTTGCCAGCGCCTCGTCCCACGAAATCGGGAGGTATCGGTCGGTCGGCTGGTCATAGACCATCGGATGCGTGAGGCGGCCCTCATTCTCCAGATCGAAGTCCAACCATTTCCAGAGCTCATTGACCGTGTGTGCGGCAAAGAATTCCGGGGTCGTCCGTTTGGCGGTCGCTTCCCATGCGACGGCTTTGGCGCCGTTCTCGCAGAACTCAAACGAGGAGGTATGTTTCGGATCGGGCCAGGCGCAGCCTGGGCAATCGAACCCATGCGGCTGGTTCATGCTGAGGAGACCGCGGGTCTCCTTTACGATATCCATCTGACCGCGAACGGCATCCGCGACCGCTTTCAGAGCGCCCCATCCCGCTGCGGCGCCCTGATAGTCGCCAACGCCTACGACATCGTCTTCGCTCATTGTGCACTCCATCGTCGCGGTGATGTTTGGCCGGGAGATACTTCCCGGAATAGAGGTTTTGCATCAGAGACGTTTGTGGACATCGGGCGCGAACAAGGTCCGCTCAATTAAACAATGTTTTAGGTTTCCGAGAGCGGCAGCGGTCCGCGCTCCAATTCTTCACATCGGTGATTTCAGCACGCTGAATTCGACTCCGAGTCATTCAATCTGGATACGCGACCAACTGCGGCTGGATCGAAGCCAGAGAATAAACTCGTATTTACTTGAGGAGTTGCGAGGGACCGGCCACTTTCAACCGTGAGACTGTCCGAAGCCGTTTAAAACCGGGCATAGCATAACAAGCAGATCTGCCATTCCTCGACGTGCCAACGCTGACACCGAACGGGCCAGGATTGACCGATGTCACAAGAACTCGCTCCGGGTGGTCGCTCCCGCTGCAGCGACGCGGGCTTCCAAAGGATAGTGCCAATGAAATTGTCGGCGATTGCTGCGCTTCTTCCGCTCTTAACAGCTTGGTGCCTGTTGTGCGCCGACCCTGCATTCGCCCAGGTCGAAGATCCGCTCGATCCGCTCACGGCTGTGCCTTCGCTGGGAGCCACCTCTCCGCTTGGTATGGGCTCCAATGGATTGGTCGGCACGACCGGAATCCCGCTGGGCGCCACCGAAGTGACATCACCCGGAGTCAGTCCGGCTCCGACAGGCGGCGTGACGGGCACAATTGCAATACCAACCAGCGGCGCAATCACAAGCAACGGCACGACATGTTCGACCGTGGGAACATCGTCATCGGGAATGTACGGATCGACTGCGACCTACGACGGCGGCGGAACGGCAACCGGAAGTGCGGCGCCTGCCACCGCCGCAAATTCGGGCACCACCGCAAATTCGGGAACATCAACCTCGTCGGCAACCTCGGAGACGTTGGAAATGCCGATATCGTCAGGAACGCTGGACACGTCGGGAACGTCGGGAATGTGCGGCTCCGGCTCAAGCAGCATTGCTTCATCGTCCATGCCAACCTCAACGTCGCCAGCCGTGCCAGGCGGCGGCGCTCGAACCGGAATTCCGTTGGGATCTTTCGAGATTGGCAATCTTGGCGTCGGTTCCACACCGCCGGTACCGGTGCCAAGCGTATTGCCCATCGTGGGCACCGTGGGGCCGAGTTCGGTGGTACCAACGATGCCCACTGTCTCACCGACGACTTCACCCGCGACGACCGCAAGCAATCCGGCGTGCGCGGCGCCCGGCGCGAGCGGGGTCGGGAGTTTCGCCGGCGCCGGGACCGCCGGGGTACCCGGCACGTCGATCAGCGCGCGGACGCTGAGGCAATTTATCATCTGTCAGCGACAATGAAAATGGAAACTCATCGCTTCCGCTGCATCGCAAGCTGCGCTGCGTGCGCTCGCCGCGGATTCCTCGCGCTCATGCCGGAGACACTTCCATGAGGTCCTTGCTGATCGTCGCGACGGCCTTGCCCTTGTTGTGCAGCACCACGGCTTTTGCCCAGGTCGACACGGTCATGCCTCCACTCGGCGTCACCTCTTCGCTTGGAATGGCTCCCGGCGCGCTAGTCGGCCCGAACGGCTTGGCGGTGGGCGCATCACCCTCCGTCAGTCAGGTGCCCAACGGCTTAACGGGCACAATTACCATTCCGAGTGTAACCAGCGGCGCGGCATGTTCGACGGTTGCGACTTCGCCAATGGGAACTTTCGGATCCCCCACCACCTACGACGGCGGCGGAATGGCCATGGCGACCGGAACTACGACGCCTGGCTCGGCCACGTCGGGCCCCACGGCGACGTCGGGTATATCGACGTCGTCGACGATTTCGGCGACGTCAGGGATATCGACATCCTCCGGAATGCTGGAAACATCCGGATTGACGGGGATGTGCGGCTCGGGCTCAAGCAGCCTTGCCGCATCGTCGACGCCGACTTCAACCTCGCCGACCCCGACGAGCAGCGGCGCGCGAACCGGCGTTCCGTTGGGGTCTTACGAAATTGGCAATCTTGGAGTCAGTTCCGCAGCGGCGGTACCGACGACAGGCCTATCGCCGCTAATGGGTAGCGTGGCTTCGGCGCCAGCGGCGCCGACGATGCCCACCGCTTCATCCACGACAACAAGCACCATCCCGTGAAACATTTTTTCATCTGTGAGCGAGAGTAGCCATGAAAAAGAAATTCTTTATCCCTGTTGCCCTATTGACGGCGGCGCTTGCCGCCGGGGGCCTTCTGTACTTCAAGCACATCGTGCCCCTGGAGAAGGCCGTTGCGGCGCCGGCTCCGCCACCCGCCGTTCCGATTGTCGCCGGGGTGGTCGCCCAGCATGACGTGCCGATCTATCTTACCGGCGTCGGCACGGTGATTGCGTATAACACCGACGTCGTGCGCGCCCAGATCCAGGGACAAATCATCAGCATCAACTTCACCGAAGGCCAAACCGTGCATGCCGGCGACCTGCTCGCGCAGATCGATCCGCGTCCCTATCAGGCCTTGATCGATCAATACACCGGTAACCTGGAACGCGATCAGGCCCAGCTCATCAATGCCCAGGCCAACCTGAAACGCTACACCACATTGGGAGACAAGGGCTGGGCCACTCCGCAATTGCTCGAGACCCAACAGGCGCAAGTGGGGGAATTGAACGCGGCTATCAAAGCCGACCAGGCATTGATTGACGCCGCGAAGGTGCAGCTAAGCTACACGCGGCTGACGTCGCCGATTGATGGCGTGGTCGGCATTCGCCAGATCGACGTCGGAAACATTATCAGCCCGTCGAATACGAACGGCCTCGTCGTCGTCACGCAGCTGCATCCGATTTCGCTGATATTTACGCTGCCGGAGACCAGCCTGCCGCAAATCGAGCAGCAACAGCAGAAAACCAAGACGCCGCTCCCGGTGCTGGCCTACAGCCAGGATGATACGATCCTGCTCGATCAAGGCGAACTCGGCCTCGTCAACAACGAGATCCTGCAGACAACGGGCTCGATCCAGCTCAAGGCGAATTTTCCCAACAAGTCGAACCGGCTCTGGCCGGGCCAACTCGTCAACGCGCGGCTGCTCGTCGATACAAGGGATAATGGCCTGACCGTCGCAGCGTCGGCCGCGCAACAGGGCCCGAATGGAGCCTATGTCTACGTCGTTGATCCCAACAACACGGTCGAGAGCAGGCCGGTCAAGGTCGCACAGATCAGTGGCGGCCAGGCGCTGATCGATTCCGGCCTCAAGGCCAACGAGCAGGTCGTGGTTGATGGGCAATACAAGCTGCAGCCGGGCGTTCAGGTAACGCTGCTCCACGGCAAGGCGGCAGAAGAACAAGCTGCACAAGACGCAATGCAGGCACCCATACCATGAACATATCGGCACCGTTCATCGAACGGCCGATCGCGACCGCTCTGCTGATGGTGGGGTTGTTGGTGGCCGGTCTGATCGCCTATCCGCTGTTGCCGGTGGCGTCGCTTCCGAACGTCAACTATCCGACGCTGACGGTCACGGCGCAGTTGCCGGGCGCCGACCCGCAGACCATGGCATCCACGGTGGCATCGCCGCTCGAGTTGCAGTTCGGTGAGATCCCCGGCCTCACCCAGATGACGTCGTCGAGCGCACTCGGCTATGCCCAGATCACGCTGCAGTTCGATTTGAATCGCCCCATCGACGGGGCGGTCGCAGACACGTTGTCGGCGATCAACGCGGCGAACGCCTATCTGCCGAAGAACCTGCCGTACCCGCCGCTGATCCGTAAGGTCAATCCGGCTGAAACGCCGATTCTGGTGCTCGGCGTCACCTCGGACAGCCTGCCGCTAACCGTCGTCGACGCCTATGCGCAAAATATTCTGCTGCAAAAGATCTCCCAGATCTCCGGCGTCGGCCTCGTGGGCGTCGGAGGCGAGCAGCAGCCGACCGTCCGTGTGCAGGTCGATCCAGAGGCTCTGGCGGCTCGCGGCATCAACCTCGAAGACGTGCGCACGGTGCTCGGACAGGCGAATGTCGACCTTCCCAAAGGCACGTTCAACAGCCCGCGCCAGACCTACACGATCAACACCAACGATCAGCTGTTCCAGCCCGACAAATACGCCGACCTGATCATTGCCTACCGCAACGGGTCGCCGGTGCGAATCAAGGATATCGGCCGAGCCGTCAGCGCGGGAGAGAACGAGCTGATCTCCGCCTGGTTCAACAAGAAGCGGGCCATCATTCTGGCGATCCAGCGCCAGCCCGGTGCCAACGTCATCGAAACCGTAAAGCGGGTCAAGGAGATGATGCCCGTACTCCAGGCCTCGATCCCGGCCGCCGTCAAGGTAGACGTCATTTCCGACCGCACCCAGACCATCCGCGCATCGGTCGCCGACGTGCAGTTCACATTGCTGCTGACGGTTGCTCTCGTCATCATGGTTATCTTCATATTCCTGCGCAGTTTCTGGGCGACCATTATCCCGGCCGTCACCGTGCCGCTGTCGCTGGTCGGCACCTTCGCGGTGCTCTACGAGATGGGCTACAGTCTCGACAATCTTTCCCTGATGGCCTTGTCGATCGCGGTCGGCTTCGTGGTCGACGACGCCGTCGTCGAGATCGAGAACATCACACGACACATAGAGGAGGGCCTCTCGCCGTACGATGCGGCGATGAAGGGGTCTGGCGAGATCGGCTTCACCGTCATGGCGATCACGTTCTCGCTCATCGCCGTGTTCATTCCGCTATTCCTGATGAGCGGCTATGTCGGATTGCTGTTTCGCGAGTTCGCGATGACGGTGAGTGTGGCCCTCGTTCTCTCGCTGATAATCTCGCGGACGCTCACGCCGATGATGTGCGCATATCTGCTCAAGCCGGAGCGCAAGGAGCACGGATGGCTCTACCGGATGTCCGAGCGAGGCTTCGATGGTCTGCTCCACGTCTATGAGGCAGGCCTCAAGATCGTGCTACGGCATAAGTTCATCACGCTGATGGTGATGTTCGGTACGGTCGCGCTGACCGGATATCTCTACGTGATCATTCCCAAGGGATTCTTTCCCCAGCAAGACACCGGATTGATCATCGCGCAGTCCGAGGCGGCGCAGGATATATCCTACCAGGCCATGCTGGAACGCCAGCAGGCTCTTCAGGATGCCATCATGCGGGATCCGGCCGTCGACACCGTCGGAGCGGCCGTGGGTGCCGGGGGCGGTGTCTACACGCTCAACGACGGCCGCGCCTATATTCAGCTCAAGCCCGCTAATCAGCGTGACCCGATCGAAAAGGTGATCGCCCGCCTGCGAACCAACCTCGCCAAGATTCAGGGCATAACGCTTTATATGCAGGCCGCACAGGACATCACCATCGGCGCACGGCTAAACAAGACGCAATTCCAGTACACCCTGAACGACGCCGATCCCGGCGAGCTCAACCATTGGTCGGCGCTATTCCTCGACAAGATCAAGGCGGTTCCCGGCATCACCGACGTCACCACCGATCAACTCAATGGCGGGCCAATGCTCGACATCGCGATCAAGCGCGATGTCGCCTCGAGCTACGGCATCTTGCCCTACACGATCGACAACACGCTTGGCGACGCCTTCGGCCAGCGCATCGTCTCGACCATTTATACGACCCTGCAGCAGTACCATGTTATCCTGGAGGTCAATCCCAAGTTTCAGTATGGGCCAGAAGCGCTCAACGGCATCTATGTCAAATCGTCGAGCGGGCAGCAGGTGCCGTTATCCACGCTGGTCGATACGGTGGTGAAGGTCGCGCCGCTCCTGATCAACCACACAGGCCAGTTCCCGTCGGTTACGATCTCGTTCAATCTCGCGCCGGGCACCGCGATCGGCCAGGCCGTAAGCGCCATTCAGGCCGTTCAAAAAGATTTGCACCCGCCGCTCTCGCTGCAGACCAGCTTCCAGGGCAACGCCCAGGCATTCGGAGCGTCGCTGAAGAGCACACCGATCCTTATTCTCGCCTCGCTCTTCGTCATCTACCTCATTCTCGGCGTGCTGTACGAGAGCCTGATCCACCCGATCACCATCATCTCCACCCTGCCCTCGGCCGGCATCGGCGCGCTGCTGCTGCTGATGGCGGTTCATGTCGATCTGAGCGTGATTGCGATCGTCGGTCTGATACTGCTTATCGGCATCGTCAAGAAGAACGGCATCATGCTGGTCGACTTCGCCCAGCAGGTTGAACAGAGCGACGGCCTGACGGCGGAGGAATCGATCTACCAGGCCTGCATTATGCGCTTCCGACCGATCCTGATGACGACGATGGCAGCGCTGCTCGGTGGCGTGCCAATGATGGTTGGCACAGGAGTCGGTTCGGAAATTCGACAGCCGCTCGGCTACGCCATCGTCGGCGGTCTCGCACTGTCGCAGGTCCTCACCCTCTACACGACGCCGGTCGTCTATATCTACCTCGACCGTCTACAGACCTGGCTGTTCGGACACAAGCGGAAGCAGGCATCTCCCGGCATCGCAGAGGCGGCGCCGGCCGAATGAACATTCCTTGACGCACGCTGCTCCGCGCTCTCGGTGATCGCGCGACCTGCATCAGCTTGAGCGATCATCATGACTTGGTGGGGAAGGAAGCTGCGAGTTCCTTCCCGGAGGATTCCGGCTCAATTCGTCGCGGATCACTAAACTCCAATTTAGTGGCTCTCTCATCGGCTGCTGCTTAACTTCCTGGTTGAAGGTTCAAATTGATCCGGGACGCCATGGCTACCTCTGCCGCTATCCACATCGTCAGCCCGGCTGAATTCGATCGGGGAACGGCGCAGACGCCGGGCTCCGAGCGTCGCGCCGCCATCGCACCGGCGCTCGGCATCGAGTCGGCCATCTGGGGCGGTTTGTTCGAGGTGGCGCCGGGATCGCGGACGGGAATTCATCATCACGGGGAACAGGAGACGATCGCCTACGTCCTCTCCGGCATCTGCGAAATCCGCTGGGGCGAACGAGGCGAATCGGTCGCGCGCGCAAAGGCCGGCGATTTCATTCATGTCCCCGCCTTCCTGCCGCACATGGAAATCAATCCGTCGAAACAGCGGCCGTTTCGATGGGTAGTCGTGCGCAGCACCGCGACGCCGATCGTGGTCAATCTTCCGGACGATACCTGGCCGTAAGCCGCGGTGTCCCTGCGAGCGGCAGGAAGACACCAGGCCGTAAGCCTGATGTCTTCCTGCAGGCAGCCTTCACGGACTTCGTCAACATGGAGCAATCATGGACGAGCACGAACCTAATGCGGAGCCAAATGCATTTGAAGTTACCCGCCGCACGGTGATCGAGACCGGAGCCACTGCGCTGCTCCTGACCACGCTACCACGTGCCGCTTTAGCGGCGGGCGAGGCCGATGACAACGAACCGCTCCCGCCTCCCGTGAAGGTCGAACTTCAGATCAACGCCCAGCCTCATTCGCTGACGCTGGATCCCCGCACGACATTGCTGGACGCGTTGCGCGAACACCTCGCGCTGACCGGTTCGAAGAAGGGTTGCGATCACGGCCAATGCGGCGCCTGCACGGTACTGATCGATGGACGCCGCATCAACTCCTGCCTGACGCTTGCGGCGATGCACGATGGCCACTCCATCACCACGATCGAGGGGCTTGCACGGGGTGATGATCTGCATCCGCTGCAGGCGGCGTTCGTCGAACATGACGGCTTTCAGTGCGGCTACTGCACTTCCGGGCAGATATGCTCCGCGGTCGGAATGCTGGCCGAAAGCCGGTTGGGCATGCCGAGCTATGTAACGGAGGACCTGACGCACCCGCCCACCGAACTCAACGATGCGGAAATTCGAGAGCGGATGAGCGGCAACATCTGCCGCTGCGCGGCCTATCCCAACATCGTGGCGGCCATCAAACAAGCCGCGGGAATGCCGACATGAAGGCTTTCACCTATCAACGCGCCGATTCCGTCACGCAGGCGGCCACTGCTGCCATCAAGCCCGGCGCCAAAATCATTGCCGGCGGCACTAATCTGCTCGACCTGATGAAATTGCAGGTCGAGACCCCCTCAACGTTGATCGACATCAACCGCCTGTCGCTCGACAAAATCGAAGACACGCCCGATGGCGGCTTGCGCATCGGAACGTTGGTTCGGAACAGCGATCTCGCCGCTGACTGGCGCGTGCGGCAACGTTATGGTGTCTTGAGCCGCGCCCTGCTGGCTGGCGCAAGCGCGCAGTTGCGCAACAAGGCCACGACCGGCGGCAATCTGCTGCAGCGAACCCGCTGCTACTATTTCTATGACGTCACCAAGCCCTGCAACAAGCGTAATCCCGGCTCCGGCTGTGCGGCGCTTGCCGGGTTCAATCGCATTCATGCGATCCTGGGCGCCAGCGAGCACTGCATTGCGACGCATCCCTCGGATATGGCGGTGGCGATGCGGGCGCTCGATGCCAAGGTGGAGACAGTCAATGGCGAGGGCCACACCAGGGTCATTCCGATCGGGGCACTTCATCGCCTGCCCGACAAAACTCCGGACATCGAGACGTCACTGAAGCCAGGCGAAATCATTACGTCGGTGACGCTGCCTCCGCCGCCTCCCGGCATTCAGGTCTACCGCAAGGTCCGCGATCGCGCCTCCTACGCATTTGCGCTGGTTTCAGTCGCCGCGGTCGTCGATAGCATGCATGGCCGAATTCGCTCGGCCCGTCTCGCATTCGGCGGACTGGCGCCAAAACCCTGGCGATCGCCGCCGGCGGAGCAAACCCTGGTCAATGCCTCTGCGAACACAACCACCTTCAATGCGGCGGCAGATGCGGTTCTCGAAGGTGCAAGCGCATTCGGCGGCAATGATTTCAAGATACCGCTGACGCGGCGCACGCTGCGCAGCGTGCTGACAGAGTTGACTCGGGCCTGAGGGAGACGAGTGCATGGAAATGAATTCACCCGTCTGCAGCAATGCACTCGACGCACAGGGCCTGGTCGGCAAGCCGCTCGACCGCGTCGACGGCCGAATGAAGGTCACCGGCGGGGCGCGTTATGCCTATGAGATGCAACAGGACAACGTGCTCTATGGCTTTGTGGTCGAAGCTTCGATCGGGAAAGGAACGATCCGATCAATCGACACACGCGCCGCGGAGAAGGCTCCGGGCGTCGTGCTGGTTGTCACCCATCACAACGCGCCTGCGCAGGGCACCGGCAATCACCGTGAAGCGCATCCGGTGCTCACGGGGCCGCAGGTGACGCGCTACGGCCAGCCGGTTGCCTTCGTGATCGCCGAGAGTTTCGAGGAGGCCAGAGCGGCCGCTTATCTCGTGGACATCAAATATGATCGGGCGGTCGGAAAATATGCGCTCCGCGCCAACCTCGGTGCGGCACGCGTTCCGCGGCCCAGCGATAGTCAGCCCGCCGACAGTGCGGTAGGCGATTTCGCGGGCGCGTTCGCCAGCGCCCCGGTGCAGCTCGATGTGACCTATGCCACCCCATTGCAAAGCCATGCGATGATGGAACCGCATGCCACTCTGGCGATGTGGGACGGCGACAAATTGATCCTGCATACCGCCAACCAGATGCTCAATCAGGGTCAGCAGGTCATCGCGACAACCCTGAAAATTCCCGTCGAGAACATACGCCTGATCAGCCCGTTCATCGGCGGCGGTTTCGGCGGCAAACTCTGGGTCAATGCCGATGCTGTCCTGGCGGCGATCGCCGCGCGGGAACTCAAGCGGCCGGTGAAAGTCGCGCTGACGCGCCAGCAGATCTTTCACGTCACGACCCACCGCTCCGACACGATCCAGCGGCTGCGCCTGGGCACCGATCGCGATGGCCGCATTCAAGCGATCGGCCACGATGTATTCTCCGGCAATTTACCCAGCGAGCAAACCTATGAGGGCGCGGCCCTGCAGACCCGTACGCTCTATGCCGGTCCCAATCGGCTGACACGACATCGTCTCGTGCCGCTGGATATTCCGGTCGCGTCCTCGATGCGTGCCCCGGGCGAATCTGTCGGGCTGATGGCACTCGAATGTGCGATGGACGAACTCGCCGAAAAGCTCAATCTCGATCCGATCGAATTACGCATTCGAAACGAGCCGGGCGAAGACCCGGAAAAACACATCCCGTTTTCGAGTCGTCATTTGATTGCCTGCATGCAGGAAGGTGCCCGTCGCTTTGGGTGGGACAAGCGCAATCCAAAGCCGGGCCAGATCCGCGACGGGCGCTGGCTGGTGGGAATGGGCATGGCCGCGGCGACACGCGGCAACCCGCTTCGGCTTTCCAAGGCCAATGTCCGACTGGATTCCGATGGTCTCGCCACCGTGCGAATGGCGATGACCGACATCGGCACCGGAACTTATACCATCCTGGCGCAGATCACCGCCGACATGCTCGGACTGCCGATGGAACGTATCCGGGTCGAACTCGGCGATACCAACTTTCCGGAAGCTGCGGGCTCGGGAGGCTCGTACGGCTCAGGCAGCTCGGGCTCGGCCCTGTTCGAGGCTTGCCAGGTGTTGCGTGAAAAGCTCGCGCAATTGGCCAGCATGGACGCCCGGACCGCTCACTTTGCCAACGGCAGCATCGAATTCGAGGAGCAATCCATCCCGCTGACGAAGCTCATCGCGGGCGGTGGTATCGAAGCCGACGGGGAGATCAGGCCGGGACGCACCGCGCAGGATTTCTCGCAACAATCCTACGGCGCGCATTTCGCTGAAGTCGGCGTCGATGAAGATACCGGCGAGGTACGAGTGCGGCGCATGCTCGGCGTATTCACCGCCGGCCGTGTGCTAAACGCCAAGACGGCGCGGTCTCAGGCGATCGGCGGAATGGTATTCGGCGTCGGTGCCGCGCTGCACGAAGGCATGACGCTCGATCCCCGCTTCGGCTATTTCGTCAATCGGGATCTCGCCGAATACCTGGTACCGGTGCACGCCGATATTCCGGCCATCGACGCCATGTTTCTTTCCGAACTGGACGACAAGTCCAATCCGCTAAAGAGCAAGGGGATCGGTGAACTTGGAATCTGCGGCGCCGGCGCCTCGATCGGCAACGCGGTCTACAACGCGTGCGGCGTCCGGATTCGGAATTATCCAATCACGCTCGACAAGCTGCTTTCCGGCCTGCCGATGCGTGCATGACCGGGAAAGAAGCAGCAAGCAGTCAGCGCCGCCCGATCGTAGTTGCCACGATCGCGATTGCTGCGGCCGTCGCGATCGGTCTTGCGACCTCGCGCGGCCTGGCTGCGGGACCTGAGGCGACGCCACCTTCTCCTCACGCTAACGATTATCTCCCGAGTATCAGTGACCTCATGATCGCGACGATTCAACCGCGGCACGAGCGGCTCTGGCGGGCCGAGCAGGATGGAAACTGGGAGTTTGCAGCCTACGAGCTTGGAAATCTGCATGGCGCGTTCGATCGCCTCGGGCACGCCCATCCGGTCGAACACGACGTCTCTTTTCCGGACATGATCGCCTCTGTGACGGAGCAGCCGTTCAAGGAATTGAGGAGCGCGATCCAATCGAAAGACGCCACCGCGTTTACCCAAGCCTATGCTGATCTGACCGACGCATGCAATTCATGTCATCAGGCTCTCAACCACGGCGTCGTCGAAATCCGTGTGTACCGACCCGGACGTCCGCGTCGGACCTGAACACCAACAGCACCCGGCCCCGGAATTGACGCTCGGCATATTCATGTCGGCTCGATCCGCAAGACATTCTGAACGCTAATTTAATGGCTCACGATAATCGTGAAACTATCTTTGATGTACGCGCAGTTTAATTTTTAGAGGAGCGACAACTATGTTTTCGAGACGGGATGTGTTGGCGGTATCCGCTGCGGGTGCTGTGATGACCGCGAGCGCAGCACGCGCTGCCTCCTTTGGTAACCCGGACCAGCCGCCGCAAGGCGCTGTCAACGCCAAAGCTCCGGGAACTCTCAGGGATCCTGGCCCACAAAGCGAGGCCATCGGCAACCAGTTTCCCTCGGCGCAATTTCCGCCGGCAACCGACGTCGGCGGCATGCCGATGGACTGGGCCTCATTCAACAATGCGCCAAAGCGGGTCCAGAACGGCGGCTGGGCGCGCCAGGTGACGCAGAAGGATTTTGCGATTTCCGACACGATCACGGGAGTCAACATGCGGTTGACGGCCGGCGGTATCAGGGAGTTGCACTGGCATCAGGCGGCGGAGTGGGCGATCATGACGTACGGCAGTTGCCGCGTGACGGTTCTCGACGCCGAGGGCCGGCCATACATCGCGGACGTCAATGAGGGCGATCTGTGGTATTTCCCCGCAGGCCAGCCGCATTCGTTGCAGGGGCTCGGCCCGGACGGCTGCGAATTTGTGATCTGCTTTGACGACGGCGACGCCAGCGAGTTCAATACGCTATTGGTGACCGACTGGTTCGCCCATACCCCTCCCGAGGTGCTTGCCAAGAATTTTGGCGTTCCGGCCAAGACGTTCGCCAACATTCCGCTGCAAAACCTCTGGATCTTCCAGGGAACGCTGCCCGGCGATCTGACATCGGACCGCGCCGCCGTCAGCAAGACCGGGGGCGTTCCGCCCCATCCCTTCATCTTCAGGCTTGGATCGTCAGCTCCGACGAAGCAATCCGAGGCCGGCGACGTGCGGATTGCCGACAGCAACAACTTCATGGTCTCGACGAGGATTGCCGCCGCGCTGGTGACGGTTCGTCCGGGTGGCGTCCGCGAGATGCACTGGCATCCGAACGCCGACGAATGGCAGTATTATATCAAGGGCAAAGCACGCATGACCGTGTTCAATACCGGACCGAACGCGATGACGATGGATTTCAATCCCGGAGACATCGGCTACGTCAAGAAGAACCTGGGGCATTACGTCGAGAATGTCGGCGACACGGACATGGTCTTTGTCGCGGTCTTCAGGGCCTCGCGTTATGAAGAGGTTTCCCTGTCGAACTGGCTGACGCATACGCCGCCGGCGCTGGTTGCCCAGCATCTGAATGTCGACGAAGCGACCATCGCAAAATGGCCGGAGAACGCCCCGGGCGTGATGCCTAAATCATAGATCGCAACGGCAAAACAAGATCTCCGGCACCACAGTCACTTCTGATGCCGGAAAGGCCGTCAGTCCACACGAATCGCGGACGAGGAACATATGCTTGCGCTCAGTAACGTCAGGGTCGGTATGGCCGCCGAGATGACCGTGACCGTCACATCGGTGATGACGGTCGCTCATTTCGTGGCTGATATGCCGCGGGTCTACGCCACGCCTATCATGATCCTGCATATGGAAATGGCGTCAGGCTCCGCGATTGCTCGCCATCTTCCAGACGGCTTTGTAAGCGTCGGCATGGACGTGAAAGTCCGCCATCTCGCCGCAACGCCGGTCGGCCGCACGGTCCGTACCACTGCTCGCGTCCTCGAGATCGACCGCAAGAGCGTCGTGTTCGAGGTCGAAGCCTGGGATGGCGACCGCAAGATCGGTGACGGCACCCATCGCCGCGGCATCGTTAACATGGTGGAGTTCGAGAAGCGCTTCGGCGTGAAGCAACTCAGCACAAGCGCGGCTTGAGCCTATAACCGCGGGCGACCACCAGCCAGGTCTCGTTGCCGTCCCAGATCGGCGCGACGGCGCTCAGCATCGCGCCACGCCTGGATTCGCCGGTCGCCAATCCGAACAGCAAGCCGACGCCGAGATCGACACCGTCAAGCAGCACGTAAAGCAGAATGCTGATGGCCAAAAGCGAGACCCAGAACATGACCATGGCTATCTTCCTGCGATGACGTAGAGCAAAATGCTGGCGGCAAAAAGCGAGAGCCAGAGCATGAACATGGCTATTCTCCAGCGATGACGTAGCTTGGTTCCTGAATTTGTTCTTCATCGGCCTGCGACATCAGCCGGTTCGGATGACCCTGGCTCTTGAAGTCGATCGTGGAGACGAGGGCCATTATGTGAAGGTAACAACGGGACAACCGCGGACCATTAAATTCGCCGTTAGGTTTCAAGCTCAAACCAGACCGGTGGCGCGACCCCGCATTTCAACGAGCGGATCAAGAGAATCATCGAGCAGCAATTGCTTGGCGTCGCTTTGCGTCACGCTGCGACGTTTCGTGCGGGCGGCGCCATGAATTCAGGGCCGACCGGATCGGCGATGGTCTCGCGCAGGATCCGATCGATCTCGGCCTTGGCAGAAGGATCGAGCGACCAGCCAGTCACCTCGTCGACCGGCTGCAACTGATCGGGACGACGCGCCCCCCACAATGCTGTCGTGATGCCTTGGTCCAGCATCCAGCGGACCGCCAGGTGGATAACGCGCTTGCCGAACCGTTGTGCGAGGCGGTCGAGCTTGCCCACGGCGGCCAAGTATTGTGCGTACCGAGGTTTTAGGAACTTCGGGTCGGAACGCCTCAGATCGTCGCCCTCGAAAATCGTGTTCGCCTGCATCCTTCCGGACAAAAGGCCGCGGCACAACGCCCCATATCCCAGCATCGCAATTCCATGTTTCTGGCAGTAGGGCAGAAGGTCGGCCTCGATTCCGCGTTCGAACAAATTGTACGGCGGCTGCAGTACATGCAGCGGCGCAATGCGGCGAAACCGTTCCATCTGGCCGACCGAAAAATTGCTCACGCCGATGGCGCGGATCTTCCCTTGCGCGAACAGCATGTGCATTGCATCGGCGGTTTCTTCGATCGTAATCAGCGGGTCGGGCCAATGAACCTGATAGATGTCAATGTAATCGGTCTGAAGCCGGCGCAACGAATCTTCGACCTCCCGCATGATGCGGGCACGACTGGCGTTGCGAGATACCCTCCCACCCTCCCATTGAAGTCCGACCTTGGTGGCGATAATCACGCTCGAGCGTAGCCCGCTTTCGGCGATCGCCCTGCCAACGATCTCTTCCGAGCGGCCGAATCCATAGACCGGGGCCGTGTCGACAACGTTGATCCCATGCTCGAAAGCGGCCTGGATGGTAGCGATCGATTCAGCTTCGTCGGTTCCACCCCACATCCACCCGCCGATGGCCCAAGTCCCAATAGCGACAGGCGACACCTTGAGCGACGTGCCCTGAATGTCGGTGCGTTCCATGTTCATTTTGAGAGCTTCTGCTTGACGAGCCATGATCCTGTTCTTTCCTTGAGTGCGTGCGCCTTGGGACTGTGGGTGGCAGACAAGTCCAACCTCAACCGGCAGTGACCGAGGGCACGGCGTAGAGCCCCGCCTCCTCGGCGGCGATAAGCCCGAGGGCGGTCCAGTCAAGGTCGCCGTAACCACGCGCGATACCCGAGATCAGCCGGTCACGAACGACTCCCACCGATGGCATCGGAGCGCCGGCCTTCTCTGCCTCCGCGAGCGCCAAGCGCACATCCTTCAGCACGAGGGGCAAGACGAATCCGGGCGTGTAGACCTGCTTGGCAATCTTGTCGCCATAAATCCTGTGCGCGCGTCCACCGAACATCGCGCTCGTCATAATGTCGATGAACGGCTGCGGATCCAGCCCGCGCTTGCGGACGACGGCGACGACTTCTCCGAGCATCTCCAGTGCCGTTGCGCTCATCATATTGCCGAGCAGCTTGAAGAGGTTTGCGTCTCCTGGGTCGGAACCGACTGTAAAAGTCCGTTGTCCGAGGCTGTCGAGGACCGGCCGGCAACGCTCGATATCGGCCGGGGCGCCAGCGGCAACGATGAACAGCTGGCGCGCCTTGGCGGCATCCGGATTCCCGAACACCGGCGCAGCGACGTAACCCTGCCCGTGCCGCGTATGCTCGCTCGCCAGGACCGACGCGGCCGCCGTGCTAATTGTGCTCATCGACAGGTGGATCGCGCCGGGCATTAAACCCGCGGCCAGACCATCCAGATCGTCGTCGCGGCGACCGAATACGACTTCGCTTACGGCATCGTCGTCCGGCAACATGCTGATGACGACGTCACAGTCGAGCAAGTCGCCGATATCCGTCGTCGGGCTGAGACCGAGCGCCTCGAGCTCACCGAGTTGATCCGAGCGGCGGACATATGCAATCACCCGTCGTCCGGCGGCCGCGAGGTTTGCGGCCATCGGCCTTCCCATGTGACCAAGGCCGACAAAGCCGATTTCTCCCAGCGCCGACCAGCCGGTAGCGGTCGATCTCGAGACGCCGGAGTGCTCGCGGGAGGGAGGAGCGAAAGGAGAGCAAGGTTCATGCTTGGACATAGAGGTTCCTAACCGGGTCCAGCCGCATCGTGCGACGAACACACGCCAACAACTGGTGACTAACGGGGCCGGCGCTTGTCTCAGCTTGCCGCGCCTTACGTCTTCTTGCTTGGATTCCTGAAGATGGCCCAACCAGGCACTCGTCAAGGTGCATGTTCCGTCCGGAGGCTCGCGCCTGTTGCCGCGAATAAAATCGAATTTAGCTATCTGAACCCAAATTTAATGGTCCCAACAATCCATCCGCATAGTCTAGGCCCTGACTTCAATTCTCATGAAGGCGCAAGGATGCGAATGTCGGGAGAACGAATGAGTGACGTCGGCATTAGTCGCTCCGATTTTCGTGCCTCACCCCCACCGATCGTCGACATTTCGCCGCCTGATATCGCCCGCCGCCGACTAACGACTTGGGGCGCAATACAGGCGGACAACGTGAGAATTACCCGGCGCGAGACTTTCGAATACGGCTTTCGGGCGCGAAGACATTTGCTGATCGCTTACGAACGCGCGGAACGAGATGACGGCGAGACGCTCATCGAGGGCTTGCCAAAATCGACCCTGCGCGAGTTCAATTGGAAGCTCAGCCTGGTGCCGGCCGGGCATCGGTTCTACGGGTGGCAGACGCCGCGGGTGCTGACGCGCGTCACCTATTTCTATATCGATTTGCAGGATCAGTTGTTTGATCCAGGATCCGGCATCACCTGCCCTGCGATCAGCCCACGCCTGTTCTTCTTCGATCAAGCGGTCTGGGACACGGCGCTTAAACTCAAGGCCGAGGTCGGGAATTCCGACCCATGGAGCCGCGAATATGCGGAGGCCCTGAGCCTCGTACTGATGCACGAAATCATGCGATTGGAACGAGCGACATCCGCTGCGGCCAAGCCACTACGTGGCGGCTTGCCGGTGTGGCAGCAAAAACGCGTGGTGGAATTCATCGAGGAGCATCTCGCGGAGGAGATTTCGTTGGCCGCTCTGGCAGCACTCGCCGATCTGAGTCTCTATCACTTCGCGCGCGCCTTCACGCAATCCTTCAGCATGCCTCCGCATCGCTACCATATGGCCCGGAGGATGGATCGCGCCAGGAGCCTGTTGCAGAGGCGATCGCTCTCGGTGACGCAGATCGGCATCCAGATCGGCTTCCGCGAGACGAGTTCATTCACCAGGGCATTTCGCAGGTTCACAGGACTTACGCCGACCGAATATCGGCGTCATCGAGACGACTAAACTCAGAAGGGGAACCAGCACCACCTATAACGCATGCGATGGCCAGGCGGACAAACTAACCTGTTGTCAGGCAGAGTTGGGGCTGCGGCCATGCCGTCAGAGGTGGGCGAAATCCCCACCTCTGCGTTCACGTTCGGACGCTCTCTCGAAGGGGGCGAGGCTGTGTTGTCAATCGTTTGATTTGGGTCCGCCATGATAGCGGTATGCATCGGGCTCGGCCGCTTGATGCGACATAATGGCGTACCCGTTCTGCCAGTTGCGGTAGTTGCCGCCATCGTCGTACGGATTGCCCGCTCCCAGATTCTGGCAGTTTGCGTCAGGGTCGAACTGCGCGCAATAGCCGGGGTCTTCGATAACTGCCTGCGCGAGAGCAGGAGTTGCGAAAGCTGCCGCAGCAACGGCGGCGGCGCCAATCAATGCTAGTTTCATCTTGGCCTCCTTGTAGGATGATGTGAGGTACATCGGAATCCAGTTGCAGTTGCGCCAGTAACTTCTGTTTGAGAAAGCACTTTGGTGCGGACGTTCGCGCACTGATCTCGCTCAAAAGATTTAATGGTGTCGAACAACCCCGCTGCCTATCTGCCTGATAGCTACAAGCAGGAGATAGCGGCCGTGAATGTCGTCGCCGGAAGAAGGGGTGTATTGAGAACATTGGCTTTGAGTCTGGCCACAAGCGCGATCGGCCTTGCATCGGCCCGGGCTCAGTCCGGAACAGCGACCGTCGAATCCGCGTTGATACCTTCCGGTGCCACCCACCTTGACGCATTGAAGAAACGCCTGGCGCAAGCGCCGCGCCGTCGCGATTTCAAAACCGTGCCGATGATCCTAGACCATCAGGAGCAATGGGATTACGAAGCATTGACGGAGGTGCTCTCCTATCGGCCTGCGCCAAGGCAGGCCTGGGACAACACCGACATCGGAGGGCCCTGGCTGAACCTGATGCGCAACGCGCTCAATTCGCAGATCTGGTCGTTCAAACATCCGGATTTTCTCGCCGTTTCGGTGACCCACGGTACGGCGCAGCTTGCGCTCTACGATCAGGCCATTTGGGACAAGTACCGGCTCACGAGCCTGGCCGGCGACGAATTCAAGACCAATACACCGATCATCGATCGGAAGTTGGCGGCCGCCGATTCCGCCAACTATGAGGACCCGGCGGGCCCCTTCTCCAGTGAGGATAATTCGATACCTGCACTGATGCGGCGCGGCGTTGTTTTCATGTCCTGCCACAATGCAATCTGGGAACACGCAGCGGCCCTCATCAAATTCGGCATCAACCCTGATAAGCTCTCTCATGCCGCGCTTGCCGCGGAACTGACCAACCATCTGGCGGACGGCGCCGTTCTAATTCCAGGGGCCACTGGCACGCTGCCCGAGTTGCAACAGGTCGGTTTTCACTACGCAACGTAATACGGGCTGCCTGTTGCGCATCGAGGCCGAGTGTTGGCCGTCGAGCCCACCCATGTCAGCGACGCCTTGGGACGGCATCACGTTCGTGGTCGCCGAGACCGTCCTACTTGCTGGTTCTGCCGGGATGTCGATTAACGGCAGCTTCGACGCAGTTGATCAAGGCGGGTCCGGCGAAGGGCTTGGCCAGGAAGCAAATGGCTCCGGCCTTCAGGGCGCGGGCGCGGACGCTGTCTTCGGGAAAAGCCGTGATAAAGATAAACGGCGCGACGTACCCCTGGGCGCGCATATGGCTCAGAAGATCCAAGCCGCTCATGGCGGGCATCTGCACATCCGCGATGACACATGACGAGTCGCTTAGACGGGCCGACTGCAAAAACTCCTCGGCCGACGCGAATGTATGGACCAGGTATCCATGCGAGCTGAGAAGATTATTGGTCGCGGTCCGGACAGATGCATCATCGTCAATGACTGAAATCACCGAAAGAGTTGACAAGATGGGCCTTCCTGACACGGTGGCAAGGTGCTTGCTTTGGCGCTGCCTCAACACAAAAGTGGCCCGCCAGGCAGGATTGTGAAATCATACCGAGGTTTGTGACCCCCAAAAACCACTACGCAAGCCACAAGCATTCGGTCTCTTGATTGACCAAGGACCAGCGTCTATTTCGCGCCCTTGAGGGCGGCCAAATACTCGACGATCGGTCCGACATCTTCCGGGGCTACCGGAGCCTTATAGTTGTTGATCATCTTGCTCACCTCCGCTGCCCAGGACTGCTTCGACATCGCGGGCTGGTTCAACACCATGTCAGCCGAGTGACAGGCAAGGCAGTTGTTGTTGATCGCGTCCGAACCCTGGCCGGCTGGAAACATGCTATTGTTGTCTGGTAGATCGACCTTGACGGGCTTCAGTTCGAATGGCGGAGCGCCGTGCGCGACGGGAGGAATTGACCCGAAACTCACAACAACGGCGATCGGCAGCAAATAGCGTAACATCGAACATACTCCATCAAACCGCAACGACTTCGATCGATTCGGTGACGTTGCGCATGAAACCGGCCGGATTCCAGTTTGGCGCGTCGGGTTGGGCCACGCCGTTGCTGTTGGTGCATCGGACCAACAAGTCGTATTTACCGGGAGCTGGCAGCGTTAATTGGGTCTGCCACTGCCGAAATCCGTATTTGCCTTCGTCTTTCTCGAGTTGCGCCTGATGCCAGCTTTGGCCCCGGTCGATTGAGAAATCCACCGCCGCCACGCCACAATCGCCGCCTAATGCGATGCCGCGCACCGTCGTTGATGTAGTGGCGCTAACCTTACTGCCTGACGCAATGTTTGTGACGAAGGATCTGGGGACCATCCGATTGATCGGTATCATCCGCACGCCTGTTTCGCCCGGCTTGATGCTGGCGTGCGGCGTGTCGGGAATGGTGTAGGCAACCTTTGTCCAATAATTGACGTCGGGTTGATCCAGCACCTCGATATCGTTCAGCATCTTGACCCAATAGGTCGCATACCAGCCGGGCACGACCAGTCGCAGCGGAAATCCGTTCAACAGCGGCAGTTGCTCGCCATTCATTGCGTAGGCGATCATCACCTCGCCATCGCGCGCGTGGTCGATCTCGAGCGATTTCATGAAATGCGGCGCATCCTCCACCACGGGCTCGTCGAGCCCTTTGAAGCGCACCTGCACGGCGCCCGGCCTCACGCCAGCCTTGTCCAGCACGTCCCTTAGACGCACCCCCGTCCAGAGCGCATTGCCCATGGCGCCATTCGACCATTCTCCGCCGGACACGCGAGGCTGGAAGAAGCCGCGCGAGTTGCCGGAGCATTGGTTCACCGCGGCCAATTCAACGCCCGGCAACCCGTGGAGGATATCATTCAGCGATAGCGACAATGTTTGGTTCACATGGCCGCGTACGGTCAGCCTGAACGCGCCGGGGTCGATCTCAGTCGGGATGAGCGCCCAGTGCCAACGCACATAGAATTGATCGTTGGGGGTAAAGACACCCTTGTCGAAAACCTCAAAGGGAGTTTCCAGCAGCGGGGGACGAGTCCGCTGCAGGATCATCGGTCCCTTCTGCGGAAAGGCGGTCGTGACCTCCCGCTCTCCGGGACCGCCGGGCAGCGGAAGACTAATCATCTTTTGCGCCCATGCTGGCCGTGAGAGAACCGCGGCTGCCGCGCTTGCTTCGGCAAGCAGTCGCCTTCGCGAAATCAAGCGTTGGAAAGCGCCCTTCTCCGCCATTGAAATCCTCCCGGGTGTTTGTTGCCAACCGAAGACCAATCGTGCGGCCGAGAAGCGTCGGCGGATCGGCTCGTTCATCAGGTCTTGGTTGATACGCCTATTTGGTGCGAACGGCTCGACCTACAAGAGTTGGCCTGAACGTCATGTTGGTTTGGGCTCCTCATACTTTAGTTTAGCCCGGCTGTCCGCGTCCGGAGGCCGCCTTCGCCGGCGCCCCAAAAATGCACTAGCGCTTGGAGCGGCTAATTCCCAGCGCTTCGGCCTTTTTCAGCAAATCGGCCAGCGATTTCGCACCCATCTTCCTCATAACGTGTCCCCGATGGATCTTCACGGTAATCTCGGCCAGTCCGAGTTCGGCGGCTATCTGTTTGTTCAAGAGGCCCGTCGATACCAATGCCAGAATTTCCCGCTCGCGAGGGGTCAAGGCTTCAAAATGTGCCTGCAAGTTCGCTACAATCCTGTCTGCTTCGCGCCTCTTGCGATCCCGTTCAATAGCCGTCATCACAGCGTCCAGCATGTCCTGGTCGCGAAGCGGTTTGGTTAGAAAATCGACCGCTCCACCCTTCATGGCCCTGACGGTCATCGGAACGTCTCCATGGCCGGTCATGAAGATGATCGGAATCTGAATGTTCGCCTTGGCCAGTTCGGTTTGAAAGTCCAGCCCGCTCAATCCGGGCAACCTGATGTCAAGTACAAGGCAGCTGGCGACATCTGGAAGCTTGGCTTGCAACATTTCGGACGCCGAACCGAACACCTCGACCGCCAATCCCACGGATTGAAAAAGATTGGTCAGCGCCCTGCGCATCGATGCGTCGTCGTCGATGACGATAACGATCGGTTCCTTGGCGTCACCGGGTTCATGCGATGATTTGGCCCGCTCGGTCATAGCGCATCCTCTTGATGCAAGGGCAGGACGAATTGAAACGTCGCACCGGGCCCTTCATTGCCGGAAACTGACAGACGTCCCCCGTGAGCTTCCACGATCGAACGGCAGATCGAAAGCCCCATTCCCAGGCCGCTGGCCTTGGTGGTGAAGAAGGCGTTGAAGAGCCGGTTTGCGTTCTCGGCCGAGATCCCGACGCCGCAATCTGTTACGCTCAAGAGCACTTGGTCTGTCTCGTCCTGGCCTGATCGGACCACCAATTCGCGCGGCCGATCCGTGACCGGCTGCATTGCCTCAATACCGTTCATCACCAGGTTGATAATCACCTGCTGTAGCTGGACTCGATCACCAAGGATCCTGGGCAGGGTCGGTTCCAATTCCATTCGCAGGGATACCCGATGGCTGCCCAGCTCACGCTGTACCAGCGCGATGACCTCCCTGACGACGTTATTGAGGTCGAGCGGCACCTTCTCAATGTCGGTCTTGTTCGCGAGCGCGCGGACACGCCGGACCACCTCGCTCGCCCGGCTGGCATCGTCTATGACCCATTCCGCCGAACGGCGAGCGGCGGCCAAATCGGGAGTTTCGCGATCGAGCCAGCGCAGGCATGCGTCCGCGTTGGCGACGACGGCGGCAAGCGGCTGATTCACCTCATGGGCGATGGAGGCGGTCAGTTCGCCCAGCGCCGTGACGCGCGCCACATGCGCGAGTTCCGCCTGCGTGTTGTGCAGCTTCTCTTCGGCCCGTCTGGTCGAAGTGACATCCACCATCGCCCCAATAAATTCCAGTTGACCCGCTTGATCCCTGACAGCATGAGCGACAACACTGACATGCTTGACTGAGCCGTCAGGCATCAGCAATCGATGTTCGTATTGGGCGTCCTTTCCGTCGCGGGACGCGCGGTCAATCGTTTGCTCCACGAAAGCACGATCTTCCGGATGGACGCGTTGAAGAGCCATGTCGGAGGTGACTGAACGCGGATTTTCGTATCCAAGGATCCTGAAAAATTCCTTGGATCCGAAGCGTTCTCCGCTTGAGACATTCCAGCCGAAGCTGCCGGTCTGGCTCACCCGCTGTGCTTCGGTCAATTTGGCCTCGCTTCGCCGCAATTGTTCCTCGGCTCGCTTGCGGTCCTCGATGTCGGTTGACGAGCCGTACCATTTAACAATGTTGCCCGACTGATCGCGCAGCGGCACGGCCTGGAACAAAAACCAGCGATATTCGCCATCGAAACGCCTGAGCCGGGCTTCAAGCTCGCCACGTATACCGGACTCCCGTATGGCACTCCACTTCACCAACATGCCCTTCTTGTCGTCGGGATGAAACGCGCGAGGCCAGGCAGTCGCGGCCTGGTCCAATGAGATGCCGGTATAGACCAGGGCCGGCTGATTGAGGAAATCGAGGATCCCCTCGGGTCCAGCGCGCCAGACCAGCGTCGGGATGGTGTCGATGACCAGTCGAAGGCGGTCTTCGGATTTCTTGATTTCGTCAACGGCTTCTTGCAGCGCCACGTTTGCGAGGTGCTGCTCGGTGACATCGACGTGTGTACCAACCAACTCGGTCACTTCACCGTCATCACTGAGAACTGGATGTCCTACGGCATGCACGTATCTTGTCGAACCGTCCGGAAGAACGATGCGATAGTCGCCTTCGAAGTCCGTTTTCTCTCGGCGAGCCTGCCGCACCATTTCGACAACCCGGTCCCTGTCTTCGCGGTGAACGCAATCCCATAGGGGTTGCGCTGGTGCAGCGTCCCGTTCCGGATCGAGTCCCAACAGGCGGTGCGCTTCGGGAGACCGAAACACGAACTCTCGCCGCCGCACATCCCACGCCCAACTGCCTGTGCGACTCAAACGCTCGGATTCGGCCAAATAGGCCTCGCTGCGTCGCAGTTTCCGTTCGGTTTCCTTTGCAAACGTAACATCCGTCACCGCCCCTCGAAACTCGACGCCACCCGACGCATCCCGTACCGCGCGGGCCACGGCGTGGACGTGTTTGACCGAGCCATCCGGCATCAACAATCGATATTCGTGGTCGAAATCCTTACCATCGATGGAAGCTTGATCAATGGTCTGTTGCACGGCGGCGCGATCTTCCGGATGGGTGCGCTGGACGATCAATTCCACGGTCGGTTTCGTCGCGTGGTCGAACTGGAAGATTCGGAAGGTTTCGTCTGACCAGAAGATTTCTCCGCTTGAGACATTCCATCCAAAGCTGCCGGTACGGCTCAATCTCTGCGCTTCGGTCAGATGCATTTCGCTCTGAAGCAGTGCAGCCTCAATCCGCTTTTGGTCCTCCACCGCTGCTTGCAGGTCACCGCTGGAACGCCGAAGGGCTTTTGTCGCTTCTCTCTGCGCCGAAAGCATGAATGCAACAAAGAGAGACGTAATGGAAAACAAAATCAGACGTGGAACTTCCGAAACACCTCCCGCGAGCAAATTGTGCTTCCAGGTAAATGAATTGATTGGAGGCAACAGGTAATAGTGGAATGCCAAAAGGGCGAGTGCGATCGCCAACAATGCCGGGCTGAAGCCACCAAACCATGCAGCGAAAATAACAGCGCAGAGCATCGACAATGCGATGGGTTCAGTATTCAGTAAACGTGTCATGATCTCCGCAGCAATTATCGCCACGGCGACTGACAAGACCGCCATTGCGTAGTGAGAGACCGTGGGGGAGGTCGGCCAGTGAGAGAGATTGGGTTTGGTCATTTTCCTTGCCCGTCCCGCTTCGCGTAGTGAGACCGCTGACCGCCGCCGAGGCGTATAACGACGCCCTGCCCAACCCTCGTGAGCTTCCACGATCCAACGGCCGACCATGCCCAAGCCGACGGGTTTGGTGGGCTCAATTCGAGACATTTGTGATCCGGCTGCTCATCATTTCCAGAGCGTCCCGCGCCTCCGGGCAAGATTAGAGGATTTTGAGGAAATTTGGCAATTCGATTGCCTCCGCCGCGGCGCGGCATTGGTGGTTCCCGGGCCGAAGGTGCTCGAAACTCTGGACAAATCTGCGCAAAATCGAACCAAACGCCGCAATCTCGCGCAGGCAATTCCGGCCCCTGGAGCGCACTCTGATCGATTGCCTACGCACAATCGACGCGAGCGACCTCGATCCAACGGTCGCTTCAGACCCACAATCAAGGAGCCGAACGATGAAGATGAGATACTTACTGGCAGCATCGCTGCTGTCGCTGGCGGTGTCAGCTACGGCTCAAGCGCGAACGAACGAACATCGCTCTTTGCCGCAAGCATACGGAAGCCCGGGCCGCGAGGTCGCAGCTCCTCCCTGGAGCGCTGCCTGCATGACCGACCACGGCCCAAGCCAATGCGACGAGCCCATGTGGGTCTATGGTAGCCCAAGCGCACTCGCGCGATACAAGAGTGCGTTCTGACTTCGACCGGCTAATCGAGTGTTGCGTCAGATCGCCAGTCGCTGCCCAACCGGAATTACGCTAACTGGCACACGAGCAGGCGTCCGGCGGTTGATTGGCCCGATGCTAACCTGTCGGAATTCCCCAACTATCCAATTGGGCGATGGCCTACAGGCGGATCGCCGAGTGCTGCAGAGCAGAAACACCGCGCGGTTGAGTCTTGGAAGACCTGGCCATCTGTCATTCGCCGCGTGTGACGAACGGCGCTCTTCTTCGATTTACGTGGTGTTCGCCGCTGACGTCCCGGGAAGGTCGGGTCCCAGCGGCGAACACCACCATAAACCTCCGTATAGATCCCCCGATCCCGTTCTATAGCGTCCGAGTACCCACGTACGATTGAGCCGGCGGTCTCAATCCTCTTAGTCTCGCTGCTAATCGGAAGAGCCGATTGCAGGCGACAACATGTCAACGATCCCGGCCAAAGATACCGAACGCAACCGTAACGAGCCCGATCGGCGGGATCACGTTATATCCGCCTGTCACGGCAAGGAACGCCTGCTGCGTCGCCATGGGGGCCCGCAGATGAGGGTCAAGCTCTGCGTCCGACGTCCCTATACGCAGCGAGATTTGGCAGGCCGTTACGACCCCGAAGGTGTTCTTCACGTCTGCGCGACCTACGACGGCCAACGCGACGTGAGCACAAACCATTACCCACGCAAAGCCCACAGGAGGCAACAATGCGCAACATTCCCCAATATCGCTGGAACTGCGAAGCCAAGCGTTGCGCGATCTGCGACGGGAAGTTTGGCCTCGTTCGGTACTACTGCTGGCGAACTGCCCTCTGTTCAAGAAAGTGCGCTGTCCGCTTCAAGACACGCCAGGACGGCGACCGCAGATGGTTACGTCAACTCCACGCTGCCTGACAACGGTCGCGGCGAAACTCCCGCGGCAATTTTCCAAAGTTCGGGATTCCGGAGCAGGGAGCTTACGCAGTGAAACTCTTATGCAAACTCATCCTCGGGAGCCGTCTTTGCTTCGCACTGGGAGGCGCCAGGTGAGATTCATCTTGGTGAATGGCCGGACGCCCCGCCCGCAATCCTCCTGTGTGATGTGCGCTCAGCCAATCGGAGCAGGCTACCTGCGAGAAATCGGGACGCACCTCGTCTACTGCGATCACGATTGCTACGCGGATCACTGCAAATGCGCCGTCTTGCTTCTCGAAAATCAGGCGCGGGCATCATGACCCCTTCGCGGCCAAATAAGCCGGGCCTTTGGCCGGAATCGTCGGATGCCGAGCGTTGTAGCCAACGTCACATCGATTTATTTGCTGGTGCAGTGAAACACCAACCAGGAAGCTGTCGATGTACCAGCTGCACTATTACCCAGCGAATGCCAACGCTGCGCCGCACATGCTGCTCGAAGAGATCGGAGTCCCATATGACCTCGTCCTCGTTGATCGAGCCAAGAACGCCCAGAAGTCCAGGGAATATCTCAAGATCAATCCGAACGGACGGATCCCCACTTTGGTTGACGGCCAACTGATCATGTCCGAAGCCGCCGCTATCGTGCTCCATCTCGTCGATCAGCATGCTGACGCAGCGCTCGCCCCTCAGGTCGGAACGCCTGAGCGCGCCAAGTTTTACCAGTGGCTGACCTTCCTGACGAACTCGCTGCAGGAGGAACTGATGATCTGGCAATATCCGGATCGTCTGGCCGGCAAGGATGCCTCCGCGGCCGACGCCGTCAAGCGCGGCGCCGAAGTGCGCGCCAGCCGGTTTCTCGACATTATCGAAGATCATCTCAAGGCTAACGGCCCGCTGTTTCTCGGCAAAAGGCTCAGCGCCGTCGATTTCTATCTAGTCATGCTCTCGCGTTGGGCCCGCCCGATGGCTCAGCCGCCGCGTTCGCGTCCCAACATCTCAAAGCTGCTCGACAGGGTGACGAGCCTCCACTCGGTTCGCCGCGCCTACGAGCAAGAAGGAATAGCCGACGAGATCTGCTGAACAATCAACCAATCCGGCCGCCGGAGGCGAATCCGCGCGGTCGGTGAAAAGGACACTACAATGAGAGCTCATAGCGCCAGCCGCAACAAACCCGATCGGATGAATTCGGTATTCATCAGTGCCGATTCGAGGACTTCGGAGCTGAGATCAGCCTCAATACATTTGCTAAGTTCACCAACCAGACTTGGACAGCATCGAGGCTCTGCTCGGGGCACGCAGATGCCGCCCGCGTTGCAGGATGAAACCTCGGAGCTGCTGGCCGATGTCGACGGCTTGCCCATTCTGGTTCGTTTCCGCCTCAACGATGTGCCCGTTGAAGTGCGATCCGATCTTGTCTCCAATGGCGCCGACATTCGTTCGCTGCTGTCGATCACGCTTGAGAAGATGGTTGACCGGATGCGCGGAACGCCTCTCCGAGAGGAGGCCACCTGCACGCGGCCGCTCGCGACCGTTGAATTGATATCGAGCGGAGAACCCTTGGTCCGGCTGCAAGCGCGGTTAAACGAAACCGTGCTGCGCGTGGGATCACTGGAGCTCGATCTGATGGATCGAGCTGCGAAGCGTGGCGATCGTAAGATCGATCTACGACCGCGCGAATTTCAATTGCTCAAGTACATGATGCAACGGAACGACAAGTTGCTGACGCGGGAAACTCTCCTGAAGGAAGTATGGAACTATAAATTCGTCCCCGAAACGAACCTTGTCGATGTTCACATGGGCCGGCTGCGTCGCAAGGTCGACGGGTCGAACGAGTTCCCCATGATCCGCAACGTGCGCGGCGCCGGCTTCGTTCTCAGTGCGACTCCCCTGTCGCGGGGTTCACCGTCGAAACCTGCCGAACGATCAGGCAATCCGGACGTCGAAGACAGATCGCAGAAGCTCTTGGAAGGGATTTCGCAATGACCGCCGATAACACCAGCCGCAACACACCCGACCGGATGGACTTGCCCTTCGTCGGTCTGGCAACCTTTGCTCGCCAACCGGCTTGCCCCGACTGGGATAAGCTCGACGGAGCCGACGTCGCCGTCCTCGGGATCCCGATCGACACAGCATCGAGCTATCGGGTTGGCACACGTTTCGGGCCGCGCGCCATCCGCGAGGTTTCGATGTTTCACGGCTTCGGGACGGAGGGCGTGTTCGATTTCGAGGACGAAGTCACCTACCTGACCCCCGCCGAAGTAAAGATCGTCGACGCCGGCGACAGCGACGTGATCTACGCCGACACAAAGCGCAGCCTGGCCAACGCCGAGCAGGCCGTGCGCGCCCTGCTCGACGCCAAAACCATGCCTTATATCCTGGGCGGCGACCACGCGATCACGATGGCGACTGTCGCCGCGTTCTCGAACGAGAAGCCGATCCACATTGTCCATCTGGATGCGCATTTCGATTTCATCGACGAGCGCAACGGCATCACCTGGGGCCACGGCAGCCCGATGCGACGGGCGTCCGAGATGCGGCATGTCAAGGGCATCACCACGCTAGGACCGCACAACATGGCCGCGGTGAGCCGGAAGGATTGGGAAGCGGCAAAGGCTTATGGCACGCACGTCGTACCCTTGCGCAAGCTCCGGGCCCAGGGCGTCGCCGCGTCTCTCGCGCACATTCCCGACGGCGAGCGCGTCTATGTCTCGATCGACATCGACAGCTTCGATCCGTCGATCGCACCGGGAACGGCCACGATCAGCCACGGCGGCTTCAGCTACTACGAGGGCAAGGACATTCTCCGCGAGGTCGCCAGACGGTTCGAGGTCGTCGGCGCCGATTTTGTCGAGGTTTCGCCGCCTTACGATCCTTCCGGGATCACCTCGCTGCTTGCCGCACGAACCAGCCTCGACTTCATCGGATCCATTTTTCACGAACGCGCCAAGCGACGCGGCAGGCAGCCCCGGGCCGTAGCGCAATCATTCCTGCAACCCGTTCAACCGTGACCCAAGGAGCAACTCAATGAGCAATGAGACCAAACGCCCACCGCTGGCCCATGCGTCCGGTACCCCGGTCACGGACAATCTCAACATTCAGACCGCCGGGCCGCGAGGGCCGGCGCTGCTGCAGGATGTCTGGCTGATCGAGAAGCTGGCCCATTTCCACCGCGAAGTGATTCCCGAGCGCCGCATGCACGCCAAGGGCTCCGGCGCCCATGGCACCTTTACCGTCACGCACGACATCACCCGCTACACCAAGGCGAAGCTTTTCTCCAAGATCGGCAAGCAGACGCCGATGTTCGCCCGCTTCTCCACCGTCGCAGGCGAGCGCGGCGCCGCGGACGCCGAACGTGATATCCGCGGCTTCGCGCTCAAGTTCTATACTGAGGAGGGCAACTGGGACGTCGTGGGAAACAACACCCCGGTATTCTTCTTCCGCGATCCCCTGCGCTTTCCCGATCTCAATCACGCCATCAAGCGTGATCCGCGAACCGGTATGCGCAGTGCTGACAACAACTGGGACTTCTGGACGCTGCTGCCGGAAGCTCTGCATCAGGTCACGATCGTCATGAGCGAGCGCGGCATCCCGAAGAGCTTCCGCCACATGCACGGCTTCGGCAGCCACACCTATAGTTTCCTCAACGCCGCAAACGAGCGCATCTGGGTCAAGTTCCATTTCCGCAGCCAGCAGGGCATCCAGAACCTGACGGACGCGGAAGCCGAAGCGCTCGTGGGCAAGGATCGCGAGAGCCATCAGCGCGATCTTTACGGAAGCATCGAGGCAGGCAATTTGCCGCGCTGGACGCTCTTCATCCAGGTGATGACGGACGCCCAGGCGAAGGCCTTCCCATTCAACCCCTTCGACCTGACGAAGGTCTGGCCAAAGGGCGACTTCCCGCTGATCGAGGTGGGATTTTTTGAGCTCCACCGAAATCCCGAAAACGTCTTCGCCGAGGTCGAACAAGCGGCGTTCTCGCCTGCCAACATCGTGCCAGGCATCAGCTATTCGCCCGACAAGATGCTGCAGGCGCGCCTGTTCTCCTATGGAGACGCGCAACGGTATCGCCTGGGGGTCAATCACCACCACATCCCGGTCAACGCACCAAAATGTCCATTCCACAGCTATCATCGTGACGGCGCGATGCGCACTGACGGCAATCTCGGCGGAACTCCGACCTACTTCCCCAATAGCCGGGGCGAGTGGATCGATCAGCCGCAGCTTAACGAGCCGCCGTTGGAGATCGAAGGTGCGGCCCAGCATTGGGACCATCGGGTCGATGACGATCACTGGCAGCAGCCGGGCGATCTTTTTCGCAAGATGACTCCCGCCCAGCAGCAAACGCTGTTTGACAATACGGCTCGTCAGGTCGGCGGTACGGCCAAGCACATTCAGGAGCGCCACATCGCCAATTGTACCAAAGCAGATCCGGCCTATGGCGCTGGCGTCGCGAAGGCACTGGGCATCGACTTCCGACCGCAGACGATCGCCGCGGAATAGGTCCGCCGGCTGGCGGCGTTCAGCCACGCTGCCAGCCGTCCCGACCAACGTACCGCTGGCGAAACCGCGCCAAGCCGTCAGTCTCAACTTTGGAGTCCATGATGTCCAAACAGATTGCACCCAAGCTCCTTGCGGAGTTCATCGGTACATTTTCGTTCGTGTTCATCAGCGCTGGCGCCGCGCGCCGTGATCGGCGAGATACCCGCTGTATAGTCCGATCCCGAGAGGTTCCCAGGAATGTTCGACTATAACGGAAGCTTTCAATCCGCCATTGCTGTGCTGAAACGCGAGCGCCGCTATCGCACCTTCGCCGACCTGGAGCGCAAAGCGGGACAGTTCCCTCATGCGCTCTGGAACAGCCCAAGCGGCGCGCGGAATGTCGTTGTCTGGTGCTCGAACGACTATCTCGGCATGGGCCAACATCCGAAGGTAATCGAAGCGATGTGCACCGCCGCCCGCACAATGGGCGCGGGCGCGGGCGGAACGCGCAACATCTCGGGCACGAATCGGGCGCTGGTACAGCTGGAGGCAGAGCTTGCCGACCTGCATGGCAAGGAAGCAGCTCTCGTTTTCACATCTGGCTATGTTTCCAACCACACGGGCATCGCGACGATCGCGAGGCTCCTTCCGGACTGCCTGATCCTGTCCGATGCGCTCAACCATAATTCGATGATCGAAGGTATGCGTGCCGCGGGCTGTGCCAGGCAGATCTGGCGCCACAACGATCTTGAGCATCTGGAGGAGTTGCTCTCGCGCGCAGCGCCCGACCACCCGAAACTGATCGTGTTCGAGAGTGTCTATTCGATGGACGGCGACGTCGCTCCACTCGAGGCAATCTGCGATCTTGCACAGCGCTATGACGCGATGACCTATCTGGACGAGGTCCATGCCGTTGGCATGTATGGGCCGCGCGGCGCGGGGTTTGCCGAGCAACACGGCGTTATGGCACGCATCGATGTCATCGAGGGAACGCTTGCCAAGGCCTTCGGGACGCTCGGCGGCTACATCGCCGCCAGCAACGCGGTCGTGGACGCGGTCCGATCCCATGCTCCCGGATTCATCTTCACAACAGCCTTGCCTCCCGCAGTGGCGGCGGCTGCGACTGCCTCGATCGCCCATCTCAAGACGTCGGACGTAGAGCGCGCAGGTCAGCGCGCCGCCGTGGCGGCGACCAAGGCGGTGCTACGAAAGGCCGGCCTGCCGGTGCTGGCGACCGAGACGCATATCGTGCCGGTCATGGTCGGCAATCCCGACCTGTGCAAGCGGGCGAGCGATCTTCTGCTTGAACGGCACGGGATCTACATCCAGCCGATCAATTACCCGACGGTTGCCAGAGGCACCGAGCGACTGCGGATTACCCCCACCCCTGCGCACGATGTTCGGCTGATCCAACAGTTGGCTGACGCCTTGGTTTCGGTTTGGCAGGAGCTCGAGCTCCCGCTCGGAATAGACTGTCAGCCCGGCGAGCAGCTTGCGCAGACGATCGCGGCCAGCGGATAGCCTCGCCGCTCAGTTGCGCGAGCCAGATGCTTCACCGTCCTGCTCGGTTGCGAGTTTCCAAAATCAGCGAGGCGAAGCTGCCGAAGCAGCTTCGCCTTCAACGTGAGCACCTTCGCCCATGAGCGTCGCCTAGACCGTCAGCCCACGCAAGTGCGGGGCTGTTTCTTAGTTGTAGCCGCTGGTACCGGGCGACGAGCCGCCGAACGAAGAGTCTCCGGTGCCGCTCAATGTCGTCGGACCGTCCGGATTACCGTTCGGGTTGCCGTAGTTCGAATGCAGATGGACCATACCGACGGCATCGCGATCAGCCCTCGCGACCGCTTTATGATGATGCGTGTTTGCAAAGGCGGCCGTCCCCGAGAGGGCGAACGCGGTAGCCAATGCGATTGTGGTGAGTTTCATATTTGTGTCCTTCGTGTAGATCGTTGTGTCCCTCGACCTGTAGATAAGAGACAATCTCGATCGTCCCACTAAATTCGTTTTTAAGCGCGATGGAAGCGGCCAAGACCCTCGCCGCAGCACTCCGTTGGGAGTCGCCGATCACGGAATCAGATGCAAGGCGCTGGCGCCTTGCCGTTGATTCTGGTGAGTTAGCCAAGATTATTTTCTTTATAATGGCTTTCGCGCTCGCCAATCTCCATGTTGAGAGTGGGCATCCAGGACAATGACGACTGGATATGAAGATAATTTCGATGACAGCGATCGCTGCAGTAACTGCTCTCTCAGTTGTGGCTTTCGGCGCAACGGGAACTGCGAAGGCGGGCCCCATAGTTCCCCCCGGACATGACTGTCTCGAATATGCCGAAGGCGGGACGGATTGCAGCTTCACGAGCTACGCGCAGTGTGAGGCGACCGCTTCGGGCCTCGCCGCCGAATGCTATGCACCCGCAGTTCGCGATGATGAGCATTGGCGATGGCAAGGCCGAGGTGTCGGCCAGTAGCAGCTACCAGATCCTGACTCCTGCTTCTAACAGCAAGAAGAAGCCCTCACCCTCAGTTCGTCCGCCCCCCGGGCGCGCCGAGGTCGCGCTGTTCACTCATGCCTGTCGGGACAAATGATCTCCAACCGACCGCCCTGGCCGGAGTGGATCACGAGACGAAAGCCGTGCAACTTCACGATCGCGGCCACCAGATTCAGGCCAAGGCCCACGCCCGGCGTACTTCGGATCTTGTCGGAGCGGTAGAAACGCCGCAGCACCGCCTCGCGCTCCTGCTCACTGATGCCGGGGCCAGTATCGGTCACGCGCACGATGGTTTCGCCATCGCCACGCAACAGTTCGATATCCACCTTGCCGCCTTCGGGCGTAAACTTGATGGCATTGTCGACGAGATTGGCGACCGCTTCGAGCAAGAGATCCCGGTCACCGCGCACGTAAAGCCGGTGTCCCACATCGACCCGCAAGCTGATATTCTTGTTTTCGGCGATCGGTTCGTAGATATCGCAGACCTCGCGCAGCATTTCGTGCAATGGGACATTACCGAAGGCCGCCGACCGCCGGCTGTTCTCGATTGCGGCCAGGCGCAACAGAGCCGTGATGATCGTCAGCGACTGATCGATGTTCGCGACCGCCTTGTCTGCAACCGCCTGGAGCTGTTCCATCGTCGTTGCGTTGGTGCGGCCGCGCTCGAGAGCGAGCCGCGCCCGCGTCAGCGGCGTGCGTAAATCATGGGCGATGTCGTTGCCTACCCCGGCGAGCGCGTGGATCATCGTTTCCATTTCATCAAGCATGCCATTGACGATGGACGCGAGCCTCGAAAACGGATCGTCGACGTCACGGTGCGGAAGCCGCTCACGCAGATCGCCGGCGATGATACGCTGAACATGCTGATTTACGTCTTCGACGCGCTCCTGAGCCCGCATGCTCAACCACGCACCAGCCAGCAGGCACAGGCAAAACGCCGGCAACAGACCCAGCGCAAGTGCCTGACCGACAACATGGGAAATTTCCCTGGTTTCGTCGACCTCTCGTCCGATCGCCAGCGCATCGCCATTCGGCATTCGGCGGGCGATCGCGCGGATCGCGCGCGTCTCTCGACCGGTCGGCAGCGTTCGGACGACCGAGAGGCTCTGGACCGAATCATTCATCTGGAGCCCTGGTGGGAACTGTTCCAGATTGCCCGTTATCCGGCGGCCATCCGCGGCGAACAACCCGGCATATTGAACGCCACGGGAATCCTGCCTTAGATGCTCGTCGATTGCATCCAACCGTCGTTCACCGGGCAACGCCGAGATAACGTTGAGTTGCCTCGCGATCATTCGGTCAGATCGCGCGATCAGGTATTGATCGGTCTGCCAGTAGATGAATCCGAACAGCGCGATGACGAAAACCGCGAATGCGCCGGTCACCGCCAGCGCTCGACGGAAGGTAATTGAACGTATGATTTGCGCCTGAAGCATCTGATCTCGCCGCGTGCACATTCTATTTAATGCCCGCGGCGGCTTAATGCCCGCGGCGGCGCGTTGCCCCCCGGCCATCGGAGCCCTATGGTCCGGTGCGAAGGATAAAGCCGGCACCGCGAACATTGTGGATCATCGGCACTTCTTCCGGTCCGTCCACCTTGTGACGCAGCCGCCCCATATGCACGTCCACCAGGTTCGTTGCCGGAACGAATTTGTAGTTCCAGACCTCCTCCAAAAGCATAGCTCGCGTCAGCAGCTGGTCGCTACGTTGCATCATATATTCGAGCAAGCGAAACTCACGCGGCAAAAGATCGATCACCCGGTCGCCGCGTTTGGCGGTGCGCTCGATCAGATCCAGTTCCAGCGGTCCTACCCGCAACGTCGTGTCGCGCGATTCCGCGGGTCTGCGCAGCAACGCCTCCACTCTGGCGACGAGCTCGACGATCGCGAACGGTTTGGTGAGATAGTCGTCGCCGCCCATCCGCAATCCGCGCACGCGGTCATCCACCGCGCCGAGCGCACTCAGCACCAGTACCGGCGTGCGCACCTGGTCCTTCCGGAGCGCTTCGATGACCGTAAGGCCGTCCATTCCGGGCAGCAGCCGATCGACGATCATGGCGTCCGGCCGAGAAGATCGTGCCTTGTCGAGGCCTTCTATACCGTTGGCCGACCACTCGATTTCAAAACCGCGGTCGGCCAGTTCGGCTGTGATTTCCTCAGCCGTCTCGCTGTCATCCTCGATCAGCAACAATTTTGTCATCAATCGATTCCCGACTGCGGCGAAGACCGTCGCAGGGTTTGAGGTTGCTGTTTCCACGACTGCCCGCTTGCCCGAGACCGCTGCCATTCAACGACCCGCAACTGTCATTGGCTTCTCCCGAAGGGAGCCGGACAGCGCCGCCCGCCTTTCGGGGGCAAAAGGCGTGGCGTCGCCGTCCGCTCGGCGGCATCTGCCCACCGCCTGAGGGGGCAAGCGCGGTGGGGCCGCTCGCTAAAAAAATAGCCCTCATGAATGAGCCGCACCATTAAATAGCATTTTATAAATAGCATTCTAGAATTGCCGTGGCGGGTCGATCAAAGCGTGGACGACTGTTCGCGGATCAGGTTCAAGGATTGGACCAGTCAGCAGCCCGGCGGCGATACGCCCGGCGTCGCCGCGGCGCCCGTGGCGTTGGCCGGTGCCGTCGTGCCGGGCGTCGCCAGGTTCATCGTCCTGCTCTCGGCGCATGCCGACGTGTTCGGCGTTGGCATAACCGCCGCTGTCGGATCGATGCTGGTTCCGCCAAGCTGCGCGATGTCCTGCTGAATCGTGCCGGGCGGCGGGTTCGCCGGAATTGCCGGCGTCGAGAGCGGCAGAGCCGTGCCATTGGTCGGCGGACCTCCCGGCATGGAGCTGCATACGGTAGTCGAAGGACTGCCAATCGGGCTCGACGGCGAGACGGTCCCAGTCGTCGTGATGACGGTTGGCGTGGCAATTGTTCCCAATGCCGCAGGCATCGTCGCAGTCGGTGACATCGTCATGGTCGGTGCCGTCATCGTGGCTATTGTGCCCGGCATGGATGTGGAGATTGTGCTCAGCGCCGTCGATGATGTTGGTACGGGCATCGGCGTAATGGAAGGTGCCGGCAGAGGTGGCACTGCGGGCGGCTGCGGCGCCGGTATGGTCGTGCCGGGAAAATCCGTGATGAATGACGTAGCCGGTTGTGCGGACAGCGGCAGAAATGGTGTGGTCGTGCTTCCGATGAATGATGCGGTGGCCGTGTTTCCAACTATAGATGCGGAAGACGCAGCTGGTGCTGCCGACATCGTCGGCGCCGCGGCTATCGATGGCGTCGTTCCGATTGTGCCGGCCATTGACGACAGGGAAGTAACTGGCACCGCGGGAGTTCCAGGCGTGATTTGCCCTGTCGGTGTGGAACAGGTCACGACCGTCCCCGGAAGCGTGGGATCAGAAGCCAGCGGTACCGGCGCCAGCGTCGTGTCGGGTGCGCCTGGCTGTGTGGCCGCGGAGAACGGACTCGGGCCAAAGAGCGGGGAGGTCACGATCGTTCCCGGCGTCGATGAAAGGCCCATGGCAGTGGTGCCCATGGTGGAGACTTGCGCCAGGCTCGCATGAGCGCCTAACAGCAGCGTCGCCATTGTCAACAGCAAGCGGTGCATCGCCCGTCCCTCCGCTGCGCCGATCTAGCTTGTCTGCGCCTTGCGCGCCGCGACCTTGCTGCCTTCCGCCAGATTCACCATCGGATTGAGGATGACCTGATCGCCCGGCTTGACGCCGTCGTGCACTTCGACCTCCGTGCCGAAGTCGCGCGCGATCGTGATCTTTTGCAGATGGGCGGTGCCGTCCTTGACGACCGCGACATGCAGGCCGTTCTGATCGAATACGACCGCATCGGCCGGTATCGTCATCGATGGTGTCTTGCGCGGAATAAGCAGCTCGACCGTGCAATAGATCCCGGGGCTGAGCGCACCGTCCGGATTGGGGACGTCGATCTCGGTCAGCAGCGTCCGGCTCCCGGGCTGCAACGCGCTCGCGATCCGCGTGACCTTGCCGGGAAAACTCCGGTCCGGAATTTCCGGGACACGAACCACTGCATCGACGCCGGGCCCAAGCCCAAAGGCCTCATCCTGGGGGACGAACACCTGGGTACGGATCACATCAGGGTGCATCAGCGTGAACATGAAGGTCGATCCGGACGTCACCAGGCTGCCATTGTCGATGTTGCGCTGTGTGATCACGCCGTCGAATGGCGCCACGACGCGCTGGTAGGCCTTCTCCTGCTCGAGGATTCGAATCTGCGCCTCCTGGGCGGCGATATTCGACTGAGCTACGCCGACCGCTGCCTGTTGCGCCTGCAGGGTCAGGCGATCGTTGTCGCCTTGCTGAAGCGTGAGCCATCCCTGCTTGACGAGCTTGCTATCGCGCCCGTTGGTGACTTCGGCGAGCTCACGACTTGCCTGTGTTTGCTGCAACGTGGCCTGGTTCTGGGCCAGCGTCGCCTGGGCCTGCGTAATCTGGTGGTCGAGCTCAGGGGCGGTAATCTCTGCCAACAGGGCTCCGGCCTTGACCCGATCGCCGATGTCGACGTAGCGTTTTTCGATGTAGCCGTTGGTGCGCGCAAAAATATTCGCCGCTTCGAATGCGGTCGTCGTCGCCGGCAAGGTGACGGTAATTTTACTATCGCTGGCGCGAATCGTACCCACGCGAACGTCGGGAACCAGGGTACGGCTCTGTTGCGCGGTAGCCGCGACGTCGAACTCGGCCTGGTAGTGGCGCCAACCTCCTACCGCAAGGCCGCCTGCGAGCAGCAGCAGCGCGCTTGCCCCGAATAGCGCGCCTCCGTAACCTCGCCGCTTGGGCGCAGCGTTCGGCAACGTAACAACACGATCGGTTTCCGGATCAGGCCGGTCCTTCGGCACTTCAGTTTTCGGCCGCACACGAGTCTCGGTCATTCCTAAGCTTCCTCGAATACGCCATGGTGAGGCTTTCCGTCGTTGCCCTTGCGCAGCATGGCGAACAGGTAAGGCACGATCAGCAACGTGGTCGGTGTCGCGAACAAGAGGCCGCCGATGACGGCGCGCGCGAGCGCAGCGTTCTGTTCCTCGCCGGCGCCACCGATCGCCATCGGGATCATGCCGACGATCATCGCGGCGGCGGTCATCAGCACGGGGCGGATTCGGGTGTGGCCGGCACTCAGAGCGGCCTCAAAGGCGGAGTGCCCTTTCAGCTGCTGCTCGCGCGCGAAGGTCACGAGCAGGATCGAGTTCGCTGAGGCGACGCCGACTGCCATGATCGCTCCCATAAGCGACGGCACGTTCAGCGTGGTACCGGTGATGAACAGCATCGTGACGATGCCGCAGAGTGTCGCCGGCAGGGCCAGGATCACCACGAACGGATCGCCGAAGGTCTGATAGTTCACAACCATCAGCAGATAGACGAAGACCGCGGCGAACAGCAGCCCGATACCCAGATTCCGGAACGAGTCGTTCATGCTCTGGATCTGGCCGATTACCTGAATTGAATTGCCGGGCTTCAGTTCCTTCTGCAGCTCAGTCGTCACCTTGTTGATGTCGGCTGCAACACTGCCGAGATCGCGGCCCTGCACGCTGGCATAGACGTCGAAAACCGGCTGAATGTTGGTCTGGTTGGAATTGGTGGCGACCTTGTCCCGCTTGAACGTCGCGACATTGCTCAGCATGCCAGGGACCGTTTGCCCACTCACCGCCAACGAAGTGGAAACCGGCGTGTTCGCGAGCGCATTGAGCGAGTTGACTTTGTACTCCGGCGTCTGCACAGCCAGATAATACGGAATCCCCGAGGTCGGATCGGTCCAGAAGTTAGGCGAAACCTGCTCCGACGAGCTCAGGCTGACATTGATGTTGGTCGCCACGGTGCTGGCATTGAGGCCAAGCTGCGCAGCGCGCGTCCGGTCGATCTGGGCGTAGAACGCCGGCGCGTCGACTTCCTGCTGCAGATGCGCGTCGACGATGCCTGGAATTGCGGCGAGGCGTTGACGGAGCTCCCTTGCAACCGAAAGGTTGTTCTTGTCGTAGCCCACCGTCCGGACGTCTATCTGCGCCGGCAGTCCGAAGTTCAGAATCTGCGTTACGATATCGGCCGCCTGGAAATAGAATACGTCCTCCGGGAATGCGGCGGGCAGCACCTGACGCAATTTCTTGACGTAATCGGCGGTTGGTTTGTGGCCCTCCTTGAGCGCTACCTGGATGACGCCGTCGTTGATCCCGATCGTTGAGCCGTCGGCGAACGCCAGATTGAAGGCTCGCGCCGGCAGTCCAATATTGTCGACGATCAGGGAGCGGTCCTTTTCCGGAATGACCTCGCGAATCTTGTCCTCAACCGCCTGAAAAATCGCTTCGGTGCTTTCGATACGGGTGCCGGCGGGAGCACGAACGTGGAGCTGGATCTGGCCGCCGTCGATGAGCGGGAAAAAGTCCCGGCCAACGAATAACAGCATCACCGTGCCGAGACTGAGCATCAGGACGACGACGACCGGAACGATAGCCCTCCGCCGAAGCAGCGTTGCCAGCAATTTCGCGTATCCATTACGCAGGTGCTCGAACCCGCGCTCGAATGCGGCGGTCATCCGCGAGAAGAAGCCCCTCGGGGCTCCATCCTCTGCGTGATGACGTTCGCCCTTGAGCAGCAGGCCGATCGTGATCGGCGTTAGCGTCCGCGACAATCCGTAAGAAGCCAGCATCGCAAATACGACGGCAAGTCCCAGCGGCGTGAACAGGTACTTGGCTGGTCCGTCGAGGAACACCACCGAGGTGAACACGCAGCTGATGGCAAGCGTCGAAACCAGCGTCGGCACCGCGATTTCGGCGGCGCCATGCAGCGTCGCCTCAGAGAGCGGCATGCCCTCTTCGGTCCACAGCCGGTGGGTATTCTCGATGGTCACGGTCGAATCGTCGACCAGGATGCCGACCGCCAGCGCAAGGCCGCCGAGGGTCATGGTGTTCAACGTTTCGCCCAGAAAATACAGCACCACGAGCGACGACAGGATCGCCAGCGGAATTGAGATCATCACGACCAGCGTCGATCGCCACGAACCAAGGAAGACAAGGATCATCAGCGCGGTGAGGCCCGCCGCGATGGCGCCTTCACGCAACACGCCGGTGACCGAGTTTGTAACGAAGATCGACTGGTCGAACAGCTCGTTGACCTTGAGTCCGGCCGGTGCGGAGGAGCGGATCGCCTGCAGCGCGTTCTTCACGCCGTTGACGACCGCCAGCGTCGACGCATTGCCGTTCTTGATCACGCTAAGCAGAACCGAGCGGCGGCCATCCTCGCGCACGATGTTCTGCTGCACCAGCGCCCCGTCGCGGACCTGCGCCACGTCCTTCAATAAAATGGTGGCGCCGTTGGCGAACTTGACCGGTATCATGTTGAGGTCGTTGATCGACGCCGGCGTGGCGTTGGTTCGCACCGTATATTGGGTGTCGCCGATCTTCGCCGTTCCCGACGGCAGCGTGAGGTTTTGCGTATTGACCGCATTGACGATGTCGAGCGGCGTCAGTCCCCGGGAAAGCAGCTTGTCCGGGTCGATATCGACCATGATCTGGCGATATTTGCCGCCCGCCGGCGTCGGCAGGGTGACGCCGGGAACCGGGGCCAATTGCTGACGAACGCGATAGATGCCGAAATCGTAGAGTTGCTGCTCGTTCAGGCTGTCCGAATTGAGACTGAGCTGCAGAACCGGAACGCTGGACGCATTGAACTGCACGACGATTGGCGGCTGGATGCCGGGCGGCATCAGGGCGCGGATGGCATTGGTCGCAGACACGATTTGCGCGATAGCGAGGTCGAGATTGACGTCCGGCTGGAAGTAGATCTTCTGGATCGACAGACCATTGAGGGTCTGCGCTTCCATGTTTTTGATGCCGTTGACGTTGGCGCTGATGGAATATTGGCTGTAGGTGCTGACGCGCTGTTCCATTTCCGGCGTGGTGAGGCCGGTGTACTGCCATATGACAGTCACCACGGGAATGCGGATTTCCGGAAAAATATCGGTCGGCATCGATCGGATGGCGGCGACACCGAGAAACAGGATCAGAGCTGCCAGCACATAGAAAGTATGCGGAAACCTCAGCGCAAAACGAACAATGCCCATGATTTATCCTTGCAGCGCAGCCCGCAAAAGAGGCCCTACGACGGGAGTCGGCTACGAGACATTTTCATTCCGTCATGGCCGTCAATCGGGACGGATGCGTTTGCGGACAAAGGAGCGTGAGAACAGAACATCTTTACCACCCGACATAGTCAGCCGTTGCGTGCGCGAACTTTTCCACGACCACGCCTTGAGAGTTTCCCAGGTATTTTCTCTGGAGGGTCGCCCCACCGAAAACTTCCGGCAACAGAACAGGGGCCAGATGCCGCTCTAACAATGGTCGGAGACCGACACGTTCTCAATTAAAAACCAATTTAGAATTCCAAGCAGGTTTCTGCCATCGCACGACGCACCGATCTCACGCGGCGTTGAAACGAGGTGAGGAATTGTGACTTTGATCGGCTGGTCGTTACTCCATCTCCATAGAGGAGCCAAACGCTGTTGGCTTTCATACCCAAGGGAGAAATCGAATGACCCCGCTCAAACTTCTGTCGACTGCACTGCTCGCCGCCGCCACGCTTGCAACTCCCGCGATGGCTCGCGAGGGCCACGTAACCTCGCGGCACCCGGCCAATGCGGTCACTACGTCCGACGGGCGCGCCTGCGTCCCCGCTCCGGCCGTCGGCGCATTTGCCACACAGCCCTGGGATAGCAGTCCCCCCTGCGAACCCGTGTCGGCTAATTGATCCGTCCGCGTCTTGGACCGGCGTAGCCGTTCGACGGTGGCAACAACAAATCCGGATCGATGTCCGTCCGGACTGAACGCTGACGTGACCGCACTCGCAGAGGTCGGGCGGGCAATAAGCCCGACTTCTTTTTCTGGCGCTTGAGAATGCCCTTTTGAGAACCAGACACTTCGGCGTGCCGGATCTTTACGCACGATCAAAGGCAATAAGCCTGCGCAAAACGTTCAACACTCGTCTTGACGCGGGTCACCGGCGGACGTTGCGGACCCAATGACATCACGAGCCCCGGAGAATAACGATGCTGATCCACCTACCAATCATTATCCTGACTTCCCTGCACCCCATCGCCATCGCGGACGCCATACCGCAATTTGAAATCGCGCGGGAGTGCCAACTCGAAGGCGGTACGAAGGAGATGGAGGAAAGGTGCGTTATCGATGAGAACCAAGCACGCAACCAACTTCAAGCAGAATGGATACAATTTAGTCCCAGCGCCAAATTCCAGTGCAACGAAGAAGCCGGCATCGACGGTACCCCCAGCTATGTCGAATTCCTGACGTGCCTCGAAATGGAGAGAGACGTGAGGACCGAGAGAGAGGCCAAGACGTCACAGTAACGTTCGCCGCCTGCGATCATGGATCAAGATCATCCGGCGCTACGTCGATCGCAGCGCGGCCACCAAAGCCCTGATCCGGCAATTCAACGAAAGGCGAACATAACGTGCAAAACCAACGACAAAACCCTGCCCCTGAAAGCGGGCTAAGTAGCTGGAGCGGGCGAAGGGAATCGAACCCTCGTATGCAGCTTGGGAAGCTGCCGTTCTACCATTGAACTACGCCCGCATTCGCCTCTTCTATTTGAGCATGATCTTTTCGGAAAACCGGTATCCGCTTTTCCGGATCATGCTCCCCATTGATTAGCCGAGACCGGGCGATCCGCCAAGCGGTTCCCACGCCCTCCGCGCCAAGCCCTTAACCGAACCCCAAGATTCCAGATGCGCCGGCCTGTGACGGTGTTATGATGCCCCGGGGGGTTGGGCGTCATGGCGGGGCGTGCGTACAGCATTTTCGATACCGGCATCGGCCGCTGCGGCATCGCCTGGGGCGATTGCGGCATCATCGCCGTGCAGCTCCCGGAAGCCCGCGAGATTGACACAAGGCGGCGGCTGTTTCAGCTCTATCCCGAGGCCCGCGAAACCCGCGCGCCAGTGGATGTCGGGATCGCGATCGAGAGCATCGCCGAGTTGCTGCGCGGCGGGAGCGCCGATCTTTCCGACGTGACCCTGGATATGACCGGCATCCCCACCTTCAACCAGCGCGTCTATGCCTTCGCCCGCAGCATCCCGCGCGGCGAAACCCGCACCTATGGCGAGGTCGCGTCCCATCTGCGCGCGTCGGGCGCGGTGTATTCGGTGGCGCAGGCGATCGGCCGCAATCCCTTCATGATCATCGTGCCCTGCCATCGCGTGCTCGAAGCCGGCCACTATGCCGACAAGATCTCGCCGAACGGCGGCGCCATCTCCAAACGCCGGCTGCTCTCGATCGAGGGCGCGCACCCGACCGCCAGCAAGACCCTGTTCGACGTGCTGCTGCCCGTTGCGCCGCCGCGCCCGCAGACCTAAATTTGACGGTATGATCCGAACGACACTGCTGCAGCGAAAACGCATTTCCGTGTCCGAGTTCCGCTGCACGGCGGCGCCCGGCGACGCGCCGTTCGCGGAACAATATGCCTGTCATTCGATCTCCTATGTCCGCAAGGGCAGTTTCGGCTGCCATTGCCGGGGGCGCTTCCACGAGCTGGTGGCGGGATCGATCCTGGTCGGCCATCCCGGCGACGAATACATTTGCACCCATGACCACGTCATCGGCGACGAATGCCTGTCATTTTTCCTCGATCCGGAACTGGTTGAAACGATCGGCGACAACAGGGACATCTGGCAGGTCGGCTCGGTGCCGCCGCTGCCGGAACTGATGGTGCTGGGCGAACGCGCGCAAACGGCGGCAGGTGGCAACAGCGATGTGGGTCTCGACGAAGTCGGGCACCTGTTCGCCAGCCGTTTTGTCGATGTGGTTTCCCGGCGCGCGCCCAGGCCCGTGACGGCGACATTGAGAGACCGCCGCCGCGCAGTAGAAACCGCGCTGTGGATCGACGCCAATTCGCACCGGGCCATCGAGCTGGAGGATGCCGCCGCCCAGGCCGGCATCAGCCCGTTCCATTTCCTGCGGCTGTTCTCCGACGTACTGGGGGTGACCCCGCACCAATATCTGGTGCGCTCGCGGCTGCGCCATGCGGCGCGGCGGCTGGCCGATGACGACAGCCCGATCACCGATATCGCCTATGATGTCGGCTTTAACGATCTGTCCAATTTTGTTCGCACCTTCCACCGCGCCGCCGGCGCCTCGCCGCAGAAATTCCGCCGGGCTTCGCGGGGCGACCGCAAGATTCTCCAAGAACGGCTTGCGCTCCACTGACTAGGGTTGCTCCAGGCCGCGCGGCATCTCGCGCGTTTCACTGGAGAAAATCATGTACGACCACATCGGATTACGCGTCGGAAATCTCGACGCCAGCGTGCGCTTCTACACCGCGGCATTGGCGCCGCTCGGCTATGTCCTGTGCTCGCGCGACGATGCAGGCGCGGGGTTCGGCCCCAAGGGCGAGCCGGCACTGTGGTTGCATCTAGACAAGGGCAAAGCCAACACCGGCGCCCACGTCGCCTTCCGCGCGCCGGACCACGCCGCCATCAAGAAATTTCACGCCGAAGGGCTGAAAGCCGGCGGCCGCGATAATGGCGAGGCCGGCCATCGCAAGGACTACAGCCCGACCTATTTTGCCGCGTTCCTGATCGACCCCGACGGTAACAACGTCGAGGCGGTTTGTACCTGACGCGCTGCTGCCACCGGCGTCATTGCGAGCGAAGCGAAGCAATCCATCGCGCCACAAGGAAGAGTGGATTGCTTCGTCGCTTCGCTCCTCGCAATGACGATTCCCATACCTGCGAAAAGGACTCACTCATATGGCTTCCATCCACAAAGACATCGCCATCGACGCAAGCCCCGATCACGTCTGGGATGCGGTGCGCGATTTCGGCGCGCTGCATACGCGTCTGGTGCCCGGTTTCGTGCTGGACACAAAACTCGATGGCGACGCGCGCATCGTGACGTTCTCGAACGGCACCGTGGCGCGCGAGCTGCTGGTCGATTGCGACGACGCCAGGCGGCGGCTGGTCTATGCCGTGATCAGCGAACGCCTGAAGCAGCACAGCGCGTCGGTGCAGGTGATCGCCGATGGCGACAGCCGCAGCCGGCTGCTCTGGACCGTCGACGTGCTGCCGCACGAAATTGGCCCTTACATGAACGCGCAGATGGATCAGGCCGCGTTGGCGATGCAGAAGGCACTGGGACGCGCCGCAGCATAGCGAACGTGATCTTTCTCACAGATTGGCCGCTCCCCCTCTCCTAGCCTTGCCGCGTGCGTCCGGATGGCGCCGCGTCCGCGGCTCCGCGCACGGGGAGTTTTGCCATGACTGGAGCTGACAAGGTGGTGTGCCAGGCGGCCACGCTATTGCTGCTGTTCACCCTGACATCGATGCCGGCGAAGGCCCAATTCGCAGGTTTTGGCGGAGGTGGCGGCGGCGAAGATATGATGACGCAGATGGCGCCGATGCTGGAAATGATGAAGGCGAAAATGGGCAAGCGCCGCTTTGGCATGATGATGCAGACCATCGGGCCGATGATGGGCAGCATGATGGAAGGTGGTGGCGGCGGCGGTCTCGGCGGCATGATGGGCGGCGGCGGAATGCCCGGCGGTTCGGGCGGAATGATCCCCGGCGGATCTGGCGGCGGCGGCATGGGCATGGGCGCCATGGGCGGCGGCGACATCATGGGCATGCTCGGCGGAGGAGGCGGCGGCGAGCTGATGGGCATGATCCCGCAATTGATGCGGATGGCCAATTTCGGCGGCGGCCACCGGCGTCACCGGCGGCGCTAGAACTTCGGTTCTGATTGAATCAGAACCGAAGCTCTAGATTCTTGTTTTGACGCGTTTTCTTCACGCGAACCGGTATCCACTTCGCTCGAAAACGCTCTAACGCGCTTGCGACAACACCGGACGAGCTGCCGGAACGGGACCGGGCTTTGGTCCCCACCGGGTCAGGATCACGCTCGCGCATGACAGCACGCCGAGCACCACCATCGATGCCGCGGCGAGCGTGAAAAAGTTTTGCGCAGTCGCATCGTGCGTCGACAGCCACCAGCCGCCGGTGCCGATGAACAATAGCCGCGCGGTTTGTGCCAGAACCGGACCGACCACCTTGGCGGCGCCCTGGGATGAGAAATACATCGACGACGCCAGTCCAATGAAGGCGTACATCGGGGCTGCCGTCGACAGATATTGGTGGCTGGCGGCGCGCACGCCCGCGTCACGGGTGAAGAGGTTGACCCAGAGATCCGGGAAGATGGCGATGAAGGTCGCGATCGCCCCGACCGCGATGAACGAAACCAGGCCCGCGGTCCAGGCGATCTTCCGCGCCCGCGCGATCCGTTCCGCGCCGATTGCCATGCCGATCATCGGCACCGAGGCGATACCGACCGCGAACGACACCGACGTCAGCAGGAATTCGAGCCGCGCGCCGATTCCGTAGCCGGCCAGAATCGCGGTGCCGAAGCCCGCCAGCATGTGGGTAAAGATGCTGATGGTCAGCACCGACTGCAGCGGCGAAAAGCAGGAAATCGCGCCGACCTTGAGGATGTCGAACAACATCGCCCATTGAATCCGCAATCCCAAGAGCTTGGGAACGACGCGGGCCCGGCCGGAGAACAGATACCAGGACATGATGGATATGCTGATCACATAGGCCGTGAGCGAGCCGGCGGCGACGCCGCGCATGCCGAATTGCGGGATCGGCCCGAGGCCGAGGCCGAGCGTGCCGCCGAGAATGATCTGGCAGACCGCCGAAGAAAGCATCATCAGCGACGGCAGTTTCATGTTGCCGGTGCCGCGCAAAATTCCCGCCATCGTGTTCATCAGCCATGGCGCGACGGCGCCGCCGAAGAAGATCTGCACATAGGCGATCGCCTGCGCCAGCACGTTGCCGCGGCCGCCGAGCAGTTCGAGCAATCGCGGCCCGAAGATCAGCATGCCCAGCATGAAGGTCAGTCCGAAGCAGACGCCGATCAGCAGTGCGTGTGCGGCCAGCGTCGAGGCGCGCTCCCGGTCGCCGGCGCCGAGCGCACGCGCGATCGCGGAAGCGACGCCGCCGCCCATGGCGCCGCCGGACATCGTCATGGTCAGGATCACGCAGGGAAACACCAGCGCCATCGCGGCCAGCGATTCCACGCCCAGCCGGCCGATATAGGACGTCTCCGCGATCACCACGCAGGTGCTCGCGGAGAGCGCGATCACGTTCGGCCAGGCGAGCCACAACAGCGTGCGCAGGATCGGGCGATCGAGCAGCGCATTCCGCACAGGCGGCTGCGGCGGCGGAAGCGGACGTTCCTCCTCGTCTACGGGTATTTCGGCAACCGCAATATCCGGCATCTCGGCTCCCAGGCGCATGACCCGCCAAAGTGTGAGCGGTTTGGCGACAAGGTCATGCGCCAATCATAAATTTTTCCGCAGTCTGATTGCTATGGCACGGTGTTCCCTACCATGACCGGGGCCGATTCCACGTGCGCGGGGCGCAATGCGGGCCTGCGCGATTGCAGGCGAGCGCTCGCTTTAGCCGATCGACCAGATTAACGGCGGTTTACCGCCCTGCGCCGGCTTCAAATGCACCGGAATACAGCCCCTCCAGAACCCTGGCGCAGGCCGGATGATAATCGGGCACATCGGCCATCAGCTTCCAGGTCTGCTGACGGAGTTCGAACGCTCCGTCAGAGGCGCTGATCTCGGCGACATCGTCCTGCGCCTCGAACAGGATGCGCAGGAATGCGACAAAATCCTTGGCCGTGCCGCGGTTCGCCGCGAAGGCGTGCGCGATTTCGTCGAAATACTGCATGCCGACCAGCTTGCCGGTCAGGTGCAGCAAGTATCCGGCGTCCTCCGGACCGAACACCTGCACCATCACAGGTGCTGCGGTCCGCACATATTCCATCGCGTAATTGCGATAGGCCTTTTCCAGCCGCGGTTTTGGCCAGCTCGCGACCGGCAAGGCGGGTGCGGTGGCGGGATCGAACAGGGGGGCTTCGAGATGCCGCGCGAACACCAGGCGCTGATCGAGCTCCAGCGGATGGTCATATTCGCAGTAATAGCCTTCGAGCCCGTCCTGGCCGTCGACGCTCTGCTTGGTGCAGACGAAGCCGAGGCGCAGATCGCCCAGCGCCACGCCATTATTGGCGTGCCATCCCCGCAGCATCGCGCGCGAGACCTCGCCGGGCACGCCGCAGATCGCGGTGCCGCGCCAGATCCAGCGCGGCGGCGGATAGCGGATCCAGGCCTTGCGGTCGGTCTCGCACATATATTCGACATGGACGCCGCCGATCCAGTTGGAGAGATAATGATACTGCGCCGCCGCGACCGCGGGCGGCAGATGATCAAGGCCGAGTTTCTGCAGCCCAGGCAGAAAACGCTCCTGCTGCTGGCGGCGAAACACGCGGAATACGAATTCGGCGGCGTCGGCGGTGCCGCGACGGCTCACGACGGTGAGAATGAGCCCGGTGAAAAAAGCATGGTAGAGATCGGCGACGCTGCGCCATTTCAGCCATTGCGCCTCGCGCGCTTCCTGCTCTCCGGTCATGCTCGCTCCCGTCCCGATGTTCTTGTTGGTTGCGAGCATATATCAACCGTCATTGCGGGCGCCAGCGAACCAATCCATGACGCCGCGTGTGCGGTATGGATTGCTTCGTCGCTAACGCCCCTCGACGGCTAGACCTTGAAATGCTTGGAGAGCTTCAGGCCTTGCGCCTGGTAGTTGGAGCCGATGCGCTGGCCGTACATGGCGTCGGGCCGCGCCAGCATTTTCTCGTAGACCAGGCGGCCGACGATCTGGCCGTGTTCGAGGATGAACGGCACCTCGCGCGAGCGCACTTCCAAAACCGCGCGCGAGCCCTGCCCGCCGGCGCCGGCATAACCGAAGCCGGGATCGAAGAAGCCGGCGTAGTGCACGCGGAATTCGCCGACCAGGGGATCGAACGGCACCATCTCGGCGGCGTAATCCGGCGGCACCTGCACGGCTTCCTTCGACGCCAGGATGTAGAACTCGCCGGGATCGAGGATCAGGCTGCCGTCGGGCCGCGCCGCGATCGGCTCCCAGAATTCACCGACCGCATAGCCGCCGCGGCGATCGATATCGACGACGCCGGTGTGGCGCTTGGCGCGGTAGCCGACGAAACCGCTGGCGTTCTCGCCACTCAGATCGACCGAGAGCGCGACCCCGCTGGCAAGATCGGCGTCATCGATATCGACCAGCCGCTCGGCGTCATGCAGCGCGTCGAGTTCGTCGGCATTGAGGATGGCGTCGCCGGTGCGGAAGCGGACCTGGCTCAGCCGCGATCCCTCGCGCAGCAGCACCGGGAACGTCTTCGGGCTGATCTCGGCGTAAAGCGGACCGTGATAGCCGGCGCCGATCATGTCGAAGCGGCGGGTGCCGTCGGCGATCACGCGGGTGAACACGTCGAGCCGCCCGGTCGAACTCTTGGGATTGGCGGCGGCGACGATTTGCGGCGGCAGCGCCAGGCTTTCCAGCAATGGCACAATGTAGACGCAATTGGTCTCAAGCACCGCGCCGTCCGAGAGATCTATTTCATGCAGCTTCAATTCGTCGATGCGCTCGGCAACCGTAGCGCCCGGCCCGGGCAGGAAGCTCGCCCGCACCCGGTAGGCGATATCGCCGAGGCGCAGATCGAGGCTCGCCGGCTGGATCTGGCTCTCGACAAAGGGATAGGCCGGCAGGATCAGGCCCGCATCCGCCATCGCCGCGATCATGCGGTCGGGCAGGATTCCGGTGGCATCGGGCGGCAGCGTGAACGACACGGCGGTTTCCCAGGGAAAACTTATACGGAGGACCCAAATGGCCCCCAAACCCTGAATTTAAGGGCTTTTACGGGTTAAACGATGGCCGCCTTGACTGAAAGGGCGCAAGCGAATATCAGCATGACTTATCCCGTGGTGATTTGAGCCGGCCGGCTTGCAGCCACGTTAAATAAATCGCTAAACAGGCCGGGGACACGTGTGATCCCGGCCTGTGGAAATTTTTCCAGGCCGGTTTTTTGTGACCATTTTTGATGGTCACGACGGAGGTCACATGTCTGAGACTAAAGCGACTACCCGCTATCGCCCCGAAACCCGCCTCGTCCATGGCGGCACGCTGCGCTCGCAATTCGGCGAGACGTCCGAAGCGCTGTTTCTCACCCAAGGCTACGTCTACGACAGCGCAGAGCAGTGCGAGGCGCGCTTCAAGGGCGAGGATCCCGGCTTTATCTATTCGCGCTATTCCAATCCGACGATTGCGATGTTCGAGCGCCGGATGATCGAGCTCGAGGGCGCGGAAGCGGCTCGCTCCGCCGCCACCGGCATGGCCGCGGTGACGACCGCGATCCTCGCACCGCTCAGGGCCGGCGATCACGTTGTCGCCTCGAAAGCCCTGTTCGGCTCGTGCCTCTACGTGGTGCAGGACCTCTTGCCGCGCTACGGCATCGAAACGACGCTGGTCGACGGTCTCGATCTCGACCAGTGGCAGCGCGCGCTGCGGCCGAACACCAAGACCTTCTTTTTGGAGAGCCCGACCAATCCGACGCTCGATGTGCTCGATATTCCGGGGATTGCCGAGATCGCGCACCGGGGCGGTGCACGGCTGGTCGTCGACAACGTCTTCGCCACGCCGATCTGGCAAAGCCCGCTTTCGCTTGGTGCCGATGTCGTGGTCTACTCCGCGACCAAGCATATTGACGGCCAGGGCCGCTGCCTGGGCGGCATCATTCTCTCGTCCGAAGCCTTCATCGCCGAGCACGTTCACAATTTCATGCGCCAGACCGGGCCGTCGCTCTCGCCGTTCAACGCCTGGGTCTTGCTCAAGGGGCTTGAGACGCTCGGCGTCCGGGTGCGTGCGCAGACCGACACCGCAGGCCGTGTCGCCGAGGTGCTGGCAAACCATCCGAAGATCTCGCGATTGATCTATCCCGGCCGCGCCGACCATCCGCAGGCTGCGCTGGTGAAGAAGCAGTTGCGCGGCGGCTCCACACTGGTCGGCTTCGAGGTGAAGGGCGGCAAGCCGGCCGCCTTCCGCGTCCTCAATGCGTTGAAGCTTACGAAGATCTCCAACAATCTCGGCGACGCGAAGAGCCTGGTGACGCATCCGGCGACCACCACGCATCAGCGGCTGGCGCCGGAGGCCCGCGCCGAACTCGGCATCAGCGAGGGCTTTATCCGCTTCTCCGCCGGGCTCGAGCATGCCGATGATCTGATCGAGGATTTTGCCGCGGCGCTGGAGAAGGCGTAGCCGCAAGCGAAAACACCATCGTCGTCCCTGCGAACGCAGGGACCCATAACCACAGGACGTTGTTGGTTAGGGAAGCCGTCGACCACTTCCTTTATCAGCGCCGCCGCGGCGTATGGGTCCCTGCGTTCGCAGGGACGACGTTGATAGTTGGGGAGCGCAACGACCTCACATCGGCCGATAGGTCCGCACGTCCGACGGCACGTTGACGCCGAGCTTGATCTGGCCGACCGACTTGATGATGTCGTCGCCGAGTAATTGCGCGAAGCAGGCGTAGCCCCAGTCGTTCATGTGCAGGCCGTCGGCGATCACGAAACCTTCGATCGGGATCGCCTGCTTCTCGTGCCAGTCGCGCATCACCTCGAAGCGCGGGAAGATGCCGACGTGGCGCAGCTCGGCGACCTTGCCGAGCAGCTTCACCATCTTGCCGGCGCTTTCCGGCTTGGCGGTGACGGCCGGCGAGTACTGCGGATCGACCAGCACGAGATCGGCGCCCGCCGCCTGAATGCGCGCGATGCCCTCCTCCACCGTCTTGGCGGTCTCGGCCGGATCGAGGTTGCGCAACACCGCGTTAGTGCCGACCTGCCAGATCACCAGATCCGGATGCATGTCGATGACTTCGCTCTGCAGTCGCTTCATCATCTCCGGTGCGTCATCACCGCCATGGCCGCGATTGATCACGGTGATGTCGGCACTCGGATATTTCTGGCGCAGTTGCGCCGCAAGGCGGTTCGGATAGGTGAACTCCGGCGACGTCGAGCCGTAGCCTTGGGTCGACGACGAGCCGAACGCAATGATCACCACCGGTTGGCCGGCAGCGAGCTTGGCCGCGACATGCGGCAGCGAGCCCATCGACTTGGCGCCGCCCTTCGGCGGCAGGCAAGGAACGCGGCTGAAAATGTCGCCGGCCGACTTTGCGACCGCCTTCACCTTGTCGATCGCTCTGCCGGTGAGGCTCTTTTGTTGCGCGGGCGTTTGCGCTGCAGGATTGGCCTGATTGGTGGCGGCCACATTGCCGCCAGTCGCGCCGGTGGTGGTCTGTGGCGGTGCCGTTTTGGCGGCCTCAGACTTCGCAACCTCAGACTTAGCTGCCTCGGGTTTGGCGGCGTCGGAAAGCGCCGCCTGCTGGGCAATCTGCGCGTGGGCATATGGCACCGATGCCGGCGCCAGCGCGAGCAAGGCCGCGACGGTGGCTACGGTCAGCGATGCATTTCGGTAAAAAGGGTAGTGAGAACTCATTAACGCTGGTTTCCTCAATTCTGCTGCGCCGGATTGAGATGGGCCGCATCGATTACAAATGTCGACAGCGCACGGCCAAGGCAATCGTGAACGCGTTTGGCGAGATCAGTGCCATGCGCGGTGCTAAACAGGTCGAAATCTCCGGAATCGTTCCAGTGGTGCATCATGGCGAAGCGGTCGAACAAGGGAATGTCGTGCTGCTGCGCCACCACGCGCATACTATCTAGGTATGGCGGCGCGGAAATCATCGTCTCCGTGCGCGGGCTGTATTGCAGATTGATCAAAACCACATCCGTTCCCGCGTTTTGCAACGCAACAACCCCTTCGTTGAGCGCACTCCGAAAGTCGTCAGGATCGATGGATCGCATAGCATCGACGGTTCCGGTCTGCCAGATGACCAAAGTAGGATTTTTTGCCTCCACAAGCTTAACGAGCGTGGCGGCCGCTTCCTCGGCGGTTTTCGCGATCTGTAGTTCTACGGACAGGCTGATCGGGACCGATGGCAGCTTTTCCTTCAGCATCGCCTGCAACCTGGCGGGGTAGGCGCTGGCCTCCGACGAAGCGATGCTGGACGAGCGGCTGCCGATCACCAGGATGTTCAGCGGCTTGCCGCTTTTAACGGCTTCGGCGACTTTCGGAAGCGAGCTTTCGCTCGATAGCAGATAGGCCGGGACCTCGCAGTTCGGCGGAGCATCCTCGGCACGCGCCGATCCCGCGGTCAAACAACCGGCAAGCAGCATCAGGCCTAGCCGGGCCCCGAAATCGGACCTCATGCGCCCCCTCCCGCCATATCGGCGTTGCCGCCGGTGCCTTTTGTTTTCGACGCACCCTTGTCGGCGGAGTGTTTGTACCACGAAATCAGCCACGCCATTCCGCTCATAATGAGGATTCCGCAGATGCTCACCAGAGCGTGCAATGCAGCACCACCGGAAACTTCGGCGAGGACGAAATGCCCCGCGAACGCCAGGAATACGCCGAGGCAGAATATCTCAAGCGAGTGCTGGCCGCACAGGATCAATGGTCGCAGCCAGGGCGACTTTAATCCTGACCATTCCCTGGGGAGGAAGCGTGCGGTGATGAGCGCCAGCGCCAGGAAGTGCGCAAACCGCAGCACGTCGAGATCGGTCTTGTCGATCGGATACATCCATTCTTCGACGCGGTGCGGCAGCATATGACCGAGTTGCGGCACGTGCCAGGTCAGCGTGACGTAGAGCGCGGCGACCAGATAGACGATCGAAATCCACATCGTGACCGGCGACGACAGGATCCGCGACATCCGCCGCGCCCCGCCCATCGCGCACCAGGCGCCGAACACGAACAGCAACTGCCAGGCGAACGGATTGAAGAACCAAACACCGTTCGGATAGGCCGTCAGATAGAGATCGTAGTGCCAGGTCAGCGCATAGAGCCCGGCCGAGAGCGCCAGCGTGACGTCGGCTTTCCACTTCATCAGCCACAGGATCAGCGGCAGGAACAGCATCAGCACGATGTAGAGCGGCAGCACGTCCATGTTGACGGGGCGGAATCTCAGCAGCAACGCCTGGACGATAGTGACATCCGGCTGCTTGAGAAAATCCATGATGCCCATCTCTTCGGTGTAGAGCGGATTCTCGAAGGAGGTGGCGACGTAGGAAATCTCCGCGAGGAAGATCGTGAACAGGAACACATGCGCGACATAGATCTGCCAGACCCGCCGCAGGATCCGCGCCGTCGCCACCACAAAGCCCGCCTGCAGCATCGCGCGGCCGTAAACGAAGGCGGCGGTGTAGCCGGAGATGAAGATGAAGATTTCGGTGGCGTCGGAAAATCCGTAATTGCGGATCGTGAACCAGGTCAGGATGTTGGGCGGCAGATGGTCGATGAAGATCAGCCACAGCGCGAGCCCGCGAAACAGATCGAGCCTCAATTCGCGCTCGCCGGCCACGGGCAGCGTAATCGCCGGCGCGGCAGCCGCAACCGCATCGCCCTTCGCGAGCGCGGCTGCGTCCGCGACCGGCGGTCCGGCAATTTGATCGGCAATCGACGTCATCAGGTACCGTTTTGGACAGGCGGATTTTCGCCAGCACGCGTCTGGAAGGATAATATCGGCCCGCAACTTGCAAACAAGATACGGGATTGTCGCGCGGGGTGCGCTTTAGGATGGAACTATGTTGAAAGCGCGATGGAAAATGACGCCGGCGCGGGGTTTTGCAGGCCGCTGCGGCGATTGGTTCCATCCGATTCTTTCGCTATGATAGGGCCCAGGATTAAAGAAGATCGCCCGCATGTACCGCGCCGTCACCCGCCAGATCGAAGTCACCGTCGAGCCGAACTTCCTGCCGGAACGCTCGTCGATCGATCGGGGGCAGTATTTCTGGTCCTACACCATCGTCATCACCAATTCCGGCACCGAGACGGTGCAGTTGCGGACGCGGCACTGGATCATCACCGACGCCACCGGCCGCAAGCAGGAAGTCCGCGGCGAGGGCGTGGTCGGCGAGCAGCCGGTGCTGGCACCCGGCGAGCGCTTCGAATACACCTCGGGCGTGCCGCTCCCGACCGCCTCGGGCTTCATGGCCGGCCGCTACCAAATGGTCAGCGAAAGCGGCGAACGGTTCGAGATCGACGTGCCGACGTTTTCGCTGGATAGTCCGGACGGGAAACGGGTGTTGAATTGACGCGCGCTTGCGCGCGTCATCACCGGGCTTGACCCGGTGATCCATCTTTCTTCGCAAGAGTCTTGCGAAAGTGATGGATGCCCGGGTCAAGCCCACGGCTGTCCGGTTTAATTTTAGCATAGGCTGAGGCTCAACTGTCGCTGATCTTTGATGATCGGAGGCGGTGGAAGGAGCAGCCTGTTGATCGGTCGTCTGTGCATAAGGTTTACGCGCACCAGACGGGTGAAGGTGAGCAGGCTGTGAACGGCTCGCTGGGCGGTGTGTGCCAGGCGCAGCAGTAGGAAGGCGATCAGAGCCACTGCGATCTGAATGCGCACGGCATTTTCGGAGCGTCCAATGAACTGCTTGATTTTGAGGGTCTGCTTGACCCAACGAAAGAACAGCTCAATCTGCCAACGGCGTTTATAGAGATCGGCGATATCGGTTGCCGGTAGATCGAGGTCATTGGTGAGGATGCGCAGGATCCTTCCGGTGTCGATGCGCACGCGGATCTCGCGGACGGGATCCTGGAACGGGTTTTGACGGTTGCGTGCCATACGTTGCGGCAGATGGCCGATGCGATCAGAAAGAATATTTGAGCCTGCCGCGACTGCATTCTTGTGGACCACGTGAAGCTTGGTGTTGCTCTTGAGCCGGGTCACGATCCGGCAGTCCGCGGCGTGGAGTTTGGCCCACCAGGAGTAGTCATAATAGCCGAGGTCGAACACGTAGGTGGCCCCGGCCTCGATCGGCATGTCCTTGGCGGCAGTGATGTCATTGATGTTGGCCGGCGTGACAGCGGCATAGATCGGGCAAACGGCGTCGGGGTCATAGACGATGTGCATCTTGGCGCCGCAGACACCTGCCGAGAACCTCGCCCAGTCCTTGCTCAGCGCGCTCAGACGAAGGCTGCTCGAATCGATCAGGTGCACCGCTTCGCCGGTCTTGCGCTTGAGCCCACGCGTGAGCTGCCCGACCAAATGCGCGAACAGGCCGCTGAACACCTGCCAGGGCCGCTGTGCGTTGGCATCCGCAAGCGTCGAGCGCGACACCTCATCGCTGCCCAAATGGTAGAGCCTGGTGGCGTGGCTCTGCAGACCGGCCTCGATCTCTCGCAGGCTCTGCGCCCCCGACAATTGTGCGTACATCAGCGCAATTAATTGGCTCTTCGTCGTCAGGGTGCGAACATGCTTGTCGGCCCCGTGCTCATCCACAAGCTGATCAAAGCGATGCCACGGAACCTGCTTCAATACGCTGTGGAATACACTATTGTGATGCTGCATGGCTTGATCCTTCTCCGTGTCCCAAAACGTCGCCAAACGCTTGGAACACAGAAGAATCAATGCCATGCGCCATGTCCACCAAAATTAAACCGGACAGCCGTGGGTCAAGCCCGGGCATGACGAAGGTGCATGTGACACAGCTTCACGATCTCGCCGCGCATCCCGCGCGAGTCTTGCTTCGAAACTTCCCGCTCTCTCCCATCAGAGGGCGCAGGGAATGCCGGATGCGCGCTGCACCCGCGGTCTCGTGTGCAAACATGCACAAAAAACGCACATGAGCATACAGGTTCAGCGGAGGCAATCCGGCATTCCCTGCGCAATGGTTTTAAATTCCGAGGGTCATTACGAGCCGTGTATAGCTTATCCGTCCGCCGACTGAGAGCTGGTCGCCGATGAACGATATTCCTTTCGAGACGGCGCTGGGCGAACGCGTCGAGGACATGCTCGACGCCTGCACACGATGCGGCAAGTGCGTCGAGGTCTGTCCAAGCGTGAAGCCCGCCGGTATCGCGGACACGCCACCCGAGGACATCATCGGCGGCATACTCGACCTTGTGCGTACCGGCGACGGTCCCGAGGCGTCACGCAAATGGGCGGCGTCCTGCATGCTGAGCGGGGAATGCATCAAGGCGTGCGACTACGGCGTCAACCCGCGGTTCCTGCTGGCGATGGCGCGTCTCGGCATCGCCAGGGCCGACAACGAACTTCCTGAACGGCGCCGACAGGGGGTGGAGAGATATCGTGATGTCAGCCGCGATGTGACGATGCTCTCGCGTTTGCAGCTCGATGCGGCGGTACTAGAGCGGCTGGGTCAGAAGTCGGCGTCGGTATCGACGCCCGCCGAGGCGCCGGATTTCGTGTTTTACACCGGCTGCAATGTGCTCAAGACGCCGCACATCGCGCTGCTTGCCCTCGATATCATGGATGCGCTCGGCATCACCTACCAGGTGATGGGCGGACCCAGCCATTGTTGCGGCATCGCGCAGCTGCGCGCCGGCGACGTCGAAATGTCCGGGCGCATGGGCTCGAATACGATCGAGAAGTTGTCGCACTCCAGGTCCGGTCAGGTGATCTCCTGGTGTCCGAGCTGTTACGTCCAGTTCACGGAAACGACGCTGCCGACAATCGAACGACAGCGCGGCTCGCGGCCGTTCGAGATGACGCCGTTCATGCGATTCCTCGACGGCCGGCTCGACGAGTTGAAGCCGAATTTGCAGCGGCGGGTCGAAATGCGGGTTGCGTTACACCGGCATCCCGGCGTGGCCGGCGTCATGGAAGCCGCCGCTGAAATCCTGAAGGCCATCCCCGGCGTTGAGCTCGTTGACCTGAAGCAGCCGGCGGTCGGCCTGCAGAGCGTCAATGTCGGCGTGTTGCCCGCGTTCAAACGCGAGCTGCAGCTTAACGAACTCCAGGCGGCGCGCGATGTGGGCGTCGATGCACTGGTTGCGGTCTATCATTCCGATCATCGCGAGCTGTGCGCGCACGAACGCGACTGGCCGTTCCGTATCATCAACATCCTTGAGGTGGTCGGCGAGAGCATGGGGTTGCATCGGCATGATCGTTACAAGCAGCTCAAGATCATGCAGGATGCCGATCAGATCGTCGCGGAATGCAGCGATCTGATCGCAAAGCACTCACTCGACCCCGGCAACGCCCGCAACGTCATCGTCAAGGTACTGCTTGGCGACCAGCCACTTGCCCTGCGAGCGACGTAACGTCGCCTATGCCGCCCTACTCCACCCCCGCCTCATGCGGCGTGAACTGATACACCGAACTGCAGAACTCGCAGGTCACCACCACCTTGCCGTCCTTGACCATGTCGGCGCGGTCCTGTGGGGCAAAACTTTTCAGCATCGACGACACCGCGTCGCGCGAGCAGGAGCATTGCGCGCGTAACGGAAGAGGCGCGAAGACGCGGACGCCGCGTTCGTGGAACAGGCGATACAGCAAGCGCTCGCCCGACAGATCGGGATCGATCAGCTCGACGTCCTCGACGGTTGCGATCAGCGACTGGCCCTCGACCCAGGCGTCATCTTCCTTGACCTCATGCGTGGCCGCGCCTTCCGGCGCGTTGCCGGGATGCAGATCGGCCTGCCGCGCGCGCTCCGGCGCCTTCGGCAAAAATTGCAGCAAAATGCCGCCGGCGCGCCAGCGGTGCTTCGGGCCGTCGCCGCCGCCGCGCCATTCCTCGCCGACCGCAAGGCGCACCCTGGTCGGAATCTGTTCCGAGCGCAGAAAATATTCATGCGCGGCGTCCTCGAGGCTGTCGCCGTCGAGCGCCACCAGCCCCTGATAGCGGCTCATGTCCGGACCCTGATCGATGGTCATGGCAAGATGGCCCTTGCCGAGCAGCTGGCCGGAACTAAGCCCCTCCTTCAGCCGCGTCGCGTCGTAGCGCGCATAGGCGCGCAGGCGATCCGGGGCCTGGAAATCCACGATCAGAAACGACACCGGCCCATCGGTCTGTGTCTGCAGGATGAAGCGGCCATCGAATTTAAGCGACGAGCCGAGCAATGTCGTCAGCACGATCGCTTCGCCAAGCAGCTTGCATACTGCCGGCGGATAATCGTGCTTGGTGAGGATGTCGTCGAGCGCGGGGCCAAGCCGGGTCAGCCGTCCACGCAGATCGAGTGTATCGACCTCGAAGGGCAGCACTGCGTCGTCGACGGGAACCGACGAAGGCGCCCGAATGGGCGCCTTGGCCGTGATTTTGGTGTCTGATTGTGAATCCATGGCGCTTTATCTGGGGTCGGAAGACGGAAATCGAAAGGGGTAATCCGTGTCCCGGACGCGGTGCAGCGTGCAACGCTGCTCCGCAGAGCCGGGACCCATTTGTGCCCGCCACATGGACCCCGGCTCTGCAGCGCACCGCCATAGCGCGTCGAAAGACGCGCGTAAACGCGCTTGTGGCGCTGCGCAGCGTCCGGGGAACGCAAACTGTGAGAACGCCGCTACGCCACCGCGTCAAAGCACCAGGCCAGAATGCCCTTTTGCGCATGCAGGCGGTTTTCGGCCTCGTCGAACACGACCGACTGCGGGCCGTCGATCACCTCGTCGGTGACCTCCTCGCCGCGATGGGCGGGCAGGCAGTGCATGAACAGCGCGTCCTTATTGGCCAGCGACATCAGCTTTGCATTCACCTGATAGGGTTTCAGCACATTGTGGCGGTGCTCGCCGTCCTTGTCGCCCATCGACACCCAGGTGTCGGTGACGACGCAATCGGCGCCGCGCACGGCGGTTTCCGGATCGTTGCCGAGCACGATCGGGGCTTGCGTTGCCTTGATCCAGTCCTTCATTGCCTTGTTCGGCGCAAGCTGCGGCGGGGTAGCGATGTTCAGATTGAACTTGAAGCGCTCGGCCGCATGCGCCCATGACGCGAGCACGTTGTTGTCGTCGCCGGTCCAGGCCACGGTGCGGCCCTTGATCGGCCCGCGATGCTCCTCGAAGGTCATCAGGTCCGCCATCACCTGGCAGGGATGCGAGCGCCGTGTCAGTCCGTTGATCACGGGCACGGTGGCGTGCGCGGCGAGCTCCAGCAGCGCGTCGTGGTTGAGGATGCGGATCATGATCGCATCGACATAACGCGACAGCACGCGCGCGGTATCGGCGATGGTCTCGCCGCGACCGAGCTGCATTTCGGCACCCGTGAGCATGATCGCTTCACCACCGAGCTGGCGCATGCCGACGTCGAACGATACCCGCGTCCGTGTCGAGGGCCGTTCGAAGATCATCGCCAGCGTCTTGCCTTCGAGCGGCTTCTCGGGCTTCTCATGCGCTTTCAGCTTCGCCTTCATGGCGGCGCTGGCGGCCAGCATGTTCTGCAACTCCGTGAGCGGCAGCTCGTTGATATCGAGGAAGTGGCGGACGGCCTTGCTCATCACCCCGCCGCCTTCTTCAACTGGCCGCCGGATAGCGCCATGCAGGCGCGCTCGAGGCTGGCAACCGATTCCTCGATCTCGGACTCGGAGACGATCAGGGGCGCCAGGAAGCGCACCACATTGTCGCCGGCGCCGACGGTCAGCAGCTTCTGGTCGCGCAACGCATTGACGAGATCGCCCGACGGCACCACGGCCTTGACGCCGACCAAAAGGCCTTCGCCACGCACTTCCGACAGCACTTGGGGATAGCGATCGACCACCGAGGCCAGCTTCTGTTTCAACAGCAGCGACATCTTCTGCACATGGTCGAAGAAGCCGGGCTTCAGCATCACGTCGAGCACCGCGTTGGCGGCCGCGACCGCCAGCGGATTGCCGCCGAAGGTCGAGCCGTGCGAGCCCGGCGTCATGCCGGACGCGGCTTCCGCAGTCGCAAGGCACGCGCCGATCGGAAAACCGCCGCCGAGCGCCTTCGCCAGCGACATCACATCCGGCGTGACGCCGAGGCGCTTATAGGCGAAGAGATCGCCGGTGCGGCCCATGCCGGTCTGCACCTCGTCGAACACCAACAGCAGGCCCTTGTCGTCGCAGAGCTGACGCAGCGCCTTGAAGAACGCGTGCGGCGCGGTGCGCACACCGCCCTCGCCCTGCACCGGCTCGATCAGGATGGCCGCGGTGTTTGGGCCGATCGCCTTTTTCACGGCTTCGAGATCGCCGTGCGGGACCTGGTCGAAACCGTCCAGCGGCGGACCAAAGCCTTCGAGATATTTGGCGGAGCCGGTCGCAGCCAGCGTGCCGAGCGTGCGGCCGTGGAACGCGCCCTCGAAGGTGACGAGGCGGTAGCGCTCGGGATGGCCCTTTGCGGCGTGATAGCGGCGCGCGACCTTGATCGCGCATTCCATCGCCTCGGCGCCGGAATTACAGAAGAACACGAAATCCGCAAAGCTCTGCTCGCACAGCCGCGCCGCGAGCTTGTCGCCGTCGGGCGATTTGAACAGGTTCGACATGTGCCAGAGTTTCGTCGCCTGCTCCTGCAGGGCCGCGACCAGATGCGGATGGCAATGACCGAGCGCATTCACCGCGACGCCGGAGGTGAAGTCGAGATAGCGCTCGCCATTGGTTGCGATCAGCCACGCGCCTTCGCCGCGCTCGAAGCCAAGATCGACCCTGGCGAAGACGGGAAGCAGATGCGACGTGGCGCTCTTGGTCATGGCAATCACTGATGGTTATGAGACAGTCACGATGCCTGCCGGGGCGCGGCAGCAGCCCGTCTTCCGAAAACAAAACGTGCCGCCTTTTTCGGGCGGCACGTGGCAAACATTCTATGCTGGCGGCGGTAACTGTCAACACGCCACGAGACGTGCCTTCCTGCACTGCAAGAAAAGCGCAATCCGTAACATTCCGGGGCGGTGGAAAAACACGATTGCAATGCTTAAGTGTGGGAACATGTGGACGCACCGACGGGGACTCTTGCGCCAGAGTCCCGCCATATTGTAGCGTCTGAGCCGTCGGGTACGACATCTCGTGCGGCGGATCTGATCCTCTGAAGTCCGGTGTTCTGCGTACACGCTCGGGCGCGCTTTCTGCGCCCGGCGAGGGCTAAGGGATTCTGCCCGCAGGGATATTTGAGACGATTGGCATCGCCAGCGCTGCCCCAGATTGGCCGGCGCGACGCGAAGGGAAGAATGCGATGACAGTATTGACCTGGTCCGACGATCGCGTCGAGCAACTGAAAAAACTTTGGGAGTCCGGCCTTTCGGCCAGCCAGATCGCCGCGGAACTCGGAAATGTGACGCGAAATGCGGTGATCGGCAAAGTGCACCGGCTGGGGCTTTCCGGCCGCGCCAAGAGCCCCTCCTCGGCCGCCCCGCGGCAGCGCAAGGCCCGCCCAGCCCAGCAGATGATGCGGGTTTCGCGGCCGGTGTCGCGCGGCAACACCGCGCTGGCCCATGCCTTTGACGTGGAGATGGAGCCCGATCCGGTCACCTACGACAATGTGGTGCCGATGAGCCAGCGGCTGTCGCTGCTCGAGCTCAACGAGGCCACCTGCCACTGGCCGATCGGCGATCCCTCGAGCAACGACTTCTTCTTCTGCGGCGGCAAGGCGCTCGCCAGCCTGCCCTATTGCGCGCACCACTCGCGCGTCGCCTATCAGCCGGCTTCCGATCGCCGCCGCCCGGCGCCGAAGCCGACCAGGTAAGGCACGCGCACTCTCCGGTGTCGTCCCCGCGAAGGCGGGGACGACAGTGGAGTGTTTTCACTCCACCTTCGCAAATCGATCGTCCAGCGCGTAGCCGGCGCCGCGGACGGTGCGGATCGGGTCCTGCTCGCGGCCGGGGTTGAGCAGTTTGCGCAGGCGGCCGATATGCACGTCGACGGTGCGCTCGTCGATATAGATGTCGCGGCCCCAGACGCTATCGAGCAGCTGCTCGCGGCTGAAGACACGGCCGGGATGCTCCAGGAAGAACTCCAGCAGGCGATACTCGGTCGGGCCGAGATCGATCGGACGGCCCGAGCGCGCGACCCGGCGCTTCTCGCGATCGAGTTCGATGTCGCCATAGGTCAGCACGGTGGCGAGCCGCTCCGGGCTCGCCCGCCGCAACAGGCCTTTCACACGCGCCAGCAGTTCCGGCACCGAAAAGGGTTTTACGATGTAATCGTCGGCGCCGGTCGCCAACCCCCGCACCCGCTCGCTTTCCTCACCGCGCGCGGTCAGCATGATGATCGGCAGCTGCTTGGTCTCGGGCCGCGCGCGCAGGCGGCGGCACAGCTCGATGCCGGACAGTCCCGGCAGCATCCAGTCGAGCACGATCAGATCGGGCACGCGCTCCTTCAGCCGTGTGTCGGCGTCGTCACCACGGCCGACGGTTTCGACGTCGTAGCCTTCGGCATCGAGGTTGTAGCGCAGCAGCGTCGTCAGCGCTTCCTCGTCTTCGACCACCAGAATGCGGGCGCTCATCAGTGTAAGCCTCTCTTCGTCTTATTTTGCCGCGTTTTCTTCACGCGAAACGCTACGTCTCTAGTTCCCGGGTACCGTCGTGGCGAACGTCGTCATGTCGCCCTTCGGACGCTTGTCCATGATCTGCTGGCCCTCGATCATGTAGAACACGGTTTCGGCGATATTGGTGGCGTGGTCGCCGATCCGTTCGATGTTCTTGGCGCAGAACATCAGGTGAATACAGAACGAGATGTTGCGCGGATCTTCCATCATGTAGGTCAGGAGCTCGCGGAACAGCGAGGTGCAGATGGCGTCGACTTCCTCGTCGCCCTTCCACACCGCCATCGCCGCCGGCAGGTCGTGCGCCGCATAGGCATCGAGCACCGACTTGACCTGCGACTGCACCAGGTCGGTCATGTGCTCGAGGCCGCGGATCAGTTTCAGCGGATGAAAATCGTTCTCCAGCGCCGCGACCCGCTTGCCCATGTTCTTGGCGAGGTCGCCGATCCGCTCCAGATCGGTGGCCACCCGCATCGCGCCGACGATTTCGCGCAGATCGATCGCCATCGGCTGGCGCCGCGCGATCGTCAGCACCGCGCGCTCCTCGATCATGTGCTGCAGATTGTCGATTTCGGCATCGGCGGCGACCACGCGCTTGCCGAGCGCGATATCGCGGCGCACCAGCGCATCGACGGATTCGGTGATCATGCGTTCGGTGAGGCCGCCCATCTCGGCGACCAGCCGGGTCAATTCCTGCAGATCGCTGTCGAACGCCTTGGCGGTATGTTCAGAAGCCATGTGTTATCTCCTCAACCGAACCGGCCGGTGATGTAGTCTTGGGTGCGTCGATCGCTCGGCGAGGTGAAAATCTTGTTGGTGTCGTCGAACTCGATCAACTCACCAAGGTACATGAAGGCGGTCTTGTCCGAGACGCGCGCCGCCTGCTGCATATTATGGGTAACGATGGCGATGGTGTAGTCCTCCGCCAGTTCCTGGATCAATTCCTCCACCTTGGCGGTCGAGATCGGGTCCAGCGCCGAGCAGGGCTCGTCGAACAGGATCACCTCGGGCCGCACCGCCACGGTGCGGGCGATGCACAGCCGCTGCTGCTGGCCGCCGGAGAGCGATAGGCCCGAGGCGTTCAGCTTGTCCTTGACCTCATTCCACAGCGCGCCGCCACGCAACGCCTTTTCGACCCGGCCGTCCATCTCGGATTTGGAGATCTTCTCATAGAGGCGGATACCGAAGGCGATGTTCTCATAGATCGTCATCGGAAACGGCGTCGGCTTCTGGAACACCATGCCGACCCGGGCCCGCAGCAGGTTGAGATCGAGCTTGGGGTCGAGGATGTTGGTCTGGTCGAGCATCAATTGACCGGTCGCACGCTGGCCGGGATAGAGATCGTACATCCGGTTGAAGATCCGCAGCAGGGTCGATTTGCCGCAGCCGGACGGCCCGATGAAGGCGGTGACGCGGTGGGTGCCGAGCGCAAGGTTGATGTTCTTCAGCGCGTGGTGCTCGCCGTAGTAAAAATTCAGGCCCCGCGCGGTGACCTTGGCCGGCGCGTCCGGCAACGCCACCGGGGGAACGGATCCGCTCGCGCTGCTCACCGATACAGAAAGATCGTTCATTTTGCGGTCCTCTCGGCGCCCAGGATGCGCGCGCCAATGTTCAGCGCGAGCACGGTCAAGGTGATGAGCAAGGCCCCGCTCCAGGCCAGCTGCTTCCAGTAGGCGTAGGGGCTTTGCACGAAATTGTTGATGGTGACCGGCAGGTTCGCCATCGTCTTGGTCAGGTTGAGGCTGAAGAACTGGTTGGACAGCGCGGTGAACAACAGCGGCGCGGTTTCACCGGCGACGCGCGCGGTCGCCAGCAGCACACCGGTGATCAGGCCCGACCGCGCGGCGCGATAGGCGATGCGCTTGATCACGAGCGAGCGCGGCAGGCCGAGCGCGGACGCCGCTTCGCGCAGCGGATTGGGCACCAGCACCAGCATGTCCTCGGTGGTGCGCACCACGACGGGGATCACGATCACGGCCAGCGCGAGGCAGCCGGCAAAGGCCGAAAACCCGCCCATCGGCACCACGACGGCGCCGTAGACGAACAACCCGATGATGATCGACGGCGCGCTGAGCAGGATGTCGTTGATGAAGCGGATCACTGAAGTGAGGCGATCGTTCCGGCCGTATTCGGCGAGATAGGTGCCGGCGAAAAGACCCAGCGGCGCGCCGACGCCGACGCCGATCACGGTCATGATGATCGAGCCTGTGATGGCGTTGCGCAGGCCGCCGTCGGTCGATCCTGGCGGCGGCGTATCCTGGGTGAACACGGCGAGATTGATGCCGGCGAGGCCGTTGTAGAGCAGCGTGAACAATATCAGCGCCAGCCACGTCACGCCGAACAAGGCGGCGCCGACGCACAGCGCGCGGATGACGATGTCGTACCGGCGGCGTGAGGCGTAAATCGGGTTCATGGCCCTAATTCCCCGCCTTCTTTTCCAGCCGCATCAGCATCAGCCGGGCGGCGGCGAGAACGAAGAAGGTCAAGATGAACAGCAACAGCCCGAGCAGGATCAGGCCCGACTGGTGCAGGCCGTCGCTTTCGGCGAATTCGGAGGCGATCGCCGCCGAGATCGTGGTGCCCGGCGCGAAGATCGAGCCCGAGATGCGGAACGAATTGCCGATGATGAAGGTCACCGCCATGGTTTCGCCGAGCGCGCGGCCGAGTGCCAGCATGATGCCGCCGATGACGCCGACGCGGGTGTAGGGAATGACGACGTTGCGGACCACTTCCCAGGTGGTGCAGCCGACGCCATAGGCGGCTTCCTTCAGCACCGGCGGCACCGTCTTGAAGACGTCGACCGAGATCGAGGTGATGAAGGGCAGCACCATGATCGCGAGAATGAGCGCGGCGTTGAACAGGCTGAGATAGGACGGGGGACCCGCGAAGATCGCACCGAGCACCGGGACGCCGTCGAAAATGTTGATCATGAACGGCTGGAACGTGTTGGCGAGGAACGGCCCGAGCACGAAGAAGCCCCACATGCCGTAGATGATCGAGGGAATGCCGGCGAGCAATTCGATGGCCAGGCCAATCGGACGGCGCAGCCACAGCGGACAGATCTCGGTCAGGAAGATCGCAATGCCGAGACCGACCGGAATGGCGATCAACATCGCGATCCCGGACGTGACCAGCGTGCCGTACATCGGGCCGAGCGCGCCGAGCACCGGCGGATCGGCGGACGGCGCCCAGCGCTGCGTCCACAGGAAGGCAAAACCGTATTCCCTCATCGCCGGAAAGGCGCCGACGATCAGCGAAAGAATGATGCCGCCGAGAATGAGCAGTACCGAGATCGCGCAGCCGCGGGTGATCCAGTAGAAGGTGACGTCACCAAGCTTGAACGCGCTGAGTGCCCTGGCACGATCGTAAGGTCCGGCTGCTTCCATTACGTCGCTCTGAACGGCCATGTCCGCCACGCCAATCCCCTGTCTAGTTCAAAGCCACTCAAATCGCCACGCCCCGAAGCGATTTTACTGAAGATTTACTGGCGTCATTCTCCGATGTGCGATTGCACATCGGAGATGGTCCGGAAGACCAGACTTCAGATGCGCAATTGCGCATCGGGGAATCCTTGGAATCCGGGTTCGCTCGTTGCACTCGCGCCCCGGAATGACGGGGCGCGAGATTCGTTGCAGACCAGTCTCAGCTCTTGATGTCGGCCGACCAGGTCTTTTCGATCAGCTTGACCACCGATTCCGGCATCGGGATGTAGTCGAGCTCTTCGGCCATCTTGCCGCCCTTCTGGAACGACCATTTGAAGAACTTGATGGCTTCCTGGGAGGCTGCCTTGTCGGTCGCATCCTTGTGCATCAGGATGAAGGTCGAGGCGGTGACCGGCCACGACTTCTCGCCGGGCTGATCGGTGAGGATCACGTAATAGCCGGGAGCCTTCGCCCAGTCGGCGTTGGAGGCGGCCGCCTGGAAGGCCTCGACGGTCGGCTGCACGGTCTTGCCGGCCTTGTTGATCATCGCGGTGTAGGTCAGCTTGTTCTGCTTGGCATAGGCGTACTCGACATAACCGATCGAGTTCTTGGTCTGGCCGATATTGCCGGACACGCCTTCGTTGCCCTTGGCGCCGACGCCGGTCGGCCATTCAACCGCAGTGCCGGAGCCAACCTTGGTCTTCCAGTCCGCGCTCACCTTCGAGAGATAGTCGGTGAAGTTGAAGGTGGTTCCCGAACCATCGGAGCGGCGCACCACGGTGATGGCGTCCGAGGGCAGCTTCAGCTTCGGATTGAGCTTGGCAATCGCCGGATCATTCCATTTGGTGATCTTGCCGAGATAGATATTGGCAAGCGTTTCGCCGTCGAAAACCATCTCGCCGGGCTTCACGCCCTCGAGATTGACCACGGGGACGATCGCGCCCATGACCATCGGCCACTGAACGAGGCCATCCTTGTCGAGCTGCTCGACCTTCAGCGGCATGTCGGTGGCGCCGAACGTCACGGTCTTGGCCTGGATCTGCTTGATGCCGCCGCCGGAGCCGATCGACTGATAGTTCAGACCGTTGCCGGTCTCCTTTTTGTAGGCGTCGGCCCATTTCGAATAGATCGGGAACGGGAACGTCGCGCCCGCACCGGTGATATCGGCGGCGAATGCCGACGTCGAAGCGGCGACCAAGCCGGCAGCGACGATTGTCTTGAGGAAATTCATGGTTGGTCTCCATTGGTGAGCGAAGCGCCATCCGCGCCCGAGCGCGCTCACGTCGGTCCGTTTAGGAGCGGTCGATAGAGCTTTTACGAAGGTTCGATGACAGTTGGATGACAGTCTTAAGCGATTGAAATCGCTTGGATTTAGGCCGCTGTCGGAGGTTTTGCCTGGGGAAAACAGGCGGTAAAAGTCGCACCGTTTTTGGGCACGCTTTCGATCAAAAGCCGGCCGCGATGACGGTTAAGAATATGTTTCACCAGCGATAATCCGAGCCCGGTTCCACCTTGGGCACGGCTGTCGCCGACGTCCACCCGGTAGAAGCGCTCGGTCAGCCGCGGCAAATGTTCCGGCGCGATGCCGGGGCCGAAATCGCGCACCAGCACGCGAATTTCCGGGGTGCCGTCGGTGGACGCCGCCTGGACCAGCGAGACGATCACCTTGCCGCCGGACGCGCCATATTTGAGCGCGTTCTCGATCAGATTCTCGAACAGCCGCAACAGCTCCTCGCGGTCGCCCGCGATCGTCACCGGCGTCTCGGGCAGATCGATCTCGATTAGGACCTGACGCTCGCGCGCCAGTGGTTCCAGCCCGTCGGCGACCTGGCGGATGATCGGCACGATATCGATCGAGGTGTCGGGACGGACATGGGCTGACAGTTCGACCCGCGAGAGCGACAGCAGGTCGTCGATCAGCCGCGCCATTCGCGTCGCCTGGGTATGCATGATGCCGAGAAAGCGCTCGCGCGCCCGCGCATCGTCCTTGGCCGGCCCCTGCAGCGTATCGATGAAACCCGACAGCGCGGCCAGCGGCGTGCGTAATTCGTGACTGGCATTGGCGACGAAGTCGGCGCGCATTTCCTCGACCCGGCGCAGCGGCGTCTGGTCGTGGAACGTCATCAGCATGCACTTTTCGGTGCCGCCGAACAGGGTGGGCACCGGCACCGGCGTGACGATCAATTCCATCCAGCGATCGACCGGCACGTGGTCGAGATAGGTCGCGCGACGCGGTTCGGTGGTCGCGATCGCCTCGCGCAGCGCGGTGATGATCTCGGGCGAGCGCAGCGCGAACTGGGCAAGCTCGTTGCGGCGCAGCGCCGGCGCGAGCTGGGCGGCGGCGGCATTGAGATGGATGACGCGGCCGGCGCGGTCGAGCAGCACCGCCGGATCCGGCATGCCTGCCACGACCGCGCTGACCGCGGCGGCTTCGACCGGATTGACGCCGCGGACATCCTCGCGCGAGGCGACCGCATCATGCAGGCGCCATGGCACCAGGGCGGCAGCGGCGATGCAGACGAAAACCGCGGCGGCGCGAACCGGCGACAATTCGCCGAAGGCAACCAGCACGGCAAGGGCAAGGCCCGCCGCGAGCAGGATAATGGCAGAGTGCCGCAGCCGGTCCGGCCACGGCGCAAAGAAGGAAGTAGAAGCGGAATCGTCTATCGCCATCGAGCCTTACTTCCCGTCATTTCTGACACGCTTGCTTCACGCGAACCGGGGCCCACCTCGCGCAAAAACGCTTTGGGCCGCTTGTCAGGCGCCGGTGTCTCCACGCTCGCGCACATAGACCGCCTCACGTCGCGGCTTGGCGTCGGGGCCGGGCGTCAACTGGCGCAGGCGCTTGAGTCGCGCACCCAGGATAACTTCCCGAAACGTCAACAAGATTACAGATATGACAAACGGCGCAATATAATAGAGCACGCGGAACAAAAGCATCCCGGCCAGCAGATCCTCGCGGTCCATCTGCCAGAGGCCGACCAGCATGGCGGCGTCGAACACCCCAAGCCCGCCGGGTGAATGGCTGGCGAAGCCCAACAGGGTCGCCGAAACGAAAATCACAGCGACGACGACAAAGCCGAGATTGGGCTCGTCCGGCACCAGCACATACATCGCCAGCGCGCAGAACCCGAGATCGACGATGCCGATGGCGATCTGCAGCAGCGTCAGCGGACCGCCCGGCAACGACACCGTCCATGGCCCGCGGCCGACCCGGCGGGGCTGGGTCCAGACCCAGACCACATAGGCCACCAGCGCCACGATGATCGCGAACGCCACCACGCGGTTGAGCCAGGGCGGAAGCTGGTCGATGGAAGCAGCGGCCTCCGGGTGATAGGCGATGCCCATTCCCAACACCGCGGCATTGCCGAGCCAGAAGGTCAGCCCGGCCAGGAAGCATATCTTGGCGACGTCGATCGCGTTCAGCCCCCAGGCCGAATAGATCCGGTAGCGCACCGCGCCGCCGGTGAAGACGCTGGCGCCGACATTGTGCCCGATCGAATAGGAGGTGAAGGCGGCGAGCGCGTTGGTGCGGTAGGGAATGTTGCCGTGGCCGATGGCGCGAACCGCGAACCAGTCATAGAATGTCAGGGTGAAATAGCCCGCCGCGACAAACAGCGCCGCCAGCCAGATCTGGCGCGGCTCGGTCGACTTGATGGCCTCGATCACCTCATTGGAGTCGATACCGCGGAGCATGTGGTAGAGCACATAGCACGCGATGGCGATGACCGTGATGCTGACCACAACCCCCAGCTTGTGCAGGATTTGCTTCTGGCGCAGAAACGAGACCGCTCTGCGTATTGCTTCCAGCATCTAGACCTCGAATGGCGATCTCGCGACGACGGCTGCCGGGCGGACCCCGCCGACGCTACGCTGCTCCCTGCCCCCTCTGGTAGCGCGTTTTGAGCCGGAGTGGAATTCGCCTGACGACAAATAAAACACGCTTCTTCAACATATTAGGCGGAATTCGTGACAGCGACTGCACAGTTTTGCTGCATTCCCGCGCCCTGAACAAGGTCGTAAAACACCGGAGCCACCGGCTTTGCGCGGGCAGGGCGCACCGTCAGGCGGCGGATTTCGCCGAAAGTCGCTGGTAGATCAACAGATCGAGTTCCGGCGCCTGGCCGGCCAGACCGGTCAGTAGCGCGTGGACCTGGCCGCGGTGGTGTGTCTGGTGGTTGAACCAATGCGCCAGCGCCGGCCCCAGCGGCTGCTCGAACACTTCCGGCGTCGAGACGCGGCGGTACCTGATCGTGCCGGCAATGCGGGCATCGTCCAGCTGGTCGACGAAATCGATGATGCGCCGGTCCTCGGCCTCGCGCGCGGGGCGAAGTTCGGCGAGCGTGCCGAACAGGATCGCATCCAGCCGGTCCGGCGCGTCGCCCTCGCCGGTGAAGCGCTGCATCCAGATCCGGTCGGTCGCCAAGAGATGATTGAGAGATGATTGAGCGTGCCGTGCACCGATTTGAAGAACGCGCCGCGATCGGCGCGATATTGCTCGGCGCTGAGCCGCGCCGCGGCGTCGTACAGCCGCGCGTTGGCCCAAGCGTTATAATGCCCGAGCATTCGATAATGGGCGGTCAGGGTCATGGCCAGATCTCAGCCCACGGGCGCGCTGCGCGAAACCACCCGGTCGCGCAGCCACGATCCGACCGCGCAACCACATAGGTAAAGCGCGAACATCACGAGGCCGAGGTCGAGCCAGTAGCCGAAGCGGCCGGGGACAATTCGCGCGAACGCTGCCGCAACCAGTGCCGCCGCCAGCACCGCAAGCCAGCGCGCCAGCGTTTTCGAGACGCCCTGGCCGCGCTGGACCACCGAGATCCAGCCCATCGCCAGGCCGAGCAGCAGCGACGCCAGGAGCCAGCCCCAGTAGAATGTCGTCAGATAAACCATCGCTACCTCACCACGAAATCGATGCGGCGGTTTTGCGCCTTGCCTTCTTCGGTATCATTGCCGGCAACCGGTTGCGTGCTGCCATAGCCGACCGGGGTGAACCGGTCCGCGGGCAGGCCCGCCTTGACCAGATAATCGGTCACGGCCTGCGCGCGCTTTTCCGACAGCGTCCGGTTGGACGCTTCCTCGCCGTCGGTATCGGTATGTCCGGCGATCTCGATATTGGACGTCGGACAGCGCAAGGCCGTCTCGATCAGGCGGTCGAGCAGGCCGGCCGAATCCGCCACGATGTCGGCCTTCCCGGATTCAAACCGGATCTTTCCCTTGCCGAGCAATTCGGCGAATAATTGCTGACAGACGGTCGCATCCACCGGCGCCGCCGCCGGCTTGACCGAGATTTCCGGCTTGTACTGCCAGCCCGGCGGAAAGTCCTTGCCGAGACCGGCGCGGATCTGGTTGGCCGCCGCCTCATAAAGCGCGTCGCCCGACAGCTTCACCTCGCGGTCGGAGACGACAAGCGTGCCGGTCGACAGCCGCGACAATGCGCCGAGCGCGGGCACCACCGCGTTGGCAAAGCCCGACGGCGCGCCGACGCTCGCCTTGAGATTGTCGACGACCTTTTCGCTGAAGAACTTGCGGCCCGCCGCCTGCACCAGCGCCGCATGGACATTGTTGTCGGGCACATAGCCGGTCAGCGTCAGCGTCACCGCGACCGGATCCTTGTAGGCCTGGAAGATGTAGGGCGGCGCCTTGATGTCGTTGGCCGCGACCGAGTAACCCTCGGGGAGATTTTTCAGCGCCGCCGCGATCGCTTCCCGTCCGCCAAGCTCGCGCGCCATGCCGGAAAGGCTGACCTTGGTATCCGACAGCGTGATCTTGCCGTCTTTCAGTTTGCCGATCTGGTCGAGCAGCAGCAACACGGCATTGTCGAAACGCGGCGGCGCGCCGCGCGACAGATTCATCTGATCGACGACCTCGACACCGCCAAGACTGGCGCGCGCCGCCTCCACCAGTTTGCCCTTGCTCGCCGGCAATGGCGAACTGCCGCCGAGCCGCACCCGGACGACGTCGCGTTCCGCCGACCAGACGAACGGTTTGGCTTCGGGCACCAGGCGGGTTTCATCTTCGACCAGCCGCACGCCCGGCACGGCTTCCACCGACGCCACCGCACTCTGACGGCCGTCTTCGGAGAACGCGTCGGCCGCAAACGTCACGTCGCGGCCGGCGACCGATATCCTCCGTTTGTCGAGGACGGTATCCTTCAGCGCCGCAGTCGAACGCTGGGCGAGGTCAGCTTCCAGCGGTTCGGTACTGGTCCAGGCGGCGATGACCCAAAAGATGACCAGCGGAATCACACCCGGCCACCATTTGCTACTCCACCTGAAAAGTCCGTGCATTCGATGTCCTGCGGGACTTGGCGCCCCGTTTCCGAAGTTCTTCAGCTATTGCTGCATCCCCTGGCACCAACTTCGGAAACGGGGCGCCAGCAAAAACCATGATTCCGGTGCCGCTTGTCGATTTGACGTTCCTGACGCGAATTCGCGGCACCAGTGCAGGAACGTCAAATCGGCGGCACCGGAACGGAGAGAAAACAAACCCTTGCGAGGCTGTCAAACCCGAAATACCACAAAGGGGTAGGGGTGCGGATATTCTATCCGGCTAACCGTTTCTTCAGTGGTCTTTCGCTAATTTCGGCGAGCACTCCAACCCGGCCAGCCGCGCCCGATGAAATCGCTCCGCAACACCGTTATCCGCGCCGGGCTGGAAGCGCTTTACTTCTCAGGTGCGCACTACCTGCTGCGACCAATCTTCGCGGGCGTGGGCGCGATTTTCATGCTGCACCACGTCCGCCCCAGCGGCAGCGCCCAGTTCCAGCCCAACCGTCACCTCGAAGTCGAGCCGGCGTTCCTGCACGCGATGCTGGCGCATCTTCGTCAGCTCGACATCGATATCGTCACCATGGACGAAGTGCATCAGCGGCTCTCCGAACGGAATTTCGCGCGGCGCTTTGCCTGTTTCACCCTCGACGATGGCTATCGTGACAACCGCGATTTCGCGCTTCCGGTGATGCGTGAATTTGACGCGCCCCTCACCGTCTATGTCGCCAGCGATTTCGCCGACGGCAGCGGCCGGCTGTGGTGGGTGGCGCTGGAAAAAGTGATCGCCGGGGCGACCGCGATCGAGGCCCCGATCGGCGGGATCATCACCCGCTTCGATACCTCGACGCCGGCGGCCAAGCAGACCGCGTTCGACCGGCTGCATGACTGGCTGCGCGCGTTGCCGGGAGAACATGATTTGCAGCGCGAGATTTCCGCGCTCTGCGCGCGGCACGGCGTCGATGAGACCACGATCGCCCGCGACCTCTGCATGTCGTGGGAGGAGTTGAAGGCATTCGCCGACGATCCGCTGGTCACCATCGGCGCGCATACCATCACGCATTGCAATCTGGCGCGGCAGTCGGAGGCGACCGCCGCTTGCGAGATCGACACCAGCCGCGCGCGGATCGAAGCGGCGCTGCAAAAGCCCGTGCTCCATTTCGCCTATCCCTACGGCGACCGGATCGCCGCCGGCCGGCGCGAATTTGCACTGACCCGGGCATCCGGATTCAAGACCGCGGTGACGACACGGCCGGGCATGATCTTCCCGGAAAGTGCTGCGCACCTGACCGCGCTGCAGCGGGTCTCGCTCAACGGCAATTATCAGGACGCGCGCATCCTGCCGGTCCTGACCTCCGGCGCCGCGACCGCGGTGTGGAACGGCTTTCGCCGCATCGACGCGGCGTAGACGAGGTCAGTCATAGGAAGAAGGCCTTGCCGCTTCCTGCGTTGGTGTGGCGACGCCGGCAGTTGCCTGCATCAAGATCATGGCCAGGATGTGGAAAATCAAAAACGCAGCCGCGATCGTTGCCAGCAGCCCGGTTTCACCCACCACAGGAAGCCGGGCGGACGACTTCGCCCGGAACGGCCCTTCATTTACTGACATTTTCATGACCTCCGGATCGCGATTTTCGGAACGTCAGCTTCGTTCCGCGCCGCGGCGACCAGATGCCGATGCTCCCGGACGATGCGGCGCGCGTGACGCCGCCGCGACTGGTGCAGCGAGACCAGGATCGCGACAAAGAAGCCGTTCAGCATTGACGCCATGGCCAAAAATATCGGCGCTTCCGCACGGCTCGTCGGAGGCATCTGCGGACCGCCGGCATCGCGATGAGGCAACCGCCATTCGATTGTTGGATTTGGCACAGGAACCTCCGTGGAGCCGGCACTGACGCCGTTTGGTTGCTTGATGGTTGCAACCGGAGATATGCAGCGAGTCGTCGCGCTTTGCTTTGCCGCTAGCTTTATTTGTCCTTGCGGTTTGCTTGATTTCCGGCCGGGCGCGCGGAACTTGCCTTCTCCCCTGGTCGGAGACGGGAAGAGTCCCCCTGCTTGACTCATGGAACCCTCGCGCCCAAAACCGTCCGCAAATCAAGGGAGGCGTCATGTTCAAGGATCTGTTTTCACTCAAAGGCCGCGTCGCACTCGTAACCGGGGGATCGCGCGGCATCGGCAAGATGATCGCGGCGGGGTTTTTGGCGCAGGGCGCGGCGAAGGTCTACATCACCGCGCGCAAGGCCGGCCCTTGCGAAGCAACCGCGCAAGAACTTTCAGCCGCGTATGACGGCGAATGCATCGCGCTGCCGATCGATATCTCGACAGTCGCGGGCTGCGACAAGCTTGCCGGCGAAATTATCAAACTGGAGCCGAAGCTCGATATCCTCGTCAACAATGCCGGCGCGGCCTGGGGCGCGGAGTTCGACGAATTTCCCGAAAGCGGCTGGGACAAGGTGATGGACCTCAACGTCAAGTCGCTGTTCTTCCTGACCAAGGCGCTGGCGAAACCGCTGCGCGCGGCGGCAAGCCATGAACGGCCCGCCAAGGTCATCAATATCGCCTCGATCGACGGCATCTTCGTCAACCCGGGGGAAACCTATTCCTATGCCGCGAGCAAAGCTGCGGTGATCCACCTGACGCGGCGGATGGCGACCAAGCTGATCAAGGAAAACATCAATGTCACGGCGATCGCGCCGGGCGCGTTCAAGTCCGACATGAATCGCGCGGCGCGCGATCACGCCGACGAGGTGGCGCAGCGGGTGCCCGCCCGGCGCGTCGGAACCGATGAGGATATGGCGGGCGTCGCGATCTATCTGGCGTCGAGGGCGGGCGATTATGTGGTCGGCACCACCATCGCCGTCGATGGCGGCGTCGTCTACGCCAATGCCGGACTTGAGATCGCGGGGTAAGGGCGGGGACGATTGCTGCGACGGAGGGTGCGCTCCCTCGCCCCGCTCTTCGCGGGGAGAGGGCTGGGGTGAGGGGCTCTTTCCGCGCGTTGCGATCTATCGATAAACCTGTACCCCCTCACCCGGACTGCTTCGCAGTCCGACCTCTCCCCGCAAGCGGGGAGAGGTAAGCAAGATCACGTCTCGATCTTCACATACTCGAAGTCGCCGGGCTTGTTGTCGATGCCGACCTTGGGCGGCGAGATCCAGGAGGCATAGGTGCCCGCCTCGGTGACCGGCGTCATCAGCGAGGCGATGAAGTCGCCGTCATCCGACGACGGCAGCCATTCGCCCTTGCGCCGGTTCCAGGTGGCGTCATCGATCAGCACGCCCTCGGGAGTGGCGTTGATATCCCTGAACTCGCCGATCTGGCGATGGAACGCGACGTTCGGCAGCGTCAGCTTGAAGTGATAGCCCGATGTCGAGATGATCTTGTTCCAGCGCAGCATGCCCTTGGCGCAATCCTGCGTGTAATCGTCGCGCAGCCGCATGTTGAGCGCAGTCAGCGCCGGCTCGTCGACCCGCTTGACCTCGCCATTCACCAGCTTGAGCACCGGATAGGTGGCGTTCTTGAGCTGATGGTCGTCGTCGATCTGGGTTTCCTTGTAGCGGCCCTTGATGCCGGCGTTGAAGGCGTTCGCCGCATTGGTCGAGACTTCCGAACCGAACAGATCGAGCGACAGCGAATAATGCAGGTTCAGTTTCTTCTGGATGGTCGGCAGATCGATCACGCCGAGCGCGCGGACCTTGGCGATATCGGTGGGATCGCTGATGCCGGCCGCCTTCATCGCTTCACAGGTGCGCTGCACGACGCGGCTGATGCCGGTCTCGCCGACGAACATGTGATGCGCCTCTTCGGTCAGCATGAAGCGGCAGGTGCGCGACAGCGGATCGAAGCCGGATTGGGCCAGGGAGTGCAGCTGCATCTTGCCGTCGCGGTCGGTGAAGTAGGTGAACATGAAGAACGACAGCCAATCGGGCGTGGCCTCGTTGAAGGCGCCGAGCATGCGCGGGCTATCGGCATCGCCGGAGCGACGGCGCAACAACTCATCGGCCTCCTCGCGGCCGTCGCGGCCGAAATATTTCTGCAGCAGATAGACCATCGCCCAGAGATGGCGGCCTTCCTCGACATTGACCTGGAACAGGTTGCGCAGATCGTAGAGCGAAGGCGCGGTCTTGCCGAGATGGCGCTGCTGCTCGACCGAGGCCGGTTCGGTATCGCCCTGGATCACGATCAGGCGGCGCAAGGTGGCGCGATGCTCGCCCGGGACTTCCTGCCAGGCGGGTTTGCCGTAATTTTCGCCGAAGGGAATCACGCGGTTCTCTTCCTGCGGCGCCAGCAGGATGCCCCAGCGATATTCCGGCATCTTGACGTAGTCGAACTTGGCCCAGCCGCGCGGATCGACCGAATAGGCGGTGCGCAGGTAAACCAGCGACTGCTGAAAACCCTCCGGGCCCATGTCGCTCCACCAGTCCATGTAACCGGGGTGCCAGCCCTCCAGCGCTTTCAGCACCTGGCGATCCTCCGAGAGATTCACGTTGTTGGGAATCTTGGTCGAGTAATCGACGTTCATGAAGTTCATGGCGTGCTCCTTTGGTGGTCTCGTGTCCCGGACGCGGTGCAGCGCGAAGCGGTGCGCCGCCGAGCCGGGACCTATTCAGTGGCGATGTGGGTCCCGGTTCTGCAGCGCGTCACTGACGTGCCGTGCAGCGCCCGGGACACGAAATCACACCCGCGTCATATCGAACTGCGCCTTCTGGCCGGTGCCGTAGCGGCGCAGCGCACCGTCTTCGCCCACGGCGTTGGGACGCTGGAAGATCCAGTTCTGCCACGCCGTCAGCCGCGAGAAGATCTTCGATTCCATCGTCTCCGGCCCGACGAAGCGCAAATTGGCTTCCATCCCGGTGAGGCCGTCAGGCGAGAAGGAGGTGCGCTCCTCGAAGAACACCCGCACTTCGTCGTCCCAATCGATATCGTCGAGCGCGAAGGTGACGAGGCCGAGTTCTTCGGCCTCCTCGGCATCGATCACCTTGCCGATCGCGGCCTGCGCGCGGTCGATATCCGTTGGATCGGCCTGGAAGCGCGATTGCAGCCGGGTCAGGCCGTGGCTCATCGGATACGGGCCGAAATTCATCGCGGTCAGTTCGATCGCCGGCGGGGCGCGGTTGTCGCCCTGCTTCTGGCCGATCAGCATGTAGGAGCGGTCGGCGGCGAACACGAGTTCGGCCAGCGTGCCGACGAAGCAGGAGCCGGGCTCGACCAAGGTCACCAGCGTGCGCGAGGTGACGTCGATGCGCTTCAGCACCCGCTTCCAGTACTGCCTGATCTCGTTGACCAGCCAGTGCGCTTTGTTGGCTTCGAGGAAGGCGTCGCAGGCGACGACGTTGGCGCGCTCGCCATGCGACTTGAACACCAGCATCGCGGTTTCGAGTTCGTTGATGCGCAAATGAAGGATCGCGTCATCGAGCTCGCGCGCGACCTGCAGCGGCCAGAACGACGCGCCCTGCCCGATCAGGCCCTCGATATCGGCTGGCGGAGCAGCTTCAGGCGCCTTGATCGAAATGGTGGCAATGCGCGCGGCGCGGTCGATGTCGACGCTGACGAAACCGTAGCGGATGCTGTTTTCGTCGATGGTGCGGTTGAGCGGCGTCAGGACAACGCCCTTGCCGTTGCCGTTGCGCCTGGAGGCGGCGGCGAATTCTTTCGCGCGCTCGGCGACCTTGGCATCTAATTTACTGCTGGGCACGATCTCGTCGACCAGCCGCCACTGCACCGCGCGCTTGCCCTTGATGCCTTCCTCGATGGTGCAGAAGAAGTCGGCATGGTCGCGGCGCACCTTGCGCTTGTCGACCACCCGGGTCAGGCCGCCGGTGCCTGGCAACACCGCCAGCAGCGGCACTTCCGGCAGCGACACGGCGGCGGCGCCATCGTCGGCCAGCATGATGTGATCGGTGGCGAGCGCCAGCTCATAGCCGCCGCCGGCCGCGGTGCCGTTGACCACGCTGATGAAGCGCTGGCCGGAATTCTCGGATGAATCCTCAAGCCCGTTGCGGGTCTCGTTGGTGAATTTGCAGAAATTGACCTTGTGCGCGTGGGTCGAGCCAGCCAGCATGCGGATATTGGCGCCGGCGCAGAACACCCGGTTCTTGCCCGAGCGCACCACGACGACCTTCACTTGCGGGTGCTCGAAGCGCAGCCGCTGCACGGCGTCCGCCAGTTCAATATCGACGCCGAGGTCGTAGGAATTCAGCTTGAGCTGATAGCCCTCGAACAGCCCGGCATTCTCGTCGACATCCATGGTCAGCGTCGCGACATCGTCAGCGACGTTGAGCTTCCAGTGCCGGTAGCGCGACGGATCGGTCTGAAAATCGATGTATTTCGCGCCGCCTGCGAGAACGCGATTTTCGCCTGCCATTGGGCCACCCTGACGCTTTTGTTGGCTTAACTTGTTCGGCTGCCTTGCTCAGTTTCATGCACAATAGTGCATGTTTTCGGGTTAGTCTAGTCTAAAACGCCGGAACATGCATTTTGTTTCATGTCCGGCTGACGGCGCCGAAAGCCACCCAATCGGTCTTGGCGAGCTGCGGCCGCGCCGGGGACATAGGCCCATCGCGGCAGCGGCAGATCTGCGGCGGCTGAAGGCGGCGCGATCATCGGGACGTGATCCCGATCCTGGCTCCGGCCAATGCGCCAGCCCGCCCGACACCCAATGGCCTAGGCGGCCCGCCCTTGCGAACCGTCGACACGCAAAACCGCGTTTGCGAATTCCGAGATCGCATCCAGCGTCGCCCCCGGCGCCTCCCGATGCGGCTGGTGTCCCGCCCCCGGGATCAAGGTCACATCGACCGGACAATAGCACTCTTCCCGCGCGATCTCGACCTGGCGCATGGTCCCATACTGGTCATCCACACCCTGCAGGATCGCGATCGGCACGCGGATATAGGCGAGGAATTCGGAAATATCCCAGGTGCGGAATTTCGGATTGAGCCAGGCGCCGTTCCAGCCATAGAAGGCGTTGTCGACATCCTTGTGCCAGCGGGCGAGCTTCTCTTTCAGGTTCGTGGTCTCGTAGGCAGTCTTTGTTTCGGCGATCGAGGTCACCGAGATATCCTCGACAATGAAATGCGGCGCGATCAGCGCCATGCCCTGCACGCGGTGATCCTGATGGCTGCCGGCGTAGATCGCCGCGATCGACGCGCCGTCGGAATGGCCGACCAGGAGGCCGCGGCGAAAGCCGATCGCGTCCAGGAGCTTCGGCAGGACATCGAGCGCCTCGACATGCATGTAGTCGAGCTGCCGCGGCAGCGTGACCGGCGACGAGGCGCCATAGCCGGCGCGGGAGTACACGAACACGCCGGCGCCGGTGGCGGCCTGCAGCTTCTCCGGAAAATCGCCCCACAGCGCCGCCGAGCCGAGGCCTTCATGCAGCATGACAATGGTCGGCGCCTGCTCGGGTGACGGACCGATCATGCGGTATTCGAGATCGGACGCGCCGATGCGGAGGAAGCCGGAGGGGGAGAGGGTGGTCATGGTGTATTCTCACTCCGTCATTCCGGACAGATCGCGAAGCGAGCTGATCCGGAATCTCGAGATTCTCTGGTGCGCAATTGCGCACCTAGTTCGCGCTCGCGCGCGCCCCGGAATGACGACTTCAATTACGTTCCCGCAACTTGAACCGCTGGATTTTTCCGGTCGCCGTTTTCGGCAAGCTCTCCACCACATCGATCCAGCGCGGATATTTCCACGGGCCGATCTTCTGCTTGACGTGTTCCTTCAGCGCCTCATGCAGCCCCTCGGTCTTGCTGTCCGCGCGCAGCACGACGAAGGCTTTCGGCTTCAACAGCCCTTCCGGATCGGCCTCGGGCACCACGGCGGCTTCGAGCACGGCCGGGTGGGTGATCAGCGCGCTCTCGACCTCGAACGGCGACACCCAGATGCCGGAAACCTTGAACATGTCGTCCGAGCGGCCGCAGAAGGTGTAACGGCCGTCGGCATCCCTGATGTATTTGTCGCCGGTGCGGGTCCAGTGGCCCGCAAATGTCTGGCGGCTTTTGCTGCGCTGGTTCCAGTAGCCCTCGCCGGCCGAGGGCGCATCGACGAGCAGCTCGCCGACCTCGCCATCGGGTACATCGTCGCCGGCGTCGTTCACCAGCCGCACCTTGTAGCCCGGCACCGGACGGCCCGACGTGCCGTATTTGATGTCACCGGGCGCATTGGAGAGGAAGATGTGCAACAGCTCGGTCGAACCGACGCCGTCGAGAATGTCGACGCCGAAGCGTGACTTCCAGGCGTTCCCGACCGATTCCGGCAGCGCCTCGCCGGCGGAGGTGCAGACCCGCAAGCGGTTGCCGCCGCGTTCATGCTTCATCGTCTCGTCGTTGAGCATCGCCGAAAACAGCGTCGGCACGCCGAAGAAGATGCTGGGGTTATATCTGTTCATCAACGCAAACATGGTTGCCGGCGTCGGCCGCTCGGAATTGAGCACGGTGGTGGCGCCGACCGACATCGGAAACGTCAGCGCGTTGCCGAGGCCATAGGCGAAGAACAGTTTTGCCGCCGAAAGCCCGACGTCATCCTCGCGAATGCCGAGCACCTGCTTGGCATAGGTTTCCGCGGTCGCCGCGAGACTGGAATGCAGATGCCGCACGCCCTTCGGCATGCCGGTCGAGCCCGACGAATACAGCCAGAACGCCGGCTCGTCGGGATGGGTCGCGGCGGTCGCGAATGTATCGCTTTCGCGCGCCAGCTCGTCGGACAGTTTCTTGTGGCCGTGCGCGTCGTTGCCGGACACGATGACATGCTCGAGATCGGGCATCCGCCCGACCATGTCTTTCACCACGGGCAGCAGCGCTTCGGAAATGAACAGCACGCGCGCGCGGCAATCGGCCAGCACGTAGGCATATTGATCGGAGGTCAAAAGCGTATTGAGCGGCACCGGCACGATGCCGGCGCGGATCGCGCCCAGAAACACCGCCGGAAAATCCGTCGTATCCAGCATGATCAAGGCGACGCGCTCTTCGCGGCGGACACCGAGCCGGCGCAGCATGTTGGCGACGCGGCAGCTCTGCTTCTGCAGGCCGCGATAGCTGAGTTCGGAAACGGTATCGGTGAAGGCGAGTTTTTCGCCGCGACCCTCATCGACATTGCGGTCGAGCAACCAGGTCACCGCATTGTAGGAACTGCCGCTCATGCCACGTCCCTCCAGCCCAATTCCCCAAGCGTAAAGCACGCCACGACGCTTCTCCCCGGTTTTAAGAATTATAATTCATAGAAAGCCACTCCACGCGCTTGCTGTCAATCCTCATCGGCATTATGTTTCCTAGAGTCGGGCTCAGACTGCGTCAAAACCCGACCCTGGTCTTTTGGTTTGACGCGTTTTCTTCACGCGAACCGGTGCCCACTTCGCTCGAAAACGCTACGGGGGGATATGACCGAAAATAGCGATCCCGAAATCGATTTCCTGGAGCAGCTCGGCCAGCGCGTGCGCACCATGCGCGCGCTGCGCGGCATGTCGCGCAAAGTGCTCGCAAAAGTTTCCGGCATTTCCGAACGCTACATCGCGCAGCTCGAGAGCGGCAAGGGTAACGTCTCGATCGTGCTGCTGCGCCGGGTGTCGAACGCGATGGGCGCGCATCTGGAAGATCTCATTCCCGCCGCCGAGCCGGTGCCCGACTGGGCCGTGATCCGCGATCTCCTGCGGAAAGCGTCGCCCGGCCAGATCGCACAAGCCAAGAACGTCCTTGCCGGTGGCGCAGCGTCGGCGCAGCGGCATCTGTCGTTTTCCGGCATCGCCCTGATCGGCCTGCGCGGCGCCGGCAAATCCACTCTCGGCAAGATGCTCGCTAAAAAGATCGGCTGGAGCTTTGTCGAACTGAACAAGGAGATCGAGGCGCAGAACGGATTGTCCGTTGCCGAGATCATCGCGCTCTACGGGCAGGAAGGTTTTCGCCGCATGGAGCAGGCAGCGCTGACCCAATTGCTGGCACGGAAAGAATTGATGGTGCTGGCGACCGGCGGGGGCATCGTCTCCGAGCCTTTGACCTTCGACCTGATCCTGTCGTCGTTCTACACCATCTGGCTGAAGGCCGAGCCGGAAGAACACATGGCGCGGGTGCGCCGCCAGGGCGATCTGCGCCCGATGGCGGACGATCGCTCGGCGATGGCCGAGCTGCGCAACATCCTGTTGAGCCGCGAGCCGCTCTATGCGCGGGCGTCGGCGGTGGTGGACACGGCGGGGCTCAGCGTCGACGCGGCGGCAGCCCGACTGAGCGACGCGGTGGCGCCGGTGCTGCAGAACGAGTCGCGGATGTTCGCGCGGGGCTAAGTCTCGTGTCCCGACGCGATGCAGCGTGCAACGCTGCTCCGCAGAGCCGGGACCCATCCCGATGGACCCCGGATCGGCGGCGCATCACCATAGCGCGTCAAAGACGCGCGTAAACGCGCTGGTGGTGCTGCGCAGCATCCGGGGAACGCATCCGGAAATTTGCTCCTCCATCACAGCAACATCGACTTCACCTGTTCCGCGCCCTCGCGCAGCAGCGGCAGGAACCGGTCGATCATTTCAGCGGCCGAGACGCGATCGACATGCGCGCCCATGTTGATCGCGGCGATGATGGCGCCGTCATAGCGGCGGATCGGCACGGAAACCGAACGGAAATGCGGTTCGGCCTCGCGATCGACCAGCGAATAGCCCTGCGCGCGGTCGGCGATGATGGCGGCGAGCAGCAATTTGGGATCGGTCACCGTATGCGCCGTCATCGGCGCGCGGTGCATCGCCGCCAGTCTTGCCGCGAGTTCGGCATCGTCGAACCGGCCGAGCATAGCGCGGCCGACCGAGGTGCAGAAAGAAGGCAGGCGATAGCCGATATCGAGGCCTGCCGAAAACATGCGCGCAGGACTGCCGCGCGCGATGAACACGACCTCCTCGCCATCCAGCACCGCGAGCGAACTGATCTCCTGCGCCGATGCCGCGATCCGGTCGAGCACCGGCTGCAGCACCGTCACCACCTGACTCGAACGCAAAAATGACGCGGCCAGGGTCAGCACATGCGGAGTGAGCGTGAACAGCTTGCCGTCGGTCGCGACAAAGCCGGCGCGTTCGAGGGTGAAGAGGATGCGTCGCGCGGTCGCCCGCGGCAGCTCTGCGGCGCGCGCGAGGTCGCTCAACGTCATCGGGCCGGTGGTGGTGCCGAATTTCTGCAGCAGGCGCAGACCGCGGTCGAGACTCTCGACAAAGTCGGTGGCACGCTCGTCGCTATCGCCGCGCTTCAGCTTTGGCATGTCGCGCTCCACGGCGCTCGCGCCGGTCAAAGATTGTGCTTGCCGTCCCGCAGATGCATGTCATAATTCGCCCATAAGTTCAATAGGCGAACAAGATAGCTCCCGACCGAAGGATGCGCCGCCATGATGAGCCAGGAAGCGAACGACCTGATCACGCGCACCGGGCGACAAGACCCCTGCGGGAAGCTGATGCGGATGTACTGGCAGCCGGCGGCGCTGGTGGACGAGCTGGCGGGGCCGCGGCCGGTCAAGCCGGTCAAACTGCTCGGCGAAAACCTGGTGTTGTTTCGCGACGAGAATGGCCGCTACGGCCTGATCGACCGCCATTGCGCCCATCGCGGCGCCGACCTCGCCTTCGGCCGGCTGGAAAATGGCGGCCTGCGCTGCGCCTTTCACGGCTGGCTGTTCGATGCGACCGGCCAGTGCCTGGAAACGCCGGCCGAGCCAAAAGGCTCGACGCTGTGCAAAGGCATCAAGCAGCGTTCCTATCCCGTGGTCGAGAAGAGCGGCATCCTCTGGGCGTATCTCGGCGAAGGCGCGCCACCGGCGTTTCCGGAGATCGACTGCTTCGTTGCGCCCGACAGCCACACCTTTGCGTTCAAGGGCCACATCAACTGCAACTGGCTGCAGGCGCTCGAAGTCGGCATCGATCCGGCGCACGCCTCGTTCCTGCATCGCTTCTTCGAGGACGAAGATACCTCCGGCGCTTACGGCAAGCAGTTCCGCGGCGCATCCGCCGGAAGCGACATGCCGATGACAAGGATCCTGCGCGAATACGACAACCCGATCATCAATGTCGAGCACACCGAATACGGCATGCGCCTGATCGCGCTGCGCGAACTGGATGAAGAGCGTACCCATGTGCGCGTCACCAACCAGCTCTTCCCGCACGGTTTCGTCATCCCGATGAGCACGGAGATGACGATCACGCAGTGGCACATCCCGGTCGACGACGAGAACTGCTATTGGTACGCGATCTTCACCAGCTACACGACGCCGGTCGACAAGAACAAGATGCGCGACCAGCGGCTCGAACTCTACGAACTGCCCGACTACAAATCGCGCAAGAACAAGTCGAACGATTACGGGTTCGATCCGCACGAACAGGCGACCGAGACCTATACCGGCATGGGCGCCGACATCAACGTGCACGACCAGTGGGCGGTGGAATCCATGGGCGCGATCCAGGACCGCACCAACGAACATCTGGGCACCTCCGACAAGGCGATCGTGCAATATCGCCGCCTGCTGCGGCAGGAAATCGAAAAGGTGTTGGGCGGCGAGAAGCCGTTCATGTTCCTCGACGACGCCCACGCGCGCAGCATCCAGGGGCCGGCGACCATGGACGGCATCGGGCCGACGCGCGGCTGGGAAATATTCTGGATGGAAGTCGACGTCAAGCGGCGCCGCGGTGCGCCCTGGGCGGCGCCGGTGCCAGGTGAGATATCCGACAAGATCCGCCATCTGTCGGCGGCGGAGTGATGCGTCTGGTTCAAAATGGAGTTGCCGTCATTGCGAGGAGCGCAGCGACGAAGCAATCCATTCTTTCTTTCCTTGGAGCGATGGATTGCTTCGCTGCGCTCGCAATGACGAAGAGGAGGTGACGCGTTGAGTTTCGTCGAGCGTCACGGCCTGTGGTCGAGCGAGCAGAAGGAGGCGGCGAGCCGTCTCCGCAAAATCGTCGAAGAGAAAAATCTCGAAGCGATCCGGCTGTCGTTTCCGGATCAGCACGGCATTTTGCGCGGCAAGACGCTGGTGGCGAGCGAGGCGATTGCCTCGCTCGAAAGCGGCTGTTCGATCACCACGACCATGCTCGCCAAGGACACCTCCCACCGCACGGTGTTTCCGGTGTTCACATCCGGCGGCGGTTTCGGCATGAAGGAAATGGAAGGCGCCGCCGACGTGCTGATGGTGGCGGATCCCACCACGTTTCGCGTGCTGCCATGGGCGCCCGCCACGGGATGGGTGCTGTGCGACCTCTATTTCAACGACGGACGGCCGGTGCCGTTCGCGACCCGGCATCTCTATCGCTCCGTCCTCGATCAACTCGGCCAGCGCGGATATGATTTCGTCGCCGGGCTCGAGGTCGAATTCCACCTCTTCAAGCTCGAAAACGCGCATATGGCGCCGGGGGATGCCGGTCAGCCGGGCACGCCGCCGTCGGTCAGCCTGCTCTCGCAGGGCTATCAATATCTGACCGAGCAGCGCTACGACCAGATGGAGCCGGCGCTGGAAATCATCCGCCGCGACGTGCTGGCGCTCGGGCTGCCCTTGCGATCGGTCGAGGTCGAGTTCGGCCCGAGCCAGTGCGAATTCACCTTTCAGCCGACCAAGGGGCTTAACCCCGCCGACAACATGGTGCTGTTCCGCTCGGCGGTAAAGCAGATCGCGCAACGACACGGCTACCACGCCACCTTCATGTGCCGGCCGAAACTGCCGAACGTGTTCGCGTCGGGTTGGCACCTGCATCAGTCGATCGTGTCGCACGCGGGCGCCGAGAACGCGTTCATGTCCAAGGACGGCAGCGAGGTGCTGACGCCGTTCGGCCGCGCCTGGCTTGCCGGGCTTTTGCAGCACGCCCGCGCCTCGGCCGTGTTCACGACGCCGACCATCAACGGCTACAAACGCTACCGCACCTATTCGCTGGCGCCGGACCGCGCGATCTGGGGCCGCGACAACCGCGGCGTCATGATCCGCGTGCTCGGCGGCCCCGGAGATAGCGCAACAAGGCTCGAGAACCGGATCGGCGAGCCGGCGGCGAATCCCTATCTCTACATGGCGTCGCAAATCCTTTCCGGTCTCGACGGCGTCGACCGCAAGCTCGATCCCGGGCCGTCGGCGGATACGCCGTACGAAGCCAAGGCAGCGCTGCTGCCGAAGAGTCTGCACGAGGCGGTGTTCGCGCTCAACGACGATCCGTTTTTCCGCGGGGCGCTGGGCGCGGAGTTCGTCGACTATTACATTCATATCAAGAACGCCGAGATCGAGAGGTTTCAGGCGGAGGTGTCGGACTGGGAGCATCGCGAATATTTCGAGATGTTTTGAGGGCATACCACGTCATTCCGGGATGGTGCGTTAGCACCAGACCCGGAATCTCGAGATTCCGGGTTCGCGCTGCGCGCGCCCCGGAATGACATTCGTTCCCACTATTCGTCAAATCCGGCCATGACGAAAAGTGGTTTGGCGGGCCCACTAGACCACCGCATTCTGCTTGATGATTTCGCGGTAGAACGAGGCGCTCAGTTTCGGGGTGCGGGCCTGCGTGTCGAAGTCGACCCGGTAGAGCCCGAAGCGCTTTTGGTAGCCATCCGCCCATTCGAAATTGTCGATCAGGCTCCACAGGAAGTAGCCGGCCACGGGCACGCCCTCCGACGTCGCGCGCTGCAGTTGGAGCAGATAGTTGCGCAGATACATGATCCGGTCGAGATCGTAGACATTGCCGTCGGCGGCCACCTCATCCGTCGCTGGTGTCCCGTTCTCGGTGATGTAGATGGATTTTACGCCCCAGATCCTCGCCGCATGCCGCGGCGCCCAATACATCGCCTCCGGACCGACCCTCAGCCAGGACGCATCCATATGCGGGAACGACGCGGGAAACGGCGCCAGGGTGAAGCCGCGCGCATTATCGGCGGCCAGGACGTAATGGTCGGGCTTGTAGACATTCAGTCCGACGAAATCGATTGGGGATGAAACGATGCCGAGATCGTCGGCGGTGTATTTCGGCGCATCCTTTCCGGCCTGCGCCAGAAAGCCTTCGGTGTATTTCCCCTCGAGGATGACAGTCAGATAGCCGGCATTGAGTTCGCGCGTCGCGATCTCCGTGGCGTGGATGTTCGCGGGCGTTTCGATCGCGGGTACGCAGGTGACCATGTTCTCGGCGAGGCCCACCCTGGTCCCCGCCCGGCCGCGCGCGCGGATCGCCTGCACGGCAAGACCGTGTCCCAGTGCTACGTTGTGACGAACCTGGTTCATCCCGGCCTCGGATAGATTCAAGCCCGGAGCGTCAATTCCAAGACCGTGACCGAGATGCACAAGCCGCGAACATTCGTTGATCGTGAAAATGTGCTTTGCACGATCGCTCAGGCGTTCCACGACATAACCCGCATAATCGGCAAAGGCTTTTGCAGTGTCGCGCGACATCCAGCCGCCATAGCGATCCTGCAGCGCCTGGGGCAAATCCCAATGGTACAGGGTGGCGAACGGCTCGATGCCGTTGGCCAGGAGTTCGTCGAGCAGCCGATTGTAGAAATCGAGGCCTTTCGGATTTGGCACCCCTCGGCCTTCCGGGAAAACGCGCGGCCACGCGATCGAGAAGCGATAGGTCCTGGCTCCCAGCGCCTTCATCAATCGGACGTCGTCCTTGTATCGATGGAAATGGTCGTCGGCGACATCGGCAGTGCTGTGATCGGCAATCTTGCCTTGCAGGTGCGTAAAACGATCCCAGATCGAAGGACCGCGTCCGTCTTCGTTGACGGCGCCTTCGACCTGAAAGGCCGAGGTCGCCGTGCCCCATCGAAAGTCGCCCGGAAAAGCCAACATGGCGTTCTGGCCGGTGGGCCGTGCGATGCCGGTATCGGCGGATTGGGCTGACACCGTCGACAGGCCGAGCGCCGCCGATCCAGCCATCTTGCCAAAATCGCGCCGCGACAGTCCGTTCGACGACATGACTTCACTCCTGAACTTTGCTCTTGGGACCCCGACCATTGCGCCAGCGCAACGGCTATTTGTCGCATTCGACCTTTGACGTCGCCGCGACGAATCCCGCGGCTGCGCCCGCCTGCGATTTCGGCGGCGGGACGGAAGCGACAGCAATCGGCTGAGTGGCGAGTTCATCCTTGCGCAGCGTCTTCGGGAACACGCCCGACAGACTCGGCAGCATGCTCAAGACGGCAACGGAACGCGACGGCCACAGCGCGGCGCCATACAGGAAAAACGCCGCCGAGGTCCACTGCGATTGCCAGTTGCTGGCCCCTTCGCTGAAAAAGACATAGAGCGCGGCAGCCACGAACAGGCCCGCGAACACCGCCTCGGTGACGGCGCCAATTTCCGATTTTCGAGGGTTGAGCCGCGTGACGGTCCAGACCGGCACAACCGCCATGGTCAGGCTTGCAAACGGGAAATCGCGTGAACGCGGGTCGAACACGAGGCCGAGCGCGATTTCCACGGCGACCAGCGTGCTCGCCATGAAGGAGAACCCCAGGACCAGCGCGGCCACCGATCGGGTTCTGCCCTCGCGCGGGCCGACCAATTCCAGAAAGGCCGGCAGCGGACGCCCGGCCATCAACGCGCTGGAGCACAACAGCGGCAAAACGGTTGCTGCAGCCAGGAGCAATCCCTGATTGAGCCAGCCCGCAAAACCGTAGCTTTCATAAAAGGCCTTTTCGCCCGCGAGGCCGAGCAGAATTCCACCTGTGGTAGCGGTCGCTGCCACAGCCAGCCATGGCGCCAATCCGGCTTCCGATCGCCGGCGCCACAGCGTCAACAGCGCAACTGCGAAGACGAAAGAACCGAAAGCCAGCCCGGCTGCCAGTTGCAGCTTCCAGAACGGATAGTTGCCGACGGCGGATCCGAACGAGTACTTCAGCTGACGGCTATCTCCATCAAGCAGGCCCCAATGGGCGCCGACCGTCCCTTCCCACTGACGCTTCCACGGCTCGTCATAGGCCTCGAACAGATTGAGGCGAAAGTTTCCACGACCGGCCCAGTCGAGCAGTTCGGAAAAGAAACGGGCCTGATTGACGCGAGACGGCAGCGCACCGTCGCGCATGCGTCCCTGGCTTGGCCAGCCGGCCTCGCCGATCAGGATCTCCTTGCCGGGCAAGGCGAGGGCCAGTTGCCTGTGAACGTGGATCACATGCGCCGCCGCGTCTTCGGCCCGCACCGGTATGTCTTCCCAATAGGGCAGGATGTGAATCGTCACGAAATCGACGTCGTCGCCGATCTCCCGGTAGCGCAGCCAGAATTCCCAGGCATCGGCGTAGCTCACCGGAATGCTGACGCGAGTCTTGACCGAGCGGATCGCGGCCCGCAGGTCCGACACGGTCATTTCTCCGCGCAGCAGCACTTCGCTGCCGACCATGACCGAGGTGACGACGCCGGGAGACGCCTTGGCCAGCGTGACCGCGGTCTCGATCAGCGATGCGTTTTTCGCGCGATCGCGGCCGAGCCAGATGCCGAGAATGACCTTCAGCCCGGCCTTTGATGCGAGTTCGGGTACCTTGTCCAGCCCGTTCTCGATCGAGTAGGTGCGGATGCAGCCGGTTATCCTGGCGAGTTGGCCGAGATCTTCCGCGATCTGCTCCGGGCTGATGATGATCTTCGAATTCCACGGGGTCTGCTGGCCCCGGAACGGCGCGTAGGACACGCAATCCAGCTTCTTCGCGGAATCGACAGCCGCATGATCCAGCGGCAGCGGCGCGGCCAGCCAGCCCCAGGCCATGACAATGAGGCCCATGGAAATCAGGAAAAGCACAAGGGGCGCCAGAAACGCGATCGGCGCCCCACGGCGGTAGGCGCCGGTCGTCGAGCGGCTCGATAAGCCAGATCTGAGCTCGGCGGGACCATCGAGGAACATCGCGCAATGCCTTCGGCTAGATCAGGACCAAGGGTTGCTCGACGTTCGCGCCGCCGACGCCTGCGAAAAACCACCCCAGACGCCCAAAAAGCAATTGAAGACCCCATTTGACATGCTTCAGCCTGACAGAGACCCGCTAAAGCTGGCTTGACGAGTTAACCGCACGCGACCCCAATGAACATCCAAGTTTGACCAAAAAGAGTATATCAGCGTCCTTCAACTTCCAACAATCTCGGGAATCGCCATGGCCATATGCGGCCGATCCGCTGCATCGCAACGTGGTCGGCTACGAGCCCATCGCCGGCTATGCGCGGACTGCAGCTCTCAATCCCGCTGCACGCAGTGTGGGCGAGCGAGAGATGTCTTCTTCGAACCGGCATCGCGGCTGAAATCCGCGCCTCAAATCCCCAGGTACCGGTGCTGCAGATCGGGCTCCGCGATCAACTGCGCCGAGGTCCCGCTCCACACCGCGCGCCCGCGCTCGATGATGTAATGCCGGTCGGCGATGCGGGCGAGGTTGCCGACGTTCTTGTCGATCACCAGCACCGATTGTCCCTGTGCTTTCAGCATCGACAGGCAGTTCCATATCTCCTCGCGGATCAGGGGCGCCAGGCCTTCGGTGGCTTCGTCGAGAATGAGGAGTTTTGGATTGGTCATCAGCGCGCGGCCGATCGCCAGCATCTGCTGCTCGCCGCCGGACAGCGTCACGCCCATATTGCTGCCACGTTCGGCCAGCCGCGGAAACAGCGCGTGGATCTTTTCGATGGTCCAGGGATCGGGACTGCCGAGGCGATTGCCGGACGCGGCGACCAGATTTTCGCGCACCGTCAGATTGGGAAAGATCTGGCGGCCTTCCGGCACCAGGCCGATGCCGAGCTTTGCAATCTTGTACGACGGGAGCGCGCGCACCTCCTGCCCGCCGAAGCGGATTTTTCCCGCGCGCGCCGGCGTCATGCCCATGATGGAACGGATGGTGGTGGTCTTGCCCATGCCGTTACGGCCCATCAGCGCGACCATCTCGCCGGCACGAATCGACAGCGACAGCCCGAACAGCACCTGGCTCAGGCCATAACAGGTTTCAATGCCGTCCACTTCCAAGAGGGTGTCAGCCTTAGTATCAGCCATGGGCCACCACCACGTGCTGATCGCCGAGATAGGCGCGTTTCACCTCTTCATTGTTGCGGATCGCATCGGGCCTGTCGCAGGCGATGACGCGGCCGTAAACGAGAACAGTGATGCGGTCGGCCAGCGCGAACACCGCTTCCATGTCGTGTTCGACAAGGACAATGGTGACTTCGCGCCGCAACTCCTTCAACAGTGCCACCATGCGCGCCGATTCGGTGATGCCGAGGCCCGCCATCGGCTCGTCCAGCAACAGCAATTGCGGCTTTGTCGCGAGCGCCACCGCAAGCTCCAGCTCGCGTTGCTCACCATGGCTCAATTCGGACACCGGCACGTCCGCGCGCGCTTCGAGCCCGACGCGCGTCAACGCAGAGCGCGCGGCGTCGCGCAGATGTTTTTCCTTGCGCGCATTGCCCCAGAAGCGGAACGAGTGGCCGTCATGCGCTTGCGCAGCAATCGCGACATTGTCGATCGCGGAAAAATCCGGCAGCAGCGAGGTGATCTGGAACGAGCGCGCCAGCCCGAGCCGGCTGCGCCGATAGGCGGGCTGCCGGGTAACGTCGCGGCCTGCGAAATGAATGGTGCCTGAGTTCGGCGCCAGTTGCCCGGTCAACTGGCTGATCAGCGTGGTTTTGCCGGCGCCGTTGGGGCCGATGATCGCGTGCAGCTCGCCGCTCATGACATCGAGCGACAGATTGTCGGTGGCGGTGATGCCGCCGAACCGCCGCACCAGCTTTTCGACGCGAAGCAAGGGATCAGCCAAAGAATCAACCAAGGCGCAACCTCCCGAGCAGGCCCATGATGCCGCCACGCGCGAACAGCACGATCAACAGCAGCAGCGGGCCCATGATCATCGCCCAGTATTCCGTGAACTGCGACAGCAATTCCTCCAGCACGAGATAGACGATGGCGCCGATCACAGGCCCGAACAGCGAGCCCATGCCGCCGAGGATTACCATCACCATCAGGTCGCCGGAGCGGGTCCAGTACATCACGGCCGGGCTGACGAAATCGGTGTTGTTGGCGAGCAGCGCGCCCGATAGTCCGCAGATGGTGCCGGCGATCACGAAGCAGACCAGCCGGTAGCGGTTGGCGTGAAAACCGATCGCCTGCATGCGCTGCTCGTTGGAGCGCACGCCCTGCACCACCATGCCGAAGCGCGAATTGATGATGCGCCACATCAGGTAAAGGCCGCCAAACAGGCAGCCGAGGCAGAGATAATAGAACTGCACGCGGTTCGACAGGTTGATCAGGCCGCCGAAATTGCTGCGCTTGTAGATGGTGAGACCATCGTCGCCGCCGTAACGCGACATGCCGGAGACGATGTAATAGGCCATCTGCGCAAAGGCCAGCGTGATCATGATGAAATAGACGCCGCGGGTGCGCAAGGAGAGCGCGCCGATCACGAGCGCGAACAGCGCCGATACCGCAAGCGCCACCGGCCACTGGATGAAGCCGGAGCCGATGCCCTCAAACGCGAGAATGCCGACTGCATAGCCGCCGATGCCGAGATAGGCGGCATGGCCAAAGCTCATCATGCCGCCATAGCCCATCATGAGATTAAGGCTGCTGGCTGCCAGCGCGAAGATCACAATCCTGGTAAACAGCGTCAGGATGAAGATGTTGCCGGTCAGTTGCGAATAGAGCGGCAGCAACAACAGGCCAATGGCGACGAGCGCCGCGACGACATTGCGGGGGGTGATCGGAAAAGTCATCGCCTGGCGGCCGGAAACAGCCCCTCCGGCCGCACCACCAGCACGATCGCCATCAGCAAATAGATCAGCATCGAGGACAGCGCGGGTGCCGCGGTCGACGCCGCAGCTCCGCTCAGAACCTTGCGCAGCAGATCAGGCAGGAATGCACGGCCGAGCGTATCGATCATGCCGACGAAGATCGCGGCCAGGAACGCGCCGCGGATCGAGCCGATGCCGCCGATCACGATGATGACAAAGGCGAGAATGAGGATGTTCTCGCCCATGCCGATCTGCACGGTGAGGATCGGCGCCTGCATCAGCCCGGCGAGACCGGCGAGTGCCGCGCCAAGCCCGAACACCAGCGTGAACAGCAATTTGATGTTGATGCCGAGCGCGCCGATCATCTCGCGGTTCGACGCACCGGCGCGGATCAGCATGCCCAGCCGGGTCCGCATCACCACGACATAAAGCAGCGCGGCCACCGCGAGTGCGGCGACGATGATCGACAGCCGATAGGCCGGATAATATACGCCGGGAATGATCTGGACCGGCACCGTCAGCCACGCCGGCAGCGGCAGCGCCAGACCCGCCGGACCCCAGATCAGCCGCACCGCGTCGTTGAAAAACAAAATCAGCCCGAACGTCGCCAGCACCTGGTCGAGATGATCGCGGCCGTAGAGATGCCTGAGCGCCACGAATTCCAGCGCCATGCCGAGCAACAGCGTGGCGCCGAGCGCCAGCAGCACGCCGAGCACAAAACTTCCGGTCCACGCCACGAAGGTCGCGGCGAAATAGGCGCCCATCATGTAGAGCGAGCCGTGCGCCAGATTCACAAAGTCCATGATGCCGAACACCAGCGTCAAGCCGGCCGCCAGCAGGAACAGCAGCAGGCCGAACTGCAATCCGTTCAACGATTGTTCGACGAGAACCAGCATGGATTCCTAAATCAGCTTGAAACAAAACAGCGGCAGCGCAGAAGCACCACCGCTCGTTGATCTCCCTCTCCCCGCTTGCGGGGAGAGGGTTGGGGTGAGGGGGACTCTCCACGGAGTTGGACTCGCGGAGAGTCCCCCTCACCCGGCGCTACGCGCCGACCTCTCCCCGCAAGCGGGGCGAGGTACGCAAACGACGAGCGCCGCAACGACAAAGCCCGCAATCACTTCATCGGGCATTTGTCGTGGAAGCGATCCTGGTCGTCCTTGACGATGGTCGCCACCGTCTTGAGCGAGAGCTGGCCGTCGGCGTCCTTGACCACGTCCTGCAGGTAGAAATTCTGGATCGGGATGTGGTTGTTGCCGTATTTGAACGGGCCGCGCAGCGACTTGAAGCTGGCCTTCTCCATCTCGGCCTTCATCGCGTCCTTTTTCGAGGTGTCGCCCTTCACGGCAACCACCGCACTGTTGATCAGCTGGGCGGCGTCATAGGCCTGGGCGCCGTAATAGGTCGGGCGCAAGCCCGGATATTTCTTGCGGTAGTCTTCGACGAACTTCTTGTTCTCGGCGTTCGGCAGGTCGTTGACCCATTCCTGCGCGCCGGGAATGCCGATCGCATTGTCCTTCTGCAGCGGCAACGACAATTCGTCGACGGTGAAGGCGGTATAGAGCGGGATCTGCGCCTTGATGCCGGCCTGCGCATACTGGTTGAGGAACTGGACGCCGGCCGCACCCGGATAGAACACGAAGATCGACTCGGCCTTCGAGTTTTTCGCCTTGGTCAGTTCGGCGGAGAAGTCGAGCTGGCTCGGCCACACCGTGTATTCCTCGCCGACCACCTCGCCCTTGAAGGTCGACTTGACGCCGGCCAGCATGTCCTTGCCGGCGGCATAGTTCGGGCCGATCAGAAACACCGACTTGACGCCCTTCTGGTTCATGTAGACGCCCATCGCCTGCGGCGTCTGGTCGTTCTGCCAGGAGGTCGAGAATACGTAGGGCGAGCACAATTCGCCGGCGAGCTGCGACGGTCCGGCGTTGGCCGAGATCAGGAAAGTCTGCGCGTCGACCGCGGTCTTCAGCGACGCCAGCAGCACGTTGGACCAGATATAGCCGGCAATGAAATCGACCTTGTCGGACTGCACCAGCTTTTCGGTCTTCTGCTTGCCGACATCCGGCTTCTGGCCGTCGTCCTCGTAGATCACCTCGACCGGCTTGCCGCCCATCTTGCGGCCCAGATGGTCGAGCGCGAGCTCGAACGAGTTGCGCATGTCGTTGCCGATGACAGCGGTCGGGCCGCTGAAGGTGGAGACAAAACCGATCTTGATGGTGTCCCCCGCGAGCGCAGGTTGCGCCAGCGCCAGCACCGTCGCGCCCGCCAGCCAGAATGCCGTTTTCATATTCTTTCCCCTCCTCGACTTATTGAAATATCCCGCGAGCCCGGGTGACCGCCGTCCGGGTGGCGCTGCCCGCGCCCCCGTCGTTCCGTTGGTCACGGTGACGTGTTTTGTGCGCGAAATCGCAAGTCCCCAGCAAGCCCGAACCGATGGCTCCCTTTAGAACCTTCGGCTCATACCCTAGCCGCCTGCACCATAATTCGCTGATGACGCGAAAGGCAAGAATTATAGTTCAGGTCGGTGGGTTGGGATTGTCGCAGTTTGCGGGATGCCCCTATCCGCAGGTCGGCTGCTACGGCCAACCGGGCGGGGAATCCTCAAAATCCTGCTGGCGGCCGTAAGCGTCGTGTCGAGAAGCGCGCGGGCGCACGTCAGCGCCTCGGGCATAGGCCGAGTGGTCAGATCAAATATTCCGCGCTCTCGATGATGTAAGGAACGTGGCGGAAATCCCGGATGGTCGCGACCTTGTCGGCCGACCAGTTCAGCAGCATGAAATATTTAGGTCCTGAGCCCGGCTGGTTGGGATCGAACACCAGGATGGCGGGACGGCCCTCCACCAGCCCCGGCACCAGGTGCCAGTCGGTGATCTTGTCGTAATTGCCGAAATAGCGGGAGACTTCGGCCTTGCCGTTCAGGCGGGTCTTGTTGACGAGATCGAGCCGCACGTCGTCGGCGATCATGGCGCGGATGGCGTCGAAATCCCGCGCGTTGAAATGCGCGACATAGGCGGACAGGCGTTTGCGATCGGCGTCCGACAATTTCGGGTGCGGCGCCTCCTCCGGTTCCTCGGCCAGTTCGCGCAGTTGCGTGCGTCCGCGATGCAGCGCAGCCTTTACTGCGGGAAGGCTGAAATCCATCACCTCGCAGACTTCCTGTAGCGAGCAGCCGAGCACGTCCATCAGGATCACGCTGGACCGCTGCGCGACCGGAAGCCGCATGAAGGTGCGAAGGCTGGCCGTTGCGATCTGACGGCTCAAGACGGGATCAAGCTGATCGGCGATCATGTCCAGTTCCTCGTCCGACTGGAGCGCCTGCTGCCGGTTGCGCCGGCGCAGGAAATCCAGCGCCGTATTGTGCGCGATCCGAAACAGCCAGCCCTCGGGATTGCCGATCGGGCCTTTGGTGGCGAACGCCTCCACCGCCTTGATCAGCGCATCCTGCAGCACATCCTCGCCATCGATCACCGAGCCGACCATGCGCGCGCAATAGCGATGCAGTTTTGGGCGCATCACTGCCAATAACTGGTCGATATCGTCGGTGGCCAACACTTCCAGGACCGGTTTCATTCTGCCTCAGGATTCACCCAGCATGCGATAATTGCCGACAATGGTAACGCCGCGGGGCACCGGAGGTTCGGCGCAACGCTCCCGAATCCCGCTCTGGAACGCCTGAAACGCCGCCAGTTTGGTCAATCCGCTGGAGCCGCCATCGGTCGTGGTCTCGACGAAATGGATGAACGTATCGTCCTCCAGACGCAGCGAAAGATAGCGGATGCCTTCCGGCTTGGCAGCCTTTAATTCCGCGAACACCGCCGCCACCAGCTCGGCATTGCCGTCGGCCGCCTCCGGCTTCGCCTTGTACCTGATCAGGGTCCGTTTCATCGCTGTCTCCCTTGTTCCGCGATACGATCATCGCCTCTCTGGCCAAGGACGTTTGGCACGACCAAAAGGATTCGGCCGCGCCAAAAATATTTCAGGCGTCGAGCGGGACGATGCCAAGGTCGCCCTTCATGCCGAACGCCACGCCCGTCGCGTAGGCGGGATCGGTGAGGATCGACACGACGTTGTCGCCGACCTTGCGCGGCGGCATCGGCGCCCCGAAGCCGGCGAGGAAGGTTTTGAGGCTGACGCCCTTGCTGCTCGCGTAAGCCTCGGCCGCGGTGCGCCCAAGCTCGGTGTCGCCGATGATCTGCTGCGGAACGATCGCCTGGAAGCGGATACCGAGATCGAGCCGCTTGGCCAGATCGTTGGCGTAGACCGCCATCAGCCACAGCATCCGTTTGGCGCCGGCATAGCTGCCGGACAGCGGCGAGCCGTTCAGCGCCGCGCCGCTGGAAGCGATGATCACGCGACTGCCGCGGGCTAAGGGAAGCCGCAGCGTTTCCTGCACCCAGTGAAAGCCGGCCTTGACGTCGACGTCCCACGCCCGGCTGAAATCTTCCCAGCTGAGTTCGTAAAGCGGGCCCATCGGCGGGGTCGCACCGGCGTTGAGCACGAGCACCGATGGTCGGATGTCGGAGAGAACGCCATGCGCAAGCGTTGCGTCGGTGACGTCGCCGCGAACCACGTTCACGCCGAGCCGTTTTGCGACTTCGTCGAGGCGCTCCGGGTCGCGCGCGACGACGGTCACCTGCGCCTTGCGGGCCACCAGCGCCTCGACGATGCCGAGCCCGAGCCCGCGGCTTCCGCCGGTCACGACGACCTTCTGTCCATCGAGAATATCCATGGCGATCGGTTCCTTTTCTTCAACACTGTTTCGGTTATCTTCAAGCACCCGGTCGATGCAGATCACCACCGGGTGCTCGGGCGACGCATCGCTCGTTCACGCCGCCAGGCCAGCTACCATCGCGGCGACCTGCCGTTCCGAGGCCTTCGGCGAGGACTCGAACTGTCGGCCGAAATCCGCCGCGAACGGATCCGGGAAGATGTATTCCTGCCCGGCCTCGATCCCGTCGAGGATCGCGAACGCCACGTCGCGCGGCGAGGTCTTCGGCATCGCAAGCTCGCGGCTCATGTCGGTATCGACGGGGCCGGCGTAGACGCCGAACACCGAGGTGCCCTGTGACCCGAGGAGTATACGCGCGGCCTGGGTCAGGGAATGGAGCGCGGCCTTCGAAGCGCTGTAGGTCGGGACAAAGGGGAGGTTGGTGAGGCCGGCCGCGGAGCCGATGTTGACGACCGCGCCGCCGCCGTTCCTGGCCAGCGTCGGTGCGAGGCACTGGAGCAGTTGCAGCGGCCCGAAGTAGTTCACCTCCATCTCGCGCCGGGCCTGGCCGATGACGATCGATTCCGCGATTCCGCCCATAAACGCCACACCGGCGTTGTTGAAGACGAGATCGACGTCCGAAGCCGCGTCCGCGGCCGCGCTGATCTGGTCCGCGTCGGTCACGTCGAGCCGCAGCAAAACGAGCCGCTCGTCACGCAGGTCGCGCAGCGCCTCCGGATTGCGCGCAGTAGCGTAGACCTTCCCAACGCCCCGGCTGAGCAACGCTTCCGTCAGTGCTCGCCCGATGCCGCGGTTGGCGCCCGTTACCAGGGCGACGGCTCCCTTGATTTTCCGTGCATTCATCGTCTTGTCCTTTCTTATCGCGTCTCGGTTCCAAGACGTTCGGTCTCAAGACGTCCGGCCATCGCAAAAGGATTCGGGTCGAACAAATAAATTTTCGGCCGCATCCTTTGCCTGTTCCGTCTCGTCTTCTCCGCGAGAGCGCCGCGAGAGGCGGCATCAAGACCAGCGGAGAAGGACGATGCAGGAAGGCTACGATCGCAGTGCGAAGAACTGGGTGCTCGGCGTTACATCGCTCGCATCCTTCATGATGGCGCTGGATGCGCTGGTCATCACCACCGCCTTTGCCACCATCCGCGCCGATTTCGGCGCTTCCGTCGAGACGCTGCAATGGGCGGTCAACGCCTTCAACCTGACCTTTGCCGTGCTGCTCCTGACCGGCGCCGCGCTCGGCGACCGGTTCGGGCGGCGGCGGACGTTTGCCGCGGGCATTGCGCTGTTCGTGCTGGCGTCGGCAGCCTGTGCACTGGCCGGCTCGGCCGGATGGCTGATCGCGGCCCGCGCCGGGCAAGGCGCCGGCGCCGCACTGGTGATGCCGCTGGCGATGGCGATCCTGAGCGGCGCATTCCCGAAGGAAGAGCGCGCGCGGGCGCTCGGCATCTTCTCGGGCGTCACCGGATTCGCGCTGATCGTCGGCCCGGCCATCGGCGGCTTCATCACCGAAAGCTTTGGCTGGCGCTGGATCTTCTGGATCAACCTTCCCATCGGCATGATCGCGATTGGCTTGGTGGTCGCCCGTTTGCGCGAAAGTCTCGGGCCGTCGGCAGCGCTGGACATCCCCGGATTGCTGCTGGTCGCGATTGCAGCGCTGGCGCTGGTCTGGAGCCTTCTGCGTGGCAATCTGGTGGGATGGACCAGTTCCGAGGTGATGAGTGCGCTCGTTGTGGGCCTGCTGTTCGCCGGCGCCTTCGTGGCCCGGGAATGGCGCGCGGCGGCGCCGATGGTACCGCTGCGACTGTTCGCATCGCGGTCATTTTCCGCCGCGCTGTCCGCGAGCTTCCTGTTTTACGCGGCGATGTACGGCGTGCTGTTCCTGCTGCCGCAATTTCTGCAGACGACGCTCGGCTCCGGCCCGCTCAGTGCCGGCCTTCGGCTGCTGCCCTGGACCGCGACGCTGTTCGTGACCGCACCGATCGCAGGCTCGGTCGTCAACAAATTCGGCGAACGGCCGCTGGTCGTGACCGGCTTGCTGATGCAGGCGATCGGGTTTGGCTGGATCGCCGCCATCGCGATGCCCGGGCTCGCCTATTCAGCACTGGTCGCGCCGTTGATCCTGGCCGGTGTCGGCGTGTCGATGGCGATGCCGGCGGCGCAGAACGCGATCCTGAGTTCGGTTGCCGTGACCGAAATGGGCAAGGCCTCCGGCGTCTTCAACATGGGGCGGTTTCTCGGCGGCATGTTCGGTATTGCAGCCCTGGTAGCCGTCTTCTCTGCAAGGGGGGCCGTCGATTCGGCCGCAAATTTCTCAACCGGCTTCGCCGCGGCGATGATGGTTGCGGCGGCTCTCTCGCTCGCAGGCGCGCTGGCCGGTCTATGCCTGCCAGCGCGGCAGCGCGTGGCCGGTGTGCAGGTGCCGCAGAAGGCCTGACACCAACCGCGATACGTTTTCGCTATCGGCCGATTGGCAAACCAACCTTGGACCAGACGCACAAATGCATACATAATCGAACGCACGGAGACATCTGAAACCGAGGTCGTATCCCATGACGAGCCCGCCGGCAGAACCCCATCACGTGGTGATCGTCGGCGCCGGTTTCGGCGGCCTAGAAGCCGCCTTCGGCCTGGCCGGCGCGCCGGTCAGGATCACGCTGATCGACCGCCGCAACCATCATTTGTTCCAGCCGCTGCTCTATCAGGTCGCGACCGCATCATTGGCGACCTCCGAGATCGCCTGGCCGATCCGCTATCTCTTGCGCGATCGGTCCGATGTCACGACCCTGTTCGCCAACGTCAATGGCGTCGACGCCGCGGCCAAGCGCGTACTGCTCGATGACGGCGACGCAGTGCCCTACGACACGCTGATTCTGGCGACCGGCGCGCGCCATGCCTATTTCGGCCACGACGAATGGGAGCCGTTCGCGCCCGGCCTGAAAACGCTGGAAGACGCCACCACGCTGCGGCGGCGCATCCTGGTCGCGTTCGAGCGCGCCGAACGCGAGACCGATCCGGAGCGGCGGGCGGCGCTGCTCACCTTTGTCATTATTGGGGCAGGCCCTACCGGCGTCGAAATGGCCGGCACCATCGCCGACCTGGCGAAAGACACGCTGCCGCCTGACTTCCGCAACATCGACACCAAGAAGGCGCGCGTGGTGCTGATCGAGGCAGGTCCCCGCGTGCTCGCAGGTTTTCCGGACGATCTGTCGGCCTATGCGCAAGCCTCGCTCGAAAGCATCGGCGTCGAGGTGGTGCTGGATAAGCCCGTCACCGAATGTACCGCCGATGGTGTGGTCTTTGGCGGCAACCGGCTGGAGGCCAAAACCATCGTCTGGGCCGCCGGCGTCCGTGCCTCGCGGGCCGCGGAGTGGCTGGGCGCACCGGCCGATCGCGCCCACCGCGTACAAGTGCTGCCGGATATGACGATACCCGGCCATCCCGATATCTTTGCCGTCGGCGACACCACGACGATTGCAGATGCTGACGGCAAGCCTGTGCCGGGCATCGCGCCGGCCGCCAAGCAGGAGGGCCGCTATGTCGCGGCCCTCATCAAGGCGCGGCTGAGCGGCGGCACGCTGCCGCCATTCCGCTACAAGCACGCCGGCAGCCTGGCGCAGATCGGCAAGCGCAAGGCCGTGATCGATTTCGGCTGGCTCAAATTGCGCGGCAATCTCGCCTGGTGGATCTGGGGCATCGCCCACATCTATTTCCTGATCGGGCTGCGCCACCGCCTCAGCGTCGCACTGAGCTGGCTCTGGATCCACGCCAGGGATCAACGCGCCGCGCGACTGATCACACAGGGCAGCAGCAAGATCACGCAGTGAAGCGTCAAGCTTCTCCGGCCATGGCCTGAATCCTGAGTGCGTGGAGAGTTAGGGTGAGAAGTTTGGAGTGTGGGCAAAGGCGCGACAGCGCCGTGCCCACCGTCTACCAACATTGGCATTCCAAATGGTGGGCACGCTTCGCTTTGCCCACCTACGACCTCACTTCACCAGTGAACACCCGCCATCCCCGATCGGCCGGAACGCCTGCTCCGCCGGAATCGTCGACACCAGTTTGTAATAATCATACGGATATTTCGATTCCTCCGGCTTCTTGACCTCGAACAGATACATCGGGTGAATCACGCGGCCGTCCTGGCGGATGGTGACGTCGCCGAACAATTTGTCCTTGCCCTTGAATTTCTTCATCTGCGGCACGGCGTCCTTGGCGTCATCGCTGCCGGTCGCCGCCACCGCATTGAGATAGGCGAGCGTGGAGGCATAGACGCCGGCCTGATTGCCGCTCGGCATCTTGCCGTTCATGCCCGGCCGCGCCGCGAAGCGTTTTGCGAAGGCGCGGGTGTCGTCGTCCATGTCCCAGTAGAAGGCTTCCAGCAGTTGCAGGCCCTGGGCCACCTTCAGCCCCATGCCGTGGACGTCGTTGACGAACAGCAGGAACGCCACCATGGTCTGGCCGCCCTGCTGGATGCCGAATTCGGCCGCCTGCTTGACCGCGTTGATGGTGTCGCCGCCGGCATTGGCAAGCCCAATCACCTTGGCCCTGGAAGTCTGCGCCTGCAGCAGGAAGGATGCGAAATCCGAGGTGCCGAGCGGATGCCGGGCTGAGCCCAGCACCTTGCCGCCGTGTTTCTCGATGTAATTGGTGGCCTCGGCCTCGATACCCTGGCCGAGCGCGTAATTCACCGTGACGAAATACCAATCCTTGCCGCCGCGCGCCATCATCGCCGCCGCGGTGGTGTTGCCGGTCGCCCAGGCGTCGTTGACCCATTGAATGGTGTTCGGCGAGCAGGCTTTTCCGGTCAGGTCGGAGCTTGCGGTCGATGAGGCCAGGAACGTCATGCGGGTGTCGCGCAGCAGCGAATTGATGGTGAGGCCCACCGCCGAATTCGGCACGTCGACGATGGCATCGACGTCGTCGACGTCGAGCCATTTGCGCGCGATCGCCGAGCCGACATCGGCCTTGTTCTGATGATCGGCATAGACGATCTCGACCTTGATGTTCTTGGCCCCGCCGGCAAAATCCTCCGCGGCCATGCGCGCGGCTTCCACCGAGCCCATGCCGTTGGTGTCCTGAAAGATGCCGGAGATGTCGTTGAGCACGCCGATGCGGACGACGTTACCGGAAATTTCGGCCTGCGCCGCGCCCCCTATCACGCATGTCGCGGCAAGCGCCACAACCCAATTCAAGCCTTTCATCGTTGTCCCTCCCCTTGATGGCGCGATCCCGTAAATTGCCGGGCGCGATCGCTGAAATCAGATCTGCCGTTCCGGCAGCCGCAGCACCAGGCCGTCGAGCTCCGGCGTGATCTTGATCTGGCAAGACAGCCGGCTGCCCGGCTGACGCGCCGAGGCGGTGCCGTCGAGCAGCGCATCCTCCTCGTCACCCATCGCGGCCAGCCGGCCAATCCACCGGTCATCGACATAGACGTGGCAGGTCGCGCACATGGCGTTGCCGCCGCACTCGGCCACGATCCCGTCGATGCCATGCCGGGTCGCCGCCAGCATGGCGCTCTCGCCGGGTTCGGCTTCGATGCGTTCGGTTCGGCTGTCGGGACGAATGAAGGTAATGATCGGCATGGTCCGGCCTCAGGCGGGGGTGAAAGTGACCGGCAGGCTTTCCAGCCCGCGCAGCGTGTTGTTGTAGCGGCGCTTCACCGGCCCTGATATCTCGATGGCCGCGACCTTGCGCGCCAGCGCCGCCAGCATCACCTCGCCTTCCAGCCGCGCCACCAATTGGCCGACGCACATGTGGACACCGCCGCCGAAGCCGACATGGCCCGAGGTCTTGCGGGTGATGTCGTAGCGATTGGGGTCGCTCCAGCGCCTGGGATCGCGGTTGGCGGCGCCGAGGAACATCAGCACCTTCTCGCCCTCGCCGATCCGGCAGCCGCCGATCTCGACCTCTTTGGTCGTGGTGCGGAAGAAGGTCTGCACCGGGCTTTCGAAGCGCACCGCCTCCTCGAACGCATTGCGCGCCAGCGATGGATCGCGGCGCAGCCGCGCAAATTCTTCCGGGAAACGCGCCAGACAATAGATTGCAGCACCGATGCCGTTGACCGTGGTGTCGATCCCGGCCGAGAGCAGCGAGCGCACCAGCAACGGCGCTTCGGCCGCGGTGATATCGCCGGCGTCGGCGCGGTCATGGATGCAGGCGCCGAACCCGCCAGGCGCGAGATTTTCGCGCTGGCATTGTTCGGCGACATAAGCCTGATGCGGCGCCGAGCGTTCGATGGCGTCCTGGCGCAGCTTGTTCGGCGGGCCAAACGCGTTGAACACCAGCCCCGCATAGGGCAGCAAGTTCTCGCGGCCCTCCTGCTTCAGGCCCATCGCGTCGGGAAATACCGACATCGGATAAGCCTCGGCGAGATCGGCGACGGCGTCAAAACTGCCCCGCGCCAGCAACTCGTCGACCTTGGCCTCGGCGGCCGCGGCAAAACCTTCGCGGAGCTGTTTCATCACCGCGGGCGACAATACCTTGCTGAGCACCGCGCGGGTCCGCGTATGCGCCGGCGGGTCAGCCTCGAGAATGATGCTCTGCGGCCGCCACGGCGTCTCCTTGGCAAAATCGCTTAAACCCACGCCGCGGCTGGAACAGAAGGTCAGGGGATCGTTGAGCACGGCGCAAACTTCGGCATAGCGCGCCACCGCGTACACGTTCCACTTGTCGAGATGCACGACGGGTCCGGCCTCCCGCAGCGCCTCGTGCGTCGGAAACGGATCCTCAAAGAATTCGATCGCAAACGGATCGACATCGAGGCCGGAAATGCCGGGTGAACCGTTGACCGCCGGACCGGCGCCGCCGTGCGACGCAGGTATGTTCGCTGCACTCATCGGGACCTCCCGAAGTTTGTTCTTGTAAGGAAGTTTAGTCTTGTAAAAGGCCGCCCTATGTCTCTACTTCTCGACCGCACCCCGTAACGACGATCAGGGATATGAGCAGCAGTCCGTCCCCCAGGAAGCCACGCCGGACGAAGCCGGCGGAAACCGCAGACGCCGATCATGGGCCCACGCTCGATCTCGATCGCTACGTTCCGGCCTTCGTCACCTTCATCGCCAACAAGCTCTCGAACAGCGCCACGACACTTTACCAGCGAAAATTCGGCGTCAATGTCACGGAGTGGCGGATCATGTCGCTGCTGGCGATCGAAGCGGGCATTCCCGCATCGCGTATCTGCCACGTGATTGGCTTCGACAAGGGTCCGGTGAGCCGTACGCTCGCGCTGCTGCAGAAACGCGGCCTCGTCGCGATCCGGACCGACCCGGACGATGGCCGCAGCCACTCGATCTCGCTGACGGCAAAAGGCCGCGCGACGCATGATAGAGTCATCATCGCGGCGCTCGATCGCGAACGCCGGTTGCTGTCCTGCCTGAACAAGGACGAACAGGAAGTCTTGATCGACCTGCTGCGACGCATCCACGAAAACCTCGGCGCCGTCACCGGTTAGACCGGTTCCTGGCCGCGCAGACGCGCCGCCGCGCGTATCGCGTACGGCAAGCATTCGCCCGGTTCCAGCTAGGCTGCGAAGCATCTTCCCTCCCCGAACAGGCGCGGCCGTTGACCGGCTCGTTGTTCATCTTCGGAAACGCTTGCACATATTAGTTGCCTTGGCAACAATAAACCCGAAGGCCGGCCATGGCGGTGAGCGCAGGCGGACCGGCGGCCGATCCGGAACCGGCCTCTCAGCTCACCCCGCGCAGCCGATCCATTCGGCCGACGCATCATCGTCCAGCGTCGCCACCGCACCGGCGCGCCGGGTCAGCACCGCGCGCTGGTTGATGTAGCCCTTGTCGGTGATCTCGCCGCCATCGACCGACGCCGGTTCGGCCAGCAGCAGCGCCCGCGTCGCGTGACCGGAGGAGTTTCCGCTTTGCGTTTTTAGCTTTGCGAGGCCTTGTGCGAAGGCGGCACGAACTCTTTCGTGGCCGATCACATCCTTCACGTCGGCGCTATCGGACAAGCCAGCATGAGCGCGGCAGGCGGCAATATTCGGAAACACCATGAAGCGCACCTCGTCGCCGCCATGGCCGGTCACGACGATATCCTGCGCCAGCGGCGCCAGCGCCGATATGCCCGCGACGCGCAGGGTGCCGACGCTGACCCAGGTGCCGGAATTCAGCTTGAAATCCTCGGCGACGCGGCCGTCGAAGAACAATCCGAGTTCCGGGCGCGCCGGATCGGCAAAGGTGACGGCATCGCCGATCAGATAGAAGCCGTCACTATCGAACGCCTGCGCAGTTAGTTCCGGCGCCTTCCAGTAGCCCGGCGTGACGTTGGGACCGCGCACGCGCACCTCGAGCTTGTCGCCGGAAGGCACCAGTTTTAGTTCGGTGCCGGGGATCGGTACCCCGATATTGCCGGATCGCTTGGCCTGGAAGTGGCAGTCGGTCGCGAGCGGCGAGGTTTCGGTCGAGCCCCAGGCCGACACCATCGGCAGCGCGCGGCCGCTGGTTTTGACCGAAAGCTCTTCCAGCGCGTCCCAGAGATTCTGCGGCAACGCCGCACCCGCATAGAACGCGAATTTCACTTCGCCGAAAAAACGGCGGCGCAGTTCGTCGTCGCCGCGCAGCGCCGCGATCAGCATATCGAAGCCGCGCGGCACGTTGAAATAGACCGTCGGCATCACGCTGCGCAGGTTCGCCAGCGAGGTTGCAAACAGCCCCGGCGCGGGCTTGCCGCCGTCGACATAGAGCGTGCCGCCATTGCGCAGCACCAGGTTGAAATTGTGGTTGGCGCCGAACGTATGGCTCCACGGCAGCCAGTCGAGAATCACGAGGTCGCGCGCCGCCTCAAGGAACGCCCAGGTCTGCGCCTTGGCCTGCTGGCTCGAGGTCAGCATGCGCTGGGTGTTGATCACGGCTTTTGGCGTGCCGGTCGAGCCCGAGGTGAACAGGAATTTGGCAATCGTATCCGGCGTCACCGCCGCAAAAGCCTGTTCGACGGCGGGCGTTTCCGGTGTCGCCGCGATCGTACGAAACAGGATCGCGTCGGCGTCCGCAGCGTTGCCGCTGATGATCCTGGCCGAATGCAGCGGCTGGATCGCCGAAAGCGCCGCCGCAAACGGCTTTGTGCCGGACACATAGATCGCGCCCGGCTGCAGCAGCGTGATCATGCTTTTGAGCTTGTCGAAATCTTTCGACATCAGCGAATAGGCCGGTGAGATCGCCGCCGAGGGCACGCCGACATGCTGGGCGGCCAGCGCGAACAGCGCGTGATCAATGCCGTTGTCCGCCAGGATCACCAGCGGCCGTTCGGCGCTCAACCCCTGCGCCAGGATCCAGGCGGCGGCCGCGCGCACCTGGCCGACGGCTTGCCTGTAGGTGACGGTGGTCCATGGCGCACCGACGCTTGCGCGCTCGCCGAGAAATATCCGGTCCGGCGTTTGCGCGGCCCAATGCTCCAGCCAGTCGCCGACGCAGCGCGCGCATTCACGGAGCGGCATGGTCGATTTCAGCACGATGCTGCCGTCGGCGCGGCGGTCCGCGACGATCGCGGGTGTTGCAAACAGGGCTTCGGGATCATCGCGACGGGCAGCTAAAGACGTCATGGGTTTCCTCGGGACCTACCCTCTTCGAACGGGGCATGGTTTTGCTCTACGCGAGAAACGCACAGCGCGGCAATGTGTCAACGCGCGCCGGGGATGCTGCCACCTCAGGGACGGCACTGCCTACAAAATGAGCAGTTCGGTTTGGGCGGCATGCCCTCGCCATTTCCCGATAATTGGCTTAAGCATCTGATCCGACAAAATGATTTCTATCCCTCGGGCTGCATCGATAATGTACACAATGGCACATCGCTTGCTTCAATCGGGGTGGATAGTTCTCGCTGCAAAGCCGTCCGCCATGACGCGCTTCCGCCAGCCAACGGACGGGGCACCCATTGACTGAAACCGTCGCTGCGATCGTCGCCGCGCATCGCGCCGGCACCACAACGCCCGCGCAGACCGTCGCGCGCAGCTATGCGCGCATCCGCGACTACAACGATCCGGCCGTGTTCATCAGCCTGCGCGACGAGAAGGACGCGCTTGCGGAAGCTGACGCATTGTCGAAGAAGGATGCAGCGCAGCTTCCGCTTCTTGGCGTGCCGGTCGCGGTGAAGGACAATATCGACGCACTGGGTATGCCGACCACCGCCGCCTGCCCGGCATTTGCCTATTCGCCGGCGCATGATTCGACCGCGGTCGCGAAATTGCGCACGGCCGGCGCCATCATCATTGGCAAGACTAATCTCGACCAGTTCGCCACCGGGCTCGTCGGCGTGCGCTCGCCCTATGGCATTCCGGTCAATCCGATGCGCGGCGATCTGATCCCGGGCGGATCGAGTTCGGGATCCGCAGTGGCGGTTGCCGCTGGCCTCGTGCCGCTGGCGCTCGGTACCGACACCGCGGGAAGCGGCCGGGTGCCGGCGATGCTCAACAATATCGTCGGCTTGAAACCGAGTCTTGGGCTGATCTCGACCGCCGGCGTGGTGCCGGCCTGCCGGACGCTGGATTGTATTTCGGTGTTCTCGCTCACCGTCGATGACGCCATGACCGCGCTATCGGTCATGGCCGGGTCCGACGGCGCCGATCCGTTTTCGCGCAACCGGCCGCTGGCGAATATGACCGCGTTTCCCGGCAATCTCCGGCTCGGAATCCCGCGCAACGGCCAATTGATCTTCTTCGGCGACAAGGCCTCCGAGAAGGCCTATGGCGAGGCGCTGCAGCGCTGGACCTCGCTCGGCGCGACCCTGGTCGAATTCGATCTCGAGCCGTTCTACGAGACCGCGCGGCTGCTCTATGAGGGACCGTGGGTTGCCGAACGCTATCTGGTGATCCGCAACATGCTGGCATCGTCGCCGGATTCGATTCACCCGGTCACGCGCGAGATCACCGCGGCGGGCGCGCGGCTGACCGCCGCCGACACCTTTGCGGCACTCTATCGCCTGCAGGCGCTGCGCCGCGTCGCGGAGCGCGCATTTACAAGTCTCGACGCCGTCGTGCTGCCGACCGCGCCGACCGCCTACTCCACCGCGCAGGTGCTGGCCAATCCGGTCGAGCTCAATTCCAGGCTCGGCACCTACACCAATTTCGTCAATTTGCTCGACCTCTGCGGACTGGCGCTGCCGGCGGCGATGCGGCCCGACGGCATTCCGTTCGGCATCACGCTGTTGGCACCGGCGGGCCACGACGCCCAGCTCGCCAGCATCGGGCGGGTGTTTCACGCCGATACAAAACTGAAGATGGGGAGTAAGTGCTTGACGCAGCCGCCGCTGGCGGCGGTGCCGTCCGGCGTGAACGGCGACGAAATTGCCATCGCAGTGGTCGGCGCGCATCTCTCCGGGATGGCGCTGAACGGCGAATTGAAGACACTCGGCGGCCGCCTGCTCGAGGAAGCCGCGACCGCGCCGGACTACACGCTCTATGCGCTGAGCACGACGCCGCCGAAGCCCGGCATGCTCCGTGTCGAGCCGGGCAAGGGATATCAGATCGAACTCGAACTTTGGGCTTTGTCGGCGGCCGCATTCGGAAAATTCGTCGCCGCGATTCCGCCGCCGCTGTCGATCGGCACGATACGGCTGGCGGATGGCCGCGATGTGAAGGGGTTTCTCGTCGAGCCCTTAGCGATCAACGGTGCGCGCGACATTTCGTCGTTCGGTGGCTGGCGCGCGTTCATGGCGGAGAAGGCGGTGGTTTGATCGTCATTGCGAGCGAAGCGAAGCAATCCATCTTGCGGCACAAAGAAGGAATGGATTGCTTCGTCGCGGAGCCTGTCATCGGGCGCGCGTTCGCGCGACCCGTTGGCTCCTCGCAATGACGGGATCGTATGGTGCCTACACCGACACCGCGTAGAGCTCATACTCCCCGCGCACCAGTTCGATATGCGCGCGCATCGCGGCCGCGGCGCCGGTCTTGTCGCCGCGCAGGATCGCGACCACGACGCGGTCGTGCTCGGCATGGGATTTCGCCAGACGTCCGAGGTTGCGGAACTGGGCGCGGCGAAACGGCTGCACCCGCACCCGCGTCGCCAGGGTGATTTCGGCGATATAGCCATTCTGCGAACCGGCATAGATCGCGTTATGAAAGCGCTCATTGACCTCGTGAAAGCGGTCGGGATTGCCGGTGTAGCTCAGCACCCGCAATTCCTCATGGATCGCTTCCAGGCCGTGGCGATCCGCGGGCGACATCCGTTCGGCGGCGAGGCCTGCGCACATCGCCTCCAGCTCCGCCATCGCCTCGAACATGCCGGTCAGCCGCTCGATCGAGGGCCGCGCCACCACCGCGCCGCGATGGGCGCGGGCATCGACCAGGCCGCTCGCCGCCAACTGGCGCAGCGCCTCGCGCACCGGCGTGCGCGAGACGTTGAAACGTTTGGCAATGTCGGTCTCGTCAAGGGCGGCCCCCGGAGCCAGCGCGCCGCGCACGATCTCGTCGGCGAGTTGCAGCCGCAATTCCTCGGCGCGGGTGATCTTGTCCGGTTGCGGCGACGCGCGATCGACGCGCCGAACCACGACTTCGGGTTCGGAGCCTGACGGCGGAGACGCTTGCGTCGGAAGATCGTCCAGACTCATGCCTTCGGATCCTTCGGTTCATCGATGATGCTGACATGGGCGGCGACGATTCTCCAGCCCTCCGGAAACCGCATCCAGGTCTGCATCTGCCGCCCCACCCGGCCCGGCGCGCCGTCGCGACGGAACAGCGTGGAAGCCACCGCCGTATCGCGGCCATAGCTGGTGATGACGGTCTTGTCGGTCTTGCGCATCAGCCCCACGGGCGAACGTGCCGCGCGAAATGCCATGATCGCGTCATAGCCGTAGAGATTTTCGCCGATGCCGTAGCGCAGCGTGCGCGAATCCTTGCGGAACAGTTCGTCGAGCACGGCGACGTCGTTCGACACCAGCGCCTTCTCGTAACGCGCGAACTGCGCGGTCACTTCGGCCAGTACGTCGGGCAGATCGATTTCCATTTCTCTATAATCCTCTCGGCGAAGGTGCCGCGGCGACGCCCATGCGCTCCAGCGCGTAAGCCACGCGCAACGCGATGTCTTCCCGCCAGGGTGCGGCGATGATCTGGACGCCGATCGGCATCGGCTCCAGCGGCACCGGCACCGCGACCACGGGCAGGCCGATGAAGGAGATCGGCTGGGTGTGAATGCCGATATTGGCGCGCACCGGCAATTCGACGCCATCGAGCACGAAATTCACCTGTCCAAGTTTTGGCGCGACGCAGGGCGTGGCCGGCGCGATGATCACGTCAACCGACTTGAACAGCTCCAGCACCTGGGCGCGGTACCAGCGCCGGAATTTTTGGGCGCGATCGACCAGTGGCGCGGGAACCATGGCGCCTGCGATCAATCTGTCACGCACCGCCGGATCGAAATCGTTCGGTCGCTTGCGCAGGCGGTCGAGATGCAGCGAAGCGCCTTCGGTGGTGGAGATGACATAGGCTGCGGCGCGGGCGCGTGCGGCTTCGGGGATTTCAACGATCCGCGTGGCGCCAAGCGCCTTAGCGACGCGGGCGACGGCCTCGACGGCTTCCGGAAAAACGTTCTGCTGAAAATAGCCGCCGGCGATCGCGACCCGCAGGCTCCCGATGTCCTGCGCCAGCAATGGCGCGACCTGTTCGACCGGCCGCGTCGTACAGGCCGCGTCGGCGGCGTCGGGTCCCTGCATCGCATCATAGGCCAGCGCGAGATCGCCGACATGGCGCGCGAACGGGCCGAGATGGTCAAAACTTGCGACAAACGGAAACGACCTTGCGCGCGACAGCCGGCCGTAAGTCGGTTTCAAGCCAAAGATGCCGCAGAACGACGACGGCACCCGGATCGAGCCATTGGTGTCGGACCCGAGCGCCAGCGGCACCAGGGCGCCACCGACCGCGCTGCCGGAACCGCCGGAAGAGCCACCGGTCATCCGCGTCGGATCGTGCGGATTGCGTGACGGGCCGTCATGCACATTCTCGCCGGTGAAGTCGTAAGCGTATTCGCCCATGTTGAGCGCGCCGACCAGCACGGCCCCTGCCGCTTCCAAACGCTCGATCAGCGTTGCGTCACGCGATGAAGGCTTGAGGTCGCGGTTGATCTTCGATCCGGCGCGAGTCGGCAATCCCTGCACGTCGAACAGGTTTTTCACCGCGAATGGTACACCGGCGAGCGGGCCGACTTTCTCCCCCGCCGCGATCGCAGCATCGACGGCGCGCGCTTTGGCGCGGGCGCGATCGGCGGTGACGTCGGTGAAGGAATTAAGAACGGAGTCATGCCTGGCGATCCGCGCCAGCGCCGCTTCGGTCGCGGCGAGTGCCGACAGCTTGCCGCTTCCGACCGCTTGCGCGGTTTCAGCGGCCGACAATGCCTCGGGTTTTTCGGTCATCGCGATGTCAGGCTGTATAGACACTGGCCGGCTCGGTTTCGTCGGGCAATGCAAATTCATCGACCAGCCGCGCCAGCCTCAGCGACACCTGGAGATTGGCCTTGACCGCCGGCCGCCAGGCCTCCTCGACCGGTAGCGCCAGCGCCTTCGAGACGGCGTCGATATATTCATCCAGCGGATCGGCTGCCATCACTCTCCCAATCAAACTTCTTGTTTGAGCATGATCTTGTGGGAAAACCGGTATCCACTTTTCCGGATCATGCTCTAGTGCACCGGCAACGGCGGATGCGGGATCGCCGTCAGCAGCTCCTTTGTATAGGCATCCTGCGGATTACCCAAGACCTGTTCGGACGGACCTTGTTCGACGATTCGACCCGCCCGCATCACGATGACGCGATCACACAACAAACGCACTACGTTCAAATCATGCGACACGAACAGATAGCTCATGCCCATCGACGCCTTGAGGTCCTGCAGCAGATTGAGCACCACCGCCTGCACGGAAACGTCGAGCGCCGCGGTCGGCTCGTCGAGGATGACCAGCTTTGGATACAGCGCGATCGCCCGCGCGATGCCGACGCGGGCCTTTTGTCCACCGGATAATTGATGCGGGAACCGGTCCAGCAGGTTGACCGGAAGCCCGACGAGGCCGGCGAGTTCCTCGCAGCGGGCGCGCAGCGCGTCACGTCCCCTGATGTCGCCGAGTTGCATGATCGGATCGACGATGGCGCGCGCGGCGGTAAAGCGGGGATTGAGGCTGTCGGTCGGATCCTGGAACACCATCTGGATGCTCTTGCGCAACGGAAGCCGCGCAAAGGCATTGGGCAGGATGCCGCCGATCTCGTCGCCGTCGAACATGATGCGGCCCGAGGTCTGGTCCAACAGCCGCATCACCATCATCGACGTGGTCGATTTGCCGCAGCCGGATTCGCCGACCAAACCGACGCTCTCGCCATGGCCGACGGAAAAGCTGATGCCGTCGACCGCACGGAACTGCTCGGCCTCGACCGGCGGCTTGCGGCCGAACAATTTGCCCAGCGTGGCGGTCGCGCCCTGGCGCGGATATTCCTTGACCAGTTTTTCGACCAGAAGCAGCGGTTTTGCATTTTCGTCACCCCCGGGCTTGACCCGGGGGTCGATCGCACTTGGGGAAGAGTCTTGCGAGGAAGGATGGATGGCCGGGCATAGGCGAGCGGAAGCGACGCCGTCCTTCAGACGGCTATGCCCGGCCATGACGGATGATGGGCGGGGCGGGATTGCAGGCAGCGCCGCCACCTCTTCCTCCGGCAATAGATCGCGCAAGGAAACGCCGAGCCGCGGCGTCGCGCGCATCAACTTCCTGGTATAGGCGTGTTCGGGGTTGGCAAAAATATCGGCCGATTTCGCGGTCTCGACAACGCGGCCCTTCTCCATCACGATCACGCGGTCGCAATAGGCGGCAGCCAGTCCCAGATCATGCGTGATCAGGATGGTCGACATCGACCGGCGCTTCGTCAGTTCGACGATCAGGTCCATCACGGCTTTTTGCGTGGTGACGTCGAGGCCGGTGGTCGGCTCGTCCGCGATCAGAAGCTGCGGATTGCAGGCCAGCGCCAGCGCGATCACGACGCGCTGGCACATACCGCCGGACAATTCGAAGGGATAGGCGTGATAGCGCTCGCGGGGACGGGCGATCTTGACCGCTTCGAGCGCCTCGATCGCCTTCTCGCCGCGATCGCTCGCCGCGGCCTGCACGTGCTGACGCAGCACGTCCTCGATCTGGTCGCCGACTTTGCGGATCGGATTGAGCGCCGCGCGCGGGTTCTGAAAGATCATCGAGATTTCGCGGCCGCGCAGATCGCGCATCTGGTTCTCGGTCGCGGCCCTGACGTCGATGCCGGAGAACATCACCGAGCCTTCGGCGATCTTGCCGGCGCGGTCGAGGATCCGCATCACGGCGTAAGAGGTGACAGATTTGCCGGAGCCGGATTCGCCGACGATGCCCAGCGTCTCGCCCTTGGCCACAGTGATGTTGACGTGCTGCACGGCTTTGACGATGCCGCGCCGGGTCGCAAATTCCACCGTGAGATCGTTGACGTCGAGCAGTGGCTGCGCGGTCATATCAATGCCTCCGCGAGCGACGTGCGCCCCCTCGCCCCGTTCTTACGGGGAGAGGGTTGGGGTGAGGGGCTTCTATCAGCGTATTCAGGAGGGAGAAGAGTACGCGGAGGGCCCCCCTCACCCGGATCGCCAAGAGCGATCCGACCTCTCCCCGCAAGCGGGGCGAGGTGAAGAGACCGAGGCGCTTCGACACCTTTGTCATTACTCACGTCCTCCGCTGCGGATCGACGATGTCGCGCAGACCATCGCCGAGCAAATTGAAGCAGAACACCGCGATCATCAGCGCGAGACCCGGGAACAGCGCGATCCACCATTCGCCCGACACCATGAAGCCGGCGCCTTCGGCGACCATGATGCCCCATTCGGCAGTCGGCGGCCGGACGCCGAGGCCGATGAACGACAGGCCGGCGGCGTTGAGGATCGCGTAGCCCATGGTCAGCGACATCTGCACGATCATGATCGGCATGATGTTCGGCAGGATATGCACCAGCAGAATCCGGAACTCGCCATTACCCGACAACCGCGCCGCCTGCACGAAGCCGGCATTGCGGCGAACGTTGGCCTCGGCGCGGGCGACGCGGGCATAAAGCGGGAAATTCACGATCGCGGTGGCGATGATAATGTTCTGCACGGTATTGCCGAGTGCCGCGACAATGCCCATCGCCAGCACGAATAGCGGAAACGCCATGATGGTGTCGGCGATGCGGCCGACGATGCGATCGGTCCAGCCGCCGAAATAGCCCGCCGCGATACCGGCGAGGCCGCCCATCAGGAATACCAGCACCACCGATGCCATCGCGATGAAGCTATCGAGGCGGGTTGCCACGATGACGCGGCTGAAAATGTCGCGGCCCAATTGATCGGTGCCGAACCAGTGCGCCGCCGACGGTGACTTCAGCGCCGCGGCGGTATCGCTGGCGAGCGGATCGTAGGGAACGACGTAAGGGCCGAACAGCGCCGCGAACACGATCACGATCAGCAGCCCGAACGCAAAGGCGGTGACGCGGTTCTCGCCGAGCACATAGCGGGTGTGTTCGAAGATCGCTGATAGTCCCGAGGTGCGCGCGGGACCGACGGGTTCAACGGCAGGCGCGACGGTGCTCATGCTCTTGCCCCTTACCCTTCGAGCCTCACTCTGGGATCAATCACGCCATAGAGAATGTCGATCATCAGATTGAGCAGCACATACATGACCGCCATGGTCAGCACAAAACCCTGCACCGGCGCGAAGTCCGACGAGATCAGCGCTTCCACCGCATAGGAGCCGATGCCGGGCCAGGCGAAGACTTTTTCGACAAGCACGTTGGCGCCGAGCAGGAACGAGAACACCATGCTGAGCGTGGTGATGACCGGCAGCATCGCGTTGCGGAACGCATAGGTGACGATCACGGTGCCCGGCGACAGCCCGCTTGCACGCGCCGTGCGCACGAAGTCCGAGGCCAGCACCGCGAGCATCGAGGCGCGGGTCATGCGCGCGATCGGCGCCAGCGAGAACACCGCGAGCGTCACCGCCGGCAGGATCAACTGGCTGAGCGCGGAGCGAAACGCCTCGAAATCGCGCGCGATCAGGGTGTCGATCAGATAGAAGCCGGTCACCGTCGGCGGCGCGCTGTAGAACACGTCGAGCCGGCCGAGCGGCGCCGGCGACCAGCCAAGCCGGAAATAGAAGACGTAGACCAGCACCAACCCCGTGAAGAACACCGGCAGCGACACGCCGGCAGTGGTGGTGACGCGGCAGAGATGGTCGATCCACGAACCCGGTCTCGTCGCGGCGAGCACGCCAAGCGGGATTGCGATCACGATGGAGACGACGAGGCCGAGCAGCGTCAGCTCGGCGGAGGCCGGCAGCCGGTTGCGGATTTCGGTCGCGACCGGCTGACCCGTGGTGAGCGAGTTGCCGAAATCGCCATGCGCGAGATCATTGGTGTAGCGGAAGAACTGCTCGATCAGCGGCTTGTCGAGGCCGAGTTTTTTGCGGATCTGCTCGACCGCCTCCTTGCCCGCCGCGGGGCCTGCGAAATACGCCGCGGGATCGCCGGGCAGCGCGCGTGTCAACAGGAACGTCACGATCACGACCCCGATCAGCGACGGAATCGCAAACATCAGCCGCTTGCCGATCATGGTCAGCATGGCGGGTTACCCCTTGGCCAGCGCGCGATAGTCGAGGCGACGGTGGAACCAGTATTGATAGCCCGAGATGTTCTTCTGCATCGCGACGTTGACGAAGGGCTGATACAGCGGAATGCGCGGGATGTCTGAGAAGGCGAGATCGACAAAGCCTTTGACGTCGGCGTCGTAGGCCGACATGTCGCCGGTTGCGGCTGCCGCGCGCGCGCCGTCGATCAACTTGTCCATCTCCGGCGACTTGTAGCTCATGGTGTTGAAGACGGAATTGTTGCCGTGATAGCACCAGTAGAAGAAGTATTCGGGGTAATCGAGCCAGCCCGAAAATACGTTGGTGTAGAGCGGCATTTCTTTCTTGTTCAGCTCGGTGCGCCAGTTGGCGCCGGGCACCTTGTTGATCGTGGTCTTGATGCCGAGCTGGGCGAGGCTCTCCTGCACCAGTACGCACAGCGGCTCGTTGACCCCGGCGAATCCGAGATCGAACGAGATCGTGGTCTCGAAGCCGTCGGCGTAACCGGCCTCGGTGAGCAGCGCCTTCGCCTTGGCCATGTCGGTCATGTATTTGGTCGGCTGCGGCCACGCGACTTCGGTGGCCTTGCCGACCGGCGCGCCGAACATCGGATTGGCGAGACCGAACAGCACCGCGTCCATGATCTTCTGGTACGGCATCGCGTAGGCCATCGCCTGACGCACTTTGGGATTATCGAACGGCGGCTTGGTCACGTTCATGCCGATGTACTGAATGCCGTTGGAGAACGGCAGCGACACCACGTCGAGCTTGCCGTTGGCCTTCATCTCCTGGAAGTCCCTGTACGGCAGCTCATAGGAGATATCGGCATCGCCGCGCTCCAGGAGCGCGCGGCGGTTGCCGGCCTGCGGCACCATGCGCCAGATCACGCGTCTGATCTTCGGCAAGGGACCGCCGACCCACTCGTCGTTACGCTCCATGATCACTTCGGTGCCGGCGGTCCATTTTGTCACCTTGTAGGCGCCGGAGCCCGCGGTCTGCTGCTTTGTATACTCGAGGCCCCAGGGATCTTTTTCGGAAGCATTCTTCTTCACCAGCTCCGAATTGACGATGCAGGGCACGATCACCGCGAGATCGGGAATCGTCAGGCGATCTTTCTTGGCAAAATCCACCCGCACCGTGTTGTCGTCGACGATGACGAACTGCTCGGGCTTGGTCAGCGAGCCCGCGCTCATCTGGAAGGTCGGGAAACCGCCGACAGAGACCGCTCGGTCGAGCGACCATTTGACGTCCTTCGCCGCGACCGGCGTGCCGTCATGGAATTTCGCGTTCTTCTTTAGTTTGAACGTCACCGACATGTCGCCGACATTCATGTCTTCAGCGAGTTCGGGCTTGAACTTGTCGCGGTCGTAATACGGCACGCCGCCGGGACCGCTCTTCATCTCGTGGCTGATCAGCCGGTCGTAGCAATTCCACGACACCTCATAGCCGGGCACATTGGTGCCGACGCCATGAATGTCGAGATTGTTCGGGCCGCCTTCGGAGACGATCAACAGTGTCTCCGAGCGGGCGTCGGCCTTCGCCGCGGACCAGATCGCGGGCGCGGGCGTCATGGCACCGGCGGCGGCCAATCCGGACACGGATTTCAGGAAATCGCGACGCTTCATGGAGATGCTCCAACGCCCGAGGAAAGCCGGCTTTGGAACGGGAATCGCAAGGTTCGTGCCAAACCTTAACGGAACGTCAATTGCACCTTAACCGAATGATTTAACTTGAGAATATCGATTTTCTGCCGCGAGACGACCGCATTCGATTGGGCGTCATATTGCATACAAAGCCATGGTGTTGCCTAAATATTGATCAGGTACTTTTTGGCGCCCGCTCGTTGGGCGAGGGCCCCATGATTTGAAGATCGCAGGGGCCCCGTCCCGCTAATCGCAAAAATCCTCGCTGTTGATGCGCAGGCAGCGCGGTGCGGCGATCCGTTTCTGCCGGGTGCAGCCTTGGTTCGCATCGATCTTCTTCAGCGCGCGGAGTGCTGCCATGGTCGGGCGGTAGCGGGGATAGCGCTTGTCGGACAAAAGCGACGCGCGACGCAGACAGTGTCGGGAAACCGCTTGATCAGGAGATCATGGAGCGCGACATTGCCGGTGTCCTTGGCCGCCGCGAACAGCTGCCCGGCCGGCATTGGCGCCCTAATCGGCAGCCAGACGGATCAACTAACGGATCTCGTCAGACGGGTCCGCGACGCCCTGTGTTCCCAGTGACGATCTATTGATCTCGCGCAAGGCAACGCTGGTGCGGGGACCCTGGTTCTATCGGGGAGTGAAAGCCTGCACCCGGGAGGTCCGTATGCGAAATGCCCCGAACCTGTCGATATCGCCGGAAAAAGTATTCTTCATTGTAACGAAGTCACGGCAATCCGACAGTAACGCCATCGGACCGGATGCCAACTCCGATTCGAGTGACGATGTGGCTGAGGATCACAGCAAGAGCACCGATCGCTCGGAACTCTCCCGCTTCATTCGGGATTTGAACGTCGACGAGCAGATTGACCTCGTCGCCCTGATGTGGCTCGGCCGCGGTGACGGCGATCTCGACAATTGGCGCGATCTGCGCTCGGAAGCGGAGCGTGCCCACAACAATCGTACAGCATCCTACCTGATCGGGACGCCGATGCTGGCGGACTATCTGGAGGAGGCCCTGTCGCAGTTCGGCAAGTCATTTGAGGCTTTCGAAGAGCATCTTTGATTTCCAGAATGCTTTGACTCCCGAGCCAATCTGCGTCGCGCAGGAAATGCGCACCGTGACCGGCATTCTGAAGGATGGAGTGCTTCAATGACCAAAATGAAGATCGGCACTGGTGACTGGATCGTCGTATGCGATGGGCGCAAGGCGCTTATCCTCGAAAATCTCGGAAACCGCATGTTTCCGAACCTGCACACAAAGGAAGTGCGCGAGCACCCGGACCTAGCGACGCGCGCGCAAGGAACCGATGCGCCGGGCAGCGTGCATTCGTCGATCGGTACCGCGCGAAGCTCGGTTGAGCAGACCGACTGGCATGATGAGTCTGAGCGCGCGTTCTTGCGGGCTCTTGCCGACCGGCTCGACGTTGCGGTCACAACCGGCGAAACCACGGCGCTCACCATCGTCGCGTCGCCGCGCGCGCTGGGCATGATCCGGCCGGATTATTCGGATGCCGTTCGCAAGGCGGTTCAATCGGAAGTCGGCAAGGATCTCGTGAAGATGCCAGTCCATCAAATCGAGGAGCAACTGCTGGCGTGAGCCTTGGGTATGGTCGTTAACGCCGGTAGTCGCGCCTGATCTCTCCGTGAACCAAGCATAAGTACCTCGGCCTATCGATCCGGATTGGCCCGCTCGAACTGGCGCAGCAGGCGGTTGCCGCGCTCCACGGCCAGGTCCATGGCTGCCTGCGCCGACCTCTTGCCGCTAAAAGCCTGCTCCAGTTCGTCGTCGATCACATCGCGGATCAGGACGAACGATCCAAGCCGGATTCCCTTCGAGTTCTCGGTCGGCGGCTTCAACATCATCTGCTCGATCGAGATCGCCACTCCCGGATTGCGATCGTAGAAGCCCTGCGCACGGGTCAGGTCGAACGCGGCGCGGGTGATCGGCAGATAGCCGGTGTTCTGGTGCCAGGCCGCCTGAATCTCCGGCTTGGACAGAAATGCAAAAAGCTTGGCGACACCGGCATATTCGGCGCGCGGCCGGTCGCGCAACACCCACAGGGTGGCGCCGCCGATGATGCTGTTTTGCGGCGCGTCAGCGACGTCGGGCCAATAGGGCATCATGCCGTAGCCGACCTCGAATTTCGAATTGGCCTTGATATCGGCGCGCGTCGCCGACGAGCCGATGAAGATCGCGCACTCGCCCTTTTGAAATCGCGGCTCGGCGGTCTGGCCCCGGCCGCTGTAGTCGAACGCCTTCGTCTGCTGCCATTCCGCAAGTTGCGCGATATGGCGCACCACCGCCGGATTGTTGAAGGTCAGCTCCGCATCGAGACCGCCAAAGCCGTTGGCGCGGGTCGCGAGCGGCAGATTGTGGAAGGCGGAAAAATTCTCGACATTGATCCAGGACGGCCAGGAGGTGGTCAGACCGCAAACGGCGCCCGCGGTGCGCAGCCGCTTCGCCGCGGCGCCAACCTCCGGCCAGGTCTTCGGCGCCACTTCCGGATCGAGGCCGGCGGCGCGGAAGAGATCCTTGTTATAATACAGGATCGGCGTCGAGCTGTTGAACGGGAACGACAGCATGTTGCCGGCCACGTCGGAGTAATAGCCGGTCACGGCCGGCAGATACGCGCGGGGCGAAAACATCTCGGACTGGTCCCGCATCAATTCGAACACGGGATAGATGGCGCCCCTCGCCGCCATCATGGTTGCGGTCGCGATCTCGTTGACCTGAACGATGGCGGGCTGGCTTCGCGAACGATAGGCGAAGATCGCCGCCGTCACCGTCTCGGTGTAATTGCCCTTGTAGCTCGGCACGATCCGGTATTCGGACTGAGATGCATTGAAGTCGGCGGCGAGCTTCTCGACCTGCTTGCCGAGTTCTCCCGACATCGCGTGCCACCACAGGATGTCTGTGGCGGCCTGCGCGGGAGACACAAGGGCGATGGTCGCGAGGGCTGCGAGGTATAAGAATCTCAAATTCAACTTCACCGTTGAAACACTCTCATCCGGCGCCGAAATGAAGCGTCTGCGCTGCCCGCCGTCATAGGACCCGGCGACAGCGGGATCAATCCGCCATCGCCTGTCATTGAGCACAATTAACGATATCGGCAGGATAGCCATATCCGCCCAGTTCTGTAAAATTAGTTGAACCTTTTCTTCCCGCCGCAGACTTCATCACAAGGGGATTTGTTGCCAGTGTACCGCCGCGCCGACCTTTCGCGGACCATGACGCTTGTTGTCGCGCTGCTCGCCGCAGTGGCCGCAACGAGTGCGTTTGCGCGCGAATTCCGCGCCGCCGACACCCAGAACGAGGATTATCCGACCGTCCAGGCGCTGCTGTATATGGGCAGCATGGTCGCGGAGCGCAGCGGCGGTCGCCACCAGATCAAGGTCTTCCATTCGCACCAGCTCGGCGAGGAAAAGGAAACCCTGGAGCAGACCCGGGTCGGCGCGATCGACCTCAATCGCACCAATGTCGCGTTGATCGGAAACTTGGTGCCGGCGATGAATGTGCTGGCCATGCCGTTTTTGTTTCGCTCCATCGGGCATTTGCAGAAGGTGCTGGATGGGCCGATCGGCAGCGAGATCCTCGACAGCTTCGAGCCCTATGGTTTCGTTGGCCTCGCGTTCTATGATTCCGGCGCCCGCTCGATCTACAACAGCGTCCGGCCGATCCGCTCGATCGCCGACCTCAGGGGTTTGCGGCTGCGCGTGCAGCAGTCCGAGCAGATGTCCGACATGATCAAGTCGCTCGGCGCCGAGCCGGTCGAACTGCCCTACGGGCAGGTGCTGACCGGGCTTGCCACCAGGCTGATCGACGGCGCTGAGAACAACTGGCCGTCCTTCGTCACCACCGATCACTTCAAATATGCCGGCTACTACACCCTCACCGAACACACGATGAGCCCGGAAGTGCTGGTGATGTCGAAGAAGGCCTGGGGCAGCCTCTCGGCCGAAGATCAACAAATCTTCCGCGAGTCGGCGCTGCGCTCCAGCCGCTTCATGCGTGAAAAGTGGCGGGATCTCGAAGAACGGTCGCGCAAGCAGGCCGAAGCGGCCGGCGTCAAGATCGTCACAGATATCGACCGCAAGCCGTTCGAGGCGGCGATGGCCGGGCTCTACGCCAAGGCGCAGCGCGACCCCGCGGTCGCGCAACTGATCGAACGAATTCGCAAGGTGGAGTGAATTGGCCGGAGCACCGCAACAGGACAAGGCAGTGGAACGGTCGGCGGGCTTCGCCGCGCGCGGCCGTTTTCGCATCGTCCAGCTGCTGCGTGCGGTACCGATCCGCTGGCGCATCCTGTCGATCGCCGCCTTGAACTCGGCCGTCGTGATCGTGCTCGCCGTCTTGATCTGGAACGGCGCCAAGGTGCTGGGCTCGGCCTGGGAAGATGTCCGGCAGGTGCGCGAATCCGACAAGATCCTGGCGTCGCTGGAGAGCGAAACCAGCCGCCTGCAGAACCTGATCCACCGCTACATCAACCAGCCGAGCCCCGAACTGTTCGCCGAGATCCTGCTGTTGCGCGAAGCGGTGCTCGGCACGCTGACCACGCGCGCTTCGAACGACCCGATGCTGTCGGGGTCGGTGGAGCGGCTCGAACACGTCACCAGCCGTTTCCTCGACGGTTTTGGCGAATTGCGCGCGGTACAGGGGAAAATCGCCAAGACCTATGAAGAGCAGGTGCTGGGTCCGGCCAAGGATATGGCCGGGCTTTACTCGATCATCGAGGGCGCCACCGGGCACCGCGACGCGCTGATCTGGCCGGCACTCGGTAAATCCCGCGAGGCATTTACCGCGATGCTGGTCGCCGCCAACTCCTATTACCTCTCGCTGTCGTCCGCCTCCGCCGACGACGCACGCAGGAACACCGAGACAATCGAAAAAACCATTCCTGTGATGACCGACCTCGCCGACAACGATCTGCAGCGCATGGCGCTGGCGCGGTTGAACACGCGGACCCTGGCGCTGCGGGAGGGACTGGCCAAACTCACCGAGGAGCTCGCCAACCGCACCGAGCTGTTGCGCAACACCATCGACGCCAGCCAGGCGGACGCGATCGGCGCCATCGACGAGTTGTCGGTCAAGATGCGCCAGCGCGAGCAAAAGGCGCAGGAGACCTTCGATCGGACGCTGTCCAACATATCGAGCCGGGTGCTGTCGATCGCCGTGATCTTTCTCGGCATCATCCTTTCGGCCGGCGTGCTGATCGCGCTCTCGATCCGGCTGCCGCTGCACCAGATCATGGCGGCGATGCACGCGATCACCTCGGGCGACTATGACCGCAGCGTGCAGGGAACGGCCGCCAAGGACGAGGTCGGCGCGATGGCGCGTGCGGTGGAAGTGTTCCGCGAAAACGCTATCGCCAAGCGCAAGACCGAGGACGAGCTGCGCGCCTCGAAGGAAAAGGCCGAGAGCGCGCTATTGGAGCTCAACACCGCCCAGCAGAACCTGATCGACGCCGAACGGCTGGCGGCGCTGGGCGGCCTGGTCGCCGGGGTCGCCCATGAGGTCAACAACCCGATCGGCATCAGCCTGACCGTTGCTTCAAGCTTTGCGCGCCGCGCCGAGATGTTCGAGTCCGAATTGCGCACCGAGCCGCTGCGCCGCTCCAAGCTCGACGAATTCGTGAAAACCTCGCGCGACGCCGCCCAGCAGCTGGTGGCGAACCTGCATCGCGCCGGCGAGTTGATCCAGTCGTTCAAGCAGGTGGCGGTGGACCGTTCGCATGCCGAGCGCCGGCAATTCTCCCTCGGGGAAGCCACCGACCAGATCGTCGCCAGCCTGCGGCCGGTCCTGAAGAAGGCCGCGATCACGCTGTCGGTCGACGTGCCGGAGGGCCTGATGATTGACGGCTATCCCGGCTCCTACGGGCAGATTTTAACCAATCTTTTCCTCAACGCCGCCAATCATGCCTTCGCCGACGGCCGCTCCGGGGCGATCTCGATCTCGGCAAGGGCCCGCGGCAGCGACGATGTCGAGATCATTTTCGCCGATAACGGGGCGGGAATGACGCCGGACGTGCAGCGGCAGGCCTTCGACCCGTTCTTTACCACGCGCCGCAACGAGGGCGGCACCGGACTGGGGTTGCATATCGTCTATAATCTTGTCACTCAACAGCTCGGCGGCCGGATGATGCTGGAGTCAAGACCGGGACAAGGCACTACATTTCGCATTATCATGCCGAAGGTCGCCAAGGGTGGACCCTCGATCACGGACGCTGCAGCCGACGGAACTCCTCAATGGCCGAACAGGACGATGTCCTCCACCTGATCGACGATACCGGCGCCGTTCCGGAGGTTTCGTCCGCGCGCAAATGGAAGATCGCCGTCATCGACGACGATCAGGCCGTGCATGAAGGCACCCGCTTTGCGCTGAGTGACTACAACCTGCAGGGGTCGACACTCGAAATCCTGTCGGCCTATTCCGCGGCCGAAGGCCGCATCCTGATGCGAAACAATCCGGATATCGCAGCCGTGCTGCTCGACGTCATCATGGAAACCGACGTCGCCGGCCTCGAACTGGTCGAATACATCCGCAACGAGATCAGGAACGAGACCGTCCGCATCATCCTGCGCACCGGACAGCCCGGCCAGGCGCCCGAGCGCCGCGTCATCGTCCAGTACGACATCAACGACTACAAGGCGAAGACCGAGCTCACCGCCGACAAGCTGTTCACCTCGCTGACAGCGGCCTTGCGCAGCTACCAGCAGCTCGAGCGCATGGTGCAGACCAGGCGCGGGCTGGAAATCATCATCGACGCCGCCTCGACGCTGTATGATTTCAAATCGATGCAGCGCCTCGCCGAAGGCGTGCTGACCCAGCTTGCCTCGCTGCTCAATGTCGATTGCGCCGGCATTCTGGTGCTGCGCGACGACGGCGGCTCGGCCGAATCCGAATTTTCCGTGCTTGCCGGCTCGGGCTGCTACAGCCGCTTCATCGGCACCACCAGTTCGAAAGCGCTCGATCCGGATTTGCGGCAGATGGTGGAGGCGGCGTTCCAGCGCCGCAAGAACGAATTCGCCGATCATCGCAGCGTGCTTTATCTGCGCACCGGCAGCGGCCGCGAAGTGGTCGTGCTGCTGCAGGCCGAGCGTCCGCTTTCGGAGACCGACCGCGCGCTGGTCGAGATCTTCTCCAGCCGGCTGTCGATCGCCTTCGACAACGTCATTCTTTATCAGCAGCTGCACGAGGCCAATACCCAGCTCGAGGACCGCGTCGCGCAGCGCACGCGGGCGCTAATGCAGGCCAACCGCCGGCTGTCGTCGCAATGGCTGCGGCTGCAGCGCGCCAACGGCTTCAAGAACGAGATCCTCGGCACCGTCGCGCACGATTTGAAGAATCCGCTCGGCGTGATTCTCGGCCGCACCGAAATGCTGACCGAGTTGATCTCGGCTGGCTCGCCCAAGGAAAACGTCACGGCGCAGGTCGACCATATCCGCGACGCCACCAGGCGCCTGACCTCGATGGTCGATCATCTGATTTCGGATGCGATGGCGGACGCCTTCGACATCACCATTCGCCGTGAGCCGGTCGATGTCGCAGCCCTCGTTGCCGAGGTCGCCGACGCCAACCAGCCGTTGGCCGTCAACAAGCAGCAAACAATTGCCGTATCCGCGCCGCCGAATTTCGTCACCATGTGCGACTCCGACCGGATCCGCGAAGCAATCGACAATCTGGTCAGCAATGCCATCAAATACTCGCCGATCGGCGGCAAGATCACGGTGGCGGTCGGCCATGAGGGCCATAGCACCGTCATTCGCATCGGTGACGAGGGCGCAGGGCTCAGCCCCGAAGACCTCGGCCGGCTGTTCGGCCGGTTCCAGCGGCTCTCGGCCAAGCCCACCGCCGGCGAGAGCTCTACCGGCCTGGGTCTATCGATCGTCAAACGCATTATCGACATGCATGGCGGCCATGTGACCGCGGAGAGCGCCGGACCCGGACAGGGATCGACGTTTACGGTTACATTGCCGGCAACAGAGACGTCATGACCCAGAGCCCGCATATCATCATCGTCGACGACGAGGCGCCGGCCCGCGAAATGGTCGGCGATTACCTCAAGATGCATGGTTTTGGCGTCACCCTGTGCGACGGCGGCAAAAGCCTGCGCAGCGTGATCGAGACCAACGTGCCCGACCTCGTGGTGCTCGACCTCAACATGCCCGAGGAAGACGGGCTGTCGATCATCCGTGACCTCAAGAGCCGCATCAACGTCCCCGTCATCATGCTGACGGCGACGGCAAGTCCGATCGATCGCGTGGTCGGGCTGGAGCTCGGCGCCGACGACTACATCGCAAAGCCCTGCGAGCTCAGGGAATTGATGGCGCGGATCCGCTCGGTGCTGCGCCGTAGTACGCCGGTGAAGGCAGCGGCGCCCGAAGCCGCGGCTACCAAAACGGAAAAGGATCAACTGGTGCGGTTCGGCACCAAATGGCTCGATCTCGGGGCGCAGGCGCTGCGCGACGACGAGGGCAACGAGCATCCGCTGACCGCGTCCGAATTCGGCCTCTTGAAAGTGTTCGCGGCCAATCCGAAGCGGGTGCTGTCGCGCGAGCGGCTGTTGGAATTGGCCAACGCGCGCGACGCCGAGGCCTTCGACCGCGCGGTCGATCTGCGCATCATGCGGATCCGCCGCAAGATCGAGATCGATCCGACCAAGCCCGCGGTGATCCGCACCATCCGCGGCGGCGGCTATCTGTTTTCGCCGACCGGCGACAAGGCGTGAGACTTCCTTCTCCCTCGCCCCGCCCTTGCGGGGAGAGGGCCGGGGTGAGGGGCTGCCTCCACGAATGCTGAATGCGCGGATAGTCCCCCTCACCCGAAATTCGCGCTTCGCGCAAATTTCGACCTCTCCCCGCAAGCGGGGAGAGGTGAAGAAGGCTTCCCTCCAATTTTCCGCTTATTGAAATTACTCGCATTTTACCCCCGAATGTTTCGTCCCGGGCCCTGCGACGAAACAATTCTCCCGGGCATGAAACCATTTTCTCCTTTTCGTGCAGACATCCCGAAACGTTGACTAACTAACAATCCTCCCAACGAAGCGCCGCCAAAAGGCGAAGTGGGAGCCTGTCATGCCGAACGTCATCGCCATCAACGCTGCAGCCCGCAAAAATATCGCGGCGGTCCGCGCGACCTCCGATGAGATGCTGCTTGAGAGTATCGCCCTGGGCGGCCGCACGGCGATGCATGTGCTTTATTCCCGTCACAACGTCCGGGTTTACCGCTTCGTCCTCCGCATGGTGCGCGACACCACCCAGGCCGAAGACCTGGTCAGCCAGGTGTTCCTGGACGTGTGGCGGACCGCCAGCCAGTTCGAAGGCCGTTCCCAGGTTTCCACCTGGCTGCTGTCGATCGCCCGCTTCAAGGCGCTGACCGCGCTGCGCCAACGCAAGCACGAAGATATCGAGCAGGAAGACGTGCTCGAGATCGCCGATGAGGCCGATACGCCGGAAGCCTCGCTGGACCGCGCCAATACCTCGGCCATCCTGCGTGCCTGCGTCGCAAAGCTGTCGCCGGCGCATCGCGAGATCATCAACCTCGTCTACTACCACGAGAAGTCGGTGGAAGAGGCCGGCGCGATCATCGGCATTCCTCAGAGCACGGTGAAGACCCGGATGTTTTATGCCCGCAAACAACTCGCGGAGCTGCTTAAGGGCGCGGGCGTGGACAGTCTGGCTGCATAAAAAACAGCTATTTCAGATACTTAAATGGAGGGCGGGGACGAAAATCGGGGTTGATTTCGAGGCCAAAGATTACCGGCGACGAAACAAATGAAACAATTGACGACATCACCCGGAAAAACTCCCTCCCTATATCGATCGTCAACAACGCAACACCAACGCCGAACAGGAGAGCGAACATGCTGAAGCCGTCCTTCCGCTTTTTCATTATCCCGCTCGGCGCCGTCGCCACACTGGCCTCATTGTCCGCCCAGAACATCGCCCCCCGCGCCCAGCGCGATGCCGGTTCGATGGTCGTGCGCGAACAAGTGATCGATTGCAGCACCAAGAGCGCCGCTGAGGTCTGTGTGATCCCCAACGGAGCCCGTTGAACCAGTTTCCAGACCACCAGACCTTCCAAGTTCTGACTCCCAAGTAACCTCCAACGACCCGGCCGGGATGCCCCCCAGCCGGGTCGCTCTGTATTTGGGGGAGGCGTTATCGTGAGCGCACCTCGAGGGGCTCACAGAGACGTGACGCGGCCTGGGATGCGGCCGGCGTAACGGCCCGCGCCGTCATCGCGAAGAACATCAAGCTCCCCGCAGTGGCCACATGGCGCTGCCGGGAGCCGTTGATGGACGGATCCGATGTTCAACCTCGTTCTCGCGCTGCTTGCAGGCGTCGTCACGGTCGCCGCACCCTGCACCCTGCCGATGCTGCCTATTCTGCTCGGGGCATCGGTCGGCCAGACCGGCAGGGCGCGGCCGGCGATGATCGCGCTTGGTTTCGTGATGTCATTCTCGATGGTGGCATTGGCGCTGAGCGCGATCACCCGGGCGTTCGATTTCGATCCCAACGTGCTGCGAACCGGCGCCGCGGTATTGCTGGCCGGATTTGGACTGCTGATGATCTGGCCCGCGCCGTTCGAGTGGCTGTCGGTCCGGTTCGGCCGGCTCGGCAGCAGCACCACGGCGGGATCCCGCCAAGGCATGATCGGCGGCTTCGTGCTCGGCACCACGCTTGGCCTGGTCTGGACGCCCTGTGCCGGCCCCGTGCTGGGCTCGATCCTGACCGTCGTGGCGACCTCGAAGGACACCGCATGGGCGAGCCTGCTGCTGGTGGTCTACGCCATCGGCGCGGCGATCCCGATGCTCTTGATCGCCTATGGCGGCCAGGCCGTCACCACCCGTATTCGCAGCATCGCGCGGATGACACCCAGGCTGCAGCAGGCCTTCGGCGTCGTCGTGATCGCCTTCGCGATTGCCTCCTATTTCCAATACGACACGCTGATCGTGGCGTGGCTGACCGGATTCTACCCCAATGGCCAGATCGGCCTCTGAACCCTCAAGGAGACTTCCATGACCCTACGCTCGCTCGCCGCATCCGCCGCACTGGTTGCGTTCAGCCTGACAGGCACGACCCTCCCCGGCATCAGCGGCGAAGCGCGAGCGCCGGATGCTCCGTTCGCGGTCGCGGCGGCACAGCAGGCCGCGCCTGAATTCACCGGCATCAGCAACTGGTTCAATTCGAAGCCGCTGAAAATCTCCGACCTGCGCGGCAAGGTGGTGCTGGTGGATTTCTGGACCTATGGCTGCGTCAACTGCGTCAACACGCTGCCGCACGTCACCGAGCTCTATGCCAAATACAGGGATCGCGGCCTCGTCGTGGTCGGCATCCACACCCCGGAATTCCCGTTCGAACACTCGGCGTCCAATGTGCAGGCGGCGCTGAAACGTCACGGCATCACCTATCCGGTCGGGCAGGACAATGAGTCGCAGACCTGGAACGCCTACCGCAACCAGTATTGGCCGGCGCAATATATCGTCGACCAGAACGGCAAGATCGTGTTCCAGCACGACGGCGAAGGCCAGTACGAACAGATCGACCGCACCATTGCACGGCTGCTGAACGCCAATAGCTGATCAATTCCGGCAGCGCGGCTACTATCGTCAAATTCGGCGTGATAAGGTTCGCGCCGGATTGTGGCACGATCCCGAAAAGTGGATTTCCGGTTTTCGGACAAGATCGTGCCCAAGAGACCGGCGATGGATGGTGCGTGATGTTCGAAGGCTGGGACGCCGTAGTATTGGCCCGGGCGCAGTTTGCTTTCACGATGTCGTTCCACATCGTGTTCCCCGCCTTCTCGATCGGGCTTGCAAGCTATCTGGCGGTACTTGAAGCGCTCTGGCTGTGGACCGGGCGCGAGGTCTTCATCAACCTGTTCAATTACTGGCTGAAGATCTTTGCCGTCGCCTTCGGCATGGGCGTGGTGTCCGGCATCGTGATCTCCTACCAGTTCGGCACCAACTGGTCGGCGTTTTCCGACAAGACCGGGCCGGTGATCGGGCCGTTGATGGCCTATGAGGTGCTGACCGCGTTCTTTCTCGAAGCCGGCTTCCTCGGCGTGATGCTGTTCGGCCTCGAACGGGTCGGTCACAAATTGCATTTCCTCGCGACCCTGATGGTCGCGATCGGCACGCTGATTTCGGCATTCTGGATTCTCTCGTCCAATTCCTGGATGCAGACGCCGGCGGGCTACGCCATCAATGCCGATGGCCAGTTCGTCGCCGCCAGCTGGCTCCAGGTGATCTTCAATCCGTCGTTCCCCTACCGCCTCGTGCACATGGTGCTGGCCGCCTATCTGACGACCGCGCTCGTGGTCGGCGCGGTCGGCGCCTATCATCTGCTGCGCGACCAGCATCTCGCCGGCCCCCGCGTGATGTTCTCGATGGCGATGTGGATGGCAACCCTGGTGGCGCCGATCCAGATTCTCGCCGGCGACCAGCACGGCCTCAACACGCTGGAGCATCAGCCCACCAAGATCATGGCGATGGAAGGCCATTACGAGAGCCATAAGGACGGCGCACCGCTGATCCTGTTCGGCCTGCCCGATCAGACCGCCGGCAAGGTCAAATACGCCGTCGAAATCCCGAAACTGGGTTCGCTGATCCTGAAACATTCCCCGGACGCGCCGATGGCCGGCCTCGACACCGTGCCGCGCGAAAACTGGCCGCCGGTGCCGATCACCTTCTGGTCGTTCCGGATCATGGTCGGCCTCGGATTCCTGATCATGGGGCTCGGCCTGCTCAGCCTGTGGATGCGCTGGCGCGGCAAGCTCTATGAATTCCGCCTGTTGCATTTGTTCGCGATCGCGATGGGCCCGGCGGGTTTCATCGCCGTGCTCGCGGGCTGGATCACCACCGAGACCGGGCGCCAGCCGTTCACGGTGTACGGGCTGTTGCGGACGGTCGAATCCGCCTCCCCGCTCGCGGCGCCCGCAGTCGCCTCCTCGTTGATCATTTTCATCATCGTCTATTTCACGGTGTTCACCACCGGCGTCATCTACCTGCTGCGGCTGATGGCGGCTCCGCCGCATCCCGGCGAACAGGGGCCGTCGCATGACGCGCCTGCCCGCGCCGCCGGCATCACGCCCGCCGCCGGCGTCGTCGTCGAGGGAGCCGCCCGATGATCCCCATCGACCTCGCCATCATCTGGGCCTTCATCATCGCGTTTGCCGTGTTCGTCTATGTGGTGATGGACGGTTTCGACCTCGGGCTCGGCATCCTGTTTCCGCTATTCCCGGAGAAAGCCGATCGCGACGTCATCATGAACAGCGTCGCGCCGGTCTGGGACGGCAACGAAACCTGGCTGGTGCTGGGCGGCGGCGGCATGATGGCGGCGTTCCCGCTGGCTTATTCGGTGCTGATGCCGGCGCTCTACACGCCCATGATCGCCATGCTGGTCGGGCTGATCTTTCGCGGCGTCGCCTTCGAATTCCGCTGGCGGACGACGCAGAGCGAGCGCAACCGCTGGGACATCGCCTTTGCCGGCGGTTCATTGGTGGCTACGCTGGCGCAGGGCATCGCACTCGGCGCCATCCTGCAGGGCGTGCATGTCGAGGGACGGCATTATGCCGGCGGCTGGTGGGACTGGCTGACGCCGTTCAGCCTGTTGACCGGTGCAGCACTGGTGATCGGCTATGCGCTATTGGGCGCGACCTGGCTGGTGATGAAGACCGAAGGCAGTTTGCGCGACCGCGCCTATCATTTGAGCTGGGTGCTGTTGCTGGCGATGCTGGGCGCGATCGGCGCGGTCAGCATTGCGACGCCGTTCCTCCACGTGCAGTACACGCAGCGCTGGTTCGCCTGGCCCAACATCATCCTGACCGCGCCGGTGCCGATCGCGGTGGCCGGCGTGACGGTGTTGTTGCTGCGCAGCCTTGCCAACAAATACGACTACCAGCCGTTCTTCCTGGCGCTGGCGCTGTTCGCGCTGTCCTATGCCGGCCTGGGCATCAGCATGTATCCCTACATCGTGCCGCAGAGCATCACGATCTGGCAGGCAGCCTCGCCCGCGAACAGCCAGATCTTCATGCTGTTCGGCGTCGGCGTGCTGGTGCCGCTGATCCTCGGCTACACCGCGTGGGCTTACTGGGTGTTCCGCGGCAAGGTCAGGCACGGGAGCGGCTATCATTGATGCCGCGAGAGGAAAATCCACGCCCGCTGACGCAGCGGCTATTGTGGTTCGCAGCCCTCTGGCTCGGCGGCGTCGGCACCGTCGCCTTGATCTCCTTTGGCCTGCGGCTCTGGATCGCACCGAAATGAGGTATTTCGGGCCATCTGCACCTTTCGAAAATTCGTGACATTTCAGTGACGTATCCGTCGCACTCGCCTTGAACTTGCCATCAAGCTGGCCCTGAGATTTGATGGTTCCAAGGATTTGGCTCAAGGGCCAAGAAGGAGAGCTTTGCAATGACGAGACTTCGTCACCTGATCTGGATCGTCGTCGCCGCCGGTGGCCTGATGCTTTCAGCCTCGCAAAGCTATGCCCAGCAGCCCGACGTGGGCGACCAGCCCGGGCTTCTGCCGGATGACAGCGTCGAGCTCGATCCGGAATACCGCAAGCAGATGGTGTATTATCGGACCAATGAGGCGCCGGGCACCATCATCATCTCCACCGCCGAACGCCATCTGTACCTGGTGCAAGGCAACGGCCGCGCGCTGCGCTACGGCATCGGCGTCGGGCGCGACGGATTCCAGTGGCAGGGCCTGGTCAATATCACCCGCAAGGCGGAATGGCCGGACTGGACGCCGCCGCCGGAAATGATTGCCCGCCAGCCCTATCTGCCGCGCTTCATGGCCGGTGGACCCGGCAATCCACTCGGCGCCCGCGCCATGTATCTCGGCACCACCGTCTACCGAATCCACGGCACCAACCGTCCCGACACGATCGGCACCAAGGTTTCATCTGGTTGCTTCCGGCTGGTCAACGCCGACGTCGCCGATCTCTACGATCGCGTGCCCGTCGGAACCAAGGTAATTATCCGGCAAAAGCCCGAACTGTAACCGCCGCTCCAGCTTCGCTGAAATCCGTTTTTCCCGATCATTGGTGAGAGATAAATCATGCGCACATTCCGAGGCGGCCTCCTGATTGGTCTGGCGGTCGCAGTCGCGATCGCGGCCGTTGCCATCACCTATGAGCGATACGACACCCGAACCCTGAAGCGCACGATCCGGCGCGGCGAGGTATTCTGCGGCGTCAATGCCGGCCTGCCCGGCTTCTCGATCCCCGACGACAAGGGCAACTGGAGCGGTTTTGACGTCGATTTCTGCCGCGCGGTGGCGTCGGCGATCTTCGACGATCCGAAGGCCGCGAAATTCATTCCGCTCGATGCCAGCGAACGCTTCAAGGAGTTGCAGAACCGCAAGGTCGACATCCTCTCCCGCAACTCGACCTGGAGCATGTCGCGCGAGACCAATTACGATCTCTACTTCCCGGCGGTCGCCTATTATGACGGCGAAGGCTTCATGCTGCCCGCGGCCCGCAAGATCGACTCGGCGCTCGACCTCAATGGCAGCAAGATCTGCGTGCAGGCGGAAACCACCACGCAGCTCAACCTCGCGGACTATTTTCGCGCCAACAACATGAAATACCAGGAGATGAAATTCCCCAAGCTGGAGGAAGTGGTCAAAGCCTATGATTCCGGCCAGTGCGACACCTTCACCGCCGACGCCTCGCAGCTCTATGCGCTCAGGCTTAATCTCTCCAAGCCGAACGACCACATCATCCTGCCGGACATCATCTCCAAGGAGCCGCTGGCGCCCGTGGTGCGGCAGCGCGACGACGACTGGATGATGATCGTGAAGTGGACGCTCTATGCGATGATCAATGCCGAAGAACTCGGCATTACCTCCAAGAACATCGACGAGGCGCTGAAGTCGAAGAAGCCCGAGGTGATGCGTCTGGTCGGCACCGAAGGCAGTTACGGCGAGGACCTCGGTCTGACCAAGGACTGGGCTGCCCGCATCATCCGCCACGTCGGCAATTACGGCGAGGTCTATGAGCGCAATGTCGGCGCCGAGTCGAAGCTGAAGATTCCGCGCGGGCTCAACCAGCTCTGGAGCGCCGGCGGGATTCAGTACGCCCCGCCGATCAGGTAGGTCCCTCAGACGTCATTGCGAGGAGCGAAGCGACGAAGCAATCCATCTATCCGTTATGCCGCGCTATGGATTGCTTCGCTTCGCTCGCAATGACGGGGTGAGACCGTCAATAACTCTTCATCCGCGCCAGCTGATCGGCGTGGAAATTGGCATCGCCGAACAATTCCTGGCAGACCCGCGCCCGCTTCATGAAGAAGCCGATGTCGAACTGGTCGGTCATGCCCATGCCGCCGTGCATCTGGACGCCTTCCTGAACCGCCAGCGTCGCGGTTGAGCCGGCGCGCGCTTTGGCGACGGCGACCGCTGCACCCGCGCGATCGAAATCGCCATCGAGCGTCTGCAGCGCTTTCAGCACCGCAGCGCGGGTGATTTCGATATCGATGTAGAGTTGGGCTGCGCGATGCTGAAGCGCCTGGAATTCGCCGATCAGCTTGCCGAACTGCTTGCGTTCCTTGAGATAGGTGACGGTACGGCCGAACACTTCTTCGCTGAGACCCACCATTTCGGAGGCAACCGCGCCGCGGCCGATATTGAGCACGCCCTCGAGCAACGCCCCGCCTTGATCAACCTCGCCGAGCACATGATCGGCATTGACCTCGACATTCTCGAACACGATCCGTGCCGCATTGTGCGAATCGACCATCGCCGTGCGCTCAGTCGCGATGCCCTTGGTCTTCGGATCGACCAGGAACAGCGTCAGGCCGTTGCGCTCGCCGGCGGCGCCGCCGGTGCGCGCCGCGACGATCAGGAGATCGGCGGTGTGGCCGTCGACCACAAAGGCCTTGTCGCCGGAAAGCTTGAACCCATTGCCGGAGCGCACCGCTTGCATCTTGGTTTGCAACGGGCGGTGTTTGGCTCCTTCGTCGATCGCGAGCGCCGCCAGCAGCGAGCCGTCGGAAATTTTTGGCAGATGCTGGGATTTTTGCGCATCACTGCCGCCGCGCGACAGCGCCGAGGCCGCCAGCACCGAGGTGGCGAGAAACGGCGACGGCATCAAGGTGCGGCCGATTTCTTCCATCACCACGCCGGCCTCGACGCAGCCGAGCCCGCTGCCGCCAAAGTTCTCCGGCACCAGCAGCCCGGAAAATCCCATCTCGGCAAACGTCTTCCAGAGATCGCGGGAAAATCCGACTGCGTCCTTGGCATCGCGCAGTGCGCGCAGATGCGATACCGGCGCCTTGTCGCTGATGAGGCCGCGCGCACTGTCGCGCAGCATGGATTGTTCTTCGGTAAGGACGAGGGCCATTTGAGAGGATTCCGGTTTGGATGTGTTTCTAATTTGAGGTCGTCATTCCGGGGCGCGTCGAAGACGCGAACCTCAGATGTGCAATTGCACGTCGGGGAATCTCGAGGTTCCGGGTTCGACGCTTCGCGTCGCCCCGGAACGACGGTTGCAGAGTTCACGCTCCCGGCAGATCGAGGATGCGCTTGGCCACGATGCCGAGCATCACCTCGCTGGTGCCGCCCTCGATCGAGTTGGCCTTGGTGCGCAGCCAGGCACGCGGGCGGGCGCCGCCTTTGGAGCGCTCGCTCTCCCATTCCAGCGCGTCGATGCCGCCGGCCGACATCAGGATTTCGTAGCGGCGCTTGTTCAATTCAGTGCCGTAATATTTCATCGCCGACGAAAACGCCGGATGCGACTGACCGGCCTTGGCCAGATCGACCGCGCGCTCGGCGGCCGCCGACAGCGCCGCCTCGTCGATCTCGAAGGTCGAGATCTGGCCGCGCAGCATCGGATCTTCCAGCCGGCCCTGCTCGTCGGTCCCGACCGAGTCGGCGGCAACCTGGCCAAGCGGCCGGCCGACGCCGCGCTCGCCCATGCCCGAGATCATCGCGCGCTCGTGCTGCAGCAGATATTTCGCGACATCCCAGCCGCGATTGACGGTGCCGACCACATGCGACTTCGGCACCCGCACATTGTCGAAGAAGGTTTCGCAGAACGGCGAATAGCCGGAGATCAGCAGGATCGGCTTTGTCGACACGCCCTTCGAGGCCATGTCGAACAGGATGAAGCTGATGCCGTCGTGTTTCTTGGCCGTGCCATCGGTGCGCACCAGGCAGAAAATCCAGTCGGCGTAGTTGGCATATGACGTCCAGATCTTCTGGCCGTTGATGATGAAATCATCACCGTCGCTTTCGGCGCGGGTCTGCAGCGAGGCAAGGTCGGAGCCGGCGTTCGGCTCGGAATAGCCCTGGCACCAGCGGATCAAGCCCGCCGTGATCTTGGGCAGATGCTCCTTCTTCTGCGCGTCGGTGCCGTATTTCAGCAGCGCCGGTCCGAGCATGGAAATGCCGAACGAGACCAGCGGCTGGCGGGCTCCGATCGCCGCCATCTCCTGGCGCACGATCTTGGCCTCCTCGCCGTCGAGGCCGCCGCCACCATATTCCTTCGGCCAATGCGGCACGGTCCAGCCCTTGTCGCGCATCCGCTCGAACCAGACGCGCTGCGGCTCGGAGGAGAATTTGGCGTTACGGCCGCCCCAGAACGTATCCGCGTCCGAGGTCATCGGCCGCCGCATCTCGGGCGGACAGTTCGCCTGCAGCCAGGCGCGGGTTTCACGGCGAAAATTTTCCAGATCGGGCATGGTGCGTTTCCATATTGTCGAGTTGGAAAGGACCTTAGTCACCGCACCGCGGAATTCAATATGTCTTGCGTCATGCCATGCCGGAGCGGCGGTGGTCATGCCGCGTGATCAGGTGTATTCGCAAAGCGCGTAACGATTGAAAAACAAGAGGAAACGGACATGCGCCTGAAGTTGCTTTCGCCTGGCGAAATGAGCGCGGACCAAAAAGAAACCTACGACGAGTCGATTGCAGGCAAACGGGGCGCCCCGCCGGCGCCGATGATGGCCTGGCTCAATAGTCCCGAAATGGCCCGGCATGCCACGCGCCTTGGCGGCGTGCTGCGCTTCGATACGATATTTCCGGCCAAATTGTCGGAGATCGCGATCCTCGTCACCGCGCGGCACTGGACCTCGCATTACGAATGGTACGCGCACAAGCGCCTCGCACTGAAGGGCGGCATGGACCCGAAAATCATCGATGACATCCGCGACCGCCGCACGCCCGTGTTCGACGATCCCAAGGGCCAGATGATCTACGACCTCGCCAAATCGCTGCATGAGGGCCACGGCGTGTCGAAGGCGCTGTATGACACCGCCGTCAAGGTGCTCACCGTGCGCGGCGTGACCGAGATCATCGGGCTGTGCGGCTACTACACGATGGTGTCGATGACGCTGAACACCTTTGAGTTCGAACTGCCGACAGGAGAAGTGTCCGACCTTGCGTGAGGCGTGATCGCCGCCTACGTGTCCCGGACGCGGTGCAGCGCTTCTTCAGCGGTGCACCGCAGAGCCGGGACCCGCGAGCTATGGGCCCCGGCTTAGCAGCGCATCGCTGACGCGCTGCGCAGTATCCGGGGCACGATACCCTTCGAATGGAGAACGCTTTGCCCGACAATCCACCCATCATCGCCGGTACCCGGATCGGGCATGTCCACCTCAAGGTCGCCGACCTCGACCGCGCGCTGGGCTTCTATTGCGGCGTGCTCGGCTTCGAACTGATGCAGCGGCTCGGCTCCGGCGCGGCGTTCATCTCGGCCGGCGGCTATCACCACCATATCGGGCTCAATACCTGGGAAAGCAAAGGCGGCCATCCGCCGCCGCCGGGCACGACGGGCCTGTTCCACACCGCGATCCTCTATCCGACCCGTCCGGCGCTGGGCGATGCGCTTTATCGCGTGATCAGCGCCGGTATCGAGCTCGACGGCGCCAGCGACCACGGGGTCAGCGAGGCGCTTTATCTGCGCGATCCCGACGAGAACGGCGTGGAGCTGTACTGGGACCGGCCGAAGGAGCAATGGCCGCGCACGCCGGACGGCGCGCTGTCGATGTTCACGAAGCGGCTCGATCTGGATGATCTATTGCGGCAGCGGGCGGTGTAGTTTTTGCCGTCATTGCGAGGAGCGAAGCGACGAAGCAATCCACTCTTCCTTTGCTCGGTGAAATGGATTGCTTCGCTTCGCTCGCAATGACGACTCAGGGACGCCCGCGGATCATGATCAGCACCGCCGCGGTCAGTTCCAGCCCGATGCAGCCGTAGAACGGCAGCGCATAGCTTCCCGAGGCGTCCCGCAGCACCCCGACCACGCCGGGACCGAACGCATAGGTGATCTGGTTGATCGCCGTGATCAGGCTGACCAGCACGCCGAACGATCGCGGGTCGAATTCGCGCTGCACGATCAGCGACGGCAGCGTGATCAGATTGCCGACCGAAAATCCGAACAGCGCGCAGGCCGCGATCGAGGCCATGTCGTTGTGCACATTGATGATGACGGCGAGCGCCACCGCCTGGCTGACGAACGACAGCGACGACGCCAGCCGCTGGTTGAGCCGGTCGATCACGAACGAGAACAGCACGCGCCCGACCACCGCCATCGCCGTCATCAACGCCACTGCAACCGCCGCGCGCTCGCGCCCGATCACCGAATCCAGGAACGAGATCAAATGAACGATGAAGCCGACCTGCGCGAACAGCACCAGCGCAAAGGCGCCGGAGACCGAGAGAAAACTGATATCGCGAAATGCCCGTGCACGGATTTGCGTGGCGGATGGCGCGTCTGAGGCCGCCAGCGCGCTCGTACTCAGGTGCAGCGGCGGTTGTCCGACGAAGATCAGGATCACCGGCACCATCAGCACGATCATCGCGACTGCCGCCGCGATCATCGCGCCCGAAAAGCCGAAATAGCCGATCGCGGCCGCCAGCAGCGGCACGCCGGCAATGCCGCCAAAGCTGGCGCCGTTCAGCGCCAGGCTGATCGCCATGCCGCGCTTGTGGTCGAACCAGAGGCCGAGCGTGTTGGTGATGACGGAAAGGCTGGTGCCGGCCCAGCCGAACGCCAGTACCGCATTCGCCGCATAGAGCTGCCAGGGCTCGCGCACCTGCCCGATCGAGATCGCGGCTGCCGCCATCGCCAACGTGCCCGCGATCAGGCATTTGCGTGGACCGAACGCCCTGATCGCCTCGCTGACGAAGGCGACCAGCGCCGCACCCGACAGGTAGAAGAACGTGGTGCCGGACGAGATCAGCGACGCCGGCCAGCCGCGCAGCCGGTGCAGCTCGGCGACATAGACGCTCTGGCCGTAAAAGCCGAGCCCCCAGCCAAAGGTCGCGAGCAGGAAGCAAACCAGCACGATCCGCCAGCCTTCGTAGCGGATGGAGGTTTCGTCGATGGTGGCGTGAGTGGATGCGTCCAATTTTTTCTTCTTTTGAATTTGCGCCGTCATGGCCGGGCATAGCGGTCCGAAGGACGGCGTCGCTTCCGCTCGCCTATGCCAGGCCATCCACGTCCTTCGTACCGGCATCAAGAAAGACGTGGGTGCCCGGGTCAAGCCCGGGCATCACGGCAACTATTAGCAGGTCAAGAAGAAGAAGACTTCGACCGCGGCCGAATTGTCAGCGGATGTCAGCAAACCGCTAAAGGCTCGGCTCCGGAAATTCATCCACCGACTGCAATCTGCGCCGTCGCTTCGTGAACGACGCGAACGACAGCACCGCAAGGCCGAGCAGCACTGGCGGGAACACCACCATGTTGACCGCCGACCAGCCGTAATTGGCCAACAGCTGCCCGGACGAGAACGATCCGATAGCCATCATCCCGAACACCAGAAAATCGTTGAAGGCCTGCACCTTGTTGCGCTCCTGCGGCCGGTGCGTCTCCAGCACCAGCGCCGACGCGCCGACGAAGCCGAAATTCCAGCCGACGCCGAGCACGGCCAGCGTAGCCCAGAAATGCATCGCGGTGACGCCGGAGAGGCCGATCATGGCGCCGACCGCCTCCAGCGACAGGCCGATCGCCACGATCACGGGCGCGCCGAAGCGGGCGATCAGCGAGCCGGTGAAGAAGCTTGGCCCATACATCGCCACGATGTGCCACTGAATGCCGAAATTGGAATCGCTGACGGAGAGGCCGCACATCTTCATCGCGAGCGGCGCCGACGTCATGACGAGGTTCATCATGGGGTAGGCGATGACGCCGCACAGGGCGGCGGCGATGAAGCGCGGCTGCCGCGCGATCTCGAACAGCGGCCGGCCGCCATGCAGGTCGGCCGCGGCCGGCTTTGGCGCATCGACGCCGGTCAGCACCGCCATCGCGATCAAGGCGACCAGCGCCTGCACCACAAAGCTGAACGCGAACAGATAAGGCGGCCAGATGTCCATGGTCCACTGCACGAGCTGCGGACCGAGCACGCCGGCGAATACGCCGCCAGCCATCACCCACGACACGGCCTTGGGGCGGAACGCGGTGCTGGCGCCGTCCGCGGCGGCAAAGCGGTAGGATTGCGACACCGCGCCATAGAGGCCGCCGAGGAAGGTCGCGCAGCAAAACAGCCAGAATGAGGCATGCAGGATCGCGAATGCGCCAAGCGCGCCGGTCGCTACGCCGCAGCCGGTGCCGATGATGAAAGCGACGCGGCGGCCATAGGCGCGCGAGATCGCGCCGGTCGGCAGCGTGCCCGCGGCGAGGCCCAGCACGTACATCGACAGCGGCACGGTTGCGAGCGAGATTGACGGCGCCAGCGTCGCGCCCACGATCGAGCCGGTGGCGAAGATCACCGCCGAATTGGCGCCGGTCAGCGCCTGCGCCGCGGCCAGCCGCAGCACATTGGAGCGCGCCCGCGCATCGTTGGCGATCTCGTCGGTGGCTGTCGTATCCAATATCGGCATTCCCGCCCGGCAGGCCCCGGCCGGGAGCCCTGGTGATTCCCGGCACTATGAAGAGGAGCCGCCGCGCGATCAACCGATGCAAACGGGCGCGCGCTATGCGCTGGCGTCACCCTTTTTTGATGGCCCGAACACCAGAATCAGGTTGTTGGCCGGCATTTGCACGGTCTCGAGCAAGACGAGGCCAACACCGTCAGCCAATCTCTCGACGTCGCCGATATCGCGCACGCCCCATTCGGGCTCGCGGCTGCGAAGGCTGGTGTCGAATACGGCATTACTCAGCGCGGTGTGCTTGCCGTCGCGCTTGAACGGGCCATAAAGAAACAACCGCCCGTCGGAGCGCAAATAGCGCGCGGCGCCCGCAAACAGGCCCTCGGCGACGCGCCATGGCGCGATGTGGATCACATTGGCGCAGAACACCGCCAGCAATTTGCCGGGGCCGCGGCCGTCGTGCATCTGATGACACCAGGCGGGATCGGAGAGATCGATCCGCAGCGCGGGGCGGATGTTCGGCAGGCCTGAATGTTTCAGCCACGCGCCGATGCTGTTCAGATGCGCCTCGTTGGTGTCGCTCGGCCACCAGGTGATATCAGGGGCGTGGCGGGCGAAATGCACCACATGCTGGCCGGTGCCGCTGCCGGCCTCTAGCACGTCGCCGGTTTTGCCGGCGAGGAATTTCAGCAAAACCGTGGAAATCGGCGCGTGGTTGCGGTGGAACGCCGCCGCGTCGAGCCGGCCGTCGGGTTCGACCGGCCGGCCATCCTTGCCGAATTCCACCACATGTTCCGCCACGGCCACTCTCCCGCGCCCTTTTAGACCGCACGGGCGCCGTCTGCAAAATTTGGCCGGAATGACTGTAATACGAGGGAACAATCGAGCTTCCGCGGGGTGCATTGGGTCAGTGCGTTAACCTCGGTCTCCCCGCGCCTATTCTCCACATTGCCAGCCGATGGTCTTTGTGCTTTTTGACCCCCTATATTGCGCAGGGATCGTCGATATAACGTCCGGGAAACGCCCTTGATCGCCACTTCCTCCATGAAGCCAGCTCTGGTCCTGGCGCTGTTGATCGGCGCCGCCGTCGCGGGCCCCGCTCATGCACAATCCGCCGCTGCCGAGGGCCAAAAGCTCGCATTCGACCGCGGCAAGGGCAATTGCCTGACCTGCCATATGATCAAGGGCGGCGACCTTCCCGGCACCATCGGCCCCGAACTGAAAGACATCAAAACCAAATACCCCAATCGCGACGACCTCGTCGCCATTGTGTCGGACGAAACCAAGCGCAATCCGCAGACCGTGATGCCGCCCTTCGGACGAAACCGGATTTTGTCCGAGAAGGAGATCAGCGCGGTGGTGGATTTTCTGCAGACGCTGTGACGCTGTAAGCGCACGCCAGGAGAGCTTTCGGATGAGCATCACGGACAATGAATTTTCGGCGACGCGGCGGCTGGTGCTGAAAGGCGCCGGCACAGTCGCGCTGGCCGGGCTTGGCGTTATCAGCTTCGATCTGCCTGCAGCCTTCGCCGCAGCCAACGACAAATATCCGGAGGAGGCGTTCAAGCAAAAGAGCGAGGCAGATGCGGTCAAATTGCTCTACGGCAGGACCGCCGAGCTCTCGGACAAGGTAAAGATGGACGCCCCTGAAATCGCGGAGAACGGCGCCGTGGTTCCGGTTTCGGTCTCTACGACACTGACTGACGTGACCTCGATCGCGTTCCTGGTCAGCGAAAACCCGAACGCGCTGATTGCGTCGTACAAGATTCCCGCGGGCACGATCCCGAGCGTGGCCAACCGCATCAAGATGGCGAAGACCAGCAACGTGATCGTCATCGTGGAAGCCGCCGGCAAGCTGTACAGCGCCACCAAGGAAGTCAAAGTCACCGTCGGCGGCTGCGGCGGCTGACGCGCATGATCCGGACCCGGAGGGCCACGTTAGTGCAAAGTGGGAACCGGTTTTCCGACAAGATCATGCGCAAATCATAAGGGAAGAAACCAATGGCATCGACCATTCGCGTGCGCGCCACCTCGAACGGCGACACCACCGAAGTGCAGGCGCTGATCCAGCACCCGATGGATTCCGGCTTTGTCAAGGACGCCCGGGGGCAGATCATCCCGCCGCATTTCATCCAGGAATTGACCTTCGAATATGACGGCAAGGCCGTGTTCGTCGCCGATTGGGGCGGCGGCATCTCCAAGGACCCCTATGTCAAGTTCGCCTTCAAGGGCGGCAAGAAGGGCGACGATCTGAAAGTGAGCTGGGTCGACAACAAGGGCGCGACCGACACCACCACGGCGAAGATTCAATGAAGACGCGATCCGCGATCCCTGTTGCTTCCGCCGCGCTGGCACTGGCATTGCTGGCGTTTGTGACCCCGCCGGTGGCAGCCGCCGACACGGTCGATCCGGCCGCCGACGCCAGGGCGTTCAAGAAATTCTTCACGGACAAATTCCCCAAGCTGAAGCCGGAGGATTTCGTCAACGGCCCCTATTCGATGAACGAGGACCTGCACAAGCAATGGGAAGAGAAAGAGCAATTCCCGCCTTACGAATTCTCGCTCGAAGCCGGCAAGGAGATGTTCTCAAAGCCGTTCAAGAACGGAAAGAGCTATCAGGACTGCTTCCCCAATAAGGGCATCGGCATCCGCCAGAACTATCCGTATTTCGACGAGAAGGAAGGCAAGGTCGTCACGCTGGAACTGGCGCTGAACCGCTGCCGCGAAGCCAACGGCGAAGCGCCGCTCTCCTATGTGAAGGACGACATGGCGGCGCTGACCGCCTATATGGCGTTCACCTCGCGCGGCAAGCCTTTCGACATCAAGATCCCCAACGATCCGCGCGCGCTGGAAGCCTATCAAAAGGGCAAGGAATATTTTTACACCCGCCGCGGCCAGCTCAATTTCTCCTGCGCCACCTGTCACGTCCAGAGCCCGGGCGAGCGCATCCGCGCCGAAGTGCTGGCGCCCGCGCTTGGCATTCTCAACGCGCTGCCGATCTACCGCTCGGAATGGAGCGGCATGGGCACCACCAGCCGTCGCTTCACCACCTGCAACAGCCAGATCCGCGGCGTGCCGCTCGATCCGCAGGCCGACGAATACCGCGATCTCGAATATTATCTGTCCTATGTCAGCAACGGACTGCCGATTTCCGGCCCGGGAGCGCGGCCATGAGCTCCAGGATGCTTAAAACTGTCCTCGCAGCGGCGCTTCTGCTCGCAGGCGCGGCGTCGGCGCTGGCCGCGAGCACCGAAGCCGACTTCAAGGCCGCCTCCGCCGCGGCCGAGGCCGCCAACAAGGAGGCCGGCAGCTTGCGCAACCAATGGACCACGACCGCGGCGACATTGGCGGCGGCAAAGAAGGCCGCCGATGCCGGCGACTTCGACGCAGCCGTTGCGTCGGCAAAAGAAGCCGAAGCGCTGGCAAGAGCGTCGATCTTCCAGGCCACAAGCGAGAAAGAACGCTGGAAAGCCATGGAAATTCGCTAACTCCTCTTTCGGCCCCTCTTGCAGGCGCGGAGATAATTTATGACCATCCGCCGCCGGGATTTTCTGACGCTCGCCGGTGCCGCCATGCTTTCGGGCGGCGTGCCGCGGATCACGCGCGCCGCCGACAACAGCGTCTACGATCTCGAGCGTTTCGGCAACGCGCGCATCCTGCACATGACCGACACGCATGCGCAGCTGCTGCCGGTGTATTTCCGCGAGCCGAGCGTCAATCTCGGGATCGGTGCGATGGCCGGAAAGCCGCCGCATCTGGTCGGCCGCGCCTTTCTCGACCGGTTTGGCATCAAGCCGGACAGCGCCGACGCCTACGCCTTCACCTATCTGGATTTCGAGAAGAGCGCCGCGCGGTTCGGCAAGCTCGGCGGTTTTGCGCATCTGAAGACGCTGATCGACCGCCTGCGCAGCGATGCCGGGCCCGGACGCTCGCAGCTGCTCGACGGCGGCGATCTGTGGCAGGGCACCGGGCTTGCCAATACCATGCAGGGCGCCGACATGGTGGAGGCGGCGAACCTGCTCGGCATCGAGGCGATGACCGGGCATTGGGAATTCACCTATGGCGAGCAGGCGCTGCGCGCCAACCTCGAACGCTTCAAGGGCGAATTCCTGGCGCAGAACGTCTTCCTCACCGAGGAAGCCGCCTTCAACGACGCCAAGGCGTTCGATCCCGCCTCGGGACGGGTGTTCAAGCCTTCGCTCATCAAGGAGATCGGCGGCCATCGCGTGGCCGTGATCGGACAGGCCTTTCCCTACGTGCCGATCGCGCACCCGAAGCGCTTTACGCCGGACTGGAAATTCGGCATCCGCGACGAGGAATTGCAGAAGCTGGTCGACGCTCATCGCAACAGCGACAAGGTCGATGCCGTGGTGCTGCTGTCGCATAACGGCATGGATGTCGATCTCAAGCTCGCCAGCCGCGTCACCGGCATCGACGTCATTCTCGGCGGCCATACTCACGATGCGGTGCCGCAGCCGATTTCCGTGAGCAATGCCGGCGGCACCACGCTCGTCACCAATGCCGGATCGAGCGGAAAATTCCTCGGAGTGCTCGATCTTGAGATTGCCAAGGGCCGGGTCGCCGACGTGCGCTACCGGCTGTTGCCGGTATTCTCGGAACTGCTGAAGCCGGATGCCGCGATGCAGGCGCTGATCGACAAGGTGCGTGGACCCCATGCGGCAGCCTACGCCGAGAAAATCGCGACCACCGATCGCCTGCTCTATCGTCGCGGCAATTTCGGCGGCACAGTGGACCAGGTGATCTGCGACGCGCTGCGCTCGGAACTCGACGCCGAGATCGCACTGTCACCGGGCTTCCGCTGGGGCAACAGCGTACTGCCGGGCCAGCCGGTGACGATGGAAGATCTGCTGACCGAGACCGCCATCACCTATCCCGAAACCTACGTCCTGAACATGACCGGCGGCCAGATCAGGGACATTCTCGAAGACGTCTGCGACAATCTCTTCAATGCCGATCCCTATTATCAGCAGGGCGGCGACATGGTTCGTGTCGGCGGTTTCGCCTATACCTGCACGCCGGCCGAGGCCGCCGGGCGCCGGATTTCCGACCTCAAGCTCGATGACGGCCGTCCGCTCGATGCCGGCAAGAGCTACAAGGTGGCGGGCTGGGCGTCCGTCAACGAGCAAAAGGGAATTCCGGTGTGGGACGTCTTCGCCAGGCATCTGCGGTCCCAGAAGATGCGCGACCCGCGCGGTACCGGCGTCACCTTGAAGGGCGTCGATGACAATCCGGGAATAGCGGGACGGGTATGAGGCATTTTGCCAGATATCGGCGGTCGATCGTTGGCGCGCTCGGTAGCGCCCTGATAGTGGCGTTGATGACCGCAGCGGTCTCCTCGCCCGCCCGCGCCCAGCCGGCGGCATTGCCCGACAAACCGTTCGCCGAGCACCACATCGTATTGCAGCTCTCGGACAATGACCCGAAAAAGCAAAGCCTCGTCATCAGCGTCGCCTATAACCTGCTCAAGGCCTACGATCCCGACAAGGTCGCGATCGAGGTGGTGACGTTCGGTCCGGGAATCGATTTGCTGCGCCCGGAGAACGACCACCGCCAACGGGTCGAGAGCCTTGTCGCGCAAGGCGTGCGTTTCGACGTCTGCCTTAACACCGTGGATACGATCGAACGCGACACCGGCAAACGGCCGGAATTCATCGCCGCCGCGACACCGGTTCAGGTCGGCGTCGCACAGATCCTGCTGCTGACCGAAAACGGGTATACACTGGTCAGACCTTAGGGAGTTTTATCATGTTTTGCCGTCTAGCGACCGTCGCCCTGCTCTCGCTCGCGTTTGCGTCGAGCGCGCTTGCCGCCGACAAGGCCCATCGCATCTCGATCCAGATCGACCAGAACGACCCGCAGGTGATGAATATGGTGCTCAACAACGCCGCCAACGTGATCGAGTACTACCGCGCGAAGAATGAGGATGTGGACATCGACGTCGTCGCCTACGGTCCCGGCCTGCACATGCTGCGCGCCGACACCTCGCCGGTGCAGGACCGCATCAAGCGGCTCAAGGATATGGTTTTCCCGGGCAAGATCCAGTTCTCCGCCTGCAACAACAGCAAGCAGGGCATGGAAAAGACCGAGGGACACGCGATTTCGGTGCTGCCCGAAGCCACGGTGGTACCGTCAGGCGTGGTGCATCTGATGGAATTGCAGGAGCAGGGCTGGAGTTACGTCCGGCCTTGAGGGAGCAAGACGCCTTCGAAATGGCCGCCCTGTGGAGACGAGAATGTTTGAGTAGGCCGTCGTAATGGAATAATATCCTCCGCGAGACCCAAATTGAGGACGCGGCAGCCGTCATGATCTTTCGTCAGCTCTTCGACAGCGTTTCAGGCACCTACAGCTACCTCTTGGCCAGCCGGGCCGGCGGCGAGGCGCTGATCCTCGATCCCGTGCTGGAAAAGGCCGACCGCTATTGCCAGTTGCTGCGCGAGCTCGATCTGCGGCTGGTCAAGGCGGTCGACACCCATCTGCACGCCGACCACGTCACGGGCCTGGGCGAACTGCGCGACCGCACCCAATGCATCACCATCATGGGTGAGCAGAGCAAGGCCGACGTGGTGTCGATGCGGGTTGCCGATGGCGACAAGGTGATGATCGAGGGCCTCAGCCTCGACGTGATGTACACGCCCGGCCATACCGACGATTCCTACAGTTATTTGATGGGCGACCGCGTCTTCACCGGCGATACGCTCTTGATCCGCGGCACCGGCCGCACCGATTTCCAGAACGGCAGCTCGCGGGCCCAATATGACTCGATCTTCAACCGGCTCCTGAAACTGCCGGAGGAGACCATGGTGTTTCCCGCCCATGACTATAAGGGCGACACCGTCTCCACCATCGGCGAGGAGAAGCGCTACAATCCCAGGCTTCAGGTGCGCTCGGTCGACGAGTATGTCGAACTGATGGCCAATCTGAAACTGCCCAACCCGAAGATGATGGACGTAGCTGTCCCCGCCAACATGCATGTCGGCCTGCATCAGCACGATCTCGCCATGGAAGGATTGTCGTTCACCGCCCGCGAAGCGATCGACAGATTAGGCCGCCCGGATATTCTGCTGGTCGACCTCCGGGAGAACAGCGAGCGCGCCAAGCACGGCACGCTCTCGGGCGCGCTGCACGCGCCCTATCCCGGCATCTGCGAGAGCCTCGCGCCCGGCGGCATGCTGCGCGAGGTCGCCGCGGCCACCGGGCGCCGCATCGTGTTCTTCTGCGCCTTCGGCGAGCGCTCGGCGATGGCGGTGGCCGCCGCCAAGAAAGCGGGCCTTGCCAACACCGCCCACATCGAAGGTGGCATGGATGCCTGGAAGAAGGCCGGCGGGCCGGTGATGCGTGGGTGAATGCGGTTGTTATGGAGCCGTCGTCCCTGCCTAGTGCGCAATTGCGCACGGGAGCAGGGACCCATACTCCGCGGCCTGTCGATTAAGCGATGTGGTAGACGCCTTCTGCAAACAACAAACATCGGTGGTTGTGGGTCCCTGCTTTCGCAGGGACGACGATGGAATTTGACTACCGTCCGACCCGCTGCAATTCCGCCGTCAGCATATCCAGCGCTTCCGCCAGCATCACGCCGCCGCACACCGTCAGCCGTTCCGGAATCACGATGCGTTTTTCCGGCGGATAGAAGTGCTGCAGCGCCGGATGCAGCAGAAAGGCGCGGCCGTTATCCTCGGCGCGGTCGCCCGTCTCCGACACCAGGAGAAAATCAGGCCGCAGGCTGACGATCGCTTCCAGCGAGGTGAATCCGCCGAAGGCGATGCCGAGATCGCCGGCCGGGTTGAACAAGCCGGTTTCGGTCAGCAGCGAAGAGACCAGGCTGTCGCGGCCGGACACAAAACCGCGCCGCGACAGCGGCAGCACCCGGTAATGCTTGCCGGTGACGGCCTCCCGGGCGCGCGCGATCGCGGCGTCGAGCCGGGCGATTTCGGCTTTGGCGCGATCCGGATGCTGCACCACCTCGCCCATCTCGCGGATCTGGTCCTTCACCTCGGGAAGCGTGCGCGGCACGGTGAATTCGGCGACATGCAGCCCCTTCGCCTTCAACAATTCCCGCGTCGAACGCTTGTCGAACCGGCTTGCGAGCACAATGTCGGGCTTGAGCACCAGCACGTCTTCGGCGCCGCCCGACAGGATCGGGTAATGGCGCGCCTTGTCGGCCGCCCAGGATTGCCAGCCATCGCGCGCGTATCGGCCCAATCCCAGGATTTGCTCGGGGTCCGCCAGCGTCAGCAGCAATTGATCGCTGCAGACATTCATCGAAACGATGCGCGGCAGACCGGTCGCCGACGACGCGCCGCTAGACATCGCCAAGGCTACAATCGCCAAGGCTACAATCGCCAACAGAGCTGCAAGACGCCGCCGCATCAGATTTCCGCCCAAGGCACGATCACGGTTTCGCGCTGGTATTCCGCGCGATAGGCGCTGATCCGGAACACGTCAGCGATCACCTGCGCCGACAGCGCCGTGGCCGGCGCGCCCTGCGACACCAGGCGGCCCTCCCCGAGCACCAGCACATGATCGGAAAATCGCGCCGCAAGCCCGAGATCATGCGTCACCACGATCACCAGCACGCCCTTGTCGGCGGCCGAACGCAGGCCCTTCATGACGTCGATCTGGTGGCGCGGATCGAGCGACGCGGTCGGCTCGTCGGCCAGGATCACGGGAGCTTCCACCGCCAGCACCCGCGCCAGCGCGACGCGGCTGCGCTCGCCGCCGGACAATTCGGTGACGCGGCGTTCGGCGAATTCCATGACATCGACCGCCTGCATCGCCCGCAGCACCGCCTCGGCGTCTTTGGGCGACAATCTCGCCGGATCGGTGGCGCCATGCGGATAGCGGCCGAGCGCGACGATATCGCGCGCCGGCAGCGGCCAATGCACGATGTGTCCCTGCGGCAAATAGGCAAAACGTTTGGCGCGCTCGCGCAACGGCAACGACGACAGCGCATCGCCGCCGACACGGATGGTGCCGTCGGACGGCAACAATCCCGCCAGCGCGCGCAGCAGCGTGGTCTTGCCGGCGCCGTTCGACCCGACCAGTGCGACCAGATGCCCTGACGACAGCGACAGCGAAACATCCCTGAGCACCGACCGGCCGGCCAGCGCCACATTCAAATTCTCGGCTGACAGCAGCGTCACAGGATGCCTCCGCCGAGTGCGCGGCGTTCGCGCATGATCAGGTAGAGGAAGAATGGCACGCCGATGATGGAGGTCAGCACGCCGACCTTGATGTCGCTTGTCGATGGAATGATGCGCACGGCGATATCGGCCGCGAGCAGCAGCGCCGCGCCAGTGAATGCACTCGGCACCAACAGCCGCGCCGGATCATGCCCGATCAGCGGCCGCATCAGATGCGGCGCGACGAGGCCGATGAAGCCGATCGTGCCGGACACCGCGACCGCGCCGCCGACCCCGAGGGCGACGCCGAGAATCACCAACAGCCGCAGGCGGGCGACATCGACACCGAGGCTTTGTGCGGTTTCCTCGCCGAGCGTAAGGGCGCGGAAAGCGCGGCGCTGGCTGAGCAGGATGACCGCGCCCGCGACGATGAAGGGCAGCGCCAGCATGACGTGCTCAAAACTGCGGTCCTCCAGCGAGCCGAGCAGCCAGAACGCGATTTCGAGCACCACAAAGGGATTGCTGGAGAGATTCATCACCAGCGCGGTTGCAGCGCCCGCCAGGCTCGAGATCGCGAGCCCCGCGAGGATCAGGATCAATAGCCCGGCGTTGCGGCCGGCGATCGCAAGCAACGCGAATACCGAGCCGAACGCGGCGATGACGGCCACGACCGGCAGCGCGTAGGAGCGCACCTCGGCCAGCCCCAGCGCAATCACCAGCACGGCGCCGAACGCCGCCGATTGCGGCGCGCCGAACAGCGAGGGCGAGGCGAGGGGATTGCGCAGCAATCCCTGCAGCGCCGCGCCCGACAATCCCAGGATGGCGCCGATCGCCAGCGCCAAAATCGTGCGTGGCAGGCGAATTTCGCGCACGATCACCTGCGCCACGTCGCTGCCGCCGCCGAACAGCGCTTCGACCACGGCGACCGGCGACAGCCGTACCGCTCCGGTGCCGAGCGAGACCAGCACCAGCAATGCCACAAGCGCGACAAGCGCCGCCGTTGCGCCAAAGCGCCGGCGCGCGGCAGCCGCGTTTACAGCGATTACGGCCTCAACACCCATCCATCGTCCTCGAACAGCCTCGCCTGCGCGGAACGAGTTCGCCAGGCAAGACTGCTCATGCGGCAAAAAGGGCGCACCCGTCCAGTGACGATTGCGGGCGCCGAATGATGGATTGACTCCGATCTCGACAAACTTCTACCGTAATTCCCGACGGTTCCTTGAGCCAGGGATCAAAAGGGAATGCGGTGCGGGGAAATCTCCCCAATTCCGCGGCTGCCCCCGCAACTGTAAGCGGTGAATCTTTCGTCACATGCCACTGGGAATCTCGGTCCTGGGAAGGCGACGAAGGGTATCGACCCGCAAGTCAGGAGACCTGCCGTCAGCCGTGGTCACACGCGAAGATGTCGGTCGGGGAGTACAGACATTAGCTTCACCAGGCTTGCGAGAGCACCGGTGAGACTTGGTTCGCTGTGACGTGCCACTGACGTCATACCGAGGTCTGAACCATGTCTTGCTCCATTACCGTCGCCAATCGGCGGCGTTTTCTGCTCGCCTGCAGCTTTCTCGTGCCCTTATTGTTTGCGGCCAGTTCCGGCGCGCAAGCACAGCAACCCGCCTCCGCCGATTCGTTGCCGCCGATCGAGATCAGCCCACCCGTCGACCAGAATCGAACCCGGGCGCAGCCGACCTACGATGAAAGCGGCGGTCCGCGCCGCGCAGCGCCCAACACGGCGCCGACGGGCAACACTGCTCCGCCGGGCACCGGCTCGAATTCCTCGACGCTGGCGTCACCCGGCGACGGAAACGGCGGCCGGCAATTTGCCGGCATCGTCGGCACTGCGTCGAACGTCATTACCGCGGACGACATCTCACATTCGCCGGCGCAAACCCTGCAGGAAATCATCGCGCAGGTGCCCGGTGTGCAACTGCACTCCTTCTACGGCGGCGTGAACGGCGCCGGCACAGCGGTGGACTTGCGCGGATTCGGCGCCTTCGCCACACCCAACACGCTCGTGCTGCTCAACGGACGGCGATTGAACGACATCGACCTCGGCGCGGTCGACTTTTCGACCATCCCGCGCGATTCGATCGAACGCATCGAAATCATCCCCGGCAACAGCGGCGCCGTGCTCTACGGCGACAACGCGATCGGCGGCGTCATCAATGTCGTGACAAAAACCGGCGTCGGCGGCCCTCCGGTCGCGATTCGCGGCGAAGCCGGGGTCGGCTCCTTCAACAGCCGCATGGCATCGGTCTCGGCCGCCACCAATTCAGGGCCATGGTCGACCTCGTTCTATGGCAACGGCTTCAAGTCCGACGGCTATCGCGACAACAACGCGCTGGATCAGCGCAACGGCATCGGCAACCTCAACTACACGACGCCCGACCTGAAGGCGTTTCTGACGGTGACCGGTGACGATCAAAAGCTGGGATTCCCCGGCACAAGGCTGGTGGATCCGTCGATCGGCCTCAACGAGTTGGTCACCGATCGAAAGGGCACAGCGACCCCGTTCGACTACGGCAACAAGCAGGGCAAGAGCGCTACTGCCGGCTTCACCAAGACCATGTGGAACGGCGTCGATCTCATCGTCGACGGTGGCTATCGGCAAAAGGACACCCAGGGCGCATTCTTCGGCCCCGACCCGGGCCTCAGCTTCTTTTCCAACTATGTCGACGCGCGATTGAAACAGTGGTCGATCACGCCGCGCGTGAGCATCAAGAACACGATTTTCGACATGCCGTCCGCAGCCCTCACCGGCATCGATTACTACGATGCGGTCTATCATCAGGATCAGAGCGCCCTGAGGGGCATGGCGCCGATCCACATGTTCGACATCAACCAGAAGTCGCTGGCCGGTTACTGGCAGCAGACCATCGGCCTGTTGCCGACCACCGATTTCTCATATGGCGGTCGCGTGCAGAACACCCATGTCGACGCACGAGATATTTTCGATCCGTTCGCGTCGCCGTTCGCTTTCAGCGCCCAGGCACTTCCGCTCTACAGCGACGAAACGAACTATGCCTTGCATCTCGGCATCGAGCATCGCTTCGACAACGTATTCTCGGTGTTCGGCCGTGCGGCGCATGCGTTCCGCACGCCCAATGTCGACGAGCGCGTTGCGTCGGGGCCGGCCTTCGATGCCTTCTTCAATCCGATCCCGCAGAACTTCCAGTTGAAGACCCAGACGTCGGAGGACGTCGAAGGCGGTTTCCGGGTCAAGACCAACATTTTCCAGATGCAATCCAGCGTCTACCTGATGAACCTCCAGAACGAGATCCATTTCGACCCGATCAACTTCTTCAACTACAATCTCGATCCGACAAGGCGTTACGGTTCCGAGACCAGCGCCTCGGTGCGGGTCAGCGACAGCGTGTTGCTGCGTGGCGGCATGGCCTACACCCGCGCCGTGTTCCGCGAGGGACCGTTCGCCGGCAATGACATCCCGCTGGTGTCCCGCTACACCGCCAATGCCGGCGTGACCTGGAACATCTGGCAGAATTACCTGGTCTTCGACGCGACGTTGCGCGGCTGGAGTTCGCGCATCATGGACAACGACCAGCCCAACCTGCAGACCCGCATTCCTGCCGACGCGACCGCCGACCTCAAGCTGAGCGGGCAGTATGAGCACTTCTTCTGGTCGCTCAGCGTCAACAACGTCCTCAACGCGCTGTACTACGACTACGCGGTGGCGAGTTCGTTCACGGCCGGGCGTTTTGCCGCCTATCCGCTACCGGGCCGCACCTACATGGTGAAGGCCGGCGCCACGTTCTAACCCCGACAGCCGGTTCGGAGCCCGCTCCGGAGCGGCTTTTCCTGGCTTGACGAAATGTGCTGCAGCGCCACAGGACCATCCGAAAGGCGGCGGCGCCGGGGCCGGCTTTCACCATGATGGCCGATTCGGCGCGATAACGCGGCTTTTGCGGGCGAAAAGAACCCCCTCAGCGCAGCGATCCATGGTAATACCGCCGAAACATCGCCCGGCGATATTCGTCGCGATTCCAGAGGTATATGATGAACGATGAGCCGAAAAGCGCCGCCGAAATGAAAGAGCTTCGGCTGAACCGGAAGCGCACCCAGGAAGTCGAGGGCATCAAGGCGATGGCCGAAATCGCAGCGGCTGATATCGCCATTCGAAAGCGGACCGAGACGTTGCGCGCACTCCGATTGGCCAAGGAAGCCGCCGACCTCGCCAACCCGCCCGAGCCGAAGGTCAAAGCCAAGGCCAAGGCCAAAAATCCCGTGAAGACTCCAGCCAGGATTGCAGCCAAGACCGTGAAAAAGGCTGACGTGACATGACAAAGGAAGATCGCGACCGCGCCCAGGCGCGGCTCGACAAACAAACCAGGGCGGCCCAGGACGCGAGGTCCGGCAAAGCGGACCGGGACTCGGCCAGCAAGGCCGTGCTCGACAACATGGCGAAGCTGAAGGCGTTGCGGCTTGCCCGCGAAGCGGCCGAGCCGCCACGTCCGGCCGCCGCACCGAAGAGGGCGGCCGCCAAGTCGAAGAAATCCAGCGGCGAGAAAGCCCCGGCGCTGACGGATTGGCTGGCCAGCCAGCAGAGCGGCGGTCGCCGTACCTGAATGCAAGCGCGCGCGGTTCTGCCCGGGTTAGAACCGCGACGCTGTGTGCTTCGACGTATTTCTTGGACGTGTTTTCGGTAGCTCTACGCCGGTGCCGGCCACTCGATCATCGATCGCGTCTTGGTCTCGGCGTCATAGACCTGCACCTGAAGCATCTGGAACTTGTTCTTCAGGGCCATGCCCGCCTCCTCGGCAGCTTCGACGGTGTCGTGATGCGACTTGAAATGGCCGTCGACGACCAGCGAGTATCCGCTGGTCGGCGCCTTGTCGGCGCGAATGATTTTGCGTGGCTGCACTTCTTCAGCCTCGATCTTCGGCTTCTTCATGCTGGATGCTGGCTCCGTGTTAGGCCCGTTTTGGAGCGTACTCCGCAAAAAGGGCAGGAAAGATCGTTCGACCGGCGCTAATATGCCGTTCAAACCCGGTCAGATTGAGGTCATACGTCATTCTGACAGAATACCTAGTGTTTTCGAGCGAATCGGCTATTCGAACAAACCGCCGATCGATCCGGCGAAAAGGAACAATATGGGTGGAATCGGCAGGAGGAGCGAACCTCCGAAGCAAGGCGACGACAAACCGAAGAAACCGCCGCCACCTCCGGTCGAGGATGACGAGATCGAGGATGGCGACATCGCCACGCCGAAGCGCGATCGCAGCGGCAACGACGACGAGCCGTTGTAGATTCCGACGCGGCGATTTGCCCGTGCGCGTTCACGTGTCGGCGTGCACCACTTTCGATGCCGCCGGTTCATTCCACATCGCAAGCAGCGCCACGAAAAGTGCGCCCGTGACGAGGGTGCTTAAGGGAAGGCCCAGCATGTTCCGGCCGGCGACGAAGTCGCCGGCCGTGGTGCCTGCGGCTCTGACGGCTACGATCGTCATCCAGTAATACGGCAGCGATCGAAGCAATCCATTACGGGCTGTCGCAAACAGCAACGCCAGAACCGGAACGAGCAGCAGTGACGCGCCACCGTCTCCGAGACGCAGGTCATGCGAGCAGTAGTCGCCGATCACCGTGCCGAGGCTGCCGGCAATGAACATGCTGATCCAATAACCCAGATCGGCACGAAGCGTCGTATCCCCGCCTTTGCCCGACGTCTGGCGCCAGGCGAATTGCCAGCTTGCGAAAACCGCCACAGCCAGAATCGCAGCGAGTCCGGCAATGACGAATGGCCGCGGCAGTTTCAAGTCACCGCAGGCGAAGTCGGCGAAATTTGTCGCCCCGGTCCGGACGATGATAACGGCCGTCCAATAGTAAACCTGATGGATGGACCGGTCGAAGCGCTCGCTGACGACGACGACGACGAGCGCCAGCGCCAGAAATGGCAATCCCGCGAGATGTCCCAACCCCACATCACGCGCAAAGAAATCGCCCATGTTGGCGCCGAAGATGCTCGCAAGACAGAGCGCCGCCCAATATCGCGCACTGAGCGTTGGCAAATGAATTCGTTGCATGGGGACCTTTTGCTTTCCGATGGCAAACGCGTAGAAGGCAATCCATGAAATATGAAAATGGTTTGAGCAAGGTTTCTGAATTCACGTCGGCCTTTTTGAGTGATCAAAATTACGGCACCTGCATCTTCCCGCCGCAAAGAGCCTGCAGCATCCCGAAACTACCCTGGATACCCAGGAGCTAACGCGGTGCGCGGCAGATTCTCGATCTTGCGTCGGTGGAATATCATCGTCGTTACGATGCTTGCGCTGACACACTCGGCTTTCGCCGGGCCTCCCTATGTCTCTGACGATCCCGAGCCGACCGACTACAAGCATTTCGAAATATATACGTTCAGCAACGGCACGGCCACGCGTGGCGATATCGGTGGTGCCGCGGGCGTCGATTTCAACTATGGCGCTGCGCCGGATCTTCAGCTGACTGCCACATTGCCTGCGGGCTTCGATCGGCCGGGATTGGGCAGGACGAGCTTCGGCCTTAGCAACATCGAACTTGCCGCGAAATACCGTTTCCTGCGCCAGGATTCGTTTGGCCTGGACGTCAGCATATTTCCCCGGGTGTTTCTGCCGAGCGGGTCGGCAAATATCGGTAACAACACCGCATCACTGCTTCTCCCGGTATGGGTCCAGAAGGACTGGAGTGGTGGATGGTCCGCCTTTGGCGGAGGCGGTTGTGTGATCAGCGGCCATGCTTCGCAGAATTTCTGCCTCACGGGCGGGGTCGTCACCTATCAGTTGCTTCCAAAGCTGCAACTTGGCGCCGAGCTATTCCACCAAACTGCCGACGGCAACGGTACCCCGGCTTCGACAAGTGTGGGATTTGGTGCCCGATACGACCTGAACGAAACCTATCACTTGCTTGGTTACATCCGGCAGGGAATTGAGAACACCAACGAAACCGATCAATTTTCCTGGTACGCGTCCATTCTTTTTACCTTCTGAGATTTCTCGTCGCTAAAAACCTTTGCGCTCGATCATCCGGATGCTTTTGAGATCGAGCAGATGCGCGCCAAAACCGCCGCGCGCGAGCTTCACGGCGAACTTCGGCGAGGCCAGCAGAAACACCCCTGTGATCGCCAGCGGCACCGCGCTGATCCAGTCGAGCCGCAGCGGCGTCAGTTCTTCGGTGCTGCCGGTGTAGGGTCCATTATCCCTGAGCAGGCGCCAGCACTCCCTCAAAATATCGCGCCGCGTCCCATCGCGCGATCCGCATCCGAGCAGCGCCTGCATCGCCAGATGCGTCCGCACGCCCTCGCGGCTTTCCGGCAACGCCGCCGGCGTCTCGCCTAGCGAAACGCGCAGCAACAAGCCGACCAGATCGCTACCGGCGCGAAAGGCATTCATCGGTTCGACCAGCCGCGGATTGCAGTCGATCAGATACGGCGTGGCGTCGTCATCGCGCAAAATGTAGTCGACCGACAGCGCACCTTGCCAGTCGAGCGCTTGCCCGATGCTTTCGACATGGCTGCGCACTTGCGCGCGCCTTACGCTTTGCTTGATCGCCTCGCCACCGCCGACGCCGGAGGCGACTTGTCGGTAGGCATGAAAGCCGATCAGTTGGCCGCGGCAAAACACCGATTGCGCCTTCTCGGTGGTGCCCGCGATCAGTTGCTGGACCAGCACTTCGCCGGCAAAGGCTTCGCCGGTGCCGAGTTCATGCAGCGCGCCTTCGAGGTCTTGCGCGCTACGCACAAACCAGATGCCGCGGCTCGCGGTGCCCACGGATGTCTTGACGACGGAGGGAAAGCTGATTGCGGCGCGCAACGCTTGCGCTGACGTCACAATTTCCGTCGGCGGCTGCGGCAAGCCTAATTGCCGCAGCAGCCGGCTGAACCCGGCCTTGCTGTGCGCCGTGCGATAAGATTCGAAACCCGCCAGCGCCACCCCGATGCGGCCTTCGAATCGCTCCGGCACCCGCGCGAACAAAAATCCCTGTTCATGGGTCGGCAGCAGCACGTCGAAATGCCCGGTGGCCAGCAACCGCTCGACAAACGCCAGAAATCCGGCCGGGTCAGCCCGCAAACCCGGACAGCGATGAAATTTCCGGACGAATTTCGAGAACCGCGCCAGACAGTATGGCGACGGATCGCAGATTTCGACGTGATGGCCCGACAGGCCCAGAATCGTGATCGCTTCCCGCGCCGAGGTGCTGGAACCCTCGGCAACGAGCACGCGCAGCGGTTTTCCGGGATCGGTCATATCCGATCATTGCTGCATCGCCCGGCTTTGTCGCTGATTTTAATGACGCATTTCCTCAATCCGGCGCGCTTCGCCGGGGCAGCCATGCAGCGGCATTCATGGACAAATAACCCCTAACCACTATTTTCACGCTGCCTTGCCGGGCCGAATTTTGCGACGGGGCTTTGGATAGACATGGTCGACGTTCTGGCCGCACCGCAACATGTGAAGACCGATAGTTCGCTGCGCACGCTCACAGCGATTTCGGTGGCCCATTGGGTCAGCCATTTCCATTTGTTCGTGCTGCCGATGCTGTTTCCCTTCCTTAAAGCGCAGCTCGGCGTCGGCTATATCGAGCTCGGCTTTGCGCTGACCGTGTTCGGCCTGGTGTCCGGCCTGACGCAGGCGCCGATCGGATATCTCGCCGACCATATCGGCGCGCGAAAGGTGCTGCTGATCGGCCTCTGCGTCGGCGGTTGTGCACTGATCGGACTTGGGCTGCATCTGAGCTACCCCGCGCTGATCGTCAGCGCCGCGGTGCTGGGGCTCGCCAACAGCGTCTATCATCCGGCCGATTATGCGATCCTGTCGGCGCATATGGACGTCACGCGGATGGGCCGGGCGTTTTCGATCCACACCTTTGCCGGTTTCGTCGGCGGCGCGGTGGCGCCGGCGATCATGCTGGCCCTCGTTGCAACGGTGGGCGGCCTTGGCGCACTGATCGTGGCCGGCGCGATCGGGCCATTGGTGGCGCTATTGATGATCGCGATGAGCCTGCCCGATGCCAGCGCCGCCGACCGCAGGGCGGACGGGGTGCAGGCGCCGCAGCAGAACGTCCTGACGCCCGCGATCATGATGCTAACGATCTTCTTCATGTTGCTCGGCCTGTCCAACGCCGGCATCAACAATTTCGGCGTTGTGGCGCTGATGAGCGGCTACGGCGTCGACCTTGCCGCCGCCAATTTCGCGCTGACGGCCTTTCTCGGCGCCAGCGCCGTTGGCGTGCTGGCCGGAGGTTTTCTCGCCGACCACACAAGGCGTCACGGCCAGGTCGCGGCCGCCGCTTTCGGCATCAACGCGGTGATCATGCTGGTCATCGCAACCGTCAACCTGCCGTCGCTGCTGCTGACGGCGCTGATGACGTCGGCAGGATTCCTCGGCGGCGTGATCGCGCCTTCGCGCGACATGCTGGTGCGTAACTCGGCACCTCCGGGTGCTGCCGGCCGGGCCTTCGGTATCGTCTCCACCGGATTCAATTTCAGCGGCATCCTGGCCCCGCTGCTGTTCGGCTGGATCATGGATCAGAACCTGCCGCATTGGGTGTTCGGCGCCTCCGTCGCCTTCATGGTTCTGACGGTGCTTTTGGCGCTGGTCACCGACCGCAAGCCGCAGGGCAAGTCCGAGATACCGGACTCAAGGCTGGTGCATTCCTGAACCTCAATCCCGGCGGTTGACTGCAGGGCGGGATCGCCGATGATGCGGGCAATAAAATTTCAACCCGGGATGAATCGCCATGGCCTCTACCCCTGATCTCGTCATCCGCGGCGGCAATATTGCCGATGGCAAGGGCGGAGACCTCTATGAGGCGGATGTCGCCATCACTGGCGGCCGCATTACCGAAGTCGGCAAGGTTTCGGGCAAGGGCAGAGACGAGATCGACGCCAAGGGCAAGCTGGTCACACCGGGCTTTGTCGACGTCCACACCCATTATGACGGCCAGGTCACCTGGAGCCACGACATCACGCCCTCTTCGCAGAACGGCGTCACCACCGCGATCATGGGCAATTGCGGCGTCGGTTTTGCACCGTGCCGGCCGTCCGATCACGTCAGGCTGATCCAGTTGATGGAAGGCGTCGAGGATATCCCGGAGCCGGTCTTGAGCGCCGGCATCCCCTGGGCCTGGGAAAGCTTTCCCGATTACATGGAATGGCTGTCGAAGCGTAATTTCGACATGGATATCGGCGCGCAATTGCCGCATGCGGCGTTGCGCGTCTATGTGATGGGCGAGCGCGGCGCGCGCCGCGATCCGTCGACGCCGGAAGACAACAAGGCGATGGCGGCGTTGGCGGGTGACGCCGTCCGCGCCGGCGCGCTCGGCTTTTCGACCTCGCGCACCCTGAACCACCGCACCTCGACCGGCGATTACACGCCGACGCTGAAGGCCGGCGAGGACGAACTGACCGCAATCGCCGGCGCCATGCATGGCGTCGGCCGCAGCGTGTTCCAGTTCGTGCTTGATCTCTCCACCATCAACGAAGATCTGCCGATGATGCTGCGGGTGGCCGAGAACACCAGGATCCCGGTTTCATTCTCGATCACGCAGAACGACAAGGCGCCGCAGCGCTGGCGCCAGACGCTCGACATCATCGGCGACGCGTCGAAGCGCGGCCTGTCGATCACGGCGCAGATCGCCGCGCGCCCGGTCGGGCTGATGCTCGGGCTGGAACTGTCGCGCAACCCGTTCCAGACCCATCCGAGCTACAAGGCGATCGCCCATTTGCCGCTGGCCGAGCGACTCAAGCGGCTGCGTCAGTCCGAGGTGCGCGCCGCGATCCTGAGCGAGCACGCGACTGCGACCGACGATCCGCTGTTCTTCCGGCCGAACTACGACAAGATGTATCTGCTCGGCAATCCGCCTGATTACGAACAGCCGCCGGAAAACACTTTGGGTGCGCAGGCCCGCCGCCAGGGCCAGCAGCCGGAAGCACTCGCCTATGACGCAATGCTGACGGATGAAGGACGCGGCATGCTGTATGTGCCGTTCCTCAATTACGCCGACGGCAATCTCGATGCGACGCGCGAGATGCTGCGCGATCCGAATTCAGTTCCGGGCCTCAGCGACGGCGGCGCGCATTGCGGCATCATCTGCGACGCCAGCTTCCCGACCTATCTGTTGACGCACTGGACGCGCGACCGCACCCGCGGCGAAAAGCTGTCGATCCCGTTCGTGGTGGCGGCGCAGTCGCGCAAGACCGCGCTGTCGGTCGGCCTCTACGACCGCGGCGTGATCGCGCCGGGCTTCAAGGCCGACGTCAACGTCATCGACTACGACCGGCTGCATTTGCATCCGCCAAAGGTGCATTACGACCTTCCGGTCGGCGGCCGCCGCCTGCTGCAGCAGGTCGACGGCTACGACGCCACCATCGTGTCAGGCGTGGTGACGCAACGCGGCGGCAAGTCCACCGGCGCGCACCCGGGCAAGCTCGTGCGCGGCGCCCAGGGCACCCTGCCGAAGTTCGGCGCGGCGGCGAGCTAATCGCATCTCTGCGTCGTCCCGGCGTTCGTTCACTGGGCAAAACACGCGGGAAAAATTATTTTCTGCCGAAGTCCTTTGGGTGACCGGTTCTGCAGCGTCAGCCTCCCGCCGTGACGTTCAACAATCTCCTTGGCAATCGCCAGTCCGAGACCTGCCCCGGGGCCGGACTTCCGCCGCCCCGGATCAACCCGGAAGAATGGCTCGAATACGCGTGACATGCTTTGCTCGGGAATGCCGGGTCCTTCATCATCGATTGTGATCAAGGCGGTGCTGTTGTTTTCCAGACCAACGGTGACAAAAGCGCCCCCGCCATGCGTTGCCGCATTGATGACCAGATTTCTGACGGCACGCGTCAGTGCCAACGGCGCCGATGAAATTGTCACCGCCTCCATTTTCATGATCGTCACCGACGCCTTCATCGACGCGAGATCCCTGCAGATTTCCGTGATGACTTGATCGACCCGGAGTAACTGACTTCTTTCCCGCTGTGTTTCCTCGCGCACGAGCTGAATTGCGCTATCCGCGATACGGTCAAGTTCCTGCAGATCGTCCAGCCACATCGCGCGATCTTCCTCGTCGTCAAGAAATTCGGCTCGCAGCCGCATTCTGGTCATCGGCGTACGCAGATCGTGCCCTGCGGCCGCGACCAGTCGCATCCGGCTTTCGGCAGCGTTCTTCAGCCTGGCCGTCATGGTATTGAGCGCGCGCGCGGTCGCCCTCAGTTCGGCCGGTCCGCTTTCCGGCAATCGCGGAACAACGCCGTCGGCGTCGATCGTTGCCGCTACGCGTTCCAGAACCGCAAGATGGCGCGTGATGCGGTGGGCAAACCACAGCGCCACACAAACTGTTCCGAGCGCGACCAGCAGGAACCAGCCGGCGAGCGCGAACAGAAATTCCGGGCGACGGCGCTCCGGGACTGGAAGTGCCAGCCAACCCGATTTCAATTTGATTGACACAAACGGGTGGGCGGTCGCGGCGGGCTGCGTTACAACGACCTCGAGATCGGATCCGGCGCTGCGCAATTGAGATTGCAGCAGGTTCGTCAGTTCCGGGCGCGGCTGACCTGGAGCAGGGCCCGATCCCAAATGCGAGAGCCTGTCGTTTTCGTCGTTACCGAACAGTGGTGCGATCAGCAGGATCGCCTCGGAAACCAGTCGGGCGTAATCCCCCTGTTCCTTTTGTATATGCCCCTGCCGTGCCAAAAATAGGGTTGCGGTCGCCATTACGACAACGCAGATGATCGACGCGACGAGCGTAACGACGACGCGAGCCCGCAGAGAATTCATTCGCCGGCCCCAATCTTCTCAACATGGGCGGTAAATACGTAGCCGCCGTTTCGCACCGTCTTGATCAGCTGGAATTCATTGTCGCCGAGCTTGCGGCGAACCCGGCTGAGCAACACGTCGATGGACCGGTCGAAAACGTCGCCGTCACCCCGCTTGGTGGCGTCCAGCAGATACTCGCGCGAAAGCGTCCGGCCGCACTTCGCGACCAACGCAAGCAAAAGATCGAATTCGGCCGAGGTCAGGTCCAAGAGTTCGCCGCCCGACTTGACGACCCGCCGCAACCCGGGTTGTAACGCAAAACCTTCGAACCGGTATTCCTGGGGAGCATGCACCGTCCGCCCCACGTCATTGTGGCGACGAAGCACCGCGCGGATGCGGGCTGCGAGTTCGCGCGGATTGAACGGCTTGCCGAGATAATCATCAGCGCCAATCTCAAGACCAATGATCCGGTCGACGTCTTCCTTGAGCGCGGTGAGAAGGATGATCGGAATGGGCGAGTTCTCACCGCGTATATCCCGGCAGATGTCGAGGCCTGATCCGTCCGGCAACATCACATCCAGCACGATCAGCTTGATGTCGTTCGACTCCAGCGCGGCGTGAAGGGTTCGCTTGTCGGACGCGAGCGTGACGCGAAAGCCCTGCTCGACCAGATAGCGGCCAAGCAGCTTTCGAATCTGAAGGTCATCATCGACAATCAGGATGTGCGGTTCGACGTGCACGCGTTCGCATCCCTTCGCTGACCCGGTCTGGATCGAATAGAGCACTTGCCCCGGTGGTTCAACGACGGAGCAGTCAAATCGACCTTTCCAGCAACATTGAGACACATGGCGGCGGTGCCGTCGCAACGTTCGGACATCGATGGCCCCAATTTGGAACTCGCCGGGGGCTAAGGCTTCACGACATCGGATGCCTCGCTGGGGCGCGAAGACGAGAAATCATCATGCCTAATCTTAGCGGAAAGCGAAAGCGGGTTGCGATCTGGGTTCTCGTCAAACTGTTTCTCAGCCTATGCGGCGGTCACGACGACGCGCCCGCCGCGATTGCGCTCGATCAACCTCTTGCCCTGGCTGTGGCGCAAACGGCCCGGCAATCCGCGAAGAACCACGTGCCGTGACCGACGTGCAAGGCGGCGCTTCTGCTCCGGTAACATTCGGAAACAAGCGGCAGAGTTCGGAACAAGCTTCGGTCGCAAACGACCGACAAAAACCAGTTCAATCAGTCCTGCCGCCGGTAAATCAAAATGCGCAAGACAGCCCCGACCAATGATCGCAGCCGACGGCATGCGGATAACACCGATGCGGCTCGACCTGGCACCCGGCGGCGCGACGTTCTCCGCATCGCCTTGATGGCTCTGATGCTGGCACCGTCTGTTGCAACGGCGGCGGAGCCTTTACTCACCTTGCCGGCCCCTCCGTTTGAATTGCCGGTTCTGCCGCCGGTGTCCGGCACCTGGACGGTCATGGTCGGCGCAGGGGGCGAATACAAACCGGATTTCGAGGGCGCCAACCGGAGCATGCTCAGCCCGGTCCCGATTTTTTCCATCCGTCGCGCCGGCTCGACCGAGCAGTTTCGCGGGCCCCGCGACAGCGCAAGCATCGCGGTGATCGACTTCGGCGACCTTCGGGCCGGCCCCGCCGGCAAGTTCGTGTCATCACGGAAAGCCAGCAGCTATTCGGAGCTGAATGGCCTCGGTGACGTCAAAACCACGGTCGAGCTCGGCGGCTTCGTCGAATACTATCCGGTCGACTGGTTCCGCACCCGCGGCGAACTCCGCCAGGGCATTGGCGGCCATCACGGCGTCGTGGCCGATCTGTCGGCGGATGTCATTGTCCCGGTCATCCAGCGTCTCACCTTGTCGGCCGGCCCACGCTTCACATGGGAAAGCACCAAGGCGACCTCGCCCTATTTTGGTATCGATGCCGTGCAGGCGATGGCGACAGGGTTGCCGGCCTTCGACGCCAAGGGCGGCGCGCACTCGGTCGGCGCCGGCGCCCAAGTATCCTATCGGATCAATCCGCAATGGGAAGTTCACGCCTATGTCGAATATGAGCGGCTGCTCGGTGACGCGGCGAAGAGCCCGCTGGTGACGCTTCGGGGTTCCCCGAACCAAACCACGGTCGGCATCGGCGCCTCCTATGCGTTCGACATCAAGATCCGATAGGGACGCCATGTGCCGCAGCATTCGATGCGTCCGCTTCGCGACGGTTGTTCTAATTGCGGTCAGCGTCAGCGCTTGCGCGGCGTTCGAAACCCGCGAGACGAAGCTGCAGGCCGTCAAGACCGTCGGCATCATCTCGGCGGTCGGAGATGAAATCACCTTCGCGAAAGGAGGACTAACCGGGCTGAACAACCGAAGACAAAGCTTTCCGATCGCCTCCTGGGGCCTCGATGACCTGATCGTCCAGCAGGCAACGACGGCCTTGAACGGACGCTTTCAGGTGCAGCCGGTCAGTTACAACCGCGCCGCCTTTACCGCCATCAAGGATTCCCCGGTTGCGCCCGTCAACCTCGTACGCAGCGATCCATTCAAGAAGCTCGTTCAGACCGAAGTGTCTCCCCAGGGACTCGATGCCTACATCGTCATTACCAAGGCAAAATCGAGCTTTGGTGGCGGCGCACGAAAGGTCGAAGGGATAGGTTTCATCACATACGGCACGGTGATGGAATCCTACCGCCAGGTCCACGCGCTCTACGAAATCAGAGTGTTCGACGGAAAGACCTTCGACGTCATCGAAAAGATGGCCGCACCGCCATTGGACGATGGGGGACAGGTCAGGATCGCCGGCCCCACCCGAATGATCGATGAAAGTTTCGCGACCAGCGTCGGCAATCCCGCCGAGAACGAGAAGCTGCGCGCAGCGATAGCGGACCTTGTCGCACGCAGCCTCTCGACAACCCTGAGCGACATGCATCTGGCAGATGTCCGCTAACCCGAAGCATCAACGTAAGGAGAATGTGATGAGATTTGTGCGCCTCAGCCTGGCTTTGTCCACATTCCTGCTGACCACCAGCCCCAGCCTCGCGGACGATATTTTTGGCACCTGGCTACGCGACAATGGTGCCCTGCAAGTCAAGTTTGAACCGTGTGGCGATGCGATCTGCGGAAACATCGTGTGGGTAAAGCCCGGTTCGGATTCGAAAGCCAAAGTCGGGCAGCGCCTGTTCTTTGAGATGCGGCCCAATGGGGTCAATTCCTGGACTGGAAAGGCCGCAAGTCCTGACAGCGGGTCGGTCTATTCAGGCAAAATGTCGATCGAAGGATCTGGCCTCAACACCTCGGGCTGCATGGTCGGCGGCTTGATTTGCAAGTCGGTGAACTGGAAAAAGATATCTTAGACCGACACCGCACCGGCGACGCCGAGCAGTTCGAGGTGGCTATGCGTCCCGGCCCCCATGCGCAATTGCGCACCAGGCCGGGACCACACCGTTTTGTTGCCCCTCACGCAAACTTCGGCTGCACCGCGTGGGCCGTCAGCCTCGCCCGCTCGGTGTTCGGCCACAGCAGCGCGAGGCCGAGCAATCCCGACACGACCAGGATCACCGCGTTGATGGTGAAGCCCGTCATGTAGCCGTCGAGCGGCGCCGCGGCGCTCTGGATCACGCTGCCCATCACATAGGGCGCGAGGATGCCGGCAAGCGTGTAGAGCGCGCCGTAGATCGAGATAATCGCGCCGCGCTGCGACACCGGCGTGAACTCACCGAGCATCGGCGTGCAGACCACATAGATCGATCCGCACAGTCCTGATCCGACCACCAGCAGGGCGATCATCAGTGCGCCGGGTGCGACATGGGGAATCACCGAGAGGACCAAGCCGCCGACGATCAGCGGCACCGCGCCCAGCACGCCGCGGGCGCCGCGCGTGGTGAAGCCGCGCGCCAGCATCAGCTGCGAGATCCAGCCGGTGAGCAGCACCATCACAGCGCCGAACACCCAGGGCAGGATCGAGATGAAGCCGGCTTGCTGCTGCGAGAAGCCGAGCCCCTTGACGATAAAGGGCGTGAACCAGGTCAGCCCCAGCGACAGCGCCCAATAGGCGCCGAAGGTCGCGGCGACACAGCCGACAAAGGTTCGCGAGGTCAACAGCCGGAAGTAGGGAATGCGCGGCTCATTGGCCGCCATCGCCGCGGTCTGCACCAGTGGGCCTTCCTTGCCGAGGATCAGCCACGCCACCGCCCACATCAGACCGACGATACCGAGCGCACCAAAGGCGTAATGCCAGCTGTAATTGACGATCAGCCAGTTCAGCGCAGGGACTGCGAGGATCACCCCGAACGCCGAGCCCTGCGACAGGATCGCAATCGGCAGGGTCCGCTTCTCGTCCGGAAACCACTTGAAGATGGCATGCGCCGCGACCGACGCCGCCGGGCCCTCGCCGGCGCCGAGAATCACCCGGCAGATCAAAAGCGTGGTGAAGCCGATGGTGCCGACCATCGGGAATTGCGCCAGCGCCCAGATCAGCGCCAGAGCCAGCAGCACCCAGCGGGTGTCGATGCGATTGACGATGAAGCCGACAATGATGGCCGCGATCGAGAACAGGAAGAAGAACGAGGAACCGAGCAGGCCGAAGGATTCCGGCTCGAGCTTGAGTTCGGTCATGATCGGCACGCCGGCAAGACCGACCACGATCTTGTCCGCAAAGTTCACCAGCATGAACAGAAACAGCAGAAAGGTGATTTTCCAGGCGCCTTTTGGCGTCGGTTGTGCGGTCATGATCGGCTCCCAAATTATCTTTGCCGGCTCTGTCAGATCGGCTTGGCCCGATGCTAGCCATGGCTTTCCGGACAAGGCAACAGCGCATTTGGACCGGACCGCGTGCGCTGCAACTATGCGCTGTATGCGACATGCCGCCTGACGTTGTTTCGCCTGGCGGAAGCAGGCGGATCACGATCGCGTCGCCGCGCGATTGAGCCCGTGATCTGCCATGGCCGCCCTGATATATGGTCCCATCCGTCACATCCGGGGAATCTCATGGCCAGATCAGTCCGTCGTCGCGCCAACATCATGGGCGCGTTTATTTCATTGGCCGTGCTCGCCGCAACAGCCGCGCCGGCGCAGGACGCCAAAACGCCGGACTATGCGGCGATCGTCGCCGCGCCCGACCGGGCCGATGCCGACCGCCAGGCCGACCAGCGCCGCCAGCCGGCCAAAATGCTGGCTTTCGCCGGCGTCCAGACCGGGATGAAGATTCTGGATATGGAAGCCAGCGCCGGCTACAGCACCGAGCTGTTGGCGCGCAGCGTCGGGCCGGCCGGGACCGTCTACGCGCAGGATTCGGCTGCCGTGATCGAGCGCTTCGTCAAGGACAAGTTCGACATCCGCGCGCAGAAGCCCGCGATGAAAAACGTCGTGCATGTCATCCGAGACTTTGACGATCCGATCCCCGCCGACGCCTCGGGCCTCGACATGATCACCTTCTTCTTCGCCTATCACGACATCACCTATATGCAGGTCGATCGCGCCGTCATGAACAAGAAGATGTTCGCGGCCCTCAAACCCGGCGGTTTTCTGATCATCGCCGACCATTCCGCAAAACCGGGCGATGGCACAAATGTCGCCAAGACGCTGCACCGGATCGAGGAGAGCACGCTGCGGCAGGAGATCGAGGCCGCCGGGTTCAAGCTGGCGGCCGAGGGCGATTTCCTGCGCCATCCCGAGGATCCCAGGGAAGCGGCGGTGTTCCGTCCGCAGGTGCCTACCGACGAGTTCGTGTTGAAATACCAGAAGCCGTTGTGAGGCACGGCTTTCGTCGCGCATGACCAACGGCAACCCCATCGTGCTTGATGTCACCGGCCTGACCAAGAGCTACCGCTCCGCCGGCGAGGAGATCGCCGTACTTCGCGGCGTGAATCTTGCGGTCGCGGCGGGAGAGAGCGTCGCGCTGACCGGTGAATCCGGCAGCGGCAAGAGCACGCTGTTGCATCTGATCGCGGGACTCGAGGCCGCCGATGGCGGCGAGATCCGCCTCGCGGACGTCATCGTCTCCGGTCTCGGCGATGCCGGCCGCGCGGAATTGCGGCGCGATCGCTTAGGGCTGGTGTTTCAGCAGTTCAACCTGATCCCGAGCCTGACCGTCGAGGACAACCTCGTATTCCAGTCGCGCATCGCCGGCCGTCACGACCCGGCATGGCATGCCGAACTCGTCGAGCGGCTCGGGCTTGGCAATTTGCTGAAACGCTATCCCGAGCAATTATCCGGCGGCCAGCAGCAGCGGGTCGCGATCGGCCGTGCGGTCGCGATAAGGCCGCTGCTGTTGCTCGCGGACGAGCCAACCGGCAATCTCGACGAGGCCACCGCCGACGAGGTTTTGGCGCTGGCCCGCGACCTGGTGGCGCGCACCGGATGCGGTTTTCTGATGGTGACGCACAGCACAAGGCTTGCCGCCACGCTGGACCGGCAGGTCAATCTTCACGCCGGTATCATCACATGACGCGCGCGCTCTGGATCCTTGCCGTGCTCCTGAGCCATTGGCGGCGGCATCCGATGCAGCTCGCGACCCTGTTGATCGGCCTAATCTCGGCGACCGCGCTGTGGAGCGGCGTGCAGGCGCTGAACCAGCAGGCGCGCAATTCCTACGACCGCGCCGCCGCGACCTTCGGCGGCGCCCGCACCGCGATGCTGGTCGGCCGCGACAGCGCCACCTTCCCGCAACAACTCTTCATCGGCCTGCGCCGCGCCGGCTGGCCGGTCTCGCCGGTGCTCGAAGGCCGGATCCAGATCGGCGGACGTTCGTTCCGGCTGCTCGGCATCGAACCGGTGACGCTGCCCGCCGAAGTCGGCAACGCCCCCACGATCGGCAAAGCCAATCTGCAGTCCTTCATGACTCCGCCCGGAGAAATGCTGGTGGCGCCCGAAACACTGTCCGATCTCGGCCTGAGCGAGGGCGCGACGCCGTCGACCAATGGCGGCCCGGCCTTGCCGCCGCTGCGCGTGCAGCCGCAACTGGTGCCCGGCGTGCTGGTGGTCGATATCGGGATCGCGCAAAAACTGCTGAAAATGCCGGACCAGCTTTCCCGCCTGCTGGTCGGCAAGGCAAAAGGCAAGCGCGCGGCGCTGGAGACGATTGCCGGCGACAAGCTCCGTCTGATCGAGCCCGGCGCGGAAAGCGATCTCGAACGCTTGACGGATAGTTTTCACCTCAACCTGACCGCGTTCGGATTGCTGTCGTTCTTTGTCGGCCTGTTCATCGTCAACTCGGCGATCGGGCTCGCCTTCGAACAGCGGCTGCCGATGCTGCGCACGCTGCGCGCCTGCGGCGTGTCGGCGCGCCTGCTTAACACCGTGCTGGTGATCGAGCTGGTGTCGCTGGCGCTGGTCGCGGGGCTGATTGGACTTGTGTGCGGCTATTTGATTGCGGCCGCATTATTGCCCGATGTCGCCGCATCCCTGCGCGGGCTCTATGGCGCGCAGATTCCCGGCCAACTGACGCTTAAGCCGGAATGGTGGTTCGCGGGCGTCGCCATTAGCGTTTTGGGCGCGCTCGCGGCGGCCGCTGCCAGCCTCACAAAAGCTGTCCGCATGCCGGTGCTGGCCACCGCCCAGCCCTACGCCTGGCAACAGGCGCAGCACCGCTGGCTGATGTTCCAGAGCGCGCTGGCGCTCATCGTGTTCGCGGTGGCGGCGGGCTTTCTGTGGTTCGGCGATTCCCTGATCGCAGGCTTTGCCGTGCTCGCGGCCATGCTGCTTGGCGCCGCGCTGATCCTGCCGGCGCTGCTCGAAATTGTGCTGTCGCTCGGCCAGCGGCATGCGCGGCGGCCGCTCGGCATCTGGTTCTGGGCCGACAGCCGCCAGCAGCTCTCCGGATTGTCGCTGGCCCTGATGGCGCTGTTGCTGGCGCTCGCGGTCAATGTCGGCGTCGGCACCATGGTCGAGAGTTTTAGCCGCACCTTTCTGGTCTGGCTCGACGGCCGGCTGGCCGCGGATGTCTATGTCAACGCGGCCAACGAGGCGCAAACGGCCGAGATCAGGGCGTGGCTGCGCCAGCGTCCCGAAGTGGACGCGGTCCTGCCCGGCGGACGCGCCGACACGCAATTCGGCGGCGCGCCGATCGAAGTGTTGGGACTGGCCGATCACGCCACCTATCGGGACAACTGGCCGCTGCTGCAGTCGGCGGACAATGCCTGGATCAAACTTCGTCCCGGCGATGCCTGTCTCGTCAGCGAACAATTGGCGCGGCGCTCAAGGCTTGCGATCGGCGACCGGATCGAGGTCCCGACATCGGGCGGCAACTGGCCGCTCCAGATCGTCGGCATCTATGCCGATTACGGCAATCCGAAGGGCCAGATCGCGGTCAATTTCGCCGCGCTGACGCGGCACTTTCCGGAAATCCCGCTGACGCGACTGGGCCTGCGCGTCGCATCGCCGAAGATCCCGGCGCTGATCGCAGCATTGCAGGAAAAATTCGCGCTCGACGACCGCAACGTCGCCGATCAGGCGACGATGAAGGCGGACTCGACGCGGATCTTCAACCGCACCTTCTCGGTCACCGCGGCACTGAATGCCTTCACCCTCGGCGTCGCCGGCATCGCGCTGTTGACCAGCCTGCTCACGCTCGGCAATTCCCGTCTGCCGCAACTGGCGCCGCTCTGGGCGATCGGCATCACAAGGCAGCGGCTGGCCGCGATCGAATTGCTCAAGACGATGTCGGTCGCGCTGATCACCACCTTGCTTGCGCTTCCCTTGGGGCTGCTGGTGGCGTGGTGCCTGCTGGCGGTGGTGAACGTCAAAGCCTTCGGCTGGCGGCTGCCGTTTCAAATCTTCCCGTTGCAATTGCTGGCGCTGCTCGGCGTCGCCATGGCCGCGGCATTGTGTGCCGCTTTGCTTCCCGTCGTCCGACTGGCGCGGATGCAGCCGGCCAGCCTGATCCGGATTTTCGCCAATGAGCGGTAGCGGCACGATATCCCGCCGCGGTTTTGCGGCCGGCGCGCTGCTGCTCGGGCTCGGCGGCAAGGCTTTTGCGCAGGGCTTTGCCGGGCTTGGCGAAACCGCCAGCGGATTTGCGCCCGTCGTTCCCGGCAAGGCGTTTGTGTTTCCAGCCGATCACGGCCCGCATCCGGGATTTCGGATCGAATGGTGGTACGTGACGGCCAATCTCGTCGACTCAAAAGGAATTGCCTACGGCGTGCAGTGGACGCTGTTTCGGCAGGCGATCGCAGCGGGCGCCGAGCTCGAAGGCTGGGCCAATCAGCAGATCTGGATGGGGCACGCTGCGGTGACTTCAGCGCAGTTGCACCGGACCAGCGAGACCTTTGCCCGCGGCGGCATCGGCCAGGCCGGTGTCGAGGCAAGCCCTTACCTGGCCTGGATCGATTCCTGGGAAATGCGCGGGCTGCCCGCGATGAACGCGGCCAACATCGCGCCGCTCGCCCTCAACGCATCGGGTGCCGATTTCAGCTACGCGCTGCGCCTCGATGCGGATCGGCCACTCGTGCTGCAGGGCGATGGCGGCTACAGCCGAAAATCGGAGCGCGAACAGGCGTCGTATTATTACAGCCAGCCCTATTTCGCTGTGACCGGCAGCATCACCATCGACGACAGGCAAGCCGAGGTCACCGGCCAGGCTTGGCTGGACCGCGAGTGGAGCAGCCAGCCGCTCGCGCCGGATCAAAGCGGCTGGGACTGGCTGTCGCTGCATCTGAACTCCGGCGAAAAGCTGATGCTCTATCGAATGCGCCAGACCGACGGCAATTACGGCTCCGGCAAATGGTTTACGCGTGACGGTAACGCACAGCAGATCGCCTCCGCCGATCTCACCATGACGCCGCAGGCCTTTACCGAGATCGAAGGCCGCAAGATTCCGACGACATGGCGCATCGCCATTCCAAAACTGGCGCTCACGATCGAATGCGTCCCGCTGAACGCGCGAAGCTGGATGGGTACAAGCTTTCCCTATTGGGAAGGCCCGATCCGCTTTTCCGGCAGCCACGCAGGGTTAGGATATCTGGAGATGACGGGCTATTAAGCCGCCACGCCGAAAAGGGGGATTTTGCGATGTATCATTTCACCGCGCTCGTCACGTGCCTTGCCATACTGTTTTATTTCTTCACCTCCATCCAGGTCTCGAAAGCGCGCGCCGCGTTCGGCATCAAGGTGCCTGCGACCTCCGGCAATCCCGATTTTGAACGGGTGTTTCGCGTGCAGATGAACACACTCGAATGGATGCCGATCTTCCTGCCCTCGCTGTGGCTGTTTGCCGTCTACATCAGCGATGCCGTCGCAGCCGGGCTTGGCGTTGTCTGGATCGCCGGCCGTATCCTGTACCTGATCGGCTATTCGGAAGCCGCGGCCAAACGCGGCCGGGGTTTTGGAATCCAGGCCAGCGCCGCGATCATTCTTTGGGTAGGCGCATTGGGCGCGATCGCCTGGCGTCTGATCCACGGGTGAATGATCCGATCACAACATCGTGGCGTTGTGCTGTCTTCTTCCCATCATGTTTCGGGTGAATATATTCAGCTAGGCAACGCATCCCGAATCGTGCGTTGCTGTTGCTCTGAACTGCCCCGTCCGCTGATCCCCAGCGGGCGGGGTTTTCATTGGCGCCAGATCCTTTATTTTAGACAAGTCCTTCACTCCAGATCAGTCTTTCATTCCAAATCAGCGCCGTTATTTGGAATATTACTACCGTCATCCTTTATCCGCTGCGGCGCGCGCGGCACGTGATCGAATCATGTCCGCCGCGGCGCTTGAAATGATGCTCATAATATAAGCGGCATTGCGCGATTTCGCGGCAAATCCGCATCATGCGCCATCTCCCTTTACCGTTGATCGCCGCGCCGCGGGTAAATACGGAGCGTGCGTTGCACAAACATCACAGCGGCCAGCGAAGCGCGGCACGTCACGTGTTTGTCATTCCCAAAAATTTGTTCTGCGCTATCGCTTAACGTACGGATCTACGCCTGCTGGACGAGTGTGGCGATCCAATCGGAGAGACAGAATGAATACGATCAGAAATTTAGTCCTCGGCTCGGCGGCGGCGCTTCTCGCCGCCTCGGGAGCCCAGGCGGCTGATCTTCCCGTCAAGGCCAAAGCGGTCGAATACGTGAGGATCTGCTCGTTGTACGGCGCCGGCTTCTTCTACATTCCGGGTACCGACACCTGCATCAAGCTGGGTGGTTATCTCCGCGTCGACACCACGTTCAACGGCGGCATCCACGGTACGCCGGCCTGGAACGGCGACATCGGCCAGGGCAATCGCTATCGCGACTACTTCGCCTCCCGTTCGCGTATGGCGCTGACGGTCGATACCCGCACCGCGACCGAATACGGCGTTGTCCGCACCTTCGGTCAGGCCGACATGCAGTTCTCGACCCAGGGCAGCACCACGGTCAATCCGGCCAACTTCACGGCATCGCCGAGTGCAGGCACCAATACGAGCCTGCTGAACCAGCCCGGCGAAGGTTACGTCGCCGTCGAGTACGTGTTCATCCAGTTCGCCGGCTTCACCTTCGGTAAGTCTTCCTCGGCCTACTCGACGCCGTGGAATGGTTTCCCGGGCAACATCAGTTCGAACCTGCTCGGCGGCAACAATACCGACACCGGCGTGAACAACATCCAGTACACCGCCCAGTTCGGCAACGGCGTATCGGCCAGCATCGGTCTCGACGATCCGACCGTGTGGGATCGCACCGCGGTCTACAATCTGGGACCGAGCGGAGTTGGCGTCGGTGGCGTCGGCGCACTCGGCACCAGCGCCAACGCTTATGCCGGCACGCATGCTCCCGACATCGTCGGCAATATCAAAGTCGACCAGGCCTGGGGCCTGTTCCAGATTTCGGGTGCTGCGCATGAAGTCTCCGGCTCCTACAACATCCTGAACACGGTTGCGGCTCCCGCTGGCGCCGTTGGCGTGGCCAACGGTTCTCCGACCGCGCTGTCGGAAATCTCCGGCCACCCCGAGACCAAGTGGGGCGGTTCGGTGATGGCGGCGTTGAACATCAAGAACATCCCGACCGGTGCGGGCGACGACATCAAGGTCGATGCGTCCTATGCGGTCGGCGACACAAAGAACGTGATCGCGACCAGCAGCGCTTCGCCGAACTTCGCGATGTTCGGCAGCACCAGCGCGCCCGGCGCCTATCAGAGCATCGGCATCGGTGCGACGACGGACGCAGTCTGGTTGCCGACTTCCTCCGGCGGCACAGGCGATCTGAAGCTGACCAAGGCCTGGGGCATCCGTGGTGCGTTCAACCACAACTGGGATCCCTACTGGTCGTCGAGCCTGTTCGGCAGCTACTCCTCCGTGCGTTACGACGGCGCGGTGGGCGACCTGTCGACCGCCAAGGGCGCGTATTGCGCGGCTTTCGCGGCCGGCCATCCCGGCGCCGGCGTCACCTACACCTGCAACCCGGACTTCAACGTCTCGCAGCTCGGTGTCATCACCCGCTGGACGCCGGTGAAGAACCTGACGTTCTCGGGTGAAGTCCAATGGTTCCACCTCGACCAGAAGTACTCGGGCACCTCGACCTTCGGTCCGGGCGCTCCGAAGCCGACGGCCACCTACGAGTTCAAGGACCAGAATACGGTTCTGCTGCAGCTTCGCGCTCAGCGTAACTTCTGATCGTCCTCACTCACGCGAACGCCGCGCTGCTTGATTGCAGCGCGGCGTTTGACGTTTTGGAACACACCAACTGGAAGACGCCAACGGAATTGCCGTTGCGATCATTTTGCCGATGATCGGCCGCCGTCCTTCGCCGCCGGCGCCGCCTCGCCGATCGAAAAACTGATCGGCACGCCCTGACCGTTGCGGCAGCTCAGCAGCCCTGAATAGGACGACGCCGCCGATGCGACGATCCGGCAGCTGTCATCGTCCATCGCCAGCGTTCCTTCCAGCCGCGATGGCGAAATCTTCAGCTGCATCACGCCGGATTTTTCCTCGACGCCGTTGACGCTGCAAAGCCCGACATGGCGCAGCGTCACGGGCCCCGAATAATCCGCGCCGGTGCGGGTCGTCGTCCTGGCCAGATTGCCCTTGATCTCCCATTCCTGGAGGTAGCCGATCTGCCCGCTGGCGGAATAGGACTGCGCCGACGCCGTCGGCGCACCGGTGCATATCAGTATGGCCGCCACGATCGCCCTCATCGACGCCTCGCGCTCACTGCAAATCCCGCACGACACGAAAACCGTTGGCGTAATAGCGCACGTCGACGTCGTAGCGGAACCGTGACGCGGATCTGACCTCGGTTGCCTTTGAGAGGAAATTGCCGCCGCGCAGCACCCGCAGGCGGCAATCGCCGGTCGTCCAGGCCACCGCGTCCCTGGGCGCATTTTTGTAATTGTCGTTCCAGCAATCCTCGACCCATTCGGCGGCGTTGCCTGATGTGTCGTAGAGCCCAAAGCCGTTGGGCCGGAACGAGCCGGTGGCAACGATCTGCTTGCTGCTCGAACTGCCGCAAGCATCGCACTGCGCGCGGCCCGAACCGACGTCTTTGCCCCACCAGAATGGCGTCTTGGTCCCTGCGCGCGCCGCATATTCCCATTCGGCTTCGGTGGGCAGGCGGTATCTTTGCCCGACTTTCTGCGACAACCAGGCGACAAAGAGTTTGCTGTCATCCCAGCTCACATTGATCACCGGCCGGTCGCCGCGTCCCCAGCCGTGATCGTCGGGCCGGTGCTTGCAGGCGCCGGCATCGGCGCACTGGTCCCATTCCGCGAACGTCACTTCGCGGCGGCCGATCGCGAATGGCTTGCGGATGGTGATCGCGTGCTCCGGCTTCTCATATGGGGTGTCGTTGGACCCCATCGTGAAGTCCCCGGGCGGGACCACCACAAGCTCGGGGCAGTCGGCGCAGTCACGAAAGGTTTCGCCGGGTTCGATGCTGCGTTGCGCCACCACAGCGTCGGGTGACGACGCGGGCCGGTCGGCCGGCGGGCCGGTGCTCAGCCCTCGCTGCGCGTTCGCTCCGGGACTTCCCAACCCAACCAGCGCTGTGAGGGAAATCACAGACAACAGCCGCAATTTCATGTCGTTATTTCCGCGGAGGCCATACTGAGTTCCTTAGAATATGCATTGTCAGATTCAATAGGCTCTAGCATGCTTTATCCGCTGGCAATCGGCAAGGCGAGGTACCCCGGCGCGAAGGCTTTTGGGGCCGGATTTCGGTTTACATCGCCCGGCAAACGAATATCGTTTGAACAGCCGTTTGGCGTTAGCAGCCGGGGTTCGCCGAGGGCGACGATTTTTTTAAGTAAGGACCGCACAGGCTGCGGTCCAATATTGGGAAAATTGCGATGGTCCAGCGAATCCTGAGGTCGATCCTCGTCCCTTTTTTCGGCTCCTTGTTGCTCTGCAACGCAGCGCTGTCCCAGACCGGCGGGCCGACGCCGTCGCCTCCGGGCGCCGCCGTGTACTTCATCGGATTGAAGGACGGCGACACGCTTCCCACCAAATCCACACTGCATTTCGGCCTGCGCGGAATGGGCGTCGCGCCGGCGGGTTCCGACCGGGCCAATTCGGGTCACCATCACCTGATCATCGATGCACCGACACCGGCCCTCAATACCGAAATACCGAACGACTTCCAGCACCTGCATTTCGGCGCCGGCCAGACCGAAACCGAGATCACGCTGACGCCCGGCGAGCACACCTTGCAGCTCGTGTTCGGCGACAAGAATCACGTGCCGCATTCGCCGCCTGTCATGTCGGAGCGGATCAAGGTCAAGGTGGCCGATGTCGCGCCGCCCCCGGCGCCGGCAGCCGCTGGCGAACGCAAGCCGTCGCCAAAGGATGCCAAGGTCTATTTCATCTATCCGACCGACGGCGCCTATATCTCGCCCAACCCGGTGATCCGCTTCGGTCTCCTCAATATGGGCGTAGCACCTGCAGGATTTGACAAGCCGAACACCGGACACCATCATTTGCTCGTCGACGCGGAATTGCCGCCGATGGATCAGCCGATCCCGAACGACTTCAACCATCTGCATTTCGGCGCCGGCCAGACCGAGGCGAAGATCAGGCTGCCGCTCGGCCCGCACAAGCTGCGCCTGCTGTTCGCCGACTCGGCCCACGTGCCGCACGATCCGCCGGTTTATTCCGACGTCATCAACGTGACCGTGACGGAGAGCGGCCGTCCGCCACCGAGGAAGCGCGTCAAACACCGCCGCCACTGGCGGTACTACCGGACTTGATACTGCGATGAAACTGCGAGAATTCCTGATCTACGGCTTCTGTCTTGCTGCGGGGGCGTTGTTCGCCACCGCAGCCGCGGCAGAGCGGCGCGTCGCGCTGGTGATCGGGAATGCCGTCTACAAGAATGCATCGTCGCTGCCCAATACGATCAACGACTCGACCGCGATCGCGGCGCTGTTCAAATCGGTGGGCTTCGAAGTCGTCATCTCACGCAACGATCTCGGCGTCGTCGATTTCAAGCGCAGCGTGCGTGAATTCCTGATCACGGCAGAGAACGCCGATATGGCGGTGGTCTATTATGCCGGCCACGGCATCGAGATCGGCGGCACCAACTATCTGGTCCCGGTGGATGCGAAACTCAGCCGCGACTACGACGTCGATGACGAGGCGGTGTCGCTCGACCGCATCATCTGGGCACTGCAGACGGTGCGCCGCCTGCGGCTGATTCTGCTCGACGCCTGCCGCGACAATCCGTTTGCCGCAAAGCTGCGCTCCGCAGGGAACCGAGCTACCGCCAGAGGCGGCCTTGCCAAGATCGAGGAAGTCAGCGCCGACACGCTGGTGGCTTATGCCGCGAAGGCCGGCTCGATTTCCTATGACGGCGACGGCATCAACAGCCCCTACGCCACCGCGCTGATCAAGCATCTCGCCGAGCCCGGCCTCGATATCCGCATCGCGCTCGGCCGCGTCCGCGATGATGTGGTCGCCATGACCGGCGGACGGCAGGAACCGTTCATCTACGGCTCGCTCGGCGGTGCCACCATCCCGCTGGTGTCGTTGCCGGCCAAGAAGGTCGAACCGCCGCCTGCGCCCGCCGCGGTCGCCAAGCGCGAGCCGCCGGCGGCGGCCGTACCTGCGCCAAGCCCGCCGTCACCCGCACCGCCGAAACCCGCGGTGGCCGTCGCTCCCGCGCCCGCCAGCGTGCCACCGGCGCCGCCAAAGCCGGTGGTGGTCGTCAACCCCGCGCCTGCCAACGTCCCGCCGGCGATCAAGATCGAACCGCCCAAGCCGGCGCTGCCGGCGCAAGCCGCACTGGAGACCGCCGATCCCTGCATCCGCGACGAACAGCGCCTGGCTCGCCTGCGCGCCAACCCGACGCCCGATGAAATCGCCAGCTTCCAGCGCGACCTCGGCTGCATCCGGCTGCGCCCCCAGGTGCAGCGCCTGTTCGAGAGCTACGTGACCGAACCGCGGCCTGCGGCGGCCCCGCCGGCGCCGAAGCTGCAGGCCGAGACCCAACCGGTTCCCGCCGAGGACGTCTGTGCGCGCGACACCGCCCGCCTGGCACGCCTGCGAGCCGAGCCGAGCATCAACGCTGTTGCAACATTCGAGCGGGAACTCGGCTGCGAGCAAATCCGACCGCAGCTGCGGCGGCTGCGTGAGAGCCTTGGCGGTTGACACGGCCGCGCACTCTCATGACAGACAGCGCGGCTCCGGATCATACACTTGCCCGACTCCAGGTTTTGCCCACGTTCAGCAAGATCATTTTTTTTCAAGTCGACAACAACCGGCATGGCCGCAATGCCGAACAGCAAAAGAAGAACAATGACGAGCGGGCAACACTCGTCGCGCAGAAACTCGAAATAAAGACGCGAGCCGTCATCGCAGGCCTCAAGAACAAGGCTACGGCGGAAAAGGCCTGCACTTCGATGTCAACCGCCGAGGGTCAGGCCTGCTGCCCCAAGGTCATGTTCGATGGCGCGGATCCAAAATTATGCAGCGTCGAAGCGATGTGCGAAGCCTTCGAGCATGGCGGCATGTTCGGAAGCGGTCTCGTAATCTGCAAGGTAGCCAGCAAATGAGCCGCCTTGGCGACAGGGCCGGAGGCGCGGCTTTTTTAAAGGTGTTGTCCCGGCGTTCGCCTGGCGTTCGCCGGGACAACGTTGAGATAGATAGCGCCTGCGATCACTTCGTCAGCGGACAACCGGAGTCCTTCGCGGTCGGGAACGCCTTGTCGCCCGGGACCACCGCGAGTTGCTTGTAGTAATCCCAGGGCTTCTTCGACTCCGACGGCTTCTTGACCTCGAACAGATAGAGGTCGTGCACCATGCGGCCGTTTTCCAGCACCTTGCCGCCTTGCGCAAAGAGATCGTCGACCGGAAGCTCCTTCAGCTTCCTGGCGACCGCCTCGGTGTCCTTGGTGCCGGCGGCCTTGACCGCCTTGAGATATTGCAGCGTCGCCGAATAGGTGCCGGCCTGGATCATGTTCGGCATCCGCCCGGTGCGCTTGAAGAAGCGATTGGCGAGCTCGCGGCTCTTGTCGTCGCGATCCCAGTAATAGCCTTCGGTCAGCACCAGGCCCTGGGCGGCCTCAAGCCCGAGACCGTGGACTTCGGCCAGGGTCAGCAGCAGACCGGCGAGCTTCTGACCGCCCTTGACGATGCCGAATTCGGCGGCCTGCTTGATCGAGTTGGTGGTGTCGAGACCGGCATTGGCAAGGCCGATGATCTTGGCCTTCGAGCTCTGCGCCTGCAGCAGGAACGACGAGAAATCCGACGAGTTGAGGGGAATGCGGACCGAGCCCAGCACCTTGCCGCCCTTCTCCTTGACGACATCGCCGGTGTCTTTTTCGAGCGCATAACCGAAGGCATAGTCCGCAGTCATGAAGAACCAGGTATCGCCGCCGGCCTCGACCAGCGCGCCGCCGGTGCCGACCGCCAGCGCGTGCGTGTCGTAGGCCCAGTGGAAGCCGTAGGGCTGGCAGGCATCGCCGGTGAGACGCGAGGTGGCCGCGCCGACCACGATGTCGATCTTCTTCATCTGCTTCGACAAATCGTGAATCGCGAGCGCCACCGACGACGTCGTCAACTCCGTGATCATGTCGACGCCTTCGACCTCATACCAGCGCCGCGCGATCGCGGTTGCGAGATCCGGCTTGTTCTGATGGTCGGCGGTAACGACTTCGATCTTCTGGCCAAGCACTTCGCCGCCGAAATCCTCCACCGCCATCTTGGCCGCTTCGACCGACCACTTGCCGCCGTAGTCGGCGTAGACCCCGGACTGATCGTTCAGAATGCCGATCTTGACGCCCTGTGCCGACGCCGGCCCGGCGAGGAAAAGACCGCACACCGCAACGGCCGCCAACAATCCCGATTTCATATGTATCTCCCAGTAGCTTCTGTCCGGAAATTTCGCGCAACAATATTTCATAACCCTGCGACTGCCCATCTATTTCGGATCAGCCAATAGTATTGGGCATTTGCGCCGCGGTCAGACCGCGGCCGGCTTCGCAGGATGCTTCCGATCGGCCAGCCCGCGGACCACCATGTAGAAAATCGGCGTGAAGACCAGGCCGAACAGCGTGACGCCGAGCATGCCGAAGAACACGGCGACACCGACCGCCTGACGCATCTCCGAGCCCGAGCCGGTCGAGATCACCAGCGGCAGCACGCCGAGAATGAACGCGAACGACGTCATCAGGATCGGCCGCAGCCGCAAGCGGCAGGCTTCGATGACCGCGTCCAGCCGCTCGCGCCCTTCGAGCTCGATGTCGCGGGCAAACTCGACGATCAGGATCGCATTCTTCGCGGCAAGGCCCACCAGCACCACGAAACCGATTTGCGTCAGGATATTGACGTCCTGCCCCATGATGCGCACGCCGATGGTCGCAGCGAGCAGGCACATCGGCACGATCAGGAGAACGGCGAACGGCAGGCTCCAGCTGCCATATTGCGCCGCCAGCACCAGGAACACGAACAGCACGCAGATCGGGAACACATAGAGACCCTGGTTGCCGCCGGTGACCTGCTGGTAGGACAGGTCGGTCCATTCGAACGAGAAACCGCTCGGCAGCGTTTGATCGGCGAGCTGCTTGATGGTGTTGAGGGCGGTCGTCGAGCTCGTGCCGGGCGTCGGCTCGCCCTGCAGTTCGGATGCCGCGTAGAGATTGTAGCGCGCGACGCGGTCGGGTCCGGAGATGTCGCGGAAATCGACCACGCTGCCGAGCATGACCATGTCACCCGCCGCATTGCGCGTGCGCAGCCGCGCGAGGTCGGAGGTCTCTTTCCTGAACGGCAGATCGGCTTGCGCGGTGACGTGATAGGTACGACCGAACAGGTTGAAGTCGTTGACGTAAGTCGAACCGAAATAGGTCTGAATCGTATCGTTGATGCTGGCGATGGGAACGCCGAGCTTCTGTGCCTTGACCCGATCGATGTCGACGAACAGTTGCGGCGTATTCGCGGTGAAGGGCGAGAACACCGAGGTGAGGTTCGGCGACTTGCGCGCGGCGGCGACCAATTCGTCGGTTGCGGCCGCCAACAACTCAGGACCGCGACCCTGACGGTCCTGGATGCGGATGGTGAAGCCGCCTCCGGTGCCGATGCCGGGCACCGCAGGCGGCGGAATCACGATGATGAAGGCACCCTGGATGCTCAGCAGCCGCTGGCGCAGATTGTTGGTGATGACGGTCGCGGTCAGCCCCTTCTTGAGGCGCACTTCCGGCTCCTCGAACACCGGGAACAGCGCCGCGGCGTTGCCGGCCTGCGTGCGCGTCGCGCCCGAGAAGCCGGCAAAGACCGCGACGCGAACGATACCCGGCGTATCCAGCGCAATCCGCTCGATCTCGCGTACCACTTCGGTGGTGCGCGCCAGCGACGCCGCGCCCGGCAATTGCGCCGAGATGATGACGTAGCCGCGATCCTGCGCCGGAATGAAGCCCTGCGACGTTGTCGCGAGCAGCCAGCCGGCGCTGCCGATCAGTGCGACATAGATCACGAGCATCACAGCCTTATGCCGGATCACGAAGCCGGCCACGCGCGCATAGCCGTGCGAGAGGCGGTCGAAGACGCGGTTGAAGAGGCCGGTGAAACTTTCCCAGCCGCGGGCGATGATGTTCCAGCGTGCCGGCGGCCGCTTGTCCTCGTGTGGAACCAGGATCAGCGAGGCCAGCGCCGGTGACAGCGTCAGCGAGCAGAAGCAGGAGATCGCGGTCGCCACCGCGATGGTGACGGCGAATTGCTGGAAGAACTGCCCGGAGATCCCGCCAAGGAACGCGGTCGGCACGAACACCGCGCACAGCACCAGCGCGATTGAGACCAGCGCCCCGCCGACCTCCTCCATGGTCTTGAGCGCGGCATCGCGCCGGCTCATGCCATGCTCGAGATGCCGCTCGACGTTTTCCACCACCACGATGGCGTCATCGACCACGATGCCGACTGCCAGCACAAGGCCGAACAGCGTCAGATTGTTGATCGAGAAGCCGAGCGCCGCCATCACAGCGAAGGTGCCGACCAGCGACACCGGGATAGCGACGATCGGGATGATCGCGGGCCGCCAGCCCTGCAGGAACACCAGCACCACAATGACGACGAGCGCCATGGCTTCGTAGATGGTCTTGATCAGCTCATGGACGGATTGCGCGATGAACTCGGTCGGGTTGTAGCCGATATTGTAGTCGAGCCCTTTGGGGAAGCTCGCCTTGAGCGTGGTCATCGTATCGGAGATGTTCTTGGCGGTGGCCAGCGCGTTCGATCCGGGCCGCTGTGTCACCAACATGCCGACCGCCGACTTTCGCAGCAGAAAGCTGTTGGTCGAGTAGGACAGCGCGCCGAGTTCGACGCGGGCGACGTCGCGCAGGCGCACCGTGCGGCCGTCGGAGCCGGCCTTCACCACGATGTCCTCGAATTGCTTTGGATCCTTCAGGCGGCCGGTAAACACCAGATTGGGCTGGAAGGCGCGGTCCGCGATCGGCGGCTCCGCGATCTGCCCGCCGGTGATCTGCAGGTTCTGCGAGCGGATCGCGGCCGTCACCTCGGCCGAGGTCAGGCCGAGATTGGCTATGCGGTCGGGATCGAGCCACAGCCTCATCGAATAGTCGCGGGCACCGAAGATCTGGATATCGCCGACGCCGTCGAGCCGCAGTAACTGGTCACGGACCTGCAGCAGCGCGTAGTTCGAGATATAGAGCTGGTCGAAGCTGTCGTCGGGCGACAGCATGAACACGACCATCAGGATGTCAGGACTGTTCTTGCGCGTGACGACGCCGTTGCGCTGCACCTCGTCCGGCAGTTGCGGCTGCGCGATTGCGACGCGGTTCTGCACCAGCACCTGGGCCTTGTCGAGATCGGTGCCGAGCTTGAAGGTGACGGTGATCGTCAATTGCCCGTTCGAGGTCGCCTGGCTGTAGAGATACAGCATGTCCTCGACGCCGTTGATCTGTTGCTCGATCGGAGCGGCGACGGTGTCGGAAACGATTTGCGCCGACGCGCCCGGATATTGCGTGGTGATGACGACGGTCGGCGGCACCACTTGCGGATATTCGGAGACCGGCAGCGTGGTGTAGGCGAGCGCGCCGACGATCAGCAGCACGATCGACAGCACCATCGCGAGGATGGGCTGGTTGATGGAGAGCCTGCCGAGATTCATGGCTTGGCACCGGCCGGGGCTGGAGCGGGACGCGGATTCACCTTGGCCCCGACGCGGGCGCGCTGCAGGCCGTCGACAATCACTTTATCGTCCGCCTTCAGGCCATCGCGGATCACGCGCAGGCCTTCATCGAGCGGCCCCAGCACCACAGGCTTCGCTTCGACCGTGTTATCGGCCTTGACCACGAACACGATCTTGCGCGACTGATTCGGTGGCAATCGCCGTATCCGGCAACAACAGGGCCTCATAGGGCGCGCTGCCGATCAGCCGCACGCGTCCGAACTGCCCCGGCAGGATCGAGAGATCCTTGTTCGGAATCACGGCGCGGCTGCGCAACGTCCCGGTCGAGACGTCGAGCCGGTTATCGATGAAATCCATCTTGCCGTCGTGCGACGGCTTGGTTTCGCCGGTCAGCTTCACCTGCACCGGGTTCGGGGTGTCGCGCGAACTCGGCCGCTTGCCCTCGAACCAGAGCCGGTTGTTCTTCAGGTAGGTCGCCTCGTCGACGTCGAAGTAGACGTAGATCGGATCGAGCGAGACGATCGAGGTGAGCAAGGTCGCGCCGCCCTCGCTGCCCTGCACGAGATTACCGATGCTGACGAGGTGGCGACTGGCGCGGCCGGCGATCGGCGCCAGTACATGGGTGAACTCGATGTTGAGCTGCGCCGCCTTGAGCGCACCTTCGGCTACGGTCTCGGCGGCGTGCGCCGCCTGCAAGGCCTGGCGGCGCTGGTCGACGACCTGTTCGGAGACAGCGCTGGTCTGGACCAGGTTCAGGCCGCGGTCGAGGTCGCGCTTGGCAAGCTCGGCCTTGGCGCGCGCATCAGCAAGCTGGCCGTCGGCCTGCTTGGCGACGGCTTCGAACGGCCGCGGATCGATGATGTAGAGCAGGTCGCCGGTGTGCACCATGTCGCCGTCCTTGAACTCGACATTGGTGACGAAGCCGCCGACGCGGGCGCGAACCTGAACTTCTTCGACCGCCTCGAACCGCCCGGTGAATTCATCCCAATCCGTGACGGTGCGTTTTACCGGTTGCGCGACGGTGACCGGCGGCGCCGGCGCGGCCGCCTGTGGTGGCGGTTTGTCGCCGCAGCCGGACAGCACAACGGCGATCAGGATGCCGAGCGGCCAGAGCCGGCCGAGTGGATGGCTGTTGAGGCCTTTGGCCAGGCGCCCCTGTCTCGCAGTCGCACTCAATGCCATCTCCCCTGCCCTTCGCGGCGCCACGATCGATCGGCGGTAGCCGATCCTTCGCGGCGGAGGCCACAGATGTGATCGGGTCACAGTCTGTTCAAGAACCGACCGGGATCAAGCAAAATAGTTACGCGTTCTGAGGGCTTTGCATCTTGCCCCCGTGCGTCGCAGGCGCGGTGGGGCAACAAGGCCGGCGCTGATATCGCCGATCACGCGATCGTGACGATCGTCATCGATGCCGGTCTGCGCGTGACGGAAGCGTGACGTCGTCACACCTGTCGTCGGCCGCCCGCCCTTGAGCAAAAATTCCTCTTCGCACGCGATCCAAAAATGCTTTCGCGCACGCACCGGCAGGCAGCAACCTCGGCGTGTCAAGGTTACCGGCATCTCAAAAAGGTTAACACGCGGGAACATTGACTCCCGGTTGCAGCGCCAATACGCTCATGGTTGCCAAGGCGTAAATTTTTTAGTGGCCGCTTTTCTTGAACATTCATTGATTTCGGCGGCGTGCGTGGGGCGTTTGCGGAATGACGGGCGAAATTTCAGTCGCTGGTAGTTTGCCTTGCAGAGTGACCCTTGCCATCGGCCGTTCCTTCAGCGGAACGGGACGGCTCCCACGCCATGCGCGATTTCAATCAAAAGATGTGAACGAGTTCACAGCTCGCTTCCTCAGGAGATCATAAAGAGTAAACCGGCCCAGCACCGGTTACGGGAGTAACCATGAGCACCATTCCTGCATTCACGTTCGGCGGCATCACCCGTCCGGCCCTCATCCTGGACCCGTCAGGGAATATCATTCTCGATCCGGCGGCGCAGGCCTTTATGGATACTTACGGGACCAAGGCGCTCTATGCCGGCTGCCCCCCCGGCACGCCGTTTCCTCCGATTCCGGACTTGCTGACGACACCGGTCGACACCAACCCGACCACCAACAGCGTCCTCGAAAACGCGGCGGTCAATACGCCGGTCGGCATCACGGCTTCCTCGAACAGCCTGCTTCCCTTCGCGATCACCTATTCGCTCACCGGTGACAACTCCGGCGGTGGCTTCAAGATCGATCCGCACACCGGCGTGGTGTCGGTCGCCGATCACACAAAAATCGATTTCGAGACCAGCCCGGGGCACGCCTACACCGTCACCGTACAGGCCACCGACGGTATCTTCACCACGTCACAGAGTTTCGCGATTGCCGTCGGCAACGTCAACGAAGCGCCGACGGGTGCCAGCAGCACCCTTACCACGAACGAAGATACCGCCCATGTCTTCACCGTCGCCGATTTCGGATTTAGCGATCCCCAGGACAACCCGTCGCCAAACGCGCTTCAGGCCGTCCATATCGACACGGTGTCCGGCAGCGGCTCGCTGACCAACAACGGCAATCCGGTGATTGCAGGCAGCGTTATCTCGGCCGCCGACATCATTGCAGGCCACCTCAAGTTCACGCCCGCCGCCGATGCCAACGGCGCCAGTTATGCGAGCTTCACGTTCCAGGTGCAGGACAATGGCGGCACCGCCAACGGCGGCGTCGATACCGACCCGACGGCCAAGACCATCACGATCAATGTCACGCCGGTCAACGATGCGCCGAGCTTCACGGAGGGTGCGAACCAGACTCTTCTGGAAGATGCCGGTCCGCAAACCGTCGCCGGATTCGCCACCGGAATCTCGGCCGGCCCCGCGAATGAAGCCGGCCAGACCGTGAATTTCCTGACCAGCAACGACAACAGTGCGCTGTTCTCGGTGCAGCCGACCATCGATGCCACCGGCCAACTGACCTTCACGGCGGCCGCCAACGGGTTTGGCGTCGCGCACGTAACGGTGCAGGCGCACGACAATGGCGGCACCGCCAATGGCGGCGTCGACACTTCTCCCGGGCAGACCTTCACGATCACGGTCGGTCCGGTCAATGACGCGCCGAGCTTTACCGTGGGCGCCGACCCGACCTCGCCGGAAGATTCCGGCGCCCAGACCATCAACGGCTTTGCCAGCAACATCTCGGACGGCCCCAACGAGACCGGCCAGACGCTGAACTTCATCGTCTCCAACAACAACAATGCGCTGTTCTCGGTGCAGCCGAGCATCGATGCGAACGGGAACCTGACCTACACGCCGGCCGCCAATGCGAACGGCAATGCGACGGTCCAGGTCCAGCTGCACGACAATGGCGGCACCGCCAATGGCGGTGTCGATACCTCTGCGGTGCAGACGTTCCACATCAACGTCCCGGCGGTGAACGACGCGCCGAGCTTTACGATCGGCGCCAACCAGGTCACGCTTGAGGATTCCGGCGCCCACACCGTCAACGGCTTCGTGACCGGCATCTCGCCCGGTCCGGCCGACGAGGCCGGCCAGACCGTGAACTTCCTGGTCTCGGACGACAACAATGCGATGTTCTCGGTGCAGCCGAGCATCGATGCCAGTGGAAACCTGACCTACACGCTGGCCGCCAACGCGAACGGCAGCGCCACCGTCAGCGTGCAGGCCCACGACAATGGCGGCACCGCCAATGGCGGCGTCGACACCTCGGCGGCACAGACCTTCACCATCGGCGCCACCGCGGTGAACGACGCGCCGGTCGGGACCGCCAATACCCTGACGATCCTGGAGGATCATACGCACGCCTTCACGGCAGCGGAGTTCGGATTTACTGATCCGGTGGATGCCGCAAGCGCGAGTGGCGCCAACGTGTTCCAGGACGTGATCATCACCACGATTCCAGGCGGAGCCGCGGGCACGCTGACGCTGAGCGGCGGCGCCGTCGCGGCCGGCCAGGTCATCGCGGTCGCCAACATCGGCAACCTCGTTTTCACGCCGGCCGCCAACGCCAACGGATCAGCGGAGGCTTCCTTCACCTTCCAGGTCCAGGACGATGGCGGCACCGCCAATGGCGGCGTCGACACCGATCCGACGCCCAAAACCATCACCTTCAACGTTACCCCGGTCAACGATGCCCCGGCCGGCACCGACAGCACGATCAGCGCCCAAGGCGCGCATACCTTCATTGCGGCCGACTTCGGCTTCACCGATCCGTCCGACGCCGCAGGCGCCGCGGGTGCCAACCACCTGTTGGCAGTCGAGATCACGACGATACCGGCGTCCGGCTCGCTGACGCTTAATGGGTCCCCGGTATCCGCCGGCCAATTCGTCACCGCGGCGGATATCGGCAGCGGTCTTCTCATTTTCACGCCGTCGGGAAACAGCAGCGGCAGCTTCACCTTCCAGGTCCAGGACGATGGCGGCACCGCCAACGGCGGCGCCGATCTCGACCTGTCGCCGAACACGCTGACGATCATTCAGAACACGCCGCCGGTCGCCAACGACGATTCGGTCTCCGCCACCGAAGCCGGCGGTCTCAACAATTCGGTCCCCGGCCTCAATCCGTCCGGCAACGTCATCCTCGGCACCGGCGCGCCCGGCGACGTCCAGGACACCGACGCGCAGGATGCGAGCAGCGCGCTCGCCGTCGTTGCGGTTCACACCGGCCCCGAGGGCGGGTCGCTCGCGACGGGCACCGTCGGGGTGCCCTTAGCTGGCGCCCACGGCACGCTGACGCTGAATTTGGACGGCTCCTACACCTATCTGGTGAATCAGACCGATGCCGCGGTCCAGGCGCTGCATACCGCGGCCGAAACGATCACCGACGTCTTCAACTACACCATCCAGGACACCGGCGGCCTGCAGGACACCGCGACGCTGACCATCACCATCCACGGCGCCGACGATTTGCCGCAGGCGGTCGCCGACACCGGCACCATGACCGAGGACGACGCGCCGACCTCGTTCAACGTCATCGCCAACGACACCCAGGATCCCGACCACACGGCCTTGAACACAATCGCGGTCGGTCCCGGCAGCGTCACCGTCACCGGCCCGGCCGGCGAGACCTTCGCCAATACCGACGCGACGGCGACCATCGTCAGCAACGAGGTTCAGGTTTCGCTGAACAACGCGCACTTCCAGCAGCTCGCGCTCGGCGAGCACGCCACGATCACCGTGCCCTACACGCTGACCGGCGATGCCGGCGAGACCTCATCCGCCAATCTCGTCGTCACCGTCAACGGCGTCAACGACGTGCCGGTCGCGGTGGACGATTCCGGCTCCATCACCGAAGACCAGGTCGGCACCTTCACGGTCCTGACCAACGATACGCTCGACGCCGACCACGGCGCGCCGAACAACGTCACCACGGGCGCCGTGACCAACCTGAGCGCTCCCGGGGGCGAAGGCATCACGACGTCGGACATCGGTGTCAGCGTCAACGGATCGAACCAGGTCGTGGTGACGCTCGGCTCCAATTTCCAGCACATGCAGGACGGCCAGACCACGACATTCGACGTGCCCTATACGCTGCACGGCGATCAGGCCGGCGATACCTCGACGGCGACGCTGCACGTCACCGTGAACGGCGCCAACGATGCGCCGGTCGCGGCCAATTTCACCTTCAACGGCGTCAATAGCGCCATCGGCAATACCGACCTCGTGGTCAACGACCCGACCGACGGAGCGCCGGATCCGGCCGGCCCGCAGGTGACCATCACCGCCAGCCTGCTCGGCGGCGCCACCGATGTCGACGGCCCCGGCCCGCTCGTCGTGGTGGCCGGCACGATCACGACCGCCCACAGCGGCACCGTCATCATGGAGGCGGACGGCGATTTCACCTACAAGCCGCCGGTCGGCTATATCGGTTCGGATTCCTTCACCTACCAGGTATCCGACCAGAACGCAGGCGTCTCGGGCGTCGGCCTCGGCACGGGAACGGTGACCATCAACGTCGCCTCGCCGCATGTCTGGTACGTCAACGCCGACGCAGCCACCGACGGCGACGGCTCGTCGGAAAAACCGTTCAACACCTTGTCGCATTTCGCCGGCGTCGGCGGCGTCGACTCCTCGGGCGACACCATCGTCCTCGAGACGGCGAGCGCCCACTATACCGGCGGGCTGACGCTCGAGAACAACGAGCAACTGATCAGCCAGAGCGCGGGCGTGACCATCGACGGCACCACGCTGTTCACCCCCAGCGGCGCCAACGCCGTCCTCGACGGCGGCCTCGTGCTCGGCACCGGCAACACCATCGAGGGCGTCGATTTCGGCGCGACCTCCGGCTTTGCGGTGTCCGGCTCCAGCGTCGGCACCCTCCACCTCGACGACACCACGACAGGCCTGATCAACAACGCTTCCGGCGGCGGCATCAGCATCGGCGGCTCGTCGAACGCCCTCACCGTCAACCTCTCCAGCGTCACCACAGGCGGCGGCACCAACGGCATCGCGCTGACCAATTCGTCCGGCACGGTCCATGTCCATGGCGGCACCATCTCCGGCGCTTCCAGCGCCGACGTCGCGCTGAGCGGCGGCACCGTTGCCTTCACCGATGACGGCGCAATCAACGACACCACCGGAACGGCCGTCTCGATCGCCGGCATGACCGGCGGCACCCAGGCCTTCACCGGCTCGGTCACCGGCGGCGCCGTGGCGCTTTCAACCAATACCGGCGCCACCATCAACTTCACGGGCGGCGTGTTTATCAACACCTCCGCTACCAACGGCACCGGCTTCAGCGCCACCGGCGGCGGCACGGTGACGGTGACGGGCGCGACCAACACCATCAATTCGGGACAGGGCACGGCGCTCGACGTCGAGAATACGACGATCGGCTCGGGCAACCTCACCTTCAAGAGCATCACCTCGAATGGCGGATCCGCCGACGGCATCATCCTGGTCAACACCGGATCGACCGGTGGCCTGCATGTGACCGGCGACGGCTCGACCGCCGCCAGCGGCGGCACCATCGCCAACAAGACCGGCGCCGATGGCAGCAGCACGCAAGGCACCGGCGTCTTCCTGAACAATACCCACGATGTTGAGCTTGCCTACATGCAGCTCAACGATTTCAGCAATTTCGCGATCCGCGGCAACAGCGTCACCGGCTTTACGCTGGATCACAGTGTCATCAATGGCGACAGCGGAACCTCGAACAGCCTGTCCGACCCGCTGGCGGCCTTTGCCAATGTCGGCGAAGACGCAGTCCGGTTTACCAACCTGCTCGGCTCCGGCTCGATCACCAATTCGACCATCAGCGGCGGCTATACCAACACGATCATGGTCGAGAACAACACCGGGACCTTGAACCGGCTGACGATCGATCACTCCACCATCGGCGGCCGGACCGACAATGGCACCGGCATGAACGACGGCATCAACTTCCAGGCCGACTCTGGAAGCACGGCGATGAACCTCACCGTGACCAACAGCGCGCTGACCACCGCGCGCGCCGCTTTGATTGCGGTCACCAACCAGGTCGGCACCAATACCGACGTCGTGTTCGACAACAATACGCTGACCAACAATCATCCGCTGACGGTCTCGGGCGGCCCGGGCCTCGACTTAGCCGGCCTCGGCAACATGACGTTCGACGTTTCCAACAACACGTTCGACATGCACGCCGCCAATGGCGGCACCGGCATCAAGTCCAACGTCATCGAGGTCAACAAGGGCACCGGCAGCGGCACCTCGACGTTCGATGGGACGATCTCCGGCAACACCATCGGCGTTGCCGCCACCGCCCATTCGGGCAGCGGCATCGGCTCGAACGATATCGACATCAACAGCCAGGACAATGGTGTGTTCAACGTCCTGGTCAAGAACAACATCCTCACCCATTACGACACCGCCGGCATCCAGATCTCCCAGATTGCGGGGAACAGCACAGTCAATGCGACGGTCACCGGCAATACCACCAGCAACGGCGACTCGAATGCCTTCGCCGGCCTCTATGTCGTAGCCGGCTCCGGCCTCGTGGGGGACAACGGCATTGTAAACCTCAATGTCAGCGGGAATGATTTTTCCAACGGCGATCCAGCAAATGGCAGCGATGTCTTCCTGCAGCAAAGCAGCCCGAGTCTCTCGACGTTCAACCTGTACAAGGGCGTTTCCGCTTCCGGCAGCCCAAGCCAGGTCGTGCTCGACAACAACCTCAATCCCGCCACCACGGTCGTCGCGACCTCCGGGACCATCCACATTGTGAGCACTGCACCGCCCCTACCGCTGCTCGCGGCCCCCGGCGGCGTGCAGGCTTCCTCGCCGACAACGGGCGAGATGCATCTGACCCAGTCAGAACTCGACTCCGTCGTGGCCGCGGCGATCGCGGAGTGGGCCGCCGCCGGCGCTACGGCCAGCCAGCTCGCTGCGCTTCACGCCGCCACTTTCAGTATCGCCGACCTGTCCGGCAGCATCATCGGCGACGAAACGTCTCCGGCGCATATCACGATCGACACCGATGCCGCCGGCCATGGCTGGTTCATCGATCCGACGCCGTCGGACAATTCGGAATTCACCCACGCCGTCAACGCCGCCGGCACCGACCTTCTGACCGACCCCACAAATGCGGCGGCCGGCCATCTCGATCTGCTCACCGCAGTGGTGCACGAGATGGGTCACGTGCTCGGGCTACCCGACAGCAACTCGGCAAGCGCCGTCAACGACCTGATGTACATCAGTCTCGTCGATGGCGAGCGGCGGCTGCCGGATTCCACCGACGTCGCCCAGGCCAGCACGACACCCGCCGTGCCTTCGACGCCGGCGGGGTCGAGCGCCTTCAACCAATCGTTCGCTTCAAATGCTTCCGGCAACGGTGCCGGCGGCTTCGGCGGCGCGGGGGCGGACAATTTCGTGTTCGCCCATGGCAACATCCAGGGCCCGACGCCGCCTGTCACGCCTGTCTTCGCTTTGGGCGACAAGTTCGACTTCTCGGCGCTGATCCCGCAATCCCACGGTTCGCTGGTCGGCGACGCGTCGCTGATACAAGCCGTCGGCGGAGCGGGCGGGTTCGCAGCGCCGCAGGTCAATACGGTCGACAGCAGCTTGGGAAGCAAGGCTGGCGCTATTTTGGTCAACGCCGCGCCAACCGACGGGACGCATTTCGGCGACGCCTTCAACGCGCTGCTCGACGGCCATACGGCCGTTCAGACCCACGCCGGCTGGCTGGTGTGAGCCGGGACTGACTGACGAAACTGACTAGGCGGGCCGACAAAGACCGCTTAAAAATAACAATCGCGGCGAACTGAAATCGCCGCGATCGACCGCCGAGAAGCGGGCCGCCCCAAGCAGATTCATATCGACTTATCGTTGCACTGTGGCATACTAGCAATGTTAGATAACATACATTGGAAGGAGCGCGCATGGCCGAGCCGTTTCTCGCAGAAATCCGCATAATGTCATTCGGCTTCCCGCCGAAAGGCTGGGCGCTTTGCGACGGTCAACTGCTTCCCATCAACCAGAATCAGGGCCTGTTCTCGTTGCTGGGAACGACATTCGGCGGCGACGGGCGCGTCAATTTCGGCCTGCCCAATCTGGACGGGCGAACGCCGATGCATATGGGCAATGGTCACACGCTCGGCGAGCGCGGCGGCGAGCAGGGTCACACACTGAGTATATCGGAATTGCCGCAGCATATCCATTCTGCGCAGGCCTCTCCGACCGACGGCGATCAGGTGATCGCAACGAATAATTATCTCGGACCGGTAAGCCAGCTGTACGGAGCGCCTACCAATCTCACCTCCCTTGTTCCAAGTGAGATCAGCCTCGTCGGCGGCAGCCAGGCGCATCTGAACATGCAGCCGTTCCTGGTCCTTAGTTTCTGTATTGCCCTTCAGGGCATTTTCCCGTCACAGACCTGAGGAAACCCATCCATGGCACAGCCTTATGTGGGAGAGATTCGCTTGTTCGCCGGCAATTTTGCGCCGGCCGGCTGGATGTTCTGCGAAGGACAGCTGCTGCCGATCTCCGAATTCGAAACCCTGTTCAACCTGATCGGCACCACCTATGGCGGCGACGGCCAGGCCACGTTCGCGCTGCCGGACATGCGCGGGCGTCTTCCGGTTCACCAGGGCAACGGCTTTACCCTGGCCCAGACCGGCGGGGTCGAGGAAGTGACGCTCACGACGTCGCAGATCCCCGCACACAGCCATCCGTTTGTGGCGACCATCAATATTGGCGGCGGGAGCGCGCCGGGCAACAACGTCCTCGCGCAATCCTCCACGGTCAAGGTGTATTCGGCCGTATCGCCCAACGTGGCGTTCGGTGCGTCGTCGATCACCAACACCGGCGGCAGCCAGCCTCATACCAACTTCCAGCCCTATCTCTGCGTCGACTACATCATCTCGCTTTTCGGCATCTTCCCGAGCCAGACCTAGGAGCACACCATGGATCCGTTCGTCGCGGAAATCCGCATCTACGGTTTCAACTTCGCGCCCAAGGGCTGGGCGTTCTGCGACGGGCAGATCCTGCCGCTGTCGCAGAACACCGCGCTGTTCTCGCTGCTCGGCACCACCTATGGCGGCGACGGCAAAAGCAACTTCGCGCTGCCGGACATGCAGGGCAACGCGCCGATGCATCCGGGCCAGGGCCCAGGGCTGTCGCTGCATGATCTCGGGGAAACCGGCGGCACCGATACCGTGACGCTGCTGGAAAGCGAGATGCCGTCGCACAATCACGGATTGATGGCCGAGGTCACGCCCTCGCTGCTATTCGCGCCGGGCCCCACGACGGCGCTCGGCCGGTCTGTCGGCGGGCCCGCTTATCAGACGAGCAGTGCCGGTCTGGTGCAATTGAACGTGCAGGCGATTGCGCCCGCCGGCGGCAGCCAGCCGCACAACAACCTGATGCCGTATCTTACGCTCAATTTCTGCATTGCCCTGCAGGGCGTCTACCCACCACGGACCTGAGCCGCGTTCGATGCAAATATCAGCGGTTACCGTCCCGTTCGGCTGGGCGCGTGCCGCCGAGGCCGGTCTGAGGTTTCGCCGGATCACGGATGTGGATCTGCCGTTTCTGGCGCGGGTCTACGCCTCCACCCGCGCCGAGGAACTCGCCCCCGCACCGCTGACCGACGCGCAAAAGGCTGCATTCCTGGACGCCCAGTTCCGGGCGCAGCACGCGCATTACCAGAAGTATTATCCGCAAGCCGACTGGCTGGTAACGATGCGCGGGGCCGAGGACATCGGCCGCCTCTACATCGAGCGCTGGCCGAGCCAGCATCGCATCATCGATATCGCCTTCCTGCCCGAACATTGCGGCAAGGGCTTTGGCGCCGCGCTGCTGCGTGACCTGCAGGACGAGGCCGCCGCCGCCGGCAAGGCGGTGTCGATCCATGTCGAGAAACTCAATCCCGCGATGCGGCTCTACCGGCGCCTCGGATTCGTCACCGAGGAAGACAAGGGCGTCTACGATCTGATGCGCTGGACCGCGGCGGCGGCGTGATCTCGCGCAAGATCGTTATCCCGTGGCCTCGTGGTTCGAGACGCGCGGCGTTGCCGCGCTCCTCACCATGAGGGTCTAAGACCTCATCCTGAGGAGCACGCGTTAGCGTGCGTCTCGAAGGGTGAAGCCACCGAACCCAAATGCGTTACGTGAACGTCGCGTGATAGCCGTTGCCGCCCTGCGTCGGCCCGACCGGCACCAGAAACATCTCCATCGTGCCGAGCGCCGGATGTGTCACCGGATAGGTCGCCTGCGGCAGCCACGGGCCTTGCGGCGCGACGAACAGCAGCGCGAACGCGCCACCCTCCCGTCCGCTGGCGCCCGCCGGAGCGACCTTCACCAGTTTCAACGGCACGACACCGCTCGATGCCTGCATGTCGAAGACCGTATCGCGATGCGGCGCGAAATCGTCGATCTTGAGCGTCGCGAGGTCGGTCGATGATGACATTGCAATATCCATCCGGTTAAGCCGTTCCCTCTAGCATATTGCGGATCACGCGACAAAATTTGCGTTGGCCACAATCGGGAGGCCCATACCCCTTTATGTCGTCCCGGCCCATATGCGCAATTGCGCATCAGGAGCCGGACCCAAAACCACCGATGCCGCGGTGGATGGGGCTGGAGCTGCAATCCCTTTCGTGACTAACATCGGTGGCTATGGGCCCCGGCGCCCGCGCGCAACCGCGCACTCAGCCGGGATGACGTCAGAGCGAGGTCGGCCATGGACGCGACTGTAACACCAGCTTTGCCGCGCGGCGCCGATCACATCGCGCCTGACTGCGCCGGGCAAAATTTTTACGCCATCGATCGCGGCCTGCGCGATCTGCTCGCGCTTTATCTCTCGCCGGACGTTTTCCGGCGGCTGGAGCCGCATTTCGATCGCCTCGGCGCGCTGGCCGGCGGAAAGCTGGATGAACTGGCGCGGATCGCCGACAAACATCCGCCGGTGCTGCACCCGCGCGACCGCTTCGGCCGCGACGAGGACTGGATCGATTATCACTCCGCCTACCGCGAGATGGAGCAAATCGCTTTCGGCGATTTCGGGTTTCACGCCATGAGCCATCGCGCCGGCACGCTCGGCATGGACCGCCCGCTGCCCGCGGTCGCCAAATACGCGCTGCAATATCTGTTCGTGCAGGCCGAATTCGGCCTGATGTGCCCGATCAGCGTGACCGACACCTCGATCCATCTGATCCGGAAATTTGGCAGCCGCGAATTGCAAGAATATCTGCTGCCGAAAATGCTGTCCGCCGATCCGGCGACCCAGTGGAAGGGCACCCAGTTCATGACCGAGCGCGCCGGCGGCTCCGATGTCGGCAGCATCGAAACCGTCGCCCGCCACGAGGACGGCGAATGGCGGCTGTATGGCGACAAATGGTTCTGCTCGCACGCCGACGCCGACGTTGCATTGCTGCTGGCGCGCCCGGAAGGCGCGCCGGCCGGGACCAAAGGCCTGGCGCTGTTCGCGCTGCCGCGCCGGTTGAAGGACGGCAGCCGCAACGCCTATCGCATCGTCCGGCTCAAGGACAAGCTCGGCACCCGTTCGATGGCAAGCGGCGAGATCTTGCTGGAAGGCGCCACAGCCTTTCTGGTCGGTGCCGCCGATCAGGGCCTGAAGCAGATGATGGAGCAGGTCAATCTGTCCCGGCTGTCGCATGGTGTCCGCGCGGCGGCGATGATGCGGCGCTGCGTCAACGAGGCCATGGTGTGCGCGCGAACGCGCTCCGCCTTTGGCAAAACCATCATCGACTATCCCCTGCTCCGCCGCCAGCTGCTGAAGATCACGCTGCCGGCGGAACAGGCGCTGTCGATGTTCCTGTTCGCGGCCGACGCGATGGACCGCGCCAATGCCGGCGCAAGCGACGCCGAAAATTGTTTGCGGATCCTGACGCCGCTTCTGAAATTTCGCGCCTGCCGCGACAACATTCCGGTGGCGACCGGCGCGATGGAGGTGCGCGGCGGCAATGGTTACATCGAGGAATGGGTGCAGGCGCGGCTGGTGCGCGACGCTCATATCGGCGTGCTCTGGGAGGGCACCAGCAACATCAATGCGCTCGACATCGTTACCCGGGCGGTCGGCAAGAGCGGCGCGCACAAGGCGCTGGAAGCCGCACTGCTGAAATTGCTCGACGAAGCCGCGGCCATTCCAGCGGCGTTCCGCGACCGCCTGCGGCAGACGCTCGACCGGACCATGCGCTTCGCCGAACGCGTCGCCGCCGATCCCGCGCGGGAAGTGCACGCGCGGCGTGCGGCGAGTGCGCTCTATCACATTACCAGCGCCGTGCTGATGACGCGCGAAGCCGCCCAGCCCGGCGCCGATGCGCGCAGGGCGCTCTTGGCGCGGCTGGTGCTGGAGCATCGCCTGGGCGTGCAGGATCCGCTGGCGCCCGAGGCCGGCGAATGGGAACGAGAGGCTGTGGAAATTTTGTTATCGGATCGCAGCGTGTCGGTTGCGGAGATTGGTGGGCTGCTTGAGTAAATAGCCTCGTCATTCCGGGGCGACGCGCAGCGTCGAACCCGGAATCTCGAGATTCCGGGTTCGCGTCTTCGACGCGCCCCGGAATGACCGGGGTAAGCATCTTCGGGCATGACGTCTCGCGCCAGCTTCGCTAGATTGCCGTCGAGGAAAGGAAACATCCGGGGGAGGACAAGCGCGTGCACCAGGGCCGTGTCGTATTCGGCGCGATGGATGAGGTTGTCTTCGGCCGTCCGGCGGCCGAGGCGATCGTCGAGCAGCTCGATCGCCTGAAGGCTGCCCGCGCCTTCCTGATGGTCAGCGGAACGCTCAACCGCGAGACCGACGAGATCGGCAAAATCCGCCGCGCGCTGGGCGCGCGCTGCGTCGCCATGTTCGACGCGATGCCGGCGCACACGCCGCGCAGCGCCGTCATCGCCGCCGCCAACCAGGCCCGCGCCGCCGATGCGGACATCATCATAACCGTCGGCGGCGGCTCGATCACCGACGGCGCCAAGGCGGTGCAGCTCTGCCTCGCCAACGATGTGAATACGGTCGAAGGCATCGACGCCGTTCGCGGCCAGGGCAGCGGCTCGCTGGCCGCGCCAACCGTGCGCCAGATCAGCGTGCCGACGACGATCGCCGGTGGCGAGTTCTCGTCGATCGCCGGCGTCACCAACGAAAAGACGCGGATCAAGGAAGGGCTGCGCCATCCGCTGCTGATGCCGCGCGCCACCATCCTCGATCCCTGGCTTTCCGTGCACACGCCGGAATGGCTGTTCCTGTCGACCGGAATCCGCGCCGTCGATCACTGCGTGGAAGGCATCTGTTCCCGTGAGGCGCATCCTTACGGCGATGCACAGGCGCTGAAAGGGCTAGCCATGCTGACCGAGGCGCTGCCGCGGGTGAAGGCGGACTCCAACGACATCGACGCGCGGATGGATTGCCAGATCGGGACCTGGCTCTCGACCGGGCCGCTGGCGTCGGGCGTGCCGATGGGCGCCAGCCACGGCATCGGCTATGTGCTCGGCGCCGAATTCGATGTGCCGCACGGCTACACGTCCTGCGTGATGCTGCCTTCGGTGATGCGCTGGAACAAGCCTGATAACGCCGAGCGGCAGGCGCTGGTCGCGGCGGCGATGGGACACCCAGGCGAGGATGCCGGCGATGTGCTCGACAATTTCATTCGCGGCCTCGGCATGCCGCACAGCCTGCAGGATGTTCGCGTAGGCCCCGAACATTTCGACCGGATCGCGCAAGCTGCGATGGCGACACCGTGGGTCCCGCGCAATCCGCGCCGGATCGAGGACCCGTCGCAGGTCCGCGAGATTCTTCTAATGGCGGCATAAGGGAACCAAAAGCAAGATGTACACCGGCAAGCATGCGCTTCTTCGTCCGCTTCAGCCCGCCTTCATCATGGCCGGCACCGGCGAGGCCGTCACCTATCGCGAGCTGGATGCGCGCAGCAACGCGCTGGCGCATCTGTTCCGCAACCGCGGCCTCAAGCGGCTCGACCACTATGCGATCTTCATGGAGAACAACAGCCGCTACCTCGAAGCCTGCGGCGCCGGCGAGCGCTCCGGCCTGTATTTCACCTGCGTGAATTCCTACCTGACCGCCAGCGAGCTCGCCTACATCCTCACCAACAGCGAGTCGCGCATTCTCATCACCTCAAAGGCAAAACTCGAGGTTGCGCGCGAGGCGCTGAAGCAATGCCCCAGGGTCGAGCTTTGCATCGTCGCCGATGGCGACGGCGAGAGCGAGCGCATCGTCGGCCTGCGGCAGGCAACGGCGGGCTTACCGACGACGCCGATCGCAGACGAGTCGGTCGGCACCGCGATGCTCTATTCGTCGGGCACCACCGGCCGGCCGAAGGGCATTTTGCGGCCGCTGCCGGAACAGCCGCCGGTACAGAACCTGCCGATCTTCGACTTCCTGCACAAGCTTTGGCAGTACCGCGAGGGCATGATCTATCTGTCGCCGGCGCCGCTCTATCATTCGGCGCCGCAGGCCGCGGTCAACCTCACCATACGATCCGGCGGCACCGTCATCATCATGGAGGGTTTTGATCCCGAGCGTTACCTCGAACTGATCCCGAAATGGGGCATCACGCATACGCAACTGGTGCCGACGATGTTCTCGCGCATGCTCAAACTGCCGGAGGAGGTGCGATCCCGCTACGATTTGTCGTCGCTGGAGATCGCGATCCATGCGGCGGCGCCGTGTCCAGCGATGGTCAAAGACGACATCATCAAATGGTGGGGACCGATCGTCCACGAATATTACGGCGCCACCGAAGGCCTCGGCTTCACCGCCTGCAACAGCCAGGAATGGCTGGCGCATCGCGGCACCGTCGGCAAGGTCTATCTCGGCGACCTGCATATTCTCGACGAGAACATGAAACCCTGCCCCGTCGGCACTCCGGGCATAGTGTGGTTCAAGACCGCGACGCCGTTTGAATATTTCAACGATCCCAACCGAACGAAGGAAGCCCGCTCGGCGGACGGCAGCATGAGCACCGTCGGCGACGTCGGCTATGTCGACGCGGATGGCTTTCTCTATCTGACCGATCGCGCGACCTTCATGATCATCTCCGGCGGCGTCAACATCTACCCGCAGGAATGCGAAAACCTCCTGATCACGCATCCCAAGATCGCGGACGCCGCAGTGTTCGGCGTCCCCAATGCCGATCTCGGCGAGGAAGTGAAGGCGGTGGTGCAGCCGATGCCGGGGGTTTCGCCGGGACCCGAACTCGCAGAGGAGTTGATTCAGTTTTGCGGCCAATCGCTGTCGCGCCAAAAAGTCCCCCGATCGATCGACTTCGAAGCCGAGCTGCCGCGGCTTCCGACCGGCAAGCTCTACAAACGTTTGTTGCGCGACCGCTACTGGGGCAACAAGACGTCACGCATCGTGTGACGGCGAGAGCGAGCTCCGAGCTTCCTTCATTTGCCGACCGGGCAAGTGCCGGGATTGTCGCATGGGGACGGTGATGCGCGCGTGGTGGCGGCGGCCTCGGAGGCTGGACCTTCAACCCCATTCACCAGGGCCGAGACGCGCCAGCGATAGGCAGATGCCGGCGTCAGGCCGGAATCGGCGAAACTCGCACCGGCCACGTCGGCCACCGCGGCAAACTGGCCATCAGCGCCGGCCCGCGCGATACGGTAGGATGTCGTTCCCGGCTGCGGGGTCCACGCCAGATCGGCAGAAATGTCCGAGGTGTCGATGACCATGAGCGCCGCCGGCGCCGCGGCGGCGGCCGGCGCGGGCGCGGGTACAGCCCGCGCGGTCAGTGCATCGAGCATCGCCTTGATCGTCCTGATCTGCGGCCCCGACTTGGCGACATAGCTGTCCGCGTGATTGACGTAGCTCCACCAGTCCCAGCACGCCTGCGGATTGAACGGCAGGTACGAACTCGACATGGTCTGCGGATAAAGCACGATCAGGCGATTGGTGTCCGCCCAGGCATTGTACCCGGTGTCGTCGACGTAACGCCGATCGATATCGCCACTGTCCTGCTTGCAGCCATGCAGCGCGATGTGGACCCGGCACGCCGCACCCTCCTCGCACGCCTTGGGAACGAACACGTAACCGGAGTCGCCCAGACTGAGCGAACCGGCGTCATCGGGCCGGGTGTAAACCGACTGGTCGAAACGCTTGACCGTCCCGCTCAATGTCCCCCGGTTGGGAGCATTCAACGCGCCATAGATATGCTGGAGAATGATTCCGGCCTGGTCATAGCCGCACTGGTCGATATACGGGACGGCGTTGTCGCCGCAGCCGTTGAGGCCGTCCTTGTGCGGGTCCTGCGCGATGACCAGCGAATGACCCGCGCCGATCGTGGTCTGGTAGTACAGGTTGCCTCGGTTGGCCTCGCCGAGATAATGCCGATAGAAATCCGCGGCCGCATCGGTGACCGATTTCGCCACGACAGCGTCGTTGTAGCCGTGGAAGACGTATATCTTCTGCCGCCGCACGAATTGCAGGGCATCGATATCGCCGGAAGCCGATTTGGCGTCGGCCTTTGCGAAAGAGCTGCCCAGTTCCGGCGGCGGCCCGGTCATGCATGGGCCGGTCGCGGTCATGATCGGCAGCGTGTAGCCGTTGATGATGTCGTCGGCATCCGCCTTCGCGCACCAATAGGGCCCGCCGGCGACCACGCCGACGCCCTTGATCACCGAAGACCAGGCGGTCGCGAACTGCACGGCCATGAAGGCGCCCGACGAGATGCCCGATATCGAGCTTTCGCCGATGTCGGCGTTGTAGCCGGCCAGTTTTGCAGGCTGTTCGGCCCGCGCCGGGCCCGCGGCCGACGCCGCCGCGCCAAAAGCGATTGCCGTCGCCATAGCCACGCCTGGGTTCATGACACGCTCCTGTTGAGCCGAAGACATCAGACACCTCTGGTATGCTGGTTTCATGCCAAAGCCGGGGAGCGGCTTGTCGAAAAGAAAGGCAAGGGCGGCAACCTGCTCGAAGTGCGCATGATCGCAAGCCCGATCATGAACGCCTCGGGCATTTCACCGCCGACAAGACCGTCACAAACGACCCGGCGAAGTCGGTGCTAAAACTCGCAATCGGCGACAAACTGTCGCTGGCGGCACGGCAGACGGCTTCGTCAGGCTGGCGGCAGCGTTCTTTGCCGAGATCGAACGCAAATACGTCGCGGTATAGCGCCAAACGCCGCGAATTCCGGCCACCAGGCGCAATTAATTCCACAATATGAGATGTCGCTCGCCGAGATAGTCCGAATTGCCAATCCCCGCACCGGCCGCGGCCGGTTGCCCGAGCCCCCCGTCATGATATCGTCCGGCGCAAATCGGCCGGTTGACCGAAAATTGGGAGGGGATCATGCGGAGCGTGAAAACGCTTGCCGTCGCGGTGTTGGCTGTGCTGGCGGCTTACGACGTTTCGCTCGCAGGCGAGCCGAAAGCGGGCGGCATCTTCAGGATCTATCACCGCGACAGTCCGGGCGGGGCCTCCATCCATGAAGGCGCGACTTATTCGCTCAACGTCCCCTTCATGCCTGTTTACAGCAACCTCGTCCTCTTCAATCAGCATATCGCCCAGAACAGCGTCGATACCATCGTCCCGGAACTCGCGGAGAGCTGGGCCTGGAGCACCGACAACAAGACCCTGACCTTCAGGCTCCGGCACGACGTCAAGTGGCATGACGGCAAGCCGTTCACATCCGCCGACGTCAAATGCACCTTCGACATGCTGATGGGCAAGTCGCCGCAGAAGTTCCGCCAGAATCCGCGCAAATCCTGGTACGAGCTGGTCAATGACGTGACCACCAACGGCGACTACGAGGCGTCGTTCAACCTGAAGCGGCCGGAACCGGCGCTGTTGTCGCTGCTCGCCTCGGGCTACACGCCGATCTATCCCTGCCACGTCTCGCCGGCCGAAATGCGCACCAGGCCGATCGGCACCGGCCCGTTCAAGTTCGTGGAGTTCAAGGCCAACGAGTCGATCAAGCTCGTGAAGAACCCGGATTACTTCAAGAAGGGCCTGCCCTATCTCGACGGCATCGACTTCACCATCATCCCGAACCGGTCGACCGCGATCCTCGGCTTCGTCTCCGGCAAGTTCGACATGACCTTCCCGACGGAAGTCTCGATCCCGCTGTTGAAGGACGTCAAAGCGCAGGCGCCGGATGCGGTGTGCGTGGTGGAGCCGAACAACGTCTCTACCAACATCATCGTCAATTCATCCTCGCCGCCGTTCGATAATATCGACATCCGCCGCGCGCTGGCGCTGGCGCTCGATCGCAAGGCCTTCATCCAGATCATGTTCGAGGGCCAGGGCGATATCGGCGGCACCATGGAGCCGGCGCCGGCCGGCCTGTGGGCGATGCCCAAGGAGATGCTGGAATCGATCCCCGGCTACGGCCCTGACATCAACGCCAACCGAGAAGAAGCGCGCAAATTGATGCAGAAGGCGGGCTACGGCCCCGACAAGCACCTGCAGATCAAGGTCTCCACGCGCAACATCCCGGTCTACCGCGATCCCGCCATCATCCTGATCGACCAGATCAAGAGCATCTATATCGACGGCGAACTCGACGTCGTCGACACCGCGCAATGGTTCCCGAAAGTGGCGCGCAAGGACTATGCGCTCGGGCTCAACCTGACCGGCAATGCGGTCGACGATCCCGACCAGTCGTTCTACGAAAACTATTCCTGCGGCTCGGAGCGGAACTACACCAATTACTGCAACAAGGACATCGAGAAGCTGTTCGATCAGCAATCGGCCGAAACCGACGTCAACAAGCGCAAGAAGCTGGTCTGGGAAATCGACAAGAAGCTGCAGGAGGACGTGGCGCGTCCGATCATCTTCCACGCCCGCACCGGCACCTGCTGGCAGCCCTATGTCAAGAACGTCACCATCATGTCCAATAGCTCCTATAATGGCTTTCGTTACGAAGACGTCTGGCTGGACAAGTAACGTCCATCGGCGCACAGGCTTCGAGGGCGGGTCAGGGAGAGCGGCCAAGTGTTCGGTTATATCGTGCGGCGCCTTGCCTTGATGCTCGTGACCCTGATCGGGATCTCGATCATCATCTTCGTGCTGCTGCGCGTCGTTCCCGGTAATATCGTCGATATCCTGTTCGACGCCGCGGGGTTCGTCGATCCCGCCGACAAGGCCAATCTGGAAAAGGAGCTGGGTCTCAGCGACCCGATCGTGGTGCAGTATCTGCACTGGATCGGCGGCCTGCTGCGCGGCGATCTCGGCTATTCCTATGTTTCGGAAAAGCCGGCGCTGGATGAAATCCTGCCGCGGATTCCGATCACCGCGCGGCTCGCCGGCCTGGCGCTGCTGTTCTCGGCATCGATCGGCATTCCCTTAGGCGTCATCAGCGCCGTCCGTCAGGGCACGCGGCTGGACTATGCCTTGCGCGTCGTCAGCCTCAGCGGGCTGTCGCTGCCGTCGTTCTGGCTCGGGCTGTTGATCCTGATGGCGTCGGTCTCGCTGTTCGGATCGATGCCGATCTTCAATCCGAACCCGAAAACCTGGACCGAGGCCATCGCGATCTATTGCGTGCCGGCAATGGCGGTGGGTTTTCGCAGCGCCGCGCTGACGATGCGCATCACGCGCTCCTCGATGCTCGAAATCCTGCGCCAGGATTACATCCGCACCGCGCGGGCCAAGGGCGCCTCCGAATCGTCGGTCAATTACCGCCATGCGCTGAAGAACGCCATCCTGCCCGTCATCACCGTGATCGGCATCGAGGCGGCGTTCCTGATCGGCGGACTGATCGTCACCGAAACCGTCTTCAACATTCCAGGCATCGCGCGGTTCCTGGTCGAGGCGCTGCGCTGGCGCGATTACCCGATCGTGCAGAACCTGGTGATGCTGATCGCCGTGGTCGTGGTGGTCGCCAATTTCACCGTCGACATGCTTTACGCCGTGATCGATCCGCGCATCCGGTATGGGGACTAGGAGACATCAACTTGGCCGTGGTCAACTACGATAGCGAGCTCCGACGCGCCGGCGCAGACGCCGCGCATGGTTGGCGCCGGCTGGCTTTCCTGGCGCAACGCCACATGCTCGGTACGATCGGCCTCATCATCATGGTGCTGTTCGTCTGGGTGGCACTCTCGGCCGACCTGATCAGCCGCTACGATCCGCTCAGCGTCGATTCCGCGCACCGTCTCGCTGCGCCCGACTGGCGTCACTGGCTGGGAACCGATTCATTCGGCCGCGACGTCTGGAGCCGCATCGTCCACGGCGCGCGCATTTCGCTGGCGGTCGGCATCGGCTCGACCACATTGGGCGCGTCGATCGGGGTGATCGTTGGTCTGACGTCGGGCTATCTGTCCGGCTGGGTCGATCTCGTGTTCCAGCGGGTGACCGATATTTTGCAGGCACTGCCGCTATTGGTGCTGGCGCTGGTGATGACCGCGGCGCTTGGACCTTCGCTGCCGAACGTTATTCTTGCGATCGCGATCCCGCTGATCCCGACAGTCGCCCGCGTGATTCGCGCCAACACGCTGGCGCTGCGCGAGCAACCCTTCGTGGAAGCCGCCAAATCGATCGGAATGAGCGAGGTGCGCATCGCGCTCCGCCACGTGCTGCCGAATACGCTGGCGCCGCTGATCGTGCTGGCGACTGCGCAGCTCGGTTCCACCATTCTCACCGAAGCCTCGCTGTCGTTTCTGGGGCTCGGCATTCCCGAGCCCTATCCGTCCTGGGGACGCATGCTGTCGGAATCGGCGGCGGAATATGTCCGCGTCGCGCCATGGCTGGTGATCTTCCCGGGGATCGCCATCAGCCTTGCGGTGTTCGGCACCAATCTGTTCGGCGATGCGCTGCGCGACATCCTCGACCCGAGGCAACGCGGCTGATGACCAAAGCGAAGACGGAAGACACGGTTCTCGACGTGAAGAACCTGCAGACAGTGTTCTTCACCAATTCGGGGCTCTTTAAAGCGGTCGACGACGTCTCCTTTACCGTCCGCCGTGGCGAAACGCTGGCGATCGTCGGCGAATCCGGCTGCGGAAAGAGCGTGAGCGCGCTGTCGATCATGCGGCTGGTGCCGGATCCGCCCGGCCGGATCGTCGGCGGCTCCGTGACGCTCGAAGGCACCGACCTGTTGAGCCTCGACGAGGCCGAGATGCGCAAGATTCGCGGTGACCGGATCTCGATGATCTTTCAGGAGCCGATGACCTCGCTCAACCCGGTGATGCGGATCGGCGACCAGATCACCGAGGCGGTCCAGTTGCACCGGTCGATGACGAACAAGGAAGCGTGGAAAAAGGCCGTCGAGATGCTGCGTCTGGTCCGGATTCCCGAACCGGAGCGGCGGGCGATTGAATATCCGCACCAGCTTTCCGGCGGCATGCGCCAGCGCGCCATGATCGCGATGGCGCTGGCATGCCGGCCGGCGCTGTTGATCGCGGACGAACCGACCACGGCGCTGGATGTGACGATCCAGGCCCAGATCCTGGCGCTGATCGTCGATCTGCAAAAAGAACTTGGCACCGGCCTGATCCTGATTACCCACGATCTCGGCGTGGTCGCGCAGACCGCGCAGCGCGTCATCGTGATGTATGCCGGCAAGAAGGTCGAGGAAGCCAGCGTCGAAGCGCTGTTCGAAAATCCGAGGCATCCCTACACCCGCGGCCTGATGGCCTCGATGCCGGCGGTGATCGGGCTCGGGGCAAAGACCGATGCGCGGCTGACCGAAATTCCCGGCATGGTGCCGTCATTGACCAACCTGCCGGTGGGCTGCGCTTTCGCGCCACGGTGCGCCATGGCGATCGATCGTTGCCATCAGGAATATCCGCCGCTGCAGGATTTTGGTGATCATCATCTTTCGGCGTGCTGGCGCGCCGCAGAACTGGTGGCGGCGCCATGACCGAGACACCTCCGCTGCTCGAGGTCACCGACCTCGTCAAACATTACGCGGTGCGCGGCGGCGTGCTGCGCCGTCGCGTCGGCACCGTGCATGCGGTCGATGGCGTCAGCTTTTCAGTGGGAACGGGCGAGACGCTCGGGCTGGTCGGCGAATCCGGCTGCGGCAAATCGACAGTGGCGCGGACCGTACTGCGGCTGGTCGAGCCGACCAGCGGCGCCATCAGACTGAACGGCCTGGACATCGCGCCGCTCAGCAAGGCGGAATTGCGGCCGCACCGGCGCTCGATGCAGATCGTGTTCCAGGATCCGTTCGCCTCCCTCAATCCACGCATGACCGCGGGCGATATCGTCGGCGAACCGCTCAGCGTGCACGGGCTGGCGTCGGGTCACGCGAAGCAGGAACGGGTGGCCGAGCTGTTCGCACAAGTCGGATTGCGGCCGGACCAGATGAAGAATTATCCGCATCAATTCTCCGGCGGACAGCGGCAACGCATCTGCATTGCACGGGCGCTGTCGCTCGGGCCGAGCCTGATCGTATGCGACGAGCCGGTCTCCGCACTCGACGTCTCGATCCAGGCGCAGGTGATCAATCTGTTGATCGACCTGCAGCGCAAGCACGGCTTCTCCTATCTGTTCATCGCGCACGATCTCGCGGTCGTCGCCCATATCAGCCACCGCGTCGCGGTGATGTATCTCGGCCGTATTGTCGAGATCGCGGACAAGACCGAACTGTTTGCCAACCCGCGGCATCCCTACACGCAGGCGCTGTTGGCATCGGTACCGGTCGCCGATCCCAAGGCCAAACGCCTCACCCCCATGATCGAGGGCGACGTGCCGAGCCCGATCAACCCGCCGTCGGGCTGCGCATTTCACACCCGCTGCCGCTATGTGATGGACCGCTGCAAGGCGGAACGGCCGGTGCTGGCGGAAGCCGGCACCGGGCACCGGGTGGCGTGCTGGCTCAATGAGGGGACGGGGCGGGCGGGGTAACACTATCGTCGTCCCGGCCTTGAGCCGGGACCCATATGTGGACGGCCCCCGTGGCACAAGAGCTTTTTGACGTGATCGGATCGCTTGCATCCATATGTCCGGCCTGTTGATGCGATCGGATTGATCGCTGGCCAAGATGGTTTGCGCGAGGCGAGTTCCAAACAACCTGGCGGCCTGCTAGCGGCCAATGGGTCCCACGGATTGTCTCGCATCGTTGATTGACCGATCGCTCCATCTGCTCTTGCAGCTCCGGGTCGGCCGGTGAGCGAACCCGCCGGCCGGCCAATCTGTTAAGCGGCGAATGCCGGGATGGCATTCATCCGTGCGGCATCGTAACTCTCGCCCGTCGCCATCAGCTTCCAGGCGATGCGGGCAACCTTGTTGGCGAGCGCCACGGCGGCCAGCTTTGGCGGCTTGCGCTTAAGCAGCGCGACCAGCCAGCGCGAGGGATGGCCGCGGCCGCGCCGAACCTGCTGGATCACCGAGGTCGCTCCCGCCACGAGCAAGCGGCGCAGGTCCTCGTCGCCGGCCCGCGTGATCTTGCCAAGCCTGGTTTTGCCGGCGGTCGAATGATCCTTGGGTGTGAGGCCCAGCCAGGCCGCAAAGTGCCGGCCGGAGCGGAACGCACGCGGATCGGGCGTCTTCATCACCAACCTCGTCGCAATGATCGGGCCGATCGAGGGGATCTGCGCCAAGCGCCGGCTGAGGGCATCAGCCCGGTGCCAGGCCACCAGCTTGGCCTCGATCTGCTTGAGTTCGGCTTGTAGCCGCGCATATTCGCGCCCCGGTACCGCAAACAGTTCGCGCGCCATTGCTGGCAGGCTCTCGTCCTGCGCAATCTGCGTCAACAGCGGCTCGATCTTGTCGAGGCCCTTGGGCGCGATCAGGCCAAACTCTGCCGCGTAGCCGCGGATCGTATTGCTCAGCTGGGTGCGCCGGGCGATCAGTCCATCGCGGATTCCCGTCAGCATCAGCGCAGCCTGTTGCTCGGCCGTCTTTACCGGCACAAACCGCATGCTCGGCCGGCTCATCGCTTCACACTGCCCTTCCGCATCCCGCCCGTCGTTCTTGTTCCGTGATATGTAGGGCTTCACCAACTGCGGGGCCATCAGCTTCACCTCATGCCCGAGTTTGGAAAGCTCCCGCGCCCAATATTGCGAAGCCCCGCAAGCCTCCATTCCGATCACGGTTGGTGGCAGGTTGGCAAAGAACTCCACCATTTGCTTGCGCGAAAGCCGCTTGCGCAATACCGGCTGCTCGGCGGCATCAACCCCATGCAGCTGAAAAATATGTTTCGACGTATCCATTCCAATGCGGATAATCTGCTTCACGGACGGCTCCCTTGTCTGAGATTTACAACAACCTCATTCTGGCACACTTGATGCCGTAGGGGGCCGTCCACCCCATCAACCACAGGTCTGCATTGTTGACACATGCTGTGGCGCCAGCTTTCGCAAAAACAAATATCGGTGGTTATGGGTCCCGGGTCGCGCTTCGCTTGCCCGGGACGACGCGTATGTTACGCCGCCGCCTCGATCTCGACCACGATCTTCCCCGTCGTCACCTGCTCGCCTTCCGCAACATCGATGGCCGCAATCGTGCCCGCTATGCCGGCCGTGTGTACATGCTCCATCTTCATCGCTTCCAGCGTCATCACCGGTTGACCAGCCGCGACCTTCTCACCCGGCTTGACCAGCACCGCGACGACGCGGCCGTTCATCGCCGCGCGGACTTTGCCGTCACCGCCGTTCGAAACCGCGGAGACCGGCGCGGCCAGCGTCAGGTCGCGCACCCTGAGCGTGAGGCCCCGGTGCAGGATATAGAGGCGATCTCCGTCGCGCAGAAACCTTGCCGATTCCATCACGCCGCTACTGTCGAAGCGGATGCTGTCGCGGCCGAGCCCATCGATCTCGAACCGGTGCACGTGGCCGTTGAGGCTCGCGGTGTAGCTCCCATCGCGTTCGCGCACGACTTCGACTTCCTGCACGCTTTTGCCCAGGTCGATGCGCGCAGCGATCGGGAATGTCGCCGCCAGGCTGCGTCCGCTTCGCCATGGTGGCGCGTGCGGATTGGTCACATAGAGCAGCAGCGCCGCCAGCGCGGCCTCGAAATGTTCCTCCGCCTGCGGCGCCAGCAGATGGTCGCGATGCTGGCCGATGAACGCCGTGGTCGCTTCGCCCGCGGCAAAGCTGGGATGGCGCAGGCAGGAGATCAGAAAAGACTGGTTGGTGGTGACGCCAAACGCCACGGTCTGCTCTAGGCCGGAGATCAGCTTGCCGCGCGCCTCGTTGCGATCAGCGCCAAAACTGATGATCTTGGCGATCATCGAATCGTAGAACGGCGGAATTTCCGAACCGTATTGCAGCGCGTGCTCGACGCGAATCCCGTCCGGCATCTGCCACAACGCCATATTGCCGGACTGCGGCATGAAATCGTGCCCGGCGTCTTCCGAGCATAGCCGCACCTCGATTGCGTGGCCGGAGAATTTGACGTCCTCCTGCGTGAGCCCGAGCGGCTCGCCGCTGGCGATACGCAACTGCAATTCGACCAGATCGAGCCCGGTGATCGCCTCGGTGACGGGATGCTCGACCTGCAGCCGCGTGTTCATTTCCATGAAGTAGAATTCGCCGCTTTGATCGAGCAGGAATTCCAGAGTGCCGGCGCCTTCATAACCGATCGACTTCACCGCGGCGACCGCGACCGCGCCCATCCGCGCCCGTAATTTCGGCGTAACCGCCGGCGACAGCGCTTCCTCGATCAGTTTCTGGTGCCGCCGCTGCACCGAGCAATCGCGTTCGCCGAGATGGACGGCGTTGCGGTAGCGGTCGCCGAACACCTGGATCTCGATGTGGCGGGGATCGACGATGGCGCGCTCCAGGATGACGCTGGGATCGCCGAATGCGCCCTGCGCTTCGGATCGCGCGCTGCGCAGGGCATCCGGAAACGCCGCGGCATCCGCGACCAGCCGCATGCCGCGCCCGCCGCCGCCGGCGACGGCCTTGATCATCACAGGGAAGCCGATCTTGTTCGCTTCCGCCAGCATCACCGCGTCGCTCTGGTCGGCGCCCTGATAGCCGGGCACGCAGGGCACGCCGGCATCTCGCATGATGTTCTTGGCGCCGGCTTTGTTGCCCATCGCCCTGATCGATTCCGGCGACGGCCCGATGAAGACGAGGCCCGCGTCGCGGCAGGCTTGCGCAAAATCCTCGTTCTCGGCGAGGAAGCCATAGCCGGGGTGCACGGCGCTGGCGCCTGATGCCTTCGCGGCGGCGATGATCGCATCGATCCGCAGATAGGATTGCGACGGCAGCGCCTCGCCGATCCGCACCGCCTGGTCGGCTTCGCGCACATGCAACGCGTCGCGATCGGCATCGGAATAGACCGCGACCACGCCATAACCGAGCCGGCGCGCCGTGCGCATGATCCGCAGCGCGATCTCGCCGCGGTTGGCGATCAGGATTTTGTGGAACGGCGTCTGCTTCATGGTCGCATCGCTCATGGCCGCGCCACCGAGAATTGCATGCGCTGTGGCGTCCGCGTCTCGGCCTCGCGGCAGATCGCCAGCACTTCGGACAAGATGCTGCGGGTATCGCGCGGATCGATGACGCCGTCGTCAAGCACGCGCGCACTGGTCGAGAACACATCCATCTGGCCGTCGAAAACGCCCGTGATCTGCGCCTTCATCGCCTCCAGCTTCTCTTTTTCAATGGGCTTGCCGCGCCTCGCGGCGGCGGCCTCGGTCACGATCGCCATGGTTTCGGCGGCCTGCTCGCCGCCCATCACGGCGGTCTTGGCGTTCGGCCAGGAAAAGCAGAAGCGTGGATGGAAGCCGCGGCCGCACATGCCGTAATTGCCGGCGCCGAACGAGGCGCCGCAGTAGATCGTGATCTGCGGCACCGTCGCCGAGGTCACCGCCTGGATCATCTTGGAGCCGTGCTTGATCATGCCGGCCTCTTCATAGGCCTTGCCGACCATGTAGCCAGTGGTGTTGTTGAGATAGAGCAGCGGCGTACGCGACTGGCAGCAGGCCTGGATGAAATGCGTCGCCTTGTTGGCGCCGGGCACATCGAGCGGGCCGTTATTGGTGATGATGCCGATCGCCTGGCCCTCGATGCGGGCGTGGCCGCAGACCGTGGCGGGGCCGTAATTGGCGCCGAATTCGGTAAAGTCGGAATCGTCGATGAAGCGTGCGATCGCCTGGCGCATATCGACGGGACGCTTGTGATCCATCGGCATGACACCGAGCAATTCTTCGGCGTCGTAGCGCGGTGGCTTGAACGAGTCTTGCAGCGGCTTCGGCCGGTCCCATTCCAGATTGGCCATGATGTCGCGCGCAATCCGCAGCGCGTCGCGGTCGTCCTCCGCCAAATAGTCGCCGAGGCCGGAAATCGAGGTGTGCATCTCGGCGCCGCCGAGTTCTTCCTCGGTCGCGATCTCGCCGGTCGCGGCTTTCAACAGCGGCGGCCCGGCGAGGAAGGCGCGGGTGCGGCCGCGCACCATCACGATGTAATCGGAGAGCCCGGTCTGGTAAGCGCCGCCCGCGGTCGAGGATCCGTGCGTCACCGTGACGACGGGCAGGCCCGCCGCCGACAACCGCGCCAGATTGCGAAAAATGTTGCCACCGCGGATAAAATCCTCGACGCGATAGCGCAACAGATTGGCGCCGGCGCTTTCGACCAGCTGCACGTAAGGCAGCTTGTTCTCCAGCGCCAGTTCCTGCACCCGCAAGGTCTTGTCGAGGCCGTAAGGCTGCAGCGCCCCGGCGTCGATGCCGGAATCGTTGGCGCTGACCATGCAGCGGATGCCGGAGACGAAACCGATGCCGGCAATCGCGCCGCCGCCCGGGATGCTCTTGTCGGCGTCGGGCACGTCGAACATGTAACCGGCCAGCGTCGACAGCTCGATGAAGGGCGCGCCGGGATCGAGCACCAGCGCCACGCGTTCGCGCGGCAGCAACTGGCCGCGCTTGTGAAAGCGGTCCTTGGCCGCGGCCGAGGCGGCGCGGGTGCGCTCTTCGAGGCCGCGCATCCGCGCGACCAGCGCCAGCATGCCGTCGCGGTTGGCCTTGTAGCCGGCGCTGCCGGTGGCGATGCTATTTTCGATTATGGCCATAAATACCTATCCTCGTCATTCCGGGGCGCGCGCAGCGCGAGCCCGGAATCCATACTCATTATCGTGGTTATGGATTCCGGGCCTGCGCCCAAGAGGGCGCATCTACGATGCGCAATTGCGCATCGGAGAATGACGGTGGGGGGTGTTGGCCATCATCACGCACTCTTCTTCTCTGCAAAATGTTCGGCAAAAGCCTGCCGCAGTTCTACCTTCCGCAGCTTGCCCGTCGCGGTCATCGGCATTTCATCCAGTATCTTGATGAACTTCGGCACCTGAAAACCGCCAAGATGTTTGCGGCAATGCTCGGCAATTCCGGCTTCGTCGGCCTGCGCGCCCGGCTTCAGCTTGACGAAAGCGGAGACCGCCTCGCCCCATTGCGGATGCGGCAGGCCGACCACGGCGGCATTCTGCACGGCGGGATGCGCCAGCAGCGTCTCCTCGATCTTGACGGAGGCGACATTCTCGCCGCCGGACTTGATCATGTCCTTCTTGCGGTCGAGGAACAGCACCTCGCCATTCTCATCGATCAGCGCGAGATCGCCGGTGTGATGCCAGCCGAATTTGCGCGCCTCTTCGGTGGCCTTCGGGTCCTTGTAATAGCCCATCATCACGTTGGGGCCGCGGTGCACGAGCTCGCCGGCCTGGCCGCGCGGCAGCAGATTGCCGGCATCGTCCATGATCGCGGTCTCGTTGACGATCAGCGATTCGCCCCAGTAATTGCCGAAGCGCGTGAGCTGCACCTCGGGCCGCGACATCGTGGTCGCCGGATACATCTCGGTCTGGCCGCTCGAGAGCACGAAGTTCGGGCAGAGATCGGCGATCGCGCGTTCCAGCAGCGGGCGGCCCATCGGCGCCATGGTGTAGATGCAGGTCTTCAGCCCCGAGAGGTCGTATTCCCGGCGGCGCGGGTGATCGAGGATCGCCTGATACATCAGCGACAGCCCGACGAACACGGTGAGCTTATCGCGCACGATGGCTTCCATACAGACCACGGGGTCGAAGCCGCGCATCAGCGCCATGCGGCCGCCGACCGAGAGATAGCTCAGCAGCAGCACATGGCCGGCGCAGTGGAACAGCGGGAATTGCCCGGTGATGCCGTCGTCGCGCCCGAGCTGCATCTCGATGCAATTGCTCATGACCGCCATCACGACGGCAAGGTGACAGTGCATCGCGCCTTTCGGGCGCGACGTGGTGCCGGAGGTATAGATGATCATCGCGAGATCGCGGTCGTCGAAATCGATCTCGGGCTCGATATCCGACTGGCCGTTGATGAGATCGTTGAAACTCTCCAACCCGGCTTTGGCGGCGTTGCCGGTCAGATCGACCGCGATCAGATCGATGCCGCGCTTTTCCAGCGCGGCGCGGCGGTCAGCCTGCGCGTGCAGATTATCGTCGATCAGCGCGAACCGCACCTCGGCGTGTCCGAGGATGTAGTCCATGTCGGCTGGACCGAGCATGGTGTTGATGGGCACCCAGACCAGACCCGCGCGATGGATGCCGAACAGCGCTTTGACGAACTCGACCGAGTTGTTGCAGATCGTCGAGATCTTTTCGCCCGGCTTTAGCCCGCGCCGCACCAGATAATTGGCGAAGCGGTTGGCGTCGCGCTCCAGCTCGGTGAAGGTGACGCGCCGCGCGCCGTCGGTGACGGCAACGCGATCGGGAAACCGCGCCGCCGCGCGTTTCAGGAGATCGCCGATCGCGACCCGGCCGATGCGGCCCGGACCGGGGACGCCGCCGGTGGCTGCGAGGTTGGTCATGCTGTCTCCGTTTCGCTCGGCCGTCATTCCGGGATGGTCCGGAGGACCAGACCCGGAATCTCGAGATTCCGGGTTCACGCTTCGCGTGCCCCGGAATGACAACTCAATGCCTGACCCCAAAAATCTGCCGCGCTTCCGCCGGGCTCGCGATCTCGCGGCCCGCCTTGCGCGCGCACGCTGCGATCGCCTCGATCAACTGCCCGTTCGACGTCACCTTGGTGCCGTCGGCGAGATAGAAGGTGTCCTCCAGACCGGTGCGCAGATGGCCGCCGAGATCGGCGCAGCGCTGATGCAGCGGCCAGATTTCGGCGCGCCCGATCGCGGTGACCTGCCAATGTGCTTCCGGCAGTTTGAGCTTCAAGAGGATCGGCAGCAATTCCGGATCGGCCGGCATGCCGGAGGCGACGCCCATCACAAAATTATATTCCAGCGGACCGGAATACATGCCGGTCTGCCGGTACATGCCGACGCAGCGGACGATACCGACGTCGAAGCATTCGAATTCCGGAATCGTGTCCGCCGCCTTCATCACGTCGAGATAGTCCTGCACCTTCTCGACCGCGTTATCGAACATCATCGGCGGCCAGGCCCAGGTGTTGTCGGCCTTCACTTTCAGATAATTCAGCGAGCCGGCGTTGCAGGCCGCCATCTCCGGTTTGGTCTCGCGCACGCAATCGAGCGCTCCGGAATAGTTCGGCCCCGAGGTGCCGGTGGTGTGATTGATGATGACGCCCGGGCAAGCCTCGCGGATCGCCTGCTGGATCTCCCGGCTGACGCTGACCTCCCACGACGGCAGATGGCCCTTGTTCGGTTCCTGCTGGCGCAGATGGATATGCATGACGCTGGCGCCGGCGTCGAAGGCGGCCCTCGCCTCGCGCGCCATCTGTTCCGGCGTGACGGGAACGTGGTGCTGCTTGGGATCGGTCAGCACGCCGTTCAGCGCGCAGGTAATGACGGCCTTTTCGCTCATGAAATTCCTTCGATCTGCTCGTGTCTTGTCGCAAAACAGGAACGAGGATCATGCGTCCGGCGCTAGCCGGCTTCTTGCGTCCACGCGCTATCGGCGCCAATGCGGCCGCTGTGGTAGATCGCCAGATCGCGCGAGCCGGAAAAGATCGCGCGCGGCTTCAAGCCGTAAAACCTTCGGATCGAGTGGCTGAAATGCGTGGAGTCGGGATAGCCGATATCCTGCGCGAGATGCGCAAGGTTGATGTCCTGGTTGGCGAAGTGCAGCAAATGCCGCGCCCGCTTCCAGGCCCGGAACGAGCGGAACGAGATCCCGGTCTCTTCCTTGAACAGATGCAGGAAGCGCGACGGCGATAATCCTGCTTCGGTCGCACAGCTTGCCGCGGTCACCGGCTCGCCGTCAAATTTGCCGATCTGCGCGATCGAGCGCACCACGCGCGGATCGAGCGCGCGCTGCGATAGTGCCTCGCCGAAACACATGGTGTCGAATTCGGCGTTCGACAGGTCGTCGCTGTATTGCCGATCCCGCAGCGCCGCATAGGCACCGCGAATCCGGTCGGCAAGCAGATGGCGTTCCGGACCCGTAAGCCGCGCATCGAGCGCATCGAGCGCGCCGGCGCGGACGCTTTCAGGCTCGATGGCGACGCAGATCGCCGAGCGATAGACGCTGGCGATGGTGTGGCGCTGATTTGGTGTGGTGACGGCAAGCTCGCCATGGCTCTCGCGACCGGCCGCGGTGGTGAGGCAGAGGCCGCCCTTGATCGCGACATAGACGTGAAAGGCCCCCGGACAGCGCTCGCGCGGACGGCCGAGCAGCCCCGCGTAAAACACGCGATCGGGGGTGATCAGCATCAGATGGCCGGAAACATGGCCCTTGGCGTCCATGACAGATCCTCCTCGCGCGGCTCTTTGGCCGCTGCGCGGGGCAACCATAGCGCAAATTCGGCGGCTGTCACCGACGAGATTCGGCCGAACATGACGGAAAAAGCTGATGAAACCGTCATTGCGAGCGAAGCGAAGCAATCCATGGGGCAACAAAGAAAGTATGGATTGCTTCGTCGCTACGCTCCTCGCAATGACGGAGAGGGCGCGTCAGGCGCGCACGCGCGGCGCCACGTTCTGCTCGAGGCCGGCCTTTTGTTCCGCGGCCACTGCCCGCTGGTAGCCGTCGCGCGCCTGCAATCGCGCCCAATAGGCGGCGACGTTAGGTCCGAATTCCCTGGCCAAACCGATGTTTTCGGCCAGCCGGAGGGCGTAGCCATTGACGATATCCGCCGCCGTGAAGCGCCCGGCGCACAGCGTCTCGGCTTTGCCGGTCGCGGCTTCGACAGCGCGCAGTCGGCCGAGGAACCACTTGGCGTAATCGCCGGCGACCTGCGGATTGCGCCGCTCCTCGGGTTCCAGCTGACTGTAGCGGAGCACCAACGTTTGCGGAAACGTCAGCGTCGCATCGCTAAAGTACATCCAGTTCAGGAAGGCGCCATAGGCCGCGTCGTCGACACCGACAACCAGCGACGTCGGGCCGTATTTGGTGCCGAGGTAATGGCAAATGCCGGAGGACTCCGTCATTTTGGTCTCGCCGTCGACCATGAAGGGAATGGTGCCGAGCGGATTGATCGCGAGATATTCCTTGGCGAACACCCGCGGCGGAAACGGCAGCATCTTGAGCTCGTAGGGCAGGCCCAACTCTTCCAGCATCCAGAGCGGACGGAACGAGCGCGCGCCGTCGCAGTGATAAAGCGTGATCATCAGGCGTTTCCTTTTTGGCCCGTTCCAGGCAGTGTACCCATCATCTTGCATAGCACCGTCAGCATCACCTCGTCGGCGCCGCCGCCGATCGAGGTCAGGCGGCTGTCGCGATAGGCCCGGCTCACCGGCGTCTCGTTCATAAAGCCCATGCCGCCCCAGAACTGCAGGCAGGCATCGGTCAATTCGCGGCCCAAGCGGCCAGCCTTCAGCTTGGCCATGGTCGCAAGCCGCGTCACGTCCTCGCCCGCGACCAGCGCTTCGGCGGCACGATAGATCAGCGCGCGCAACAGTTCGACCTCGGTCTGCATTTCCGCGAGCTTGAAGTGCACGGTCTGGTTATCGAGGATGGTCTTGCCGAATGCCTTGCGGTTTCGCGTATATTCGATGGTCTCGGCGATGATGAATTCGTGCGCCTTGAGGCAGGCCGCCGCGCCCCACAGCCGTTCCTCCTGGAACTGCACCATCTGGTAGGTAAAGCCCTTGCCCTCGTCGCCGATGCGGTTGCGCTTGGGCACCCGGACATTGTCGAAGAAGATCTGCGCGGTATCGGACGAGCGCATCCCCATCTTGTCGAGTTTGCGCGCGACCTGCACGCCCCTGGTTTTCATCGGCACGCAGATCAGCGACTTGTTGCGATGGACCTGCCCGTCGCTGGTGTTGGCCAAAAGGCAGATCCAGTCGGCCTGCACGCCATTGGTGATCCACATCTTGCCGCCGTTGATGACGTAATCGTCGCCGTCGGAGCGCGCATTGGTCTTGATCGAGGCGACGTCGGAGCCCGCACCCGGCTCGGAGACACCGATGCAGGCAACCGCATCGCCCGCGATCGCGGGCGCCAAGAATTCCTGGCGCACTTCGTCGGAGCCGAACCGCGCCAGCGCCGGGGTCGCCATGTCAGTCTGCACCCCGATCGCCATCGGCACGCCGCCGCATCTGATGGCGCCGAGCTCTTCCGCCATCATCAGCGCAAAACTGTAATCGAGCCCTTGGCCGCCGAATTCGACCGGCTTGTTGAGGCCGAGAAAGCCGAGATCGCCGAGCTTCTTGAACAATTCGTGCGAGGGGAACTGTTCCGCCTTCTCCCATTCATCGACGAACGGGTTGATTTCCGCGGCGATGAACTTTTGCAGGATACGGCGGGGTTCGTCGTGGTCGGCGGTGAAGAGCATTTTGCTTCCTTGTCGTTCCGGGGCGGCGCGAAGCGCCGAACCCGGAACCTCGATATTGTTTAACTTATCTCTGGATTCCGGGTTCGCGCTACGCGCGCCCCGGAATGACGGCTGAGGGTAAGAGGCATCCCGCTCACAGCCCCATCTGCCTTGAGGCAAGATCCTTCATGATCTCCTCGGTACCGCCGCCGATGGCGTTGACCTTGACCTCGCGGTAGATCCGCTCGACCTTGATGCCGCGCATGAAGCCGGCGCCGCCGAAAATCTGCACCGCCTCTGACGCGCAGAACGCCATGGTCTGGGTCGCCTGGTTCTTCATCATGCAGATCTCGGCAACCGGGCTTTCGCCCTGCCCGAGCCGCCACGCCAGCATCTCCAGCATTGCCTGCGACGCCGCAACCCGCTGCGCCATATCGACCAGCTTGTGGCGGATCACCTGATGCTGCGCGATCGGTTTTCCAAATGTCTTGCGCTCCCTGGCGTAGGCGATCGCCTCCTCGACGCAGACGCGGGCGTAAGCCGTGCAGCTCGCCGCCATGCCCATGCGCTCGCTGTTGAAATTTTGCATGATGAGCTTGAAACCCTGGCCCTCCTCGCCGAGCAGGTTTTCGACCGGCACGCGACACTCGTCGAAATGCAGCGTCGCGGTATCCGACGCCCACCAGCCCATCTTTTTCAGTTTGGTCCGTGACAGGCCCGGCGTATCACCTTCGATCAGGAGCAGGCTGACGCCACCCGCGCCTTCGCCGCCGGTACGCACCGCGACCGTCAGATAGTCGGCGCGCATGCCCGAGGTGATAAACGTCTTCTCGCCGCTGACGACGTAATGATCGCCGTCGCGGCGCGCTTTGGTGCGGAGATTGGCGACGTCCGAGCCGCCGCTCGGCTCGGTGATCGCGAGCGCCGAGATTTTCTTGCCTGCCAACACCTCCGGCAGCACCCGCGCCTTGATCTCGGGACGAGCAGCGCGCGCGATCGGCGGCGAGCCGATGGTGTGGCTCATCAGGCTTGCGCTGACGCCGCCGGCGCCGGCGCGCGCCAGTTCCTGCGAGGCCACGATCTTCATAAACTGGTCGGCGGCGACGCCGCCATATTCCTCGGGAAAACCCAGCCCCAATAGCCCGATCTCGGAGGCTTTTGCGTACAGCTCGCGCGGAAACTCGCCGGCTTCGTCCCATTCGCTGGCAAAGGGCTCGATTTCGCGGGCCACGAAGCGGCGCATCATCTCGCGGAACGCTTCATGTTCCGCCGTATAGAATGGGCTTTGCGCCCGTGTCCGCTCCAGCATAGTGGCCTCCCTGGGGTCTAAATTGCCCTGATTTGGCCGGCGCAACTTGCGTTGAGCGGCTGACTTTTTCCTTGCCGCGCCAGAGCGCAGCGTCGGCGGGTTGCGTCTCGCGTCCAGCAACTGAACGCAAGACGGATTCCTTAGGCCTGCCCTAGCCTGCGGCCAACAAAAATAACACAAAATCGGCGCTACGCCGGGAGGATCGAACGTGATCAGATCGAGCAGCGTTGCCCCGGCCGTATTTTTGGCGGCCTCCCTGTCGCTTGCCGCATGGACGCCGGCCGTGGCGCAGCAGCCAGGGATCACCGACACCGAGATCAAGTTCGGCAACATCATGCCGTATAGCGGCCCGGCCTCGGCGCTCAGCGTCACCGGCAAGGTGTTTGCCGCCTATTTCGACATGATCAACGAGAGGGGCGGCGTCAACGGGCGCAAGCTCAACATGATATCGCTCGACGACGGTTTTTCGCCGCCGAAGACGGTCGAGGCGACGCGAAGGCTGGTCGAGAATGACGGCGTCGCCTTCATGTTCGGCACCATGGGCACCGCGCCGAGCTCGGCGACGGCTAAATATCTCAACGGCGCCAAGGTGCCGCATCTGTTCCTGATCAGCTCGGCGTCGAAATGGAACGAGCCCGCCACCCGGCCCTGGCTGATGGCGCTGCCCTGGGCGCCCAATTATGTCGAGGAGGCCGGCATCGAGGTCCGCTATGCGCGAGCCAAAAACCCCAACGCGCGCTTTGCGATCCTTTACCAGAACGACGACGCCGGAAAAGATTATCTGCGCGGCGTCAGGCAAGCGCTCGGCGCCGATGCCGACAAGGCGATCGCGATGGCGACGAGTTTTGAAGTCGCCGACCCGACGGTGGATTCGCAGATCCTCACGCTCGCCAACACCAAGGCCGACGTGTTTCTGATCTACAGCGTGACGCCGCGCGCCTGCGCGCAGGCGATCCGCAAGGCCTACGAGACCGGCTGGCGGCCGACGCGCTTCATCGCCTCTGGTTGCGCCAACAAGGACACGGTGATGGTGCCGGCCGGCCTCGAGGCGGCCTCTGGCATCATGTCGGTGGTGGCGCTGAAACCCTACACTCCCGACTCCAAAGACGCCGGGCTCGTCGCCTATGCAGACTTCATGAAGTCGCGGTTGCCGAATGTCGATCCCGCCAACTTCGCGGCCGGCTATGGCTACATGGTCGCCCAGGCGCTGGTCGTGGTGCTGGAGCAGTGCAAGAACGATCTGAGCCGCGCCAACATCATGGCCCAGGCCGCCAACCTCAAGAACGTGTCGCTGTCGATGCTGTTGCCCGGCATCACGCTCAACACATCGCCGACCGACTATCGTCCGATCAAGGACGGTTACATGGTCGAATTCCGCGACAACCAGTTGGTCGTCATCAGCGATCTACTGCGCGGCGGGTCGTGAACGATGTCCGAGCTTGTCCGGCATCTTCTAACCGGACATGCCGCCGACATGCCGAGTTCGGCGCGATTGACCCATAAGTGAAATAGCGGCCGAGGTCGGAGGTACCGGCATGGTACTCCCGCCGAACGCGAAGACCCCATGCTCGCCGCGTGTTATCGTTCATTTCACCAGGCTGCCTTCGCATGGAGGTCCGTATGCCAGTGATCATTGGACGTCGGGAATTGATAGCTGCGCTTGGTGGCGCGGCGGTATGGCCGCTCTCCGCGCGCGCACAGGAGGGCGGGAGAAAGTACACGATAGGCATTTTCAGCGCAGGCAGCGAGCATGCCGAGATCTCCGCGCTGAATGCAACTTTTTTCGAGGCTCTGCGGGAGTTGGGATGGGTTGAAGGGAAGAACGTCGCGTTCGAGCTCCGCTACGCCGAGAATCGGCTTGAACGGTTGCCCGAACTCGCAGCCGACCTGGTCCGACGCAAAGTCGATGTTATTGCGGCAGCCGGAACTCTCACACCATTAGCGGCCAAGCGAGCTACCACGACTATTCCGATCGTAATGACAGCAGCGGGCGACCCGTTGGGGAGTGGACTCGTTGCCAGTCTGGCGCGACCCGGCGGCAACGTCACGGGCATGAGCCTGATGGCGCCGGACCTGGGGGCCAAGCGACTCGAATTGCTAAAAGAGGTTCTGCCCCGACTCTCTCGCGTGGCCGTGCTTTGGAATGCGGACAATCCTTATTCCGTGCTCGTCTTCAACGAGACGCAGGCCGGGGGACGGACATTGGGGATAGAGGTTCGATCCTTGGAGGTGCGAGGACCGGACGACTTCGATAGCGCATTCGAAGCTGCGGGAGGGCTGCGCCCGGATGCGTTGATTACGGTCGAAGACCCTCTCACGGCTGATCATCGAACGCGCGTCGCGGAATTCACCACTCGGCAGCAATTGCCGTCGCTTCATGGAATTCGGGAATTTGTGACAGCCGGCGGCCTCATCTCCTATGGACCAAGCATTGCTGATCTGTTTCGGCGCGCCGCTAACTACGTCGACAAGATTCTCAGGGGTGCCAAGCCTGCCGATCTTCCAGTACAGCAGCCAACGAAATTCGAGATGGTCATCAACCTCACGACCGCCAAGGCGCTCAGCCTTGAGCTGCCGGCGAGCGTCCTTGCTCGCGCGGACGAGCTGATTGAATAACGACGTTATGTCCCTTGTGGCCGATACTGTTGCAAAAGCCTTTTTGCGGCAGGGAACTCAAATTCTCCGAGCCGTAGGCGCGACGATCGAATAATAATATGGGGGACTACGCCGCCGCGCGCCAAACTCACAGGCGATTCCGCTAACGGGTTCGAGGCTGCAGGTCGACGATTGTCGCTTGTTTCGTCCTTTGGCGGAAATTCCGCCGCAGGACTTTTTGGGACTTTTGCAACACTATCTGCCAACAGGTGCCATTCGAGCCAGCAGCGCACATTCATTGCCGCTTTCCTCCTGTAGCGCCCGATGTCTTTCAGGCGTTTGGCGATCGTGTTTTTTGGAACCGCTGATCACTCACCCTGACTGGGCCGCCCCACTTTGGTGGAGTGACGGAAGTTCGAGAGTTGTCATGGCCTCATCGGGCGGCTTGCAAACTCCGTCGGGGTGAATCTCGTTGAGGCTCGTATACGGCCTGTTGCGGTTATAGTGGTTCTTGAAAAAAGTCAGTGTGACTCACGTAAGATCGAAATAAAAATTGTGGCACGCACTTCCATTTCGATTTTTAGCGCTACTTTATGAAAAACGCTGACTATCCGCGCGCCCGAGCCTGGCTTGGGCGTCGTGCTGTTCCATCAAGGGGGGAACATCAAGGAGAGAGCGATGATCCTAGTGAAAACCCGAAAACTTCTGGCCGGAGTGGCAGCTGCCTCCGTCATCCTTGCGTGCGGCTTTGCCTACGCGCAGCAAGGCCCCCGCGGCAAGTCGAGCTACATGCAGGTCGAGATCACCGAGCCGTTCTCGGCGACCTTCGCCAGGCTGTCCGCCCAGAAGCCCGAAGTCACGCGCGAGCACATGGCGCTTCTCAACGAGCGGTACGACCTGAGCAACCGGCCCGTCGCAGGGGTTACGATGGACCGCACCAAGCCGGTGCAGGAAGGAGTTCGCGTCAAGCTCCCGGCGGGAAAGACGTGGGAGGCTCTTGCGGCTATGAGCCCGGAGCAGATTCGCGAGCAGAACGCGTTTCCCAAGGGATTCTATCCGTTACCCCACCCGAAGCATTCGGAAGGCGGTTTCGTATTTCCGCACTTCCTGATCGACGAGATCAAGCGCCAAGAAGGCGGCCGCGATCTCACGCGTTTCGATGTCGAATACGACATTCCCGATCATTTCCTGCCGGAATTCCCGCCGGCGATCTACCTCAATCAGCGCACCGACCTCGGTGACGTCTCGCAAGGCAAGCTCGTCAGCATCGAGAACTATTACGAGCTGTTTAACGGCATTCTCCCTCCCAAGCAGATAGAAGGTTTGCGCCTTCTGGTGACGCCGTTCCCGCAACAGCAGTTCAATGAGACCGAGGACCGCCGCTCCGAGAAGCCGAGCCGCGGCGCAACGTGCTTCGACTGCCACTCGAACGGCCACACCAACAAGGCCACGCATCTTGCTCCAGACGCCCGTCCGCAGGAATCCCGCCATCGCGTCGTCACCCCGACGCTGCGCGGCGTGCAAATCCAGCGGCTGTTCGGCTCGCAGCGTGCGCTCAAGACCGTCGAGGATTTCACCCAATTCGAGCAGGCCGGAGCCTATTTCGACGGTGACCAGGTGATCGCCACCAAGAAGGGTCTGAACCCCCTCAATCGGATCCTCCAGGTCGACCTGATGGCGGAATTCCAGGAGGAACTGGGCTTCCCGCCGGCACCGAAACTCGACGTGTTCGGCAGGCTCGATCCGAGCAAGGCCACGCAAGCCGAACTGCGCGGCCAGGAGGTCTTCTTCGGCAAGGGCCGGTGCAGTGCCTGCCACGCCGCGCCCTATTACACCGACAACCTGATGCATGATCTCAAGACCGAGCGCTTCTTCAAGCCGGAGATGATCAACGGCATGAGTGAAGTCGGTGACGGAGCCGTCAAGACCTTCCCGCTGCGCGGCATCAAGGATTCGCCGCCCTATTTGCACGACGGGCGCCTGCTGACGCTCGATGATTCGGTCGAGTTCTTCAATTTGGTGCTCGGCACCAAGCTGACCGGCGAGGAGAAGCGGGATCTGGTTGAGTTCCTTCGCACGCTCTGACCGACGCGGCGCTTCAAGATCGCGACCGCGAACTACGTCCGCGGTCGCCGCCAACGCCAGTTGAGGCGCGATGGATATACCTTCAAGAGCATACAGACAGGGCATACAGACAGGGAGGGGTGCGTTCCCGGTGCTTGCGCGATCTCCGACTTGAGTGCGGAATGCGAGCAGTCATGGCGCGTGATCAAGGTCATTCGGCTGGCGCGACCATCGTCGACGCCGGCAAGCGATTTGGAATGTGCAGAAACAGCGCGCAAACGATCGCGGCGATGAGGCCGAGCAAGGCGAGTCCATAGAGTCCACCCGCGTAGCTGCCGGTCATATCTTTCATGAGGCCGACATACCAGGGCCCGAAGAAGCCTCCGAGATTGCCGATCGAGTTGATCCAGGCAATGCCTGCCGCAAGTCCGGGGCCACTGAGGAACATGGGCGGCATGGCGAAGAACGGGCCCTTGGAGCCATAAAAGCCCATCGCGGCGATCGACATTCCGACGAGCGCCCACCAGGTCCCCATCGTCATGCCGGCGATGACCAGCCCTACGGTCGAGAACACGCAACCGATGAACAGATTCCAGCGCCGCTCGTTCATGCGATCGGAAATGCGCCCCCACACCACCATGGCGATACCGCCGCAAATATAAGGGATCATGGTGAGCCAGCCGACCGTCATGTTGCTGTAGTTACCCAGCGACTTGATCATTTGCGGAATGAAAATAAGCATGCCCAGGCTGGCAGTGACGATGCCGACATAGTTCAACGCCAGCAGCAGCACCTTGGGATTATAGAGAGCCTGCCACAGCGTGAATTTGCGCACCGCCTCGGTGGCGCGGCGTTCGGCGGCGATCCTGCTGACGAGCCAGTTGCGTTCTTCCACGGTCAGGAATTTTGCCTGCTCGGGGCGATCCGTGAGCACGAAAAATGTCAGCACCCCGATCACAGCGGTCGGGATCGCTTCAGCGATATACATGACCTGCCAGCCCCGCAGACCGAACAAGCCATCGAGGCCGAGAAGCCCGGTCGATATCGGCGCGCCGATCGCCACCGCGACCGGCAGACCTACCAGAAAGCCTGACACGATGCGGGCGTGATGATGGCTCGGGAACCAGTAGGTGAAGTAAAGGATGATGCCAGGAAAGAAACCGGCCTCGGCGACGCCCAACAGGAAGCGCACGATCGCGAAGCTTGTCGAATTCGTAACGGCGGCGGTGCAGCCCGCAAGTATCCCCCAGGTGATCATGATCCGGGCGATCCATATTCTGGCGCCGATCTTTTCCAGGATCACGTTGCTCGGGACCTCGAAGATGAAATAGCCCCAGTAGAACATGCCGACGGCAAACCCGAAGGTGCCGGCTGACATGCCGATGTCGCCGCGCATGGTGAGGCCCGCGAAGCTCACATTGATCCGATCGATATAGGCAAGCACATACGACAAGACGGCAAACGGCAGCAGCCGCAGATACACTTTGCGCATGGTCGATCGTTCGAGCGTACGGTCCATTGTTCCCTCCCCCGAGGAATTCGTGGCCAGCCGAGCTTGTGCCGAAGTGTTTTTCTGACGGTACCACGCCGAAAAGGTTAGCTGCGATGCAATACATGCGACAGCGTTGCTGTCACAACAGAGTGCCGAAATTAATCGAACCCCTTTTCGAACCCATTTGAGGATTTCCAGTTGTCTGGGGATCTCCAGCATCGAAAGGGAGTTCAACCATGAAGATCGTCGTGATCGGCGGCACTGGCCTGATCGGCTCGAAGACCGTCGCCATTCTGCGCCAGGGCGGCCACGAGGTGATCGCCGCCTCGCCCAAAAGCGGCGTCAACACCATCACCGGCGAGGGGCTCAAAGCCGCCATGGCCGGCGCGCGGGTGGTGATCGACCTCAGCAATTCGCCCTCATTCGAAGACAGGGCGGTGCTGGAGTTTTTCGAGGCTTCCGGGCGCAACCTTCTCGCGGCGGAGACCGCTGCCGGCGTCCAGCACCACGTCGCGCTATCGATCGTCGGAACCGACCGGTCGCCCGACAATAGCTATTTCCGCGCCAAGGTCGCGCAAGAGAAACTGATCGAGGCCTCCGGCATCCCCTACACCATTATCCGCGCCACCCAATTCCTGGAATTCCTCGGCGGCATCGCCGCTTCAAGTGCGGATGGAAACACGGTCAGGCTTTCGCCCGGCCTGTTCCAGCCGATCGCGGCGGATGACGTCGCGCCTGTCGTCGCCGAGGTCGCGCTCGCGGCGCCGCGAAACGGCATCGTCGAGATTGCCGGCCCGGAACGCGCCCCATTCAACGAAATTGTTGCCCGCTATCTGAAGGCGGTCGGCGACCCGCGCGAGGTGGTGCGTGACCCCGAGGCCCGCTATTTCGGCAGCCGCGTCGAGGAGCGGTCGCTGGTGCCGTTGGGTGAAGCGCGCCTCGGCCGCATCGGTTTGGACGAATGGCTCCGCCGCTCACGGGCGGTTGCCTGATCCGTAACCTCACACCGCAAGATCGGCGCCGGTCATCATGTCATAGGCCAGCAGTTCGGCGCCGGTCTCCGTCGCATCCATGATCCGCCTGCCGATCAGGTCGCGCAGCGTCTCGGAGGTGCCGCCGCCGAGCGTGCCGTAGCGCGCGCCGCGATAGAGCCGCGATACCGGATATTCGTCGGTGAAACCGAATCCGCCGTGCAACCGGATCGCCTCGCTGGTGACCCGGTTGGACATTTCGTTGCAGGTGATCTTGGCCACCGCCGCCAGGAAAGCATCGGGAAACGGATTGGCGGTGATACAGGCGCGATAGAGGATGCTGCGGGCCGTCTCGATCTCGCGGTACATCTCTGCCAGCTTCCACCGCACGCCCTGATAGTCCCCGATCGCCTTTCCGAACACCGTTCGGTCCCTGACATAGTTGCGGGCTTCATCAAAAGCCCCTTCGGCCAACCCAAGCGATATGCTCGGATTGAGGCAGCGCTGCGTGTTGAAGGCGTTCAGCAGCTTTCGAAAGCCGTCATCGCGAACCACGAGATTCTCCAGCGGCAATTCGCAATTGTTGAACTGGATCTCGTGGAGGTTTTCGCCGCCCATCGTATGGTAGGTCCCGGTCACCTCGAAACCCGGCGTGTCGGGCTCCAGCAGAACGCAGCCGATACCCTCGCGGCCGGGCTTGCCGTCGATCCGCGTGAAGATCACGAACATGCCGGCTTCCCTGGCCCGGCTGATCAGCGTCTTTGTCCCGTTGAGAATGACGCGGTCACCCCTGATGACGGCGTTGGTCCGGTAGTTCGCGACATCGGTGCCGGCATGCGGCTCGGTCATGCAGACGGCCAATATGCAGTCGCCGGAGACCACCTTCGGCAGGATTCGCTCGCGAATAGCGTTTGGAGCGTAGGTCGCGATCACCCGGGTCTGAACCCCGGCCTCACCGAGGGTGGCCATTGCGGTAACGTAACAGGTCTTCGCAATCTCCTCGAGCACCAGCGCCGTATCAAATACCGCCAAGCCAAGGCCGCCATATTCCTCGGGGACCGACATGCCGAGCACGCCGATATCGGCGAGCTTCTTCATGTTTTCCCAGGGAAAGGTACCATCCATGTACTTTTGCGCGTTTGCCTTGAACTCTCCCTGAGCGAGGTCACGCACCGCTTCGACCATCCGCCGTTGCTGTCCGGTGAGTTGGAAGTCCATTGCCTGTCCCTGAAAATGGCTATGACTCGAAAATGCCTGTCGCGGATACGACGATTATAGGTCATTTTCGGTACGCGGTTGCCATAACATCATGCGCCGGGAAAAACCTGTCATGATCAGGAGTGCAGCTTTGCTTGCCGCAGCGCTTGTATTCACAAGCCCGGCCGCGCGCGCGCAAACCTATCCGTCCAGGCAGATCACGCTGATTATTCCATTTGCGGCAGGGGGCTCGAACGACCTGGTCGGCCGCGCCATCGGCAAGAAGCTGACCGAGGCGTGGGGGCAGCCGGTGGTGGTCGAAAACCGCGCCGGCGCGGGCGGCCTGATCGGCACCTCTGCCGTCGCCGCGGCGCCGCCGGACGGTTACACGCTCTTGCTGGTGTCGCCGACGTTTTCGATCAGCCCGGCGATCAGGAAGACCATGCCGTTCGACACGGTCAAGGATTTTACGCCGGTGGCCTTCATTGCCCGCGGGCCGCTGCTGATCACGGCATCGAACAAGCTCCCGGTGCAATCGGCCAGGGAATTGTTCGCTCTGGCCAGGAGCAAACCGGGCCAGATCACCTTCGCGTCGGCCGGTCTCGGCAGCATCAATCAGATTTCGACCGAGCTCATCGCGCTTTCGGCGAACGTCAGGTTCACGCACGTTCCCTACAAGGGCGGCGCGCCGGCGCTCAACGATCTCGTCGGCGGCCATGTCGACATCTTTGTATCGAGCCTTCCGCAGGCGCTGGAGCTCGTCCGAAGCGGCCAGGCCAAAGCCCTTGCGGTGACAAGCGCCAGGCGAACGGCGCTGCTCCCCGATGTGCCGACGCTCGAGGAGTCGGGGCTATCAGGCGTCGATCTGGGGTCCTGGTGGGGCATTGCCGGCCCGGCCGGGATGTCCGGAGATGTCGTCAACGCGCTCAACGCGGAGATCGGCAAGATGCTGACCTCACCTGAATTCGGCACGTTTCTCAGCAATGAGGGCGCCGAAGCCGAAGCCATGACGCCGCGGCAATTCGGAGACATGATGCGTCTGGAAACCGAGCGCTGGATCAAGGTCGCGCACGAGGCGAATATTTCGATCGACTAGCGCCGTGGCGGTGCCTGCATCCGGCATGGCGCAGGCGCCCTCCATCGGCCGGCACTAGCCTTTCTTCGGCGACCAGCCATAAGCCTTGGCGCAGGCTCCGCCCATCAGCATTGCGCGCTCGGTGTCGCTCAGGCGGTCAGTCTTGCGGAACGGTTCAACGGCCTGCTCGTAGCTGACGACTGCGAAAGCGCGCGTCCAGTCCGTGCCCCACAGGCAGCGATCGAAACCCCATGCATCGAATATCCGAGCAAGCGGATCCCAAATGTCTGGATACGGATACGGCGCCTGAGACAGCGTGCAGGCGCCGCTGACCTTGATCACGGCGTTCGGGCGCCTCGCGAGTTCCAGCACCTTCGGAAGGTCGGCCCAAGGCTCGGGCGGCGCGGGAGGTGTGCGCGGTTGCAGGATGCAGAGATGGTCGAGGATGAATTGCGTATCGGGATGGCGATCGATGATCGAAGCGCCCGCTTCCAGATTGCCCCAGCACAACATGTTGACCGGAAAGTCGTGGCGAACGGCTGCGCGTGCGATCCGGTCGAGGCTCGGATGGTTCGGATCGCGCTTCGCCTCCTTCGTCATCATGATGCGGATTCCGACCGTGCCCGGCGTTTTCTTCCATTCGGCAACGACATCGGCCACATCAGGATCGTCCGGGTCGACCGGCTTGACGATACCGAACCGGCCGGGATGGGCTCGTTGCACTTCGACGGCGTAGCTGGCGTCGTATTGGTACATGGAGAAGGCGGAGATGAAGATCGCGCCGTCGACGCCGACGTTGTCCATCGCCGCCACCATCTCGTCGCCCGTGACGTGATCGGGCCAGTTCGGCACGCTGTGCCAGGGCCGCTTCGGCGTGTTGGCCTCATAGGCGTGGACCTGGGAATCGATAATCGGCATCGGAGCAGTTCCTTATGTCTCAGGCTTTCGGACATTGCGGCAGGTTCAAAGCTCCGCCGTTCGGCGGCTTCAAACCGATTGTATCACGCCGCGCGTTGGCCGCGCCGCGATCAGGTTGGTCAGGCCACTACCTCAATCGCGTTGCCATTGACGCGGGTCTCGCCCTTCAAATTGTCGACCGTCACGTGTGTGTCGTACCAGGTAAGGCGAGGCCGGACCCCAAATCGCTCAGTCAATTCCACCACGCGCTCCTCTGTGAACCATGCTTGCGCCGATTCACGGCTGTCCCAGAGATAAACGCCGCCGGTGCCGCTTTCACCATTCAGGTAGTCCTTTCGGATCAAACCTCTCCTGGCGAGGCCGCGATAGATCGGCGCGGTCGAAGTGCCTCCTTTCACCGCCTGCTCCTCCGTGCGCTTTGGTAAATCGAACTGAACGACAACGATGCAATTGGGCATGGATGGTTCCTCGCGTTAAGTCGGCAATGAGATCATGCGTTAATTCGGGGACACGGTCAAAAAGCCGACCTCGCGGCGATGACCGCTCTGGCGCAAAGTGGACGTTCGCCGTAGTCGCGATGAGTGCGGAGTGCCAGAACCGGCCTTTGCGTACACCGTTAGGGCGGTGGGCCCGCGTTGCGACACCGGGTTGCCGCGTTTCAGCGCGCTTTCAAGGGAAGGACAAAGATCTGGCCGGGATATATACGATTTGGATCTCGAATCCGGTCTCGGTTTGCTTTGTAAACGACCGCGTATCGCGTACCCACGCCGTAGGTGACACGGCTGATGCGCCACAGGCTGTCGCCACGAGATACGACCGTGGTCGTCATCTTGGGCTCGACCACGGGGGACGATGAACCTCCATCTGACAGACGGGCGGCAGCAGTTGCGCGCGGCAGCTCTGAAACAGCAACGTCCTGCCGCTTCGCAATATGCAGAGGAGGTGGCGAGAGCAGGCGCGCTTGAGACGACCTGGTGGCGCGATCCAGTGATAATCGATTGGTCGCCGCCGTCTCTGGAACATTCAACGGCACTTCAGCGCGCGATCGGTTCACGCCGGAACTGGACTCTGTCTCGGCTAACGCGACCACCACGCCTTGTTTGGATGTTGCCATGGCGCCGTCGGGCGATCTGGACCTCAACGTCAGCTTGTATTCCCCAAGAGGCAGGCGGGGAGGGATCATAACGAATTGTCCAGATTGATCTGCGGTCGCTCCATCAAGGCGCTCGCCGTTTCGCAACAGTTCCACAATCGCTCCTGGCGCTGCCCTGCCAGCGATGACTGCGTCGCCCGTTCGCTCAATGCGGGCAATGTCGAAGACGGGCACAGATCCGTCGGTGACCGGCGGAGGTGGCGAAACGGCAAGTTCAGCTCCCATGGCGTTTGCGTCAGCTTGCGCTGTTGCGAGCGCCGCCGAGCTCTCATCTCGAGCGCTCGATCCAGGTGACGAAACCGTTGGCGCCGCGGTTGCGGCGCTCGTTTCAAGCGGTGGCTCGCGCCGTATCTCCGTGATGCCGAAGACAAGGGCTGCACCACATGCTGCAACAAGCGCGAGAGACGGCACGACTATTCGGCTCATCGATGTGGCAGTCATATTTTACGCGATCCTCAGCCAGATCATCACCAGCTGACCCTGCGCTGATTTTTTCCACTCATCAAGTCCGACTAACCGGATATTCTATCGGTCAGTTTTGCTGACCAATGCACATCGTGGAGAAACGCGGATAGGCCGTGTGAGCCCTCGCGATCTGTGCAGAAGCTTGACGTCTGCCTGTGGCGCAAAGCGGCCAGCCAGCGGGAAATCGCCGCCGAACTGCGAAAAGGACGATCGCGGCTAAGGGCGCTTCCGCACTGCCCAAGTCGATATCCCGTGCGGCGAGCGCAGCATCGCCACGCTTGTGAGTTCGTCGTCCGCCGCTATTTTTTGCACATCTGTTTGGACCGGGCGTCGAACCTGGCTACAGGCCTATCCGTCTGCCAAAGCTCCACGTCGTGGCTGTCGACGAGCCGCCTGGCGGATTTGATGGCGGACTCATCATCAACACAATCCAGCTGAACCACGCCAATGGTTCGGTCGTGTAGCCCAACGATATATGCACAATAGATCGGCATCTTGGCCTCCAAGCAGCGCGAAATGCCTCATGGGCGAATTGCCGGAAATCCCACGCGCAGGACGACGCGAATACGTCAAATGCGCAATCGGGACGCCGGGCCGTTCGTCGGAGACACGCCCCACGGTCGATGAATGCTTGCCTGCAAGATGACCGCGAGAGTGTTTGAATTCGAGGGGATTCACCTTGTCCTTTTCTAAAAGCGGAATAGTGCCGCCCGGTCGCAGATATCCCTCCGAAGCAGGGAGTGGCTGTGGCGAAGGCTATGCTCATGGCGACCTTATGCGGCTCATATAAAACCGGGGTTGCAGCGCTCTCGAAATCAAATCTCGCCCGGAAGATATTAGCCCATGTGAGTCAAGCCATCTCGCATGACACGCCGTCTGCAGACCTGCGAAACGGAGTAATCGACAGCACGGAAGCCTTGCCGCTTCGCAAACGATTCGATCTCCACAAGGCCCCGGTCCGCGCCTGACGGGCGAGAACGAACGAAAGCAGGTGAGTTATGTCTTCCCCTCAGGTCACCACTGGCGACAGAATTATTGATCCGATGATCGCGCTCGCGGGTTGCTCGACGCGCCAGCGCGTCGTGGTAGCCGGCTCGAAGAGCATGGAATTGATGCTGGAGTTGCACCGGCGTGGATATTTGCTGGCGGCTGCGGCGGGCAATTGCGGCCGTCCAACCGGTCAGTACGACGTTGCGCTTGTGGATTGGCGGCGACGCACGCTTCGCTCGCTCGAGACGACGATGGACTGGTTGATGAATTTCCTCAGCCCTCGCGCTGTGCTGGTTGTTTGGGTTGACGCACAGAAACCAACGGCGAACGAAAGCCTTCGCGCCTCTGTGGCGAAACGCGGCTTCGTGATCGTGCGCGGCGCCGTGCATGAATGCGGTTGCGCGCTTTTGGCGCGACGATCGCAGGACTATCCGGTCCAAAAGGCGGCGTAGCGCGCCGTTCGATGATCGGAATAGCCTCGAAAGGGAATCCAGATGGCCAGGCCGAAGGCACGACGTGCCATTATTCGCGAGTGGATGGCACTTGCGCGCGAGAAACGACGATCCGGCCAGCAGGCACTGGCTTTTGCAAAAGCCGCGATCCAACGACACAGCCTGCCGCGCAGCCGCCGAACGCCGCATGACGTGATCATGGGATGGCTGCGACCACGCACCGGACGACCCTGATTTGAGGCAAGGGGTTACCCGGAGGCTGCGAGTGTGTTTTGGGCTGCTTCCGGCGCAAAACGGTCGTTTCGCAAGCGATCCGGAAGCAGTTGGGCTGGACTGTGCACTTAGATTTGAATCGCCTCCCAACAGCCGGCCGTCTATGGTGTGCTTATGTCGCGCTTCGTGTTTTTGTCGATTGCTATCGTCCTATCACTGCTGCCGGTCGTCGCGCCGGCTGCGCCGGCTCATGACCGGCCGGCGCCACGCTGGCACGGCTACGGCTTCCTGCCGGGATATCATCAACCACCGAATAACAGCCTTCCAGCTTACGCCCAGAGAGCTTCGGTTTCGCGCATGGCGCGCCACAACCGGCGCCCTTGGTATATCGATCCAGTCCCAAGTTATTACGGGTACGATGGCGACTGGCACTATTTCGGCCGGCCTGGCTTTTACGGCGGTCGCTACAATGGCGGCAGCTTTGGCCCTTGCTGGACTCGGACGCCGATCGGGCCGAGCTGGAATTGCGGCTGATCAAGCTATTGCTTAAAGACCGCGCGCGCGTGCATCCGTTTGCCGGCAACGGCGGCTTATGCAAAAGGCGATGCTGCGCGCAGCGGAGCTGCACGCAGCATTTGGCCAAAGTCGTTCCGGTTGGCTGAGAGAACGCCTAACGCCCTTCCGGCCCGCGATGGTGTTCGTCGTCGTTATCATCCCCGTCCGGCTTGATTTGGGGATCGATGCAGGCAAAGTTTGCGGCGTCATTCGTCAGCCCGGCGCCCTGATAGGCCGCAATTTGCGGGTAGGGACACAGCGGACGGGTTCCTCCGGTCGGAAAATTCCTTGCGACCTGCGGATCAAACAGTCCGCCAGGTGGGTACGGCGAGCTGGTGTTCCTGTTAGCCGCCACGATGCGCTTGGGCGCGACGCCATTTTCGACCCAGGCCGTGATGGCGTTGAGTTCGTTCTCGGCAAAGCTGTCGGTGGCTGCGCCGCCGCCGCAGTGAGCCATATTGGGCACCATGAAGAGCCTGGCGAAATCGCTGGCGTCGCCATTCATGCGCCGGTTCATTTTCCGATACCAGCGAGCGATGGCAGATCCCGAGAAGATGCCGTCATTCACAGAGGAGGAAATGATCAGCTTGCCGCCATGGCGCTTGAATGGGCTGAGATCGGTCGACACCGCGGCCATGAAGTCCATCGAGCTTTCGGGGTAGGCCTTGGTCTCGGTGAAGATGTTCGGCGCGTCGGTATCGAAATTGAAGTGGAACACATAGGCTTCCTGCCCGGCAGGTCCTCCGACCGGCGTCACAACAGGAGGCGTCTGGAAGATCATCGGCAATGCTCCCGCCCCCAGCGTGAGATTGATCGCCGTGTTCACACCCGGGACAGGTGCCGTGACGACATTCCAGGCGCCCCAGCCCGCACCGCCGGCGGTGGGTGGCGTCCAAATTCCGGCATCCCAAAACCAGTTTGAGTAGAGCCGTTCGCCATCCGAGTTGACCGGTCCGGCGTAGATCTTCTTCAGCGCGCCGACCTGGGCCGAGGTCAGGCAGGTGCCACCATGGGGCGTGCTGCCATGCGGTCCAATCCCGCAGGTGTAGTTTGCCAGCGCCGGGAACACCCTCTTGTTGGTGCAGGCATGGTAGTTGTCGATGATGCCGTCCACCAACCCGTCCAGCGCATCGCAAGCACTCAGGATAGCGGCGGAGGCGACCTGGAGGTCCTGGGGCGGAAAGGTATCGGGAATAAAGGGTTGCCCGTCGGCGTCCTTGCTGGTTGCCAGAGTACCGAGCACCTGCTCGTTCCAGGCCTCAGCCAGGCCTGCTTGCGGCAGGTTGAAGCCGGGGTTCTGTGAAATGACGCCGTCGAACAGAAATGGGAATTTCTGCGAGGCGACCATGGCATCGCGACCGCCGTTCGAGCAGCCCATGATGTAGGAGAAACCCGCCTCGAGGCCATAATACTGGGCGATGATCTGCTTCGAAATCGTCGCCGTCTTTTCAATGCCGTTGTAGCCGTAGTCGCTGCGGGCCTGCGCGTCGATTGCGAAATGTGCCGAGCCTCCGGCATTGGCGTCGTCGTCCTGATATGAACCGAGCAGGCTGTCCGGGCTGTCTTCGTGGCCGCCGTCATCGGCTGCTACGGCCCAGCCCTGGGCGAGTTCGACGCCCGCGGCGCCCATTGGATCACTGCGCAGGCTGCCGTCGGTGCCGCCGCCGCCCATCATCTCGAAACGCCCATGCCAGGTGTTGGGAAGGTTGAGTGCAAAGCCGATACCGTAGGTGAAATGATCGGGATCCTGCGTGCTGGTCCGCTTGTTGATGATGCCGATGACGTTGCAATAACCCGACTTTTGGGTCGCGCTCAGGATCTGGGCGTTCGGCAGCGTGAGTCCCGTAAGACCCGCGCAGGACGCGCGCGGGGCTACACCCGATGCCGGTAGCGCGCCGGCCACGCCGAGCGACGCCCAGCTTGCTGCAATTGTCGATGCCAAGAGTAGTCGCTTCATAGACACCTCCCTCACTTCGTTATGCTTGATCAGAACCGGTAACCACTCGATGCCGCAGTCGCCTTTCGCAAGACGGTCGGCGGGATCAATGAAAATGTCATCGCAGGTTGAGGGCCTCGACGCGCGGCCTTGCAACGTCGCGCGGAATTCGATTCCTGCATTGTGGTGGAGGGGCGCGCGCGATCGAGGTCATTTCGCGACAATGCCGCGAAATGTTGCACGGGGCAGCGCCCACTGATCGTGGAGGGCATGGACGTTCTCTCCCATCGAGCTGCTCTTTTGGGGCGGCAGCGCTTCGCGGTCATTGACCTGCTGGCTATCAACGTAGCGAATGCCATGTAGCCTTGTCAACATCGGCGCCTGATTATTGGACGGTTGGGGCGCGCCGCGAACGAAGTCTTGCAGTGCCCCGTGAGACGGAGGCTCGATCCCGGCAACCGTAAACCCCGACGCCGCATTCGCTTTTCGATCGGAGGGGGCTGCGATAGACTGAAACGAATCTCGGGCCTTCGGCTCGGTGAGGCAGACTTGCATGAAGGTCGTTTGACGATGGAGCCGGAAAACCCGCCCGCCCGGGCGCGGACTGCCAAGCGGCCGCGCCGGGTTGGCATCAAAGCGAAGCCTTCAAGACCGAAGCTTCGAACGCCGCAGCCGCGAAAGCCGTTGCGCGTGAAGCCGGTCGCCTTGGGTAGCTTGTCGCAGTCGCTCGGTTATCGAATCCGCCGGGCTCAATTGTGGGTCTTCAAGCAGGTCAGCCGAAAATTGGCCGCGCTTGACATCAGCCCTGCGCAATACTCCGTTCTATGCGTCATCGATGCCAATCCCGGGGTCAATCAGCTCGCCATCGCGCAGGTCCTGTCCATCGAACGCGCGGGTTTGGGGAGACTGGTGGACCACCTCGAGCAGCGCGGCCTGGTGGGGCGCACCGCCTCCGCGATCAACCGACGCTACTACGTGTTGCACCTGACGGACGCGGGCACGAATTTGCTTGCCCGACTCCAGTCGGGCGTCGCCGAAGCCGAAGCCGATCTGGCCAAGAAAGTCGGAGCACGCGCCTATCGGCAATTGCAGCAGGCGCTGTCGATCTTCTTGAATGATTAGTTGTGATCTGCTCTGAGGCGACAGCCGAGCCCAAAACGCCGCCAAGCGATCAGCTTTCCCGAAGGCGCGATTCTGAGCGACGCTGCCCCATTATTGCGGAGAAATAGCTGGAGCGGGCGAAGGGAATCGAACTTTCGTATGCACTTTCGGAAGTTACATACGATGCGGCTCAGCGATGCGGAAAGACAATCGCGATGGCTGCTCATGGCGCGAAGCGGCCGTTCATGGGTAGTCAGAGTTCGCAACCGTTGGAGCAGCGGCCGTCGCCAGTGCGCGCGGCGCGGCCAAGGCTCGCCAATACAGCGGGCATCGAGCAACGCGCCTGTGTCTGCGTTGAGCTGCCATTTTCACGCCCCGTTCGCCTACGACGCCGGCCGCAGCCGCGATGGCGAGGCAAGGCCTGCGAGCAGCACCGCCAAAATGCCGGTCAGGAATATGCCGTCAAACGTCCCTGCGCCACCGATGGAAGCGATCGGCGCGCCAAGGCTGCCGATCTTGTCGAGATTGAAAATATCGGCGCCGATCAGCGTTCCCATGGATCCGCCTATATAAGCCAGCGGCGCTGCATATTCGCGGGAGAGGACGAGGGCAAGGATCGCCGTGGCCACGACCGGCACAAAGACCGGCACGGCAATGCCAATACCGGCTACTGGCGTCGCCGTGGAATGAACAATGAAGGCGATTACGGCGACAGCGATCGCTGCCCTGGGCCAGAGTTGATAGCGAAGCACGAGATAGGCGGACATCAATGTCGGAATCACCGCACCGCCGACATTCACAGCCAAAATGGTGCTGGGCGAAACCACGAATGGCACCACATAGCGCATGCCGAAGAAGTCGACGATTTGCCCCGATCTGACCGGCGGACCGGGCAGCACGGTGATCGGAAGATTGAAGTAGCTTCCGATCAATGAGCCGAATAGGAGAAGGAGTGCGACCCCCGGACCTACCCCGAGCCGCATATAGGCATATCTAAGGATACGGAGTTGGATCAGGATGACCAGCGCCAATGCCAAAAAAACCAGGATCGAAAAAAATCCCGGAGTTAGCGGCAAATAGTGAACCTGGGGATCATCCATGAGATCGACGGCTTGGTTTGGTTCGGGCAGAGACGGCGCTAGGTGGCCGCTACAACATCACACCAAGCCAGCACGGGGGCAAGGTGGGTGACCGGGCAATGACGCTGTAGGGCCATTGCTTAGGTAGGATCGCCGCGCGCTCTGTCGCCTCACAATATTTTGCGTTGGGATTGATCGCGGGCAACACCCAGGGCCCAGGCACGTGCACTAACGCGCACCATTCTCGCGGCCGTCATTCAAACCGCGCCGGTTTTCGACCTCGTTTGCGCCGGTCGCGGCTCTATGTAGACCTGCTACCCACGCTCAAGTCGAAAACCATTTTGCTGCCGGACGCGGTTGGTAAATCAAACTCGCTTCGCTGGAGCGGCGTACGTCACGCGGTGGCAAGGAAACGATCGACCATAGCCCGGGCGCTCATGACGACGTGGCGAACGTGGTGGCCGGCGTCGCCGCTGCGCGGTCAATCGGCATACGGTCAAGGTGACGGAGCCGAGGCTTTAGCTGCACTGGCGATTTTCTCGATTGCACACCGCTTCATTGACCTTCGCCACTTGGGTGTAAGCGTCGACCGCGTGAGCTACAAAGATACCAGCGCTAAACAGGGCTAGAAATGCCGCGACTGCTTCAATCAATTTGAGGTTCCTTAAGGTCAGTGGCAACGCCCCAGCCCAGAAGCATCAACATCCCCGGCAGATCGAATTTATCATTTTGTCGATATTCGCGTCTTCAGGGTCGATAGCGGGCTTGATATCAAGCAGGGGGCGGCCCCCGCCATCCGAGGAAAGCGCTGTGCCCGACGAGTTGGTGCCGGGCGCGGCAGCGGTGGTGCCGAAGGCGCCGCCCATCATGGACATATGAGACGATCCCATGCCGTGTGCTCCTCCCATGCCGTGCGCTCCTCCCATGCCGCCGCGGGCAAACGCCGCGGTGGTTGAAAGGCCAACGCAAAGGGCGATGCCAAGAACGGAAAGCTTTTTCATGCCGAGACTCCTCGTTGGCGCCGGCCGGCGGGCGGCTCTGAAGGGATTTCGATTGCGCCGACCCTCGACACCGCCGCGGAAGTGATCATCCTCGCTTTGTCGCTATCCTGCGAATCGTTGCCTGGGCGCAAGTCGTTGAGGATACCAGCCGTACCCGCGACTGCGACGATTACAGCCACAATCACGGGTATTAAGTCATCGCGTCGGTTTTTTGTTTGAGCGTGGACGTTCATGTTCTGCGCTATTCGTTGCTCGATGTGCGTGAAGCTGATGTAGGTTCGCAATCCGCCGACACCATTAAATTGAATTTTAATCCGTGCGTTTTGAGGGGCACAGGAGCCCGGTATCGAAGGTATTCGACTTATCGTGAAGTCGTTTCAGCTTGGGGAGGTGGCCGCGCGTGCGCACATATCGGCGTGATTATCGGTGATACCTGAGCAAATACGATGCGAGCGGTTCTGGCCGTAGGCCTTTTGATCACTTTGTGTGCTTCTGCCAACGCCGCGCCGGTGCATCGCTTCCAACCGCGCGAGGGTCACTTACGCCCGGTCCAACGTGTTACCGCTCCTGCGCCGCGATTCGCGGTTCCCGGATGGACCGACGAAGAGACCCGACAGTGGCTGTACAACGGCAGCGCCGGCTCTGGCTTGGGCTGATAGTCGCCAATCCCGCCCGATATTGACTATTCGCCCGGGCGCCCACTACGGCGTCGCGAACGTGGTGGCCGGCGTCGCGATGGGGGCGAACTTAGATCGCAAGGGGGTTTGGAGCGTGATGAGCCAATGACGACGTTCCTACCCACAGGCATTCAATGCACCATCACGGTCGCAGCTTTCGCCTGCAAAGTGTGCGCCTGGCGCGTGACCAAAACGCTGACGAAATCTTCTCGCGAAATGGCTGTAATCGTGAAAACCCGATGCGTACGCAATCTCCCTGAGCGCCTGATTTGCGCCAAGGGCGGATTGGCGCTGTAGAAGATGCGCGGCGTAATCTAGACGGAATGAATAGATGAATTCACTGCACGTAGAGCCGCGCTCCGTAAACAGTTTCTGGAGATAACGCAATGAAATCCCCGTTCTTGTCGCCACCTCGGAAGGATCGAGATCGGGATCGACGAAGCCGTCCTTGATGACGCCACGCACGCGCATGAACAGCTTGTCCGAGTGACGCGCTGGCGCCGGATCACTCGGCGCAAAAAGGGCGCCCACAAGATCATGGACCGCGAGCCGCATGTAGCATTCAGTACGCGAGGGGGGTACTTCTTCTTCCCCGGCATTGCGGATCAAATCAAGGAGAAGGCGGCCGACAACCTTTCCGTTGCGCCGGTAGAGCCCACCCCGCGGCTCGAATCCGAGATGCGATACCAGGGCCTGGCGCGGCAAAAGAAGAGCCATGGTATTCCAGGACTCGCCCGCGTTGCCGGCAAAAAATGTGGTCGGCCGACCCACATCCACGAGTACAACATCGCCGACACCGAAGCGCACGGCATCTTCGTTGTGGGTCATTGCTGAGCGGCCCGCGAGTTGAAAGAGCACGACATAGTGGTCTGCGCCATCGACGCGAACATCCCGGTGCGTGCGCTCGACCACATAGGCATTGCAACCGACCTCAGCCGCAATGAGCCCGTAGGCACTAATGGGACGCACCCAGCCGGCAAACGCTTTGGGGTCGACCACCTGCGGGTCGAACCGCCCGCCCATCTTTCGGATCTGCTCTTTCCACGCCTCGAAATGCAAATGTGGTGGAGCAGGGATCATGGGAGCCTCCACTTCTCAAACAACACCCGGCTCGTGGCTGCCGATAGGAACGGTGGGCGCCACACGGAGTGCAGGTTGGCGACTGCGCTTCTCTCAAACGGGCAGCTGCCTGCTCCTCCGCTGAGGTGAGCAAAGTCTCGGAGGTTCATTGGCCAAAATGAGGACAGCCGAGATCACGTCTTATCAAATTATGTCGGGGCGAGCGAACCCTGTTTACCCTCCACCCCGCAGCTCCGATGAAAACTGCAAGCCGTGTTGCGGTTGATGCCGTGAAAGCAGATGGAACATAAGACAGCATGATCGAGACGATACCAACTCGTCTAAATCCTTCACTAGCGCGTGATGAATGCGGCGGTTTCTTTTTGGGAGGCCGCGGTGATCTGTGACGTTCAACCCTGCAACTCGTGTCGCCGCGGCAATTCTGCATCTCATTGATGAGTGATCGCCGGAATTTGTGCCTGCGACGCCCTTTGATGGGTATGGACGCGCACTAACACTTGCATCACCAATCAAACGGAATAGGTCGCCGAAGCCGGGCTCACACTTCCACCCGGAGCTAAGGTCAAACACACTGAAATAGAGGTTAACATGCAGAAACAGAACCGTTACTGCCTCTCCAATCTTCGCTCGCAGTTGCTGGATCATCCCGTTTACGCGGAAGTCGCTTCTGTCGAGGATCTGAGGCGGTTCATGCAAGATCATGTCTTCGCCGTCTGGGATTTCATGTCGCTCCTGAAGCGGTTGCAGCAAGACTTGACGTGTACAAACGTGCCGTGGTTCCCGGCAGGAAACGCAAAAGCTGCGCGCCTGATCAACGACATCGTTATCGGCGAGGAAACGGATGTCGATCCGGACGGCTCTTATGTCAGCCACCTCGATTTATACCTGCGCGCCATGGAGGACGTCGGCGCCAGCACACACCAATTCGACACGTTCCGTTCACTGGCAAGGGCCGGTACATCGATCGAAGCGGCTATGGTGCAGACCGAAGTGCCGCCACATGTGCAAGCTTTTGTCGCGCATACGATGATGCTGGCCCAATCAGGAACGACGGAAGAAGTGTTGGCAGCGTTCTTCTACGGCCGTGAGGACATCATCCCGGAGATGTTCAGCAGGCTGCGAAAGATCCTTCCTGGTGCAAGGAAGTCCAACGATCCCTTGCGGCATTTTGTCTACTATATCGAGCGGCACATTGAGCTCGATGGTGACAGTCACGGGCCAATGGGGCGGGAGCTGCTCGATGGATTGGTTGCGGATTCGCCGCAGAAGGACGAGCGGGCGCTGCACGCAGCGTGCAACAGCATCAAGGCTCGGATCGAGCTTTGGGATGGCACATTAAGCATACTTCGTGACATGCGCACGAAGAAGGCTACGCCCCTTATCCAAGCTGGCGGGCGGCAGATGGGCGAAGTCCGGGCGATCTCGGGACGAGCGCACTGACAAGGCAAGACACAGACCCGCCGCTTCTAGGCGGCGGGCCCGTGTCTTGCGGCGAAAGTAGCGGTCGCCCGGGCATTGTCCCGTTGTCTTCCGGCGTCCGTTGCGTCGCAGTTGCAATGATGCATCAAACTCGCGGCGACGACGCGCTCCAGTCCAACGCAGTGCGCGTTCGCATAATATTTATGGAACGACCGCTCTTGGCGCGAAGCGGCCGTCGACGCTCGATCGCGCGTGTAACTCAAGGTAGCTATTTCCCGATCGAATCAGAGCGTCGCGGAGATTGTCGGTACCTGGACAGGGTGCGTCATGCGACATAACCACCGTCTATCGTCTGGCTGGAGCCGGTAATGAATCCGGCCTCGGGGCTTGCGAGATAGGCCACCAGCCCCGCAATCTCTTCAGGCTTGCCCAGGCGTCCGAGGGGCACAAGTGGCTTCACCATCTCGGCGTGAGCAGCTGTCATCTCTGTTTCGGTGGGTCCGGGCTGGACATTATTGACGGTAATCCCGCGCGGCGCGAGGTCGATAGCGATGCCGCGCACCAGCGAGGCAACCGCGCCCTTCGTCATTGAGTAAACACTTGCTCCCGGGAATGCAGTTCGAATGGCTGTATTGCTGCCGATGGTGATAATCCGTCCGCCTTCCCTGAGGTGGGGGGACGATGCCTGGATCGCGACGAAGACGCCGCGCAGATTCGTCGCCACCATACGATCGAAGTCGGCAAGATCATACTTGTCCACCGTGCCGCGTATTAGGATCCCGGCATTGACGACCAGAATGTCCAGATGGCCGAAGCGTGCGATCGTCTGTGCCACCGCATCCACGACGGCTCTGGGATCGGCGCTGTCGGCTTTGATCGCGATCACCGGCTGGCCATGAGCTTCCGCCGCGCGGGCGGTTTTGGCCGCCTTCTCCGCCGAGTTGGCATAGGTCAGCGCGACCGACGCGCCGTTCGCTGCAAGTCGCCTCACGATCGCCGCGCCAATACCCCGGGAGCCCCCCAAAACAAGCGCGACTTTATCGATTAGCGTAGGTTCGTTATACATACATTCTCTCCGTTATTGACTAATAAGTCCAAAATTGTCCAGGCCGATGCTCGCAGCACTGCCGCGAAACTACTGATTTCTCAAACTTGCGATCGCAAAGGCGGCCGTGTCGCGCAGAGATTGAAGAGAAGCTCCTGCCTTTGCTGCGACCTGGAGTCCGAACATCGTTGTTTCCACGAAGCGCGCGGCACGCTCGATATCGACATTCGCTCCGATTTCGTTTGCCGCTTGTGCGTGCCGCAGACGCTCGATCAGAGCCCTGTGTTGCTCGCCGCCGCTCCTGGCGCGCAGTGTTACCAGGTCGGTGTCGGTGTTTCCGAATTCGCAGATAGAGCCAACACCCATGCAGCCCTTCTCGCGCACGGATTTATCGGAAGCAATGATGCCGATAACAAACGCTTCAATTCCGGCCAGTGGCGAAGCGGTCGATCGCAGCCGCCTGATGTTCTCGGCAACGCTCTCTCGCTGATATTTCTCAAGCGCTTCCAGATAAAGCCGGTGTTTGTCGCCGAACGTGTCGTACATGCTCTGCCGGCCGATATTCATCGCACGCAGCAGATCGTCCGTAGAAGTTGTGGCATAACCCTTTCGCCAGAAAACGGACATCGCCCGTTGCACGGCTGCATCGCGATCAAATTCTCTTGGCCTGGCCATGGCCGTGATTAGCTATTTTGGACCGATCTGTCAATAACGGCGCATCCGGCAATGGAAGCATTCTTAATGGCCGTTGTGGGCGCCAGAAGCGGACCTTCCTCAAATGCAGCTTTTGACAACCCGCAGCCGGCTCTCGACGATTGAAGCGCGTAGGGCGGAAGGCGTCATCCGCCGCTCGGCTGGCTCTGATCGGCGGATTACGCCCACCGGGCCGCGCCTCGGCGCGGACCCGTTGTGCTCCAATCCGTCCTACGTGCTGCTCTATCTCGCCGGTGAGCGAGAACAGTGATCCGTGGCCGCAACTGTCGAGCAAGCGGCTCCTTTGGCGCTCACGGCTCGGATCGGCCCTACCGACCAAGCAGAGGCCGATATCGACAGGACAGACACTCTCGAGCAGCAATTTGCGCGAAATCGTCGCGCGACAAACGTGCAACTGTCGAAGCACCAAAGGCAGCAGTAGAGTTGACCGAAATGATGTCAGCACCACCGGACGTCAGCGCGTTGCAGGAGCGGCGACGTCTGCACCAGTTGCTGCGCGACAAGTGCAACAGGGAGAACTCTGATGCGCCATTCCTTTCCAAAAATCTGCTTCAGCGCTGCCGCCGTGCTTGCCGCGGGTGCGGCCAATGCGAACGAGGAACTGATCAAGATGTCGCAAAACCCGAAAGACTGGGTGATGCCAACGGGTAACTACGCGAACCATCGCTATTCGCAGCTCAATCAGATCACCTCGGAGAATGCCGCCAAGTTGCAGGTGACCTGGACGTTTTCGACCGGCGTTCTGCGCGGACACGAAGGCGGCCCATTAGTGATCGGCAATGTCATGTATGTCCACGGCCCGTTTCCGAATCCCGTCTTTGCTCTTGATCTGAATAACGACGGCAAGATCCTTTGGAAATACGATCCCAAGCAGGATCCCAATGTGATCCCCGTCATGTGCTGCGATACAGTCAATCGTGGCTTGGCCTACGGCGACGGCAAGGTCTTCCTGCATCAAGCTGACACGACGCTGGTCGCTCTCGATGCCAAGACCGGCAAGGTGTCCTGGTCAGCCAAGAACGGCGATCCGTCGAAGGGCGAGACCGGAACTTCGGCTCCAATGGTGATCAAGGACAAGGTCTTCGTCGGCATCTCCGGTGGCGAGTTTGCGGTTCGCGGTTCGATGACGGCGTACGACATGAAAACCGGCAAGCAGGCATGGCGCGCATATTCGGTCGGTCCGGACAATGAAATGCTGATTGATCCGCAGAAGACGACGGAACTCGGCAAGCCGGTCGGCGGTGACTCGAGCCTCAAGACCTGGCAAGGCGACCAGTGGAAGATTGGCGGGTCTACGACTTGGGGATGGTACTCCTACGATCCCGAACTCAACCTGGTCTATTACGGCTCCGCCAATCCCGGAACCTGGAATCCGAGCCAACGGCCGGGCGACAACAAATGGTCGATGACCATCTTCGCGCGTGATGTCGATACCGGAATCGCCAGATGGGTGTACCAGATGACGCCACACGACGAATGGGACTACGACGGCGTCAATGAAATGATCCTGGTCGACCAGACCATCGGCGGGACGCCGCGGAAGCTCCTCGTTCACTTCGATCGAAATGGCTTCGCTTACACACTTGATCGAACCAACGGCGAGCTCATCGTCGCTGAAAAGTACGATCCCGCGGTCAACTGGGCCACCAAGGTCGAGATGGATAAAGCCTCGCAGACCTATGGTCGTCCCATCGTCGACCCGAAGTACTCTACCCGGCGAGAGGACGCCAACGTGAAGGGGATCTGCCCGGCTGCGCTTGGAACCAAGGATCAACAGCCTGCCGCATTCTCACCTGGTACTGGCCTGTTCTACGTGCCGACCAACCACGTCTGCATGGATTACGAGCCGTTCAAGGTGAACTATACGGCTGGGCAGCCTTATGTTGGGGCAACCTTGTCGATGTACCCGCCTCCTGGCGAGAGCCACATGGGCAACTTCATTGCCTGGGACGCCCGCACCGGCAAGATCGTCTGGTCGACGAAAGAGCAATTCTCGGTTTGGTCGGGTGCGTTAGCAACCGCCGGCAATGTTGTGTTCTACGGAACGCTCGAGGGTTACCTGAAGGCTGCCGATGCCAAGACCGGCAAGGAACTCTTCAAGTTCAAAACACCTTCCGGCATCATCGGAAACATGACGACTTACGAGCATAACGGGAAGCAGTACATTGCCGTTCTGTCCGGAGTGGGCGGTTGGGCCGGCATTGGCCTGGCTGCCGGCTTGAGAGCTATCGCCAATTTTTGGTGACGGCCTGATCAGTCAGGCGGCGGCGGTTGCGGGCTGAGGGGCGGCCAGCTTGGCGGTGACCTCGATCCCGTCGGTGAATTTCACACCGAGAATGATCTTTGGCAAGTGTGCATGTCCGTCGAGCCGTCGCCAGGATCGTTGCGCCCCTTCGACCAGCTTGAATACCATGGCGAGAGCGGTCTTGTTTGAGAGGCAGCCTTTCGATCGGATCGTGCGGTGGCGGACGGTCGCGAAAGTGCTTTCAATCGGGTTGGTGGTGCGCAGGTGCTTCCAATGCTCGGCCGGGAAGTCGTAGAAGGCGAGCAGCAGGTCGCGATCCTTCGTCAGACAATCGACGGCCTTCTGGTATTTCGGCGTGTAGCTTTCGATGAAGGCGTCGAAGGCGACTTCGGCATTGGCCTTGGTCTCGGCCATCCAGATTTCCTGCAGCGCCCGCTTGGCCTTTGGTTGCACACTCTTGGGTAATTTGCCCAGCACGTTCGCCGTCTTGTGCACCCAACAGCGCTGCTCGCGTGCTTTCGGCCAGACCTCGCCGGCCGCTTTCCAGAAGCCGAGCGCGCCGTCGGCGATCATCAGCTCGGGCCGGGCATCGAGCCCGCATCGCTTCAGATCCAGCAGCAGATCGCGCCAATCCTGCGCACTTTCCCGAGCGCCATCGGTGAACCCGACGAGCTCTTTCTTGCCCTCGGGCGTCGCGCCGATCAGCACCAGGATGCACTGCTTTTCATCTTCCAGCCGCGCCTCGAGGTGGATGCCGTCCGCCCAGACGTACACGTAGCGCTTGCCCGACAAATCACGCTTGCGCCACTGGGCATGATCATCCTGCCAGCCGTCCTTCAGGCGGCCGATGGCGCTGGCCGAGAGGCCGGGCGCATCCTTGCCGAGCAAGGCCGCCAGAGCGTCCGAGAAATCGCCGGTCGAGATGCCCTTCAGGTAGAGGATCGGTAGCAGCGTCTCGATCGACTTCGAGCGGCGCATATAGGGCGGCAAGATCGATGGCGAGAAGCGGATGCGGCGGGGATCGCCGGCTGCGGCCTCGCGATCGCGCACGCGGGGCTGGCGCACCGGGACCGCGCCGATGCCCGTCATCACCTCGCGCTCGGGCAGATGACCGTGGCGCACCACGCGTTGGTGGCCATCCTCGGTCTTCAAATCGGCATGCTTGGAAAGAAACCCGGCGACCTCGGCCTCCACCGCCTGGGCGAGAAGGGCACGCGCCCCATCGCGCAAAATGTCGGTGAGTTGGTCGCTGAAAGTTCCTGGCTGAATCAGTTTTACGACGGTATCCTTAGACACGGCATATCGCTCCTTTGGTGGAGAAGTGGAGGCGTTGAACACCCCCACGATATGCCGCCTTCCCGATTCACGCCGTCACCAACTTTGGGCCATAGCTCCCGGCTTGACGGAGCCCACCGCTGGATTGGGCGCCGTCGGAGGCTATGTCGGCTTGCACGATTACACAGCGCTGGGTGGCCAGCTCACTGTGTTCTCGCTGCCCGACAGCTAACGCAACTCGAAGGAGACTCTTGGCGTGTTGCTGGACGTGACACGTTGTAGCGACGTACGCCGGCCGCGCGATATAGCTGCCGGCCACGCCAGCAGTCCGACAGGCGGGCCAAATGGAATGATCGCGCCACGGCCGACCAACAGACCGGTCGTGAGCGGCAAAGGATGCCCTGGCCGCGTATCTGTGGGATCAAGCGCCGGACCCCAGAAACCGAACCCCGGTCACAAATTTTGCGGGCTGTAGGGGCGGCGATCGAATATTGATGTGGAAGAGGCATCTTAGTAACGCTGCTGCCGCTGTGACCTTTGGCCAAGGGAAACAAAATGGTTGCTCCTTATGCAAACTGGATAACGCGAAAGGCTCCTTGGCTGGAACCCTTCGGCATACTGGCGCTGTTGAGCGTGCTGATTGCGGTCCCCGCATTCTTGATGATCCGCGTGCTGGAGCCCGGACTTGTCCTGCCTGCGCTCAGCATTCTGCTTTTCGCGGAAGCAGCGATCGCCGCCATCGTAGCCCGCTCAATCCACGTTCACAGAAATTCGGATAATCTAACGGTATGGAATATTGCCGGCGCATTCGCCATGATGGGTTGCGCAGCGGCGATTTTTAGCGAACCGGATCAAGTGGCGCTTTTTTTCGAACAACCGGTCGAGCAACATCCGGATGCGCCGCCATAGGAGACAGTCACCAGGCCGGGCCCCTCTGGCAGCCAGCAGGCTGCGATGTCGGACTGGAGTTAAGTTGGAGTGCCCCCGTTTTGATATTGCGGCACGGGATTTCCGGCACGTATCGGTGAACCCTGTTACGCACCTACGCATTGCAAAAACCTCGCGTCGAATGAGGGGCCATTCTCCCGGCAAGAAGGGGGCGTGACCGGTGTTTGAATTTCTCGGCACAGATGCCCTGACCGCACTTTTAGAGGTCGTTCTGATCGACCTTGTGCTCGCTGGCGACAACGCCATTGTCATCGGCCTCGCTGCCGCGGGCCTGCCTGAGGCGCAACGAGGCAAGGCGATTCTGATCGGCATCGTCGCCGCGACGATGCTGCGCACTCTGTTTGCCGGGTTGGCGACGCAAATTCTGCAGATCGTCGGCCTCCTGTTCGCGGGCGGGATTCTGTTGTTGTGGGTATGCTGGAAAATGTGGCGAGAGCTGCGCGCCTCCTCTGCAGAGCCGATCAAAGCGACGGAGGCTGCCGGAGCAGTTGCAGGAACAAATCCCGAAGGCAGGCCCCGGAAAACGCTCGTCCAAGCGACCTCGCAGATCATCGTGGCTGACGTTTCCATGTCGCTCGACAACGTCTTGGCCGTCGCAGGGGCGGCACGCGAACATCCAGTGGTTCTGATTTTCGGCCTGATACTTTCGGTTGCAATGATGGGTGCGGCCGCTTCGTTCATTGCGCGCCTTCTGCAAGATCATCGCTGGATTGCTTACGCCGGACTAATCGTCATTCTCTACGTCGCCGTCGACATGACCTATCGCGGAACCCTGGATATCATGAAGGTTGCGTCAATATGACATGACGCACTGCCGCGTCGTTTCTTCCCGATGCGATCCATCAGAGCGTCAATTGCCGTAAGGATAAGTCGGCAGCCATAGCGTCATGCCGGGCCAGAGATACATGAATATCATGCAGACGTTGACGACCAGCATGTAGCTCGTAGGGCGGATTGGAGCCCAACGGGTCCGCGCAAGGCGCGGCCCGATGACAGGCTCCGGCGTAATCCGCCGCTCGGTTGGCTCTGATCGGCGGACCGCCCAGACCTGGCGCAGCCTCCGGCATGACGGAGGGTTTGAGCATGATGTACGAATACTGCCCGACGGGCAAATCAGCGAATTGTTGTCAAGCCCGACTTGCGAAAATATTCCTCTTGTCCCGTCGGGCAAATCAGTGATTTGACTCCGCCCGTCTCACCCGACAAGAGGGGCGGCTCGCGATCGTCACGAAACGCGCGGTGGGATGCGGTGGACGCGGATGCGCCTTTGACGAACGGTGCCGACGCGGACGGCGAAGTCGTGTGGTCCTGACGCCCCGACGCTGGCGTCAAGTTCTTGAGAAGCAAACGCTTCGCAGGGGCGACGGTGGCAAGAAAGCCCGTTCACCGGGGAGAGCGCGAAGTAAACCGTAAAACCATTGCGCAGGGAAGGCCGGATGTTCTCCGCTGAACCTGTATGCTCGTGTGCGTGTTCTTGTGCACAGTGCACGCGAGACCGCGGGTGCAGCGCGCACCCGGCTTTCCCTGCGCCCTCTGTTTGGAGAGGGCGGGAAGTTTAAAGGAAAACCTCGCGCAAATCATGCGGCGAGATCGCGAATTTGTGTTTGTAAGCAACAGTGCCGCTAGTTCGTGGCCTGGATCACCGGGCAGCCACTCAACGCAAGACAGTATCCCGCTACGGCCGCTCCACTACGCGAAATGGCATAATATCAAGCCAGGATCAGGCGGCGCCAAGACCGCAAAACCTTCGGAGGAGACTTTGCCGGTTCGCCATTACGACTGGATCGCCCATTTCGGCCGCCGGACGCCGGACAAGATCGCGGCCGTCGATCTCGCCAGCCAGCGCCGTCTCAGTTACGCGCAATTCGATGCGCGGATTTCGCGCCTCGCCACCCATTTGCGCGACGGGCTGAAAGTCGTGCGCGGCGACCGGGTCGCGGTGCTGGCGCTGAACACGACCGATACGCTGGAAGTGCAGTTCGCCTGCGGCCGGATCGGCGCCGTGTTCCTGCCGCTCAACACCCGCCTCACCGTACCCGAGTTGCAGTTCATCGTCGGCGATGCGTCGCCGAAGGTGATGATCCACGACGGCGATCTGGCCGAGATCGCGCTGACGGTCGCAAAACTCTGCAATGTTTCCTCGGTGCTGCTGCTCGGGCCCGGCGGTTCCTATGAAGCGGCGATCGCATCAGCACAGCCGCTCGATAAGGCCTGCGACGTCACGCTCGATGACATCTCCACCATCATGTACACCTCGGGCACCACGGGCCAGCCGAAGGGCGCGATCATCACCCACGGCATGACGTTCTGGAATTGCGTCAATCTCGGCGGCCCCGCCTACATCTCGCCGTCGTCCGTGCTGCTGACCGTGCTGCCGCTGTTCCACACCGGCGGGCTGAACTGCTACACCAATCCGGTGCTGCATGCCGGCGGCACGGTGCTGATCATGCGCGCGTTCGATCCGGGCGCGGCGTTGCAACTGATCAGCGATCCCGCGCAGGGCATCAACGTGTTCTTCGGCGTGCCCGCGATCTACCAGTTCATGGCGCAGCACCCCGCTTTTGCGACCTCCGATTTCAGCCGGCTGGTGATCGGCGGCGTCGGCGGCGCCCCGATGCCGGTGCCGCTGCTGAAGACCTGGGGACAACGCGGCGTCGCGCTGCAGCAGGGCTACGGCATGACCGAGACCTCGCCGGCGGTGCTGACGCTCGACCGCGAGGATGCCGTGCGCAAGGCCGGCTCCTCCGGCAAGCCGGTGCTGCATACGGAAGTGCGGATCGTTCGCCCCGACGGGTCAGACGCAGCTGTCGGCGAGCTCGGCGAACTCTGGGTCAAGGGGCCGAACGTCACGCCGGGCTATTGGAACAGGCCGGACGCCAACGCGTCCTCCTTCACCGACGGCTGGCTGCACACCGGCGATGCCACGCGGATCGACGAGGAAGGGTTTTACACCATCGTCGACCGCTGGAAGGACATGTACATCTCCGGCGGCGAGAACGTCTATCCGGCCGAGGTCGAGAGCGTGCTGCATCAGCTTCCGGCCATCGCCGAAGCCGCCGTCATCGGCATCCCCAACGAGCAATGGGGCGAAGTCGGCATGGCGATCGTGGCGGTCAAGCCCGGCCATACGCTTGCTCCTGAGGAAATTCATGCGCATTGTGCCGCCAATCTGGCGCGGTTCAAATGCCCGCGCCTGATTGAATTCGTCGACACGCTGCCGCGCAACGCGACCGGGAAGATTCACAAACCGACTTTACGAAAGACGTTCAGCACGCCGAAAGCCACCGATAGCAACGCCGCTGCCTCGTAACCGCCTGCCGGGACCGGCTACGATTTTTCCAACTGTCCCCAACCAAAAGAACCCGAGGATACGCCTTCATGAACAACAAAAAACTGTCGCTGCTTGCCGCCGCCGCAGCCCTCTCCCTGCTCTCCACCCAGTCCCTGGCGCAGAAGAAATACGACACCGGCGCCTCCGACACCGAAATCAAGATCGGCAATGTCGAGGCCTATTCGGGACCTGCTTCCGCCTACGGCGTCATCGGCAAGACCGAGGAAGCCTATTTCAAGATGGTCAACGATGCCGGCGGCATCAACGGCCGCAAGATCAACTGGATCTCCTATGACGACGGCTACAGCCCGCCGAAGACGGTCGAGCAGATCCGCAAGCTGATCGAGAGCGACGAGGTATTTCTGGTGTTCAACGCGCTGGGCACGCCGACCCAGACCGCGGTTCAGAAATATCATAATGCCAAGAAGGTGCCGCAGCTGTTCCTCGCCACCGGCGCCAGCAAGTGGAACGATCCGAAGGATTTTCCCTGGACCATGGGCTTCCAGCCGAGCTACCGCGTCGAAGCCCGGATCTTTGCGAAATACATCCTGAAGAACAAGCCCGACGCAAAGGTCGCGGTGTTCTATGCCAATGACGATTTCGGCAAGGATTACGTCGCCGGCCTGAAGGAAGTGTTCGGCGACAAGGCCTCCTCGATCCTGATCGCGGAAGAGAGCTACGAGACCACCGAGCCCTCGATCGATTCCCACATCGTCAAGCTGAAGGGCACCGGCGCCGACGTGTTCGTCAATATCTCGACGCCGAAATTCGCAGCCCAAGCGATCAAGAAGATCGCGGAGCTGGAATGGAAGCCGATGCACGTCATGACCGACGTTTCGATTTCGATCGGCGCGGTGATGAAGCCGGCCGGTCTCGACGCGTCCGAAGGCGTGCTGTCGGCCGGCTACCTCAAGGACGCCTCCGATCCGCAGTGGAAGGACGATGAAGGCATGAAGAAGTTCATGGCGTTCGTCGACAAGTACATGCCGGGCGCCAACATCTCCGACGCCAATCTGGTCTATGGCTACGCCGCGGCGCAGACCATGGCGCAGGTGCTGAAGCAGTCCGGCGATAATCTGACCCGGGAAAACGTCATGAAGCAGGCCGCCAGCCTGAAGGACTTTGCGCCGGATACCCTGATCCCCGGCATCAAGGTCAACACGTCTGCGAATGACTTCGCTCCGATCGAACAGCTCAAGATGATGCGGTTCAAGAACGGCCAGTGGGAACTGTTCGGCGACATCATCAGCGCCGAAACGGGCGGTTAAAAAGAATGGCGCCGATGTCGAACGTTAGATATCGGCGCCCGTTCTACGCCGGCAGCAGTGAAGCAATCGCCAGTTCACCGCTGATCGCGCGGTCGATCGAATCGATCAACCCCTGCGTCTCGACGAATTTGTTGCGCGCGCGCTCCGCCTTGTCGCGGTCGAACGGCGCAGCAAGCACCTTGGCATGCGCATCGCGCTCTTCCACCATTCGATCCCGCGCCTTTTTCAGGGTGTCCAGCCGTTCAGTCATTTCCGGCCTCCTTTGGGCTGATGATTTCAGATGCATCACAAACAAAAAGCCCGCTGGTTCATCACCAGCGGGCCCTGATATTCAAAAGCCGATCAGAGGATTCCAGTACATCCGTGGAAATCCCAAATCGACGATTTTAGCTTACGCGAAGGTTCTCGGCGCTGGTCTTGCCGCGCATAGAGTCGGTCTTCGCTTCGAACGAGAGCTTCTGGCCCTCATTGAGCGAGCTCAGACCAGCGCGTTCGACGGCGCTGATGTGAACGAAAACGTCATTTCCGCCGTCGTCGGGCTGAATGAAGCCGAAGCCTTTGGTCGCGTTAAACCACTTAACTGTTCCGGTAGCCATGTAACTATCTCCAAGATGCGCAGATGCGCTTTGCCCGCACGACCTCCGCGCGGGTTCGATCCGATTTTTAACGATGTCTTGGGGAAAGGAGCCGGTTTCGGCGCGGTCAACAAGGCAGAGCGGTAATTCGAATGGGGCTCATATAGACCCTTTCACAGGAAATACAAGCCCTGCAGCAGAGATCGCTTCTAGCCAGGCAAAAACATGGCAAACGGCTCGTCGATGGTACGGCGCAAATGCTGGCGATAAGCCGCGTAATTGGCGTCGTTTGGTGAAATGCGGCCGAGGGTAGGACCAGGAACCAGCTTGATCGGCAGATACGCAATCGGGGCCGCGATCGGTGTCAACAGCGAGCCGCGGCCCGCCAACAGCGTCGTGATGATGCCGTACATCTCGCCTGAAATGGTCGGACGCGCCACGGTGATCAGACGATGCTGACCGTGGCGGTTGGTGACGAGATAAATGTGGCCCGACTGGTTGGGCACCGCCACTTCACCGTATTGGGTGTAGGCCGCATCCTGCCGCTCGCTCTCGTGGAACACGAGCGACGACGCGGCGGCATCCCAGGCAATCTCGGTGCGGTAGGCGAAGATCGCTTCCTTGTCGCCGAACGACGGCCGTATCGTCACATAGGTCCCTTCGATCCAGGCGACCGCGCGGCGCGAATAGGCCCCCAACCCATCCGGCGCGACGTCGCCGTTGGCAGGCGGTGCAGCTACCGGAAGGTCCGGCGTCTTGCGCAAGGATACGCCGAGCGCCTGCTCGAGCCGCACCGTGGTCGCAAGCGTGAACGGGCGGCGGCCGCCGAGCACTTTTTCGAGCGTCGAAAGGCTGAGCTTGGCCTGTTCGGCCAGCGATTGCCGGGAGATGCGGCGGCGCGCGATTTCCTCGCGTATGGTCTCGGCCACCTGCCGGCTTTGCTCGGCGGAAAGCTGCGTGTCCGGCGTCGGCATCGTCACCCCTGCTTTGTCCCGGCCATTCTAGCAGACGCACAATGGCGCACAAAGCCGCACAAACCCGTCCCGGCCACGGCGCGCCTCGCCGGGGGGCGGCTGAACAATGCCGATCATTCTGCTCGCGCAAAAACACGCGTTCCCCAACACTTCCCGGCAGCGAAACATTCGCTCGGGAGTGACGAAAATGACGATTTGCGCTGAAATCCAGACCGGCAGGCGCGCGGGCCTGTCGCGCAAGATGCGAATATTGCTGTTCTTCGTGGTGGAAGGCGTCGCCGCACTCGCAGTCGGGTTTGCGGCATTATTTTTGAGTTTTGAGCCGGTGTGGTCGGCGGAAAATCCGCAGGCCGCCGTGCTCCGGCCGGCCGAGGCGCGGTCCGGCTCGCTGCTCATGAAAACCGACGACGGCTATGCCGAAGCAACGCGGCTCGGCATCGATGTCGACCTCACCGTCTCCGGCCCAACCATCCGCGCTCGCGTCACCCAGATTTTCCGGAACCCGACGCAAAACTGGGTCGAGGCCACTTACGTCTACCCGCTGCCGCCGGGCGGCGCGGTGGATACGCTGAAGATGGTGGTCGGCGATCGCGTCGTGGTCGGCGACATCAAGGAGCGGCGGCAGGCCCGCGTCATCTATGAGCAGGCGGCGCGGAACGGACAGAAGGCGGCGCTGACCGAACAGGAACGGCCGAACATCTTTACCAATTCGGTCGCCAATATCGGCCCGGGCGAGACCGTGCTGGTGCAGATCGAATATCAGGAGCCGGTTCAGCAATCCGGCAACGAGTTTTCGTTGCGGGTGCCGATGGTGGTCGGCCCGCGCTACAATCCCGCACCCGTGGTGCAGAGCGTCGACTTCCGGCCCGACGGCGGCGGCTGGGGCGCGACCAAATCCGATTCCGTCCCTGATCGCGACCGCATCTCGCCGCCGGTGCTCGACCCTGCACAGAACGCACCGGTCAACCCGACCAGCATCACGGTGCGCCTCCAGGCCGGCTTCCCCCTTGGCGAAGTGAAGAGTCACCATCACGCGATCAAGACCGAAAGCCCCGACGGCAATACGCGTATCATCAGGCTCGCCGAAGGCCCGGTGCCGGCGGATCGCGATTTCGAGCTGACCTGGAAACCGGCGGCCGAAAAGGCGCCGTCGGTCGGACTGTTCCGCGAGCATGTCGGCAATGCCGACTATCTGCTGGCCTTCGTGACGCCGCCCTCGGTCGAACAGACCGAGAAAAAGCCGCTGCCGCGCGAGGTGATCTTCGTCATCGACAATTCCGGCTCGATGGGCGGCACCTCGATCGCGCAGGCCAAGGCGAGTCTGATCTACGCGCTCGGGCGCCTGCAGCCCAGCGACCGCTTCAACGTGATCCGTTTCGATCACACCATGGACGTGCTGTTCTCGGCGTCAGTGCCGGCCGACGCCGGACATCTCGGCAGGGCGACCGCGTTCGTCAACGCGCTGGAAGCCAATGGCGGCACCGAAATGGTGCCGGCGATGCGCGCGGCGCTGACCGATGATTCCGGCGACGGCGCCAACAATGTCCGCCAGGTCGTGTTCCTGACCGACGGCGCGATCGGCAACGAGCAGCAATTGTTCGAAACCATAACGGCGATGCGCGGCCGCTCGCGCGTGTTCATGGTCGGCATCGGCTCGGCGCCGAACACCTATCTGATGACGCGCGCCGCCGAACTCGGGCGCGGCGCCTTCACCCATATCGGCTCGGTCGAACAGGTCGAGGAGCGGATGCGCTCCCTGTTTGCCAAGCTGGAGAATCCCGCGGTGACCGGTCTCACCGCAAAATTCTCAGGTGCCTCAGCCGACATCACGCCGGCTGCGATCCCCGACCTCTATCGCGACGAGCCGCTGGTTCTGGCCGCCAAACTCGACAAGCTCGCGGGCTCGGTCGAGATCAAGGGCCGCATCGGCGATCGTCCCTGGGTGGTGACCCTTCCGCTTGCGAATGCGGCCGAAGGCAAGGGCCTGTCAAAGCTGTGGGCGCGCCGCAAGATCAGCGATGCCGAGGTGGCGCGTACCACGCGGCAAGCTGCACCTGAAGACGCCGACAAGACCATCCTGGCGCTGGAGCTGGAGCATCAACTCGTCACCCGGCTGACCAGCCTGGTCGCGGTCGACAAGACGCCGAGCCGTCCCGAGGGCGAACCGCTCAAGGTCGGCGAGTTGCCGATCAACCTGCCCGCGGGTTGGGATTTCGCAAAAGTGTTCGGCGAGCGCCCGCAATTGCCGGTCGTGCCCAGGGAGAGGCGTGCCGATGCCGGCGACGGCAAAGTTCAGGTCGCGGCCTCGAAGCGTCCGCTGCCCGTGGCCGCGCCGATGCCGGACACTATCAAGCTGCCGAAGACCGCGACCGACTCGGAGCTGAAGATGATCGCGGGTTCCATCCTGCTCGCACTCAGCCTGATCCTGTTGGTGTTCAACCGGCGTCAGATGTTCGTGCGCTGACGCCGCCAGATGGAGGAGGCGCCCCAACCTCCTCCTTGAGAGCGCGCGCGGCCTACCCGTCCCCCAGGGCCGCGCGCGCGACTTTTTCAAGTACCGTCGTTGCGAGCGAAGCGCAGCAATCCATCTCGCCGCGACAAGAAGGAATGGATTGCTTCGCTTCGCTCGCAATGACGGAAATGACAAATGCCCCGCTTCGTCGCTCCCCTCCTGCTCGCGCTCGGCGGCCTCATTCTGTTCGGCCAGGGCGCCTACATCCACGCCAAGGCGCGGCTGGCGCAAATCCTGCTCGAGCGAGCCTTCAGCGAAACCATCGCCACCGGCCATCCGACAAAACCATGGTCATGGGCGGACACATGGCCGGTCGCGCGCATCGAGGTGAAGCGGATCCATGCCAGCACCATCGTGCTGGCCGGAAGCAGCGGCCAGGCGCTGGCCTTCGGTCCCGGCCATCTCGAACGGACGCCCGATGCCGGCGAGCGCGGTGTCGCCGTCTACTCCGCGCACCGCGATACGCATTTCTCTTTCCTCAGAGATGTCGCGATCGGCGACGAGATCGATATTGTCAGAAGCGATGGCCGCAAATTCCGTTATCGGGCCGATGCCACCTCCGTGGTGCGCTTCGATGCCTCGGGGATCGATCCCCTGACGGGTGGATATGAACTGGTGCTATCGACTTGCTGGCCCTTCGATGCGCTGACGCCGGGGCCGGATCGCTATCTCCTTCATGCCACCATGATCGAGCCATAATCGGCCCAGAACAGCGCCACTGGAATGCGCCGAAATGCACGTCACACTCTTGCCACGCGGTGGAAGACCAATAGCTGAACAGATGATTGGAAGCGCGAGAACCATTCCAGGCTGAACCAAAATCATGGATTCGATGGAATATTCCTCACCGGAATCCTCGCGGTCCTGCTCGCCGGTATCGCCTCTCCTTCGCGTCCGCGACCCGCCTGGTAGCAGCGGACCTCGCGGCGGCCCGTCCCGTTCCGCGCGCCGGGATATCGTGCGCAAAAACAATGGTCTGCATCCACCTCACGCGAGTTGCCACCCTGCTCAAGTCTCAATAAAAAGAAATGAAAAATCATGGCCGGTGGCGGCTGCGCTCGATCGTCACGGCCAAAGGAAACAACGGGTAAGGGTAAACTCCATGGAAGCTCCGGCAAGCACCGCGTCTCACTCGGCCGAAAAATGGTCGCCATCGTCCGACGCCAGCGACATCGTCAAGCGCATCCATGCGATGCTGCACCCGCGCAACATCGTGCTGGTCGGTGCAACCGACAAGCCCGGCAACTATGCCGAGCGCATCTGGAACAACCTGATCAAATACCAATACGCGGGCGGCCTCTATCCCGTTAACGCCAAGCGCGAAACAATCTGGGGCGTGCCCTGCTACAAGGATTTCGCCAGCCTGCCGGACAAGCCCGATCACGTGCTGGTGCTGGTGCCGGCGCGTTTCGCCGTGCAGGTGATCCGCGATGCTGCCGCTGCGGGGGCCCGCTCCGCCACCATCGTCACCTCGGGTTTCAGCGAATTGCAGGATGAGGAAAGCCAGCGGCTGGCGGTCGAATTGCAGCGGGCGGTGCGCGAGACCGGCCTTGCCGTGACTGGCCCGAACTGCCTCGGCAATTTGAGCGCGGGCGAAAAGCTGTTCACCAATATCGACGACCGCATCGTCACCATGGAAGCCGGGCCGGTAGCGATCGCCGGACAATCCGGCGCGATCGTGATGGCGATCCGCCAGGCGCTGGAGGATCGCGGCGTCGGCGTCGGCTATATGGTCACGACTGGCAACGAGACCGGGCTGGAGACGCCGGACCTGATGGCTTATTTCGCGGCCGATCCCTCGGTCCGCGTCATCGTGGTCTATCTCGAAGGCGTGCGGAACACGAAGGTGTTTCGCGAGGCCTGCAAGGCCGCACGGGCGGCGGGCAAACCCGTCATCGCACTGAAACTCGGCGCCTCCGAGGGCGGCCGCGCCGCCGCGATGGCGCATACCGGCGCGCTCGCCGGCTCGATCGAAACTTTTGACGCGATCTCGACGCGCGAAGGCGTGGTCCGCGTGCGCGGACTGGATGAGCTGATCGAGACCACCGAATGTTTCGTTCACGCCGATCCGCCGAAGAGCAACCGGCTCGCCGCGGTATCGCTGTCGGGCGGCAAGCGCGGCCTTCTGATCGACGCCTTCCATTCGGCCGGCCTGAACTTTGCGCCGCTGAGCGCCAGCGCTACCGAAAAGCTGGCAAAGATGCTCGGCCCCGGCAGCATCGTCGGCAATCCGCTCGACGCCGGCTTTGCCGCCGTCGTCGATCCCTCCGTCTACATGCAGTCGATCAAGGTCATGATCGACGATCCCGACACCGACATCGTCATCATCGACGCGGAACTGCCGAAGGCGCCGCATGAACTGCGCGAACGCAATTTGCGCATCGTCAACGACATGGCCGGCGCGGCCTCCAAGCCCGTGGTATACATCAGCACGATGTCGATCGGCTTTACCGAATTCACCAAGGGCTTGCGCAAGTCGTTGCCGAACATCGCGGTCATGCAGGGGCTCGATCGCGCGGTGGGCGCGATCAAGTCGCTGATCGACTATGCTTCGCTGCGCAAGGTAGTACCGGAGATCGCGTCGAGTTCGAAGGCTCCCGCGCGGGCCATGCTGGAGAAGATGCTCAAGAGCGCCAATGGCGCGGCGGCGCTCGACGAGGTCGCCTCGAAAAAGCTGCTCAAGGCTTATGGCATTCCGGTTTCAAAGGAAGAGATCGCGCAGACCGCCGCGGAAGCGGTGAAGATCGCCAAGAAAATCGGCTTTCCCGTGGTGGCAAAAGTGGTCAGCGCCGAGATCCTGCACAAGTCGGACATCGGCGGCGTGGTGCTGAACATCAACAGCGCCGCTGACGTGAAGAAGGCGTTCAACGACATCACCGCGCGGGTGAAAAAACTCAAGAACAAGCCGAAACTCGAAGGCATCTTGATCGCGCAGCAGGTCAAGGCCGATCTCGAACTGGTGGTCGGCGCCTCGCTCGATGCCGAAATGGGCCCCGTGGTGCTGTTCGGCACCGGCGGCGTCGATATCGAGCTGATGAAGGATGTTGCACTGGCAGGCGCACCGCTCGACGCCGACGAGGCGAAACAACTGATCCAGAAGACCAAGGCCGGCGTGAAGATCAAGGGATATCGCGGCAAGCCGGCGCTGCACGAGGCGTCCGCCGTCAAGGCGCTGGTCGGCCTGTCCAATCTGATGGCCGACGCGGGAAACCGGATTGCGTCGATCGACGTCAATCCGTTCCTGATCAACAGCAAGCTCGGCGTAGCCGTGGATGGGTTGATCGTGCTCAACAATGCCGCGGCGAACAAGGCGGCGGGGCATTAGCCTCATCTCGTCATGCGCGGGCTTGACCCGCGCATCCATCCAAAAAGAGTCTTTCGAAGAAGATGGATTGCCGGGTCACGCCTGGTCACGCCCGGCAATGACGGTCTAAAGCCCCGCGCCCCACTGCCGCGCGGTCTGCAAAATCCAGTCACGGTACAGCGTCAGCGGCGTGACCCCCGTCATGCCGCCGCAGCCGGCTGAACCGTTCGGCCCGGTCGACCAGCTGATGACTCCGATGATGGCAGGGCCGGCCTGCTTGTCCTCGAACACCGGTCCGCCGGAATCGCCGGTGCAGGCGCCCATCCCGTCGCGCAGGCCCTGCCCCACCGGATCGACCAGGCGAATCTGCAGCGTTCCCGGCTTGCCGATCGCGACAAGCCCCGCCACGCGGATGGTGCCGCCGCTCTTGCCGTCGCCACGAACGGTCACACCGATGCCGGCGATCGTAAAGCGGCCACCGATCACGATGGGAATGTTGGGCATGCCGAGCGCCGACGGGGTCTTCCCTTTGGCGGGTTCAGCCAGTTGCAGCAGCGCGACGTCGGCAGTGGCGCGGTGAGCCAGCATCGCCTGGATGTTGAAGGCGGGGTGAACCGCGACGGTCCTGACGTCCTGCAATTGCGGCGGCCTGTCCGCGGCATATTCGACGATCTTGTAATCGGCGCCGGGCTGCACGCAATGCGCCGCTGTCAGCACCAGTTTCGGCGCAATGAGCGCGCCGGTGCAGAAATTACCGCGTGAGCCGACGATGGTGACGACGGAACGGCCGACGCCCTCGGCCGACGGCGCGCCGCCGCCGACGATGGCGTGGGCAGGCGCTGCGGCCAGCAGCAGGCTCGCCATCACTGGAATCGAGAATTTCATCGCGCAGAGATAGCCGTTGCGGCAGGCCGCGCCAAGCCGCGGTTCAGACTGGTCCCGATCAGCATTCCGTGTTAGCCGCTCCCGGGCGCGTACAGGCCATGGGTGGGTAAGCATGATCGAGGCGGTGATCTGGGATTTCGGCGGCGTGTTGACGACCTCGCCATTCGAGGCGTTTGCGCAGTTCGAGACCGAGCGCGGACTGCCCGCCGACATCATCCGCCGCACCAATGCCGCCAATCATCTGGAAAATGCCTGGGCCAAGTTCGAGCGCGCCGAGGTCGATATCGAGGCGTTCGACGCCTTGTTCGCAACCGAATCGCGGGCGCTGGGCGCGGAGGTTCGCGGCAAGGATGTGTTGCCGCTGCTGTCGGGCGATCTGCGGCCCGAAATGGTCGAAGCGCTCAAGCGCGTGAAGGCCAAATTCAAGACCGGCTGCATCACCAACAATCTTCCCGCCAACGCCATCGGCAGCCGGAGCGGCCGATCGCTCTATGTCGCCGAAGTCATGGTGCTGTTCGATCATGTGATCGAATCCGCAAAGATCGGCCTGCGCAAGCCCGACCCGCGCATCTATCGGATGATGGTCGAGACGCTGAAGGTGAACCCGAAGCGTTGCGTCTATCTCGACGACCTCGGCGTCAATCTGAAGCCGGCGCGCGATATGGGCATGACCACGATCAAGGTGCTCAACGCCGCGCAGGCCATCGGCGAGCTCGAAGCCGCGACCGGGCTGGTGCTGACCTAAGTTTGGTTCCATGCAGGTATTCACGGCCCATTCAGACAGCAAAGCCTAGATCCAACAGGAGGCCTTCATGAAACTTCCCGTCATCGCCATTGTTTCCGCCGGCTCGATCGTATTTTCGGTCGCGGCATTTGCGCAGTCAGCTCCAACACCGGCTGCTCCGGCACAAACCAATTCCGCAGCCGCGGTGCCGGTACCCAGCGGGAAACGAATGGCATGCCAAACCGCGTCCCAGGCGCTGAAAGGGCAGGACCGTCAGGACCAGATACAGCTCTGCATGGCGCAGGCACGTCTCAAGTGCCTCAAACAGGCAATCGACCAGAAGATCGTGGGCCCGCAGCGCAAGGATTTCATGCAGACCTGCGCGAACTAACGGGTCGATTTTCCAACAGCCGCTTCCCCGGGCCCGGCAAGCGCACCGGGCCGGTATTGCGCTCTGCGGAAAATGCCGGAACCCTGTCGCTCCGACAGCTGAAACTTGGCTTGTTCTTTGCCGGGAACGCAGGCAGAACATGGCTGAATTCTGCAACATCCGGAGTTGAACTCGTGGCTGAACATCGGCCTTCGGCCTCGATCGAGGCAGTGGAAAGCGGCCTCGCGGCGCAAGGCTACATTGCGAGCCGGCAGATCGCGACCGCGGTCTATCTCGCGCAGCAGATCGAGAAGCCGATCCTGGTCGAAGGCCCCGCGGGCGTCGGCAAGACCGAGCTTGCAAAAGCGATCGCGGCCTGGCGCGGGCTGAAGATGATCCGCCTGCAATGCTATGAGGGGCTGGACGAGGCCAAGGCGCTCTACGAGTGGAAATACGCCAAGCAGCTTTTGTACACCCAGATCCTTAAAGACAAGCTCGGCGAAGTGCTCGGTGGCGCCGCGACGCTGCATGCCGCATTGGATCAACTGCACGATTTCGGCGACGTGTTCTTCTCCAAGGAATTCGTCGAACCGCGGCCGCTGCTGCAGGCGCTGGAACAGACCGCCGGCTGCGTGCTCCTGATCGACGAAATCGACAAGTCGGATGCCGAGTTCGAATCGCTGCTGCTGGAGATCCTCAGCGATTTCCAGGTCACCATTCCCGAACTTGGAACGATTGTCGCAGTCGCCGCACCGACCGTGATCCTGACCTCGAACAGCGAGCGCGATCTGGGCGACGCGCTGAAGCGGCGCTGCCTCCACCTCCACATCGGTTTCCCCGAGCAGAAGCTCGAGGAGCGCATCGTCGAAAGCCGCGTTCCCGGCATTTCCCAGACGCTGCGCAAGCAGATGGTCGGGTTCATCCACGAGATCCGCACGCTGGACCTGAAGAAGCTACCGTCGGTGAGCGAGACCATCGACTGGGCGCGCGTGCTGGTGCTGCTGCAGGCGACCGAACTTGGCCACGAGATGGTCAAGGACACGCTGAACGTACTGTTGAAATACGAGGCGGACATCGAGGCCGCACAGCCTCAGGTCAGCACGTTCATTGCCAAGGCCTCGCGCCAGGGCGTCTTCGGATAGCAGAAGATGAGAGAGAACCTGCATCACTTCTTTCGTGCGGCGCGGGGGGCGGGCGTACGGCTCTCGCCGGCCGAAAGCATCGATGCGATGCGGGCGGTGGCGAAGGTCGGCTTTTCCGATCGCACGATCCTGCGCGATACCTTTCTGCTGACGCTCGCCAAGAGCCAGGACGAGAAGAAAGCGCTGGGCGATTGCTTCGACCTGTTCTTCAATCAGCCGGAGCCGTCGCAGGCCGCGCCCGACGACGGCGATGCAGACGATTCGGAATCCGGCGCCGAAACAACCGAATCCGGTTCGGACAGCGACGCCGGCAGCGATGCGGCACAGGATCTCGGCCCGCTCGCGCAGATGCTGCTGTCGCAGGATCGCAACGAGATTGCCGCCGCGATCGCGAACGCATCGAGCGCGGCCTCCCTGTCCGACATCCGCTACTTCACCCAGCGCGGGATATTTTCGGGCCGCATTCTCGATGCGATGGGCATCCAGCGGCTTCGCGACGACCTCGATGATCTGACCGCGACAAACCCGGCCCTGGCGGAACGGCTGGCCGCGGCCCTCGACGGGTTGCGCGACACCGTTCGCGAGGCCGTCTCGCAGGCGCTGATGCTGTACGGACGCGAGGAAGCCGAGAATTTGCGCAACGAGATCCTGCGCAACGCGCCGCTTTCCCGGATCGAGCCGCGGCAAGTCGAGCAGATGCGGCATCTGATTCGCCAGATCGCACGCCGCCTGCGCGAGCGCTACAGCAAGCCGCGCAAGCGCCAGCGCCGCGGCCATCTCGATGTGCGCCGGACCTTGCGCCGTAACGCCGCGTGGGGCAGCGTTCCTTTCCTCACCGCCTGGAAACGCAAGCATCGCGACAAACCGAAGATCGTTGCCCTCTGCGACGTCTCGGGTTCGGTGGCGCGGGTTTCCGATTTCTTCCTGCTGCTGATCCACAGCCTGCATGAGGTCGTTTCCGACGTTCGCTCGTTCGCTTTTTCCGGGCACCTGATCGAGGTCAGCGACATCCTGGAGGCCAAATCGCCGGAAGAGGCGATGGCCGAGATCATGGCCAAAGTCGGGTTCGGCTCATCCGACTACGGCGGCTCGCTCGCCGACTTCGAAAAGCAATGGATGAGCGCGGTGACGCCGCAGACCACCGTGATCGTGCTCGGCGACGCCCGCAGCAACAATCTCGATCCGCGCGCGGATATTCTGCGCCGCATCGGCGAACGGTCGAAGCGGCTGGTATGGCTCAACCCCGAAGGCCGTATGGCCTGGGGTTGGGGCGATTCCGAAATGCCGCGCTATTCGACCTTCTGTACCGTCGTGCGCCAATGCGCCACTGCGCAGCAGCTCGAGCGCGCGGTGTCGGACATCGTCGCGACCTATCAGTAGAGCGTCTCACGCATCGATCGCATCCTTGATGCGTTTTCGCGTCAGCGGCAGGTCGCGCAGCCTTTTTCCGGTGACATTGGTGATGGCGTTGGCGATCGATGCCGCCGCCGGCCCCTGCCCGGTCTCGCCACTGCCGAGGAAGGGCTGGCCGGGCCGGTTGATGATGTGGACCTCGATACTGTCCGGCACGGCATTGAAACGCAGGATTGGATAGGTCTGCCAGTCGATGCTGGTGATCCGCGTCGCGTCGAAGGTCACGCTTTCATACAGCGTCCAGCTCATCGACTGCACGATCGCGCCTTCGATCTGGTTGATCAGGCCGTCCGGATTGATCACCTGGCCGCTATCGACGGCGGCCACCGCCCGCACCAGCCGTGGACGGCCGGTTTCGCGGTTGACTTCGACCTCGGAGGCGATGGCGCAATAGGCCGCATGGTTCTTGTAGCGCGCAAAGGCAAAGCCGTAGCCGCGATCGAGCGGCGGCGTCTGACCGGCCTTCCATCCAAAACTCTGCGCGGCCTTCTCGATCACGTCACGGCCACGCTGGTCGTCGAGATGTTTTAGCCTGAACTCGACCGGGTCGGCGCCGGCGAGCGCGGCGAGTTCGTCCATAAAGCTCTCGATCGAAAATACGTTGTGATAAGCGCCGAGCGCGCGCATCGCCGAAATCCGCAACGGCATCTCGGGAATGAAGTGATGCACGACGCGCGCATTCGGAAAAGTGTAGAACGGGATAGCGTTGCGGTCGCCGCCGCCGTCCGGCAATGGGAGCGGTTTCGGCTCCGGCACCGCAAAGGGCTGCGACATATGCTGCGCGGCGAGCATCGATCCGGCGCCGCCGGGCCGCATCGAATGGGTGTTGCTGAACACTTCGAAATTCCAGTCGGCGATCTTGCCGTTGCCGTCGAGCGAGGCCTTCAATTTCGTCACCATCGCCGGGCCATAGGGTTCCCAGCCATGCTCCTGCTCGCGCATCCACTGCACACGGACGGGACGGCCCGGCAACGCACGCGCGATCAGCGCCGCATCCGCCGCGGCGTCGTCGGCGCCGTTGTGGCCGTAACAGCCGGAGCCCTCGACGTGGATCAGGCGGACGCTGGCCGGCGGCATGCGCAGCATTTCCGCAATGCCCTGGCGATCGGGGAAAACGCCCTGGGTATGCGTCCACACCGTCATCGCACCATCCGCGAATTGCGCGACCGCGCAGGACGGCCCGATCGACCCATGTGACTGATAGGGCCGCGTGTAGGTGGCCTCGATCGTCTTCTGGCCGGTGACGGCGGGATTGCTGTGCTCGAAGATGGTGGAATCCTGCGACCGCGGGCTGGTCAGGACCTTGAGCAGATCGTCCTGCTTCGGCAGGCTTGCCGTCTCCTTCCATTTCGCCGCGGCCGAGAGCGCGTTCATCGCCTTGATCGACTGGAATTCCTTTTCGGCAACGACGGCGAGGAAATTGCCGTCGCGCACGACTTTGACGACGCCGGGCAGTTTTTCGACCGCCGCCGTATCGCACTCCGTCAGTTGCGCGCCATAGCTCGGCGGCCGCACGACACGGGCATGCAGCATGCCCGGCAGCCGCATGTCCTGCACATAGGCCGCGCCACCAGTGACCTTTGCCGGGATATCGACGCGCGGTATGGATTGGCCCATCACCTTGAACGTCGCAGAATCCTTCAGCTTCGATTTCGGCTGCGCCTGCACATGCAGCATGTCGGCGGCGACCAGTTCGCCATAGGTGAGACGCTTGCCATTCGCCGAGATCACCGCGCCGTTCTCGGTCCGCAGCCCTTCGGCCGGTTGGCCCAGCCGCCTGGCGGCCTCCACAACCAGAAGCTCGCGCACCTGCGCGGCGGCATTCTGGATCGCTGTGCCGCTGTCCTTCATGGAGTTGCTGCCGGCAGTGTAGCCTTCGTTGGCGGTGAGTTTTGTATCGGCAGTCACGACCTTCAGCGATTCGAACGAGACATCGAGTTCTTCGGCGGCGATCTGTTGAATTGCCGTCTTGACGCCCTGGCCAAGTTCGGCCTTGCCGGTGAATACCGTGATGCTGCCGTCGGCGTCGATCCGGATCCAGGAATCCAGATACGGCGTCGCTGCAAGACTGCGGGGAGGCTTTGGCGCCGGCGCAGCGCCCGGCGCCTGATCCTGCGCAAAGGCGCTCGTGAGCGAGAAGCTGACGATCAGCGCGCCGCCGCCCGCGAGCACGCGGCGGCGATCGAGAATCACGGGGGCGTTCATGGCGCGCTCCTCCCGGTTGAAGCAGCATCTGCCGTGTCCATCAGCCGGGCGGCGCGATGCACCGCGCGCAGGATGCGCATATGGGTGCCGCACCGGCACAGATGCGGCTCCAGTTCGGCGCGGATCTGCTCATCGGTCGGCTTGGAATTCCGCTGCAACAGCGCCTGCGCCCGCATCATCATGCCGGCGATGCAGTAGCCGCATTGCGCTGCCTGCTCCTCCATGAAAGCGCGCTGGATCGGCGCCGGCGCGCCAATGGTCCCGAGGCCCTCGAGCGTCGTCACCTGCTTGCCTTCCAACAGAATCAGCGGCGTCACGCAGGAGAGCACGGCCTTGCCGTCCACGATCACCGTGCATGCGCCGCACTGGCCAAGCCCGCAACCAAATTTGGCGGCATTGAGCTTGATGTCGTCGCGCAGCACATAGAGCAGCGGCGTATCCGGATCCGCATCGACCTGATGATCGTGCCCGTTGACCTTCAATGTCATCATGGCTTGTCTCGCTGCGTGGGATCGGCGGGCGCGTTGCGCGGACCTGCCGAGGTCTGGAGAAGGACGGTTTCGGTGCGGCGCGCGTCGGCAATGGTCTTTTCAACACCGGTCCATGCCGGCTGGTTGCTGAACCGCGCCCGCAGATAGTTCAGCAAGCCCGCCATCTGCGTATCGTTCATGCTGGCGGCAAAGCCCGGCATGATCGGACTACGTTCGCCCTCCACGGCGCGAACGCCCGACAGCAGGATATTGACGAGATTGCGCGGATCGGGAGCGGAGATCGCGGTCGAGAGCCCCAGATTGACCCCGCCATAGGGCAGCGGCCTTCCTGTCTCATGGCACGCGGCGCAGGCCGCGGCATAGATCGACGCCCCGGCGGGGCTGGCTTGCGAAGCCTGCGCGGGAGGTGATTTGGCTTGTGCCAGCGCGGCCTCGCCCTGGCGCTTGCGATCCGGCGTCGGCGCGCCGGAAACCTCGGCCATATAGACCGCGATGGCGCGGACATCGCTGTCCGCGACCTGCGACAGGTTGGCGACGACCTCCGCCATCGGGCCGCGCGCCGTGCCGTGATCGGGATGCCAGCCGTTGCGCAAATAGGCATAGAGGGCATCGGCGTCCCACGGCACCGGCGAACGGGATTTGTCGTTGATCGCATAGGCGTGCCAATTGTCGACGTCGCCGCCTGCAAATTGCGCGCTCACGCGTTCTGCGCCCAGCGCATTGCGCGGCGTGTGGCAGGCGCCGCAATGCGCCAATCCCGCGACGAGGTACGCGCCGCGATTCCATTCGGCGCTCTTTGTGCTATCCGGCTGAAAAGTGTCGCGGCGCAGAAACAGCAATTTCCAACCGGCAATGACCGGCCGCTGGTCGAGCGGGAAGGAAAGCTGGTTCGCGCGCGCCGGCGCATGCACCGGTTGCCGCGTCATCAGGAAGGCGTAGATCGCCCGGTCATCCTCGTCGGAAACATTGGTGAAATGATCATAGGGGAATGTCGGGTAGAGATGCTGGCCCTCGCGATTGACGCCGGAACGCATGGCGCGGCGGAAAGCTGTTTCCGACCATCGCCCGATCCCGGTCTGGGCATCCGGTGTGATGTTGGAAGAGAAGATGGTGCCGAACGGCGTCGGCACCGGCAGCCCGCCGACGAAATTCCTGGCCCCGCGGACCGTGTGGCAATCGCTGCAATTGCCGATCGCGGCCAGGTCGCGGCCCCGCTTCACAAGCGCGGCGTCAAATGCCTGCGGCGCCGGAGGATCGATCGCCGCAATTGCCGGCCGCCAGGCAATCGCAAACGCCGCCACCGCGCCGGCGACCAGCGCGATCACGATGACGCTAGCGATGATCCGCGACGGCCCCGTCATGCGCTTCCGCTGGTCTTCGTTGTCGTTGGATGATGCTTTAACACAAACCTTCTGCCGTCGTTCGCCCGCAAGACGCAGATCACCCCATATTGAGGTTCCATTTTATTGCACGCGCGAAGAACGGCGGCCGAGAGCCGGGCTCGAATCTGAGACTCCCTCATTCCAGCGGCTCGACCTTGACGATCGATGCGCCGTGGTTGCTGCCGGCCCAGAACGTGACCGGTGTGGTGGAATTGTCGACATACACCCGCCTGATATTGGTGCTGCGCGGCAACAGATAGTTGATCGCTTCGCCGGTCCTGGTGTTGAGCCGCGTGACCTGGTCGCTCAGCATCGAGCCGGTCCAGAGCTCTTCGTTCTTGTCGGTGATGACGTCATAGGGCGACGACCAGCGCGGCGCGACCGGCCACTCTCTGAATTGTCCAGTCTTGGTGTCGAGCATGCCGATGCGGTCGCCGCGATATTCGCCGAACCACAGCCGGTCCTGCGCATCCATCGTGCCACGGCGCGGCGCCGAATTCGGCGTCGGGATCTCGTACAGCTTGACCTCACCGGTTTTGGCGTCGATCCGCCCGATATGGCGCTGGCGGAAGTCGGTGAAGAACACGTTGTTTTTGGAATCCGGAATCACGTCGTAGATATTGTGCGGGCCCGGCACGCCCTTGAACGGTTCCCAGGTCTCGAATTCTCCGGTCGCGATGTCGAGCCGGTGAACGCCGGCAAAGCCGTTGTTCTGGGTCCAGACCTTACCATCGACGCCGGAGCTTTGCGGGCTGACCATGTTGATTTGGGCGGCGTCGATATTTTCATCGCCCTGCAGCGGCCAGAATTTGAACGCCTCGGTTTTGCGATCGAACTTCACGATGGTCGCCTGGTACATATTGCCGAGCCACAGATTGCCGTCGCGGTCGCTGCGCAGGCCAAGCAGGCCGGTCGGGAAGCCCGGCTTGTGCTCTGGAATCGGAAACTCCGTAACCTTGCCGGTCTTGGGATCGAGCCTGCCCAGATTCTGCTCGCCAAAGCTGGAATACCAAACCATGCCGCTGCCATCGACGATCACGTCATGCGGCGAGATGGTCTCGCGGGGCAGATCGTATTCGGTGTAGATGACGCGGGTGGCGGCCCCTCGCGGGCGCGGCAGCGTCTTTAGTTCGAAATTCCATTGCGGATTCGAACTGAGATTGATGCTGGCGAGAAATTCGGCCGCGCCCCGGTAGACCTGCACACGCTGATCGCCGCGCTCCTCCATCAACCGCTCGGCGCGCCGCAATTGCGGGTGCTGCGGAATGCTCTGGTTCACATAGCCCTGCATGCGCGGCAGGATCATCGTCATGAAGTCATCGGCGCTGTATTTCGAGCGCAACGGGCGCTCCAGCGTGTGGCAGCCGACGCAATTGAGCAATTGCCCCTTCTGCGCATCGGTGCCCGGCATGCTCGCGAGCCATTCGGCGTTGGTCAGCTGCGAAGCGATATCGGCGGTCTTGTGCAGGGTGAGATCGGAAGTCGCGGTCTTGTCGGCGGCGACCTCGACCGGAGCCACGTTGCCGAGTTCGTAGCCGGCGGCGCGAATGCGCAGCGAATACTGGCCGGGCTCGAGCCTCGCCGCAGGGAAACTGTAGCGGCCGTCCTTGTCGCTGACGACCGTGACGGTGATGGTCGATCCGTTTCTTTTGGCGCTGACCAGAACGCCTTCCAGCGCGTCCTGCCCGGCCGTGACCTTGCCTGATAACGCCGGCGAACCGGTCTGCGCCGGCAATTTGCCCGTTCCCGCCAGCCACGAGAAAATCACCAGAAAACTGACGCCCGTAATCAGCGAACGACGTGGCATAGCCGCCTCCCCAAGGATTATTCTTGTTTTTCGAACGGTGGAGCGATTGTAGGAGCCTGATACCGCGCAGGCTAGGGGGATGGAGGCCGCGGCTGGAGCACATTTGCGGGAGCCCCGGCCGTGAATAGGTGGCGCCCGAATCAGAAACAGACCTGTTATGTCTGGCCTGCCGTGATATCCCTTGATCCGGGATACCGGCATCGAGGGCTGGCCCTCCAAGCGCTTAATTGGACAACCAAATTCGCATGTCTGCTCCCGCCAATGCCTCCGCCTCCAGACGTCCGTCCGAAGGTGCTCCCGACGCGCTGTCCGTGCTGAATTCGGTGTTCGGCCTGCCCGCCTTTCGCGGCGCACAGGAAGAGATTGTCCGGCATGTCACCGACGGCGGCAACTGCCTGGTGCTGATGCCGACCGGCGGCGGCAAGTCGCTGTGCTACCAACTGCCGGCGCTGTTGCGCGAGGGCTGTGGCATCGTGGTCTCACCGCTGATCGCCTTGATGCGCGACCAGGTCGCGGGCCTGCTCGAGGCCGGCGTCAACGCGGCGGTGCTGAATTCCACCTTGTCTTTCGCGGAGGCCTCCGAGGTCGAGCGGCGGCTGCTCGCGGGCGACCTCGACCTGCTCTATGTCGCGCCGGAGCGGCTGTTGACGCCGCGCTGCCTTAGCCTGCTCGGCCAGGCCAAAATTTCACTGTTTGCGATCGACGAGGCGCATTGCGTGTCGCAATGGGGCCACGACTTCCGCCCGGAATATATCGGCCTGTCGGTCATCGCCGAACGCTTCCCCCGCGTGCCGCGCATCGCGCTGACGGCGACCGCCGACGATCTGACGCGCCAGGAGATCGCTGACCGGCTCGGGCTCGCGGACGCGCCGCGCTTTGTCGCGAGTTTTGACCGTCCGAACATCCGCTATGAAATCGTCGACAAGCAAAACGCGCAAACACAGCTCAAGAGTTTCATCAGCGAGCGCCACGCCGGTGATGCCGGCATCGTCTACTGCCTCTCCCGCGCCAAGGTCGAGGATACCGCGGCCGCACTGACCAAGGCAGGCGTGCCGGCACTGCCCTATCATGCCGGCCTCGATGCCGGTCAGCGCGCCCGCAACCAGGATCGCTTCATCAACGAGGACGGCGTCGTGATCGTCGCCACCATTGCGTTCGGCATGGGCATCGACAAGCCCGACGTACGCTTTGTCGCGCATCTCGACTTGCCCAAAAGTATCGAGGCCTATTACCAGGAAACCGGGCGCGCCGGGCGCGACGGCAAAGCATCCAGCGCCTGGATGGCGTATGGCCTGTCCGACATCGTGCAGCAGCGCCGCATGATCGACGAATCCACCGGCTCGGACGCGTTCAAGCGCGTGTCGATCGGCAAGCTCGACGCGCTGGTCGGCCTGGCCGAAACCGCCGGCTGCCGGCGCAGCCGCCTGCTCGGCTATTTCGGCGAAGCCGTCAGCGGCACCAATTGCGGCAATTGCGACAACTGCCTGTCGCCGCCGGTGGTGCGCGACGGCAAGGTGGTTGCGCAAAAGCTGTTGTCCTGCGCCTATCGCACCGGGCAGCGTTTCGGCGCCATGCATCTGATTGACGTTCTGGTCGGCCGCATCACCGAACGCGTCACGCAGTTCGGGCATGACAAATTGTCCGTGTTCGGCATCGGCCGCGAACTCAATGAAAAACAATGGCGCGCCGTGATGCGCCAGCTGGTGGCCATGGGCCATCTGCGCGCCGACAGCGAAGCGTTTGGCGCATTGAAGCTGACAGATTCAGCCCGCGGCGTCCTGAAGGGCGAGACCGAGGTGATGCTGCGCGAGCAGCCCGCAGGCTCACGCAACCGCGCCATCCGGGACAAATCAAGACGCGGCGATCTGGCGCCCGCCTCCGTCGGCCAGGGCAAGTCCGCCGATCCTGCTTTGCACGCCGCGCTCAAGGCATGGCGTTCCGAGATCGCACGCAAGCGCGGCGTGCCGGCCTATGTCGTGCTGCACGACTCCACGATCGACGGCATTGCGGCTTCCCACCCGACGACGCTGACCGAACTTCGCGGCATTGCCGGCATCGGCGACAAGAAGCTCGAGCATTACGGGGACGAACTGATCGCGCTGGTGAAGGCTAGTCGCGATTAACTTGAGCGAGGGCGGACTGCGTCTCAGCCGACACGAACCCGATATCTCAGAATTCGTTTTTCGCCCGGTGCGAGGTGCAAAAGCCCGGGCTTGTCGGCAAATTCGCCGTCGAAATCCGACGGACTGGCGGTGCCGTGCCACGGTTCGATGCAGACGAACGGCGCGCCATCGGGCTTTGACCAGACCCCGAGTTCAGGGAAGCCTTCCCAAGACATTTCGATCGATGGCCCGCGGTCGGCGGCATAGCGCAGGGAAGCGCTGGCAACGCTGTCCAGAATGACCGCATCGTCGTCGAACAGCCGTTCGGACAGAGCGAGCGTCCTGCCGTGCACCGGCGTTGGCTCCGGCGCTGATCGCAGCAGACCGTCCTTCAACCGCCGCACCGGCGCCGGCTCCTCGTTGGAGAAAGTGAGGGCGTAGGCCTGCTTGTCCAATCCGGACAGCAGCGGCCAATTGAACGCCGGGTGCGCGCCGATCGACGCCGGCAAGATCTCCTCGCCGGTGTTGGTGATTTCGAGCGTCACGTCCAGATCGGCGTGTTGCAGCGCATAGGTGACCACAAGCCGGAACGCGAAGGGATAGCGCTCGCGCGTGACGGCGCTATCAGTCAGCACCAGCGTGCAGCGATCGGGCTCACGTTCGATCCATTCAAACCGATGATCGCGCGCAAAGCCGTGCTGCGTCATCCGATAGGTCTTGCCCCGATGGCGCAATTCGTCGTTCTTGAGTTTACCGACGATCGGAAACAGCAACGGCGCGTGACGCCGCCATTGCGGCCCGGCTTGCCAAAGCAGCTCGCACCCCTGCCCATTTTTCAGCGAGCATAATTCGGCGCCATGCGCCAGGACGGCTGCGGTGGCCCCGTCGCTGCGCAGCGTGTGGCTATCGTTGCTCATGCTGCGTCTCGCTGCGGTACACCTGCTACTTGAACGGAATCGCGTACATCAGGCCGCCTTTGGTCCAGGTCGCGTTGAGGCCGCGATCGAGCTTGAGCGGGCTCGCCTTGCCGACATTGCGCTCAAAGATCTCGGAATAATTGCCGACCGCCTTGATGGCCTGCAGCATCCATTTGTTGTCGAGGCCAAGCCGCGAGCCGAGATCGCCTGATGTGCCGAGCAGGCGCTGGACTGCCGGCGTCGTGGATTTTGCCATGTCGTCGGCATTGGCGGCGGTGACGCCGAGCTCCTCAGCCTCGATCAGGCCGTAGTGCAGCCAGGTGATGATATCGCTCCACACTTCGTCGCCATTGCGCGTGAACGGTCCGAGCGGCTCCTTGCTGATGGTTTGCGGCAGAACGGTGTAGTCGGCCGGATTCGGCGCCGCCGTCGTAACCGAGCCGGCCAGCGCGGAGGCGTCCTGGGTCATGGCATCGCAGCGCCCGCCGAAGAAGGTCTGCAACATCGTGTCGGTGCGATCGAACACCAGCGGCTTCCACTCGATCCCGTTGGCGCGCCCGTAGTCGCCGAGCGTCACTTCATGGGTGGTGCCCTGCGCAACGCAGACCGTGGCGCCATTGAGGCCCTTCAAATCCTTCACGCCCGAGTCGCTTTTGACGACAAAGCCCTGCCCGTCATAGAAGTTGATCGGCCCCTGCCGCAGGCCGAGCGTCACGCCGCGCAGATAGGTCTCGGTCGAATTGCGATAGAGCACGTCGATCTCGCCCGATTGCAGGGCCGTGAAACGGTTCTGCGCCGTGAGCGCGACGTAGCGCACCTTGTTGGCGTCGCCGAGCACGCCTGCCGCCATCGCACGACAATAGTCGACGTCGAGTCCCTTGTAATTGCCCTGGGAATCCGGCGCGGAAAATCCGGCAAAGCCTGCGCTGACGCCGCACACCAGCGTGCCGCGCTGCTTGACGGTATCGAGCGTTCCGGCGGTTGCGGCCGAAAACGACGCGGCGAGCAAGCCTGTAGCAACGAGTACTCTCTTCATTCTGCGCCTCCTGTTAATGACCAATACTTTTCAATGCACTATCCACGGCAGAACCGAGCCGGTCGACGATCACATCGATATCGTCCGATGTGGCGATATAGGGCGGCGCCAGCATCACGTGATCGCCGCGGCGGCCATCGGCGGTGCCGCCGCCCGGGTAACAGCCAAGGCCATTCTCGAACGCCGCCGCCTTGATCTTCTGGTTCAGCTTGAGGCCGGGATCGAAGGATTCGCGGCTGCTGCGATCGGCAACCAATTCGATCGCCCAAAACAGGCCGCGCCCGCGGATATCGCCGACATGCCGGTGATTGCCGAAGCGCTCGGTCAGGCGTCGTTCGAGATGACCGCCGAGCGTCCTTACGTTGTCGAGCAATTTCTCTTCCGCAATGATTCGCTGCACTTCCAGCGCCGCCGCGCAGGCGAGCGGATGCGCGAGATAAGTATGTCCATGCTGGAAAGCGCCCGAACCCTGGCGAATGGTATCGATGATGCCTGTGCTCGCGAGCATCGCGCCGATCGGCTGGTAGCCGCCGCCTAGTCCCTTGGCGATGGCCTGGATATCCGGGGCGATGCCCTCCTGCTCCCAGGCGTGCAGCGTCCCGGTACGCCCCATGCCGCACATGACTTCGTCGAGGATCAGCAGCGCGCCGTGGCGATTGCAGATATCGCGCACGCTGCGGAAATAGCCTTCCGGCGCCGTCACGCATCCGGCGGTGGCGCCCACCACCGGCTCGGCGATGAACGCCGCCACGGTGCCGGGGCCAAGGCGCTGGAATTCCGCTTCCAGTTCTGCGGCCAGCCGCGCCGCGAAATCCGCCTCGGATTCAGCGTCGCGCTGTTCATGATAGGCGAATGCCGGCGTCACATGACTGAACGCCTGCGACAGCAGCGGCGCATAAGGTTCGCGGCGCCAGGCGTTGCCGCCCGCCGCCAACGCGCCCAGCGTATTGCCGTGATAGCTCTGGCGGCGGGCGATGAAGTTCTGCCGCTGCGGCTGACCGATCTCGATGAAATACTGCCGCGCCAGCTTGATGCTGGCCTCGACCGCTTCCGATCCACCACTGACGAAGTACGCGTAGCCAAGTCCGCCGGGCTCGTGGCCGACAAGCTGTTCGGCCAGCGCTTCGGCGGGTTCCGACGAGAAGAAGCCGGTGTGGGCGTAGGCGAGTTTTGACGCTTGCCGCGATAGCGCCTCGAGCACGCGCGGATGCTGGTGCCCGAGACAGGAAACGGCCGCACCGCCGGAAGCGTCGAGGATCCGGCGGCCGTCCTCCGCAATGAGCCATACGCCATCGCCGCCGACGGCCTTAGGGGGTGTTTCGCGCAAACTCCGGTGCAGCACACGGCTGGTTCGAATACTCATGTCAGTCTCTCTCGGCAACATATTGTGAGCTGGCAGCGAGGCGGGCTTCGGTTTCCTCCAGCCGCCGCTTGGCCGCCGGACCGCCCAGGGTGAAGGTCGCCGCCGCCAACGACTGCGCGATCGCAATCGCGCCGGTCAGGCTCGGGAAGAATCCCGGCGATGAAGCGGCCTCGAACAGCAGCAGGTGCTCGGCCCCCTCCGCCATTGGCGCGGCAACCCTGTCCGCAATCGCGATCAGGGTAGCGCCGGAATGATGCGCCGCGCGCGCCGACACTACGCTCGCCGTGGAATATGGCGCGAAGCCGATGACGACGACCGCGTCGCCGCGCCGGAACGCGCCGAGATCGAGATCCTCGGGGCCGGAGCCGCCAACCAATTGCACCGCGTCGGGCCGGAACAGCCGGAGTTGGTAGTTGAGCAGTTCGGCCACGCTGCGGCAGCTTCGAAAGCCCGCGATCCAGATTCGTCGCGCCGCGTGCACCGCCTTTGCGGCGCCGGCCACTGCGGCGGGCGAGATACGGGTAAGGCCCGCCGCTTCAGCCTCAAACTTGTCGGAGACCAGCGAAATTTCGGGGTTGGGCCCCTGGCGCCGGCCCCTGGCCCGGCCTGAGAACGGCGACGCTTCCGTGGGTCGGCGCGCCTCGGTCAGGGCCGAGCGCAGTTCGTCCCAGCCCGAATAGCCCAGGGCCTTCGCCAGTCGCGTGAACGCCGCCGGATCGGCGCCGGCGACGGTCGCGAGATCACGCATCGAGCGCGTGGTGGCGTCATAGTCGTTGGCGGCAACGAACCGGCCGACTTCCCGCAGCCGCAGCGGCAGGGAGGGCAGCGCGCTGCAGAGTTCGTTCAGGGGTGAGGGTTTTGCCGGATGCCCGCTCATGAAACATTTGTTTCATATATTGCGATGGATTGCAACGTATGGAATACTAGCGCCAGCCAGCGCGTAGCCGATCATCGCCGCCATGAGGAATCTTGTGCCGTGACGACATCGAACCCCGCTCCGCCGCCGCCCCGGCGGATAGGAATCTCGCTGAAGGACCGGCAGTTCGCCGGACTGTTCTGGCAGATCGTGGTGGTGGGGATCACGGTGGCGATCGTCGCATGGCTCTGGTCGAACACGGTTCATAATCTGTCGGTGCGCCGCATCTCGACCGGCTTCGCCTTTCTCGGCCGCGAGGCGGGGATGCCGATCGCCGACACCTGGATTCCGTACAGTCCGAAGGACCCTTATTTGCGCGCCTTCATCGTCGGGCTCGCCAATACGCTCCGCGTCGCCGTGATCGGCATTGTGCTGGCGACCGTGCTCGGGACCATTATCGGCGTCGCGCGCCTGTCATCGAACTGGCTGTTGTCGCGGCTTGCCGCCGTCTATGTGGAGGTGCTTCGCGATATTCCCCTGCTGTTGCAGCTATTGTTCTGGTACGTGCTGATGCAGGGACTTCCGGCGGCGCGCGCGGCCTGGAAGCCGATCGAGGGTGTCTTCCTTTCCAATCGAGGCATGATACTTCCGTCTGTCCCGATCGAGGCGGGTCAGCTCTGGGTGATCGGCGCGGCCGTGATCGGGCTGATCGCGTTCCATGTGGTGCGCAAACAGCTGACGGCCCGGCAGCTGCTGGATGGCCAGCCGCGGCGGATCTGGCCGTATGCGCTGGCGCTGGTGATCGGGCTGCCGATGCTCACCTCGCTGGCGCTCGGCGTGTCCTGGACCATCACCAAGCCGGAACTGCGCGGCTTCAATTTCGTCGGCGGGCTGACGCTGGCGCCGGAATATTTTGCGCTGCTGATCGCGCTTGTGACCTACACATCGGCGTTCATCGCCGAGATCGTGCGCAGCGGCATCCAATCCGTTCACAGGGGCCAGTGGGATGCCGCGATGGCGCTCGGGCTGCGCCGTGGTTTCGTGCTGCAACACATCGTCATGCCGCAGGCACTGCGCGTCATCATTCCGCCGATGACCAGCCAGTATCTGAACCTGACAAAAAATTCCTCGCTGGCAGTTGCGGTCGGCTACCAGGACATCGTGTCGATTGCCAACACGACGCTGAACCAGACCGGCCAGGCCATCGAGGCGATCGCAATCATCATGCTGGTGTTCCTGACCATCAGCCTCGGCATCAGTCTGTTCATGAACTGGTACAATGCGCGGATCGCGCTGGTGGAGCGCTGAGCCATGACCTCGGTGACGGACGCTCCGGGAACTCCGCTCCCATTCAGCCGGTCACGATCAGGCCGGACCATCGTCGGCCGCGCCATCGGATGGCTGCGCGTCAATCTGTTTGCGTCGATTTCCTCGACGATCGTGACGCTGCTGTTGCTGTTCGGGCTGGCGAAGGCCGCCGCCGGACTCGTGCAGTGGGCATTTTGGAACGCGGTGTGGAGCGTTCCCGGCAGCGACACGAGTGCCTGCCGGGCGGTTCACGGACTCGGCGCCTGCTGGGCCGTCATCCCCGAAAAACTTCGTTTCATACTGTTCGGCACCTATCCGTTCGATCAGCAATGGCGGCCGGCGCTGGCGATGCTCGCCTTCATGGCCCTGTTCTGTGTGTCGAGCCGGCGTAAATGGTGGCGCAAGGAACTGGTGCTGGTGTGGGCCGCGGCGCTTACCCTGATTGGCCTCTTGATGTGGGGCGGCATTTTTGGAATGCCCTTTGTTTCCCAGGACCGCTGGGGTGGGCTGCCGGTGACACTCATTCTCGCGACCTTCGGTCTCGCCCTCGGATTCCCGCTCGGGATTGTCGTCGCCCTTGGCCGACGTTCAAAGCTCCCCGCGATCCGATCGTTATCGGTGCTCTATGTCGAGTTGATCCGTGGCGTCCCGCTGATCAGCCTGCTGTTCATGGCGAGCGTGATGTTTCCGCTGTTCATGCCTGACGGCGTCAACGTCGATAAGCTGCTGCGGGCGCAGGTCGCGTTCGTGCTGTTCGCGGGCGCCTATCTCGCAGAGGTCATTCGCGGCGGCCTGCAGGCCGTTCCCCGCGGGCAGCACGACGCCGCCGATGCGCTCGGCCTGTCGTACTGGAAGAAGAACGGCCTGATCATTCTGCCGCAGGCGATCCGCCACGTGATCCCGCCGCTGGTGAACACCTTCATCGCGTTCTTCAAGGATACCAGTCTGGTCCTGATCATCGGTATCTTTGACCTCTTGACGACCGCCAAGACCGCGATCATCGATCCGGCCTGGCAATCGTTCAGTGTCGAAGTCTACCTCTTCGTCGCGCTGATCTATTTCGCCTTCTGCTTTGCGATGTCCCGCTACAGCGCCCGTCTTGAGGCGCGGGACGGGCCGAAAGCGCGATGAGCCGTTCGATCATGAAGATTCGCAGCGTATCGGAAAATCGCGCCAACGAAGTTAGCCACCCGCAAACGGGCGGGCACGACCAGCCCAGAACGGGCATTCAGGACAAACCTCGCCTTCCGGATAGTCGATGCCTTCCTCATGCGGACACCCCATCATCTCCTCGACCATCGCTACAGAGTGCACCTCATGGCTGCGAAGAAAGATGGCAATTTCCTCGAATATCGTCGCGTCATTTCGCACGTCGCCGCTCTCGGCAAACCATCTCCGCAATTCGATCGGTTCGCTATCCGGCGCGACGATGACTGAGACAGCCACCTTGCTGGCACGCTGGGCGTCCGGTCCATAGAAGGCGATGGTGCCGACCGGATAGCCGCGAAAACCCAATTTGCTCTTTTTGTCCAGCCACTTGCGTGGCTTCCAGCCCAGCTTCATCGAGAATCCTCACCATCCATACCGGCCAACGGCCGGGTCTTTGCCGTCGGCGAACAATACACCTACCGTCCCGTCAGGAATGACCTGCCGTCAACAGCTTCATGAAATTGCGCTTTGCCTTGTGACGGCTCGTCAAATCATCGAGATAGGCGGCATGCTGCGCAGTCTCGCCAAGACTTTCCCGAACCTGCCGCATCCGTCTGAGTAGGCGGCAGGCATCTTCATAATTACCTTGGCCGCCAAGACGGACCATTCGTTCGACGCGAGCGGCGTAGACCTTCAATGCCTCCGCGGGGTGGCTGCGTTCGCTCGCTTCGGCAAGCTCCTTGAGAAGAGATTCGCTGCAGCCGTGTCCGTTGACGGCAATCCATGCGTCCGACAGCAGCCCTTCCGCCATTGTCAACCGAATGAGAAGTTCGGCCGGCGCCGACCATTGCGCAACCGCCCGCCCCTGTGGTTTTCCGAGCTGGGACCGCAGCCAGCCGAAGGCCCTGTCGCGAGCCGTATCGGCCTGCATCCGATCGGCGCCCGCCGCGGATTTGAGACGCTCGTAGAGCGCGACACTCGGACGCTCCTCGAACATGCGCCAAAGCAATTTGTCGGCCTTCTCCTTGCGCCCGATCCGACTGTAAAGATCGGAGGCAAAGAAGGTCAGGCGCTCATCGGGGTTGTCCTCGAACTTCCACAGCCCTTCTTCGGCCCATTTCAGCGCCTCCGCCTCGCGCCCGTGATCAAGGCATATCTGTGCAATTCCGAGATAGTCATACGCGGTCGACAGGTCCTTCGACCGGATGGCGATGACGCCATCGACATCACCCTCCCGTTCGGCAAAGCTTTCAAGAATGGCTCCGAGCGCATATCGCGTACCGAATTGATCGTCCTGTCCGGTCGTTCGCGACGGCTTTATTTTCTGCCAAGCTTCGCTCGCAAGCCTGCGATATTCAGCGAGCCCGGCGTCTCCCAGGATATCCTCGTAGGTCTCGCTCGCGCCGTGGAAAAACTCCCATTCCGAATCGACCTCACGCGCGAACAGCGCCCGTGCAAGTATGACCGGATCAGGTTTTTCCCGGCGGCACGCCGCGAGATGAATTTCGCAGGCCTTGGCGTATACGCCTCCGCCGCCACCGTCGGAGTCGTCTATGCTCCCGAACGCTTCATCCATCCGCGCAAAAAAATGATCGAGCAGCCGCAAAACCAATGCCGCCCGGCCGTTCTCAATCAAGCCCGCGATCCGGTCGAGCACGCTCTCGATTCCCTTCACCCATTCCCGCATCTCACCATATTCGATATAGCCGCCGGTGCGGGTGGCCTCGGTAATTGCTTTCCTGAATTGTGCAAACAGGGTCTTGTCGTCGGCCGTGGCCGCGGCAGCAGAAAACTCCAGTTCCTGCAGCAACGAGGGATCGCGTTCGGCAAAGCCGACGACCATCTCGACAAGCCGCTCGACGCCCTTGGTGCGGAGATGCTCACGGATTTTGGCGAAGCGGCTGGGAGCCGGCTCCAGAGCCTCGGGCCCGAGGCTATTTGCGGCAAGGGCGGTTGCCACCAGGTGCTTGCAAAAACCCCAATCCGCAAATGCGCGGCAAGAGCACTCCCCGGAGAAGTTCTTCCCCGTCCCGACCAGTTCGCAGCGGTAGACCTCGGAGCCGATGACTCGGGCCAGCACGCGGGCCATATCAAACGTAATAATCTCGACGTTTCCGTCTTCATGATAGGTAACACCGCGCGCGAAGACCTTCTCGCCGGCAACATCGCGCAATGCGTCGATGCCGAACCGGTGCCGGCCGGCGGTTGTCTCGATCCCGTTCGCGGTGCGCTTCGGCTTTCTCATCAACGGCGTGGACTTTGAGAATTCCTGACCTGTCATTCAGAGAGGATGAATGTACCCATTCTGTTCGAGGAAGGGTCGAACGTCCAGCAACGAAACCGGCTGACCCGCCGTCGCTGCTTCGGCGCCTTAGCCATTGCGGAACGTGTAGGCATAGCCGTTGATCGCCGGCGCGCCGCCGAGATGGGCGTACAGGACCTTTGATCCCCTGGGGAAATAGCCCTTGTTGACGAGGTCGATCATGCCCTGCATGGATTTCCCCTCGTAGACGGGATCGGTGATCATGCCTTCGAGGCGCCCGCACAGCCGGATCGCTGCTTTCGTCTCCTCGGACGGAACGCCGTAGGCCGGATAGGCATAGTCCTCGATCAGGACCACGTCGTCCTCGACGATCTCTTTCCCCAACTCGACCAGGCCTGCGGTGCTGCGGGCGATCTCGAGCACCTGCGCCTTGGTCTGTGCCGGGGTGAAGGAGGCGTCGATGCCGATCACCTTGCGTTCGCGGCCGTCCTTGGCGAAGCCAACCAGCATGCCGGCATGGGTTGAACCGGTGACGGTGCAGACCACGATGTAATCGAAGGCGAAGCCGAGTTCTTTTTCCTGTACCCTCACCTCTTCGGCGAAGCCGACATAGCCGAGCCCGCCATATTTATGCACGGAAGCGCCGGCCGGGATCGCATAGGGCTTGCCGCCCTTGGCCTTGACGTCGGCGATCGCCTCCTCCCAGCTCTGGCGAATGCCGATGTCGAAACCTTCATCCACCATCTGGACGTCGGCACCCATGACGCGGCTGAGCAGGATATTGCCGACGCGGTCATAGACGGCGTCTTCATGCGGCACCCAGCTTTCCTGCACCAGACGGCACTTCATGCCGATCTTTGCCGCGACCGCCGCGACCATGCGGGTGTGATTGGATTGCACGCCGCCGATCGAGACCAGCGTATCGGCGTTGGACGCGATCGCGTCGGGAATGATGTATTCGAGCTTGCGCAGCTTGTTGCCGCCGAAGGCCAGCCCCGAATTGCAGTCTTCGCGCTTGGCGTAGAGGTCGACCTTGCCGCCGAGATGCTGCGTCAGCCGCTCCAGCTTCTCGATATGGGTCGGTCCGAATGTGAGCGGATAGCGCTCGAACTTTTCCAGCATGCCGTCATCCCCGTTGATGTCTGATCTCGGGGAAACGCCTAGCACCGGACCCGGGAAAGGTGCTCTCTAATTTGATCCGTATTTTTTGCCGTTTCATTGCCATTATAGCCCGAGATGTTAGTTTTCATCCATTCATATCCATAATAGTGGAAGAATCTTCCATGAGCAGCCGGCTCGACCGCGTCGACCTTAAGATGTTGCGATTGCTGCAGAATAGCGGCCGGCTGAGCAACGCCGAACTGGCCGAAATGGTCGGGGTCAGTCCCGCCACCTGCCATCGCCGGACCCAACGCCTGTTCGACGAAGGGTTTGTTGGCCCGGTCCGCGCGATGGTGGCGCCACGCAAGGTCGGCAAGGGCACGCTGGTCATGGTCGGCGTCGTGCTCGACCGCTCCACGCCCGAGAGTTTTGCCTCGTTCGAGCAAGCGGTCGCGAAACTGAAATGCGTACTCGACTGTCATCTGGTGGCCGGCGATTTCGATTACTTCCTGAAGATCCGCGCCGGAGACGTCGACGATTTCAAGCGCATCCATGGCGAGCAGCTGATTGCGCTGCCCGGCGTGCGCCAGACGCGGACGTTCTTCGTCATGAAGGAAGTGGTCGACAACGCGCCGCTGGAGTTTTGAGCGGGCCCGCAACTGCAGGACCGCTGCGCCCTAATTCTTAGCACTCTCGGCCAGCATTTTTGCCTTGCAGGAAATCAGGAAGGTAAACGCCCGCGCGTTGCGAGCGATCTCTGTCGTCATCAGCTCCGTTTTGGAATCGGAGGTTTGGTACGACACCACGCTGTTGTCCAGAAAATCCCGCAGCGCGCCGGTCTTGATAGCGAAATTGATGTTCTCGGGAATGTTGCCGGTCGCCCTGACGAACTTCAACGCATTCAATTTCGCCGCAACCACGCCGACAACCTCGCCGCTGGCCGACAACCTCGCCGCTGGAGGACAGCAGCGGCCCGCCGCTGTTGCCGGGTTGAACGGCCGCGCTGATCTGCAAAAAGCGCGTGTTGTTCATGACGCCGCTGAGCGAACTTACGATTCCAGTCGTTACCGTGAAGTCGGACGTGAGCAGTCCGTGAAAGGGATAGCCGATCGCCACGACGCTGGCGCCGGACTGGATCGCCTTGTCCTTGATGACGGCCACATCCCTGAACGAACCGGGGGCCTGAAGCAGGGCAAGGTCATTGGTTTCATCGCTTGAAACGAGGCGCAGCGTAACGGGTGCTTCCCCGGTCAGATTGCCCGAGATATCCCCAACGCATCCCTCGACGACGTGCTGATTGGTAACGACATGCCCGTTGGGGCTGACCAGAAAGCCGGTCCCCGATTGAGTGCCGGTCTTTTCGGGCTTGGTCGCACCGGGCGGTGCAGCCGCGGCCGCCGCCACCGGCTTTGGAAGGCTCACGGAAAAATCCCCAGCCGCGGCGACGCCAAATTGCTTCGTCTTGGCCACGCAATTCGCCAACGTCGGCAACAACTGCGCGGTCTGGTCGAGCTTGAACTCGAAAAGCTGGCCTTGCGTATAGGCCGTCATGCCCCTCGCTCTTCGGAATTGGGCGATCAGCGAGGAGTTATCCGGCATCGGCACGCGGACCAATTTATCGGCGACCGGGACACCGTGAACGTTAAATGGTGTCTGACCATCGAAGGTCAGGGTAATCGGGAAGGCTTGCCCGGTCTTGAGCGCCCAGTTTTCATGGGCGAATCCCAGGCTCCACCCGCCCTTGTCGTCGATCATGACCACAAAATAGATGCCACTGAGATATTGCGTGCCTGCCGAGCAATGCGAGAACGCACCGGTCTGATCGTTGGTGTACGCCCCGCCCTTCCAGTTTCCGACATTGATGGACCCGTAGGGCCCGCGAGCTTCGGCACTCGAACCGGCTAAAATCGCACCCAGCAAAATTACGATTGCAGTAACGTAGTATTTCATCACCATGCCCCCTGGATCGGAGCGAGCATATTGAGGCTTGCAACCGGAGTCCAAGGGTTCGTCATGGATAAAACGGACGACGGCAACCGTCTCCCTACTCCTGACGGGGCTTCGGTAGACACCCTTGCCCTGTGGTCTCCGGGACGCCTACCGCCACGGATGGCGGAGGAGAGGAACTGGCGTCGAAAGCTTGAGTGCCGCGGCCGGCGATTATTCTTGCTTACAGGCGAACCTGAATCGAATTGAGAATATTGGTCGTGGTGTCGATGAATTGCAGCGCCTGCTGGGTTTTGCCGAACGACAAGGGAGAACGCGCGCACTGGTCCGACAGCTGAGCCAGCCGTTTTCGTTCGCTGGCCAAAATGGTGTTGGATTTTTCGACCGCAAATTTGACGATGTCCCGCATCGGGTTGTTGTCGCCAAAATCAGTCATCTCCTTCTCGATCGTGATCAAATATTCGTAGCTCGAAAGCTCCTCGGAGATCTGTAGAAGCTCCCGGATGGTTGACTTGATGCAATCGGCGTCGCCGCTGGAAATGTCCGGTCGCTTGGAGGTTTGAACGAGATCAGCCATCAAATTCTGAAACAGCGGCTTGATGTCCTCGACTTTCCTGAAGTCGTTCTCGCTGAGGACGCCGCCATTGGACGCATTCGGTGCGAACAAAGTAATCGCCAACGCGAGGCCTAACGACGTCATCCATCCACGCGCGCGGCTGGCAAACATGAGCGCTGAATTCCTGACGCCGGTCGCGACCATTTCAGATCAACCTCGGAAAGATGCCGGATCGAGCATAGGCCCGACCGTGTCGTTTCGCTAGGGCAGACGGGGAAGCCGCGCCTTTTCGGCGGGCACGGACCTCAATCCCGAAGCGCCCCCTCCCCGATCGGCCTCGATCAACCCTCCGGTTTGGTTGTCCGGCATTCGCTTTGGTGTAATATCCAGCGGCGAGCAGGGGGAAGCTGTGTACATTCGGCTTAATCCACCGTTTGACGCACCCGATATGCCGATCCGCGGATCGAGCGTAAACCGGAGGACGGCAGTGTGACGGAGCGGTCGCAACTGGCATTCCGTGCGGTGGCGCTGCAGCGAGCCGCGTCGCCCGAACAGCTTGACCACCTGGTCGGCATTACCAAACCGTTCGACTGGATTCTGACGTTCGTGGTTTGCCTGGCTCTGGCGGCCGCGCTGACATGGGGCGTCATCGGGCGAATTCCTACCCGCGCGGCCGGTGAAGGAATTTTGATCAGCGGTGGCGGTCGCGTCGTCGATGCCGTCTCCGCTGCCGCCGGACGGCTTTCGTCGGTCAACGTTGCGGTGGGCGATCACGTCCTGCAGGGTCAGGCGGTCGCCCAGATCGCACAAACCGATATCCAGCAGCGCCACACCAGCGCTATCGAGGTCTTTCGCGAACGCGAGCGTGAGCATGCCGACCTGACCTCGAAGGTTACCAGCGAACTCGCGTCAAAGGGCCAGAACTTTGCGAAACTCGAGGCCGCCTTCAATCAGGTCGTGAAGGCGACTGACCAGCGCATCGAATATCTGACGGCCGATCTCAAGAATCTCGAGGACTTGCTGGCCAAGGGATACACGACCCGACGCAACGTCGAGGATCGCCGGCGCGATCTGACCGATGCGCAGCAGCGAAAGGAAGATACAAGGAACGAAATTCTGAAGTTGCGATCGCAAAAGACGGATCTGGAGACGCAACGCGCGCGCGAAATCCAGCAATCGGAATTCACCCTCAATGACGCGCGTCGGCAGATGGACGGTATTGCTGGAATGCTGAACCAGAACACTCAGGTCATCAGCCCGATCGAAGGACGTGTCCTCGAGGTCAAGGTCTCCGCGGGCTCGGTGCTCGCGGTCGGCACACCGGTCATCGCGATCGAAAGCGAGGGTACCGAGCTCGAGGCGCTGGTCTACATTCCGGCGGAGCGCGGCAAGAATGTGAAACCGGGAATGCAGGTCAGCATCGAGCCGAGCACGGTGAAACGGGAGGAGTTCGGAACCATGGTCGGCACCATCGTGACGGTTTCCGATTTTCCCATCACGCCCCAGGGCATGGCTGCGGTGCTCCACAACGACAGTCTCGTCAGCCGCTTTTCGCACGATGGCGCGCCCTATGCAGCGACGGTCAGCCTGGAACAGGACCCTGCAACCGTCAGCGGCTATCGCTGGGCGGTTGGAAAGGGGCCACCCATTCGTCTCACCAGCGGAACGCTGACGCGCGCGGAAGTCACCACGCGAAATCAACGCCCGCTCGACCTGGTGCTACCTCTCATCAAGCGGCTGACGGGAATTGATGGATAACGCCCCTTTGCCCCAGCCAACGCCGGACGAGGTGCGTCCGCTTCCACGGCACGCCCGCAAACTGTTCTGGCGCAAAGCGGTGAAGCGGACGCCGACAATCCTGCAAATGGAGGCTGTCGAATGCGGGGCTGCGGCCCTGGCCATGGTGCTTGCGTACCATGGCGCCTGGATCCCGCTGGAGCAGCTCCGCGTCGCCTGCGGCGTCTCGCGCGACGGCAGCAAGGCAAGCAACATCGTCAGGGCGGCGCGCCGTTTCGGCCTCGCCGCCAAGGGTTTTCGCAAGGAGCCCTCGACACTGCATGAATTGCCGATGCCCTGCATCATTCACTGGAACTTCAATCATTTCGTGGTGCTGGAGGGCATCGTTGGCGATCGCGTCTATATCAACGATCCGGCGATCGGACGGCGGCGGATCGACATGGCGGAACTGGATCTTGCGTTCACCGGTGTCGTGCTCGCCATGGAGCGAACCGAGGCATTCAAGCCGTTGGGCCGCAAACCGCAGGGCTTGCGTTTGCTGCTGCGCGAATTGCGCGGCTCGAAGACGGCCGTCGGCCTGCTGGTGATCGTCAGCTTCGCGCTCATTGTGCCCAGCATTGTCGCTGCGGGATTTTCGAAAATCTTCGTCGACGACATCCTGATCCGGCACAGCACCAGCTGGCTCGTCCCGCTGCTGATCGGCATGGCCGTGACCGCGGTGTTGCGCGCAATCCTGACAGTGCTGCGCCAGTCACTGCTGTTGAGGCTGCAAACCAAGCTTGCGGTGGTCATGATCAGCCGCTTTCTCTGGCACATCATGGCGCTACCGGTCGAGTTCTTCACCCAGCGCCATGCCGGGGATATTGCAAGCCGCGTGGCCGCCAACGAGCAGATTGCCCGCCTGCTCTCGAGCGGCATAGCCGCCAACGCGCTCAACTTGACATCGATCGTGTTCTTCGCCGCCGCGATGGCGATTTACGACGCCCCGCTCGCTGCGATCGGCGTCAGCATGTCACTTCTGAACGTGCTGGCATTGCGATTCATTGGCGCGCGCCGGCAGGATCTCAGCCGCAGCCTCGCGCTCGAACAGGGCAAGCTTGTTGCCGCGACGGTGAGCACCGTGCGTACCATCGAAACCCTCAAGGCGAGCGGACTGGAGGACGAGGCATTCGGTCAATGGGCCGGGGTTCAGGCAAAAGCCTTGAACGCCGAGCAGGAACTCGGGGTGTCCTCCATCTTTCTTGACATGCTGCCGACGCTGTTCTCCGGACTGACGGTTGCGGCGATACTTGGCATCGGCGGCCTGCGGGTGATCGAGGGCTCCCTCACGCTTGGAAGCCTGGTGGCCTTCCAGTCGCTGATGGCAAGCTTTTCGGCGCCCGTCACGGACCTGGTCAATTATGCGGGTAGCTTCCAGACCATCAAGGGTGCGTTCGAGCGCCTCGAGGATGTATATAATTATCCGCTCGACAGTTCCGGCAAGAACATCGTCGCGGCGGATCGCTTCGCTCCGAAGCTGACAGGCAGGATCGAAATCAGCAACATTCAGTTCGGCTACTCAGTTCTGGAGCCACCGCTGCTGACCGACCTCTCCATCAGCATCCAGCCGGGCTCGAGGGTGGCGCTCGTCGGCGCCTCCGGCAGCGGAAAATCCACCCTCGGCAAGCTGATTTGCGGACTTTACAAGCCGTGGTCCGGCGAAATCCGCATCGACGGATGGACCTTGCCGGAAATCCCTCCGCAGGTGTTCGCAAACTCGATCGCCTACGTCGATCAGGACATCTTCCTGTTCGAGGGAACCGCGCGTGACAACCTGACCCTGTGGGACCCGACCGTAACAGAAGAGGATCTGTCGCAGGCGTTGAAGGATGCAGTCATCCACGAGGACATTGCGACGCGGGCGGGAAACTACGACTGCTATATCAACGAAGGCGGCACGAATTTCAGCGGCGGTCAGCGCCAACGTATCGAGATCGCGCGGGCGCTGGTTTCCAACCCGTCGGCGATCGTGCTCGACGAGGCAACCGGCGCGCTCGATCCGATCACCGAAAAAGTCATCGACGATAATCTGCGACGCCGGGGCTGCACGTGCATCATCATCGCGCATCGTCTGAGCACGATCCGCGACTGTGACGAGATCATCGTGCTGCAGCAGGGCAAAATTGCCGAGCGAGGAACTCATGAGCAGCTGATCGTGCTTCAGGGAGTGTACGCGAAACTCGTGGCTCAGGAATGACCGAACCTGTCGTCCAGCGGGCACAAGTAACGGCCGGTCAAGCGGCGGCCGGCTATCTGCCGACCCGCATCGTACTCGATGGCCGGCACCCGAAACTTCTCGACCATCGGGGGCACGTGCTGCAGGTCGTGACAGGGTATGCCGATGTCTTCGCCGTCAACTTGGTCGAAGGCGGCACCGACGGGGCTCGACACCATCTGTTTCGGGTCGAGAGCGACGAGGTCATTCTCGACCTTCCGGAAGCCGTCGATAGCTCCGGCACGCGCATCCAGGTGATCGCAGTCGGCGGTCCCGGCACCGAAGCATTAGTCGTGCCGCGCGCGGAGTTTTCATCCGTCGATTCGATTACCGCCTGGGTCACGCGGCTCGCCAGGATGATCTCCGGTCCAAACCCGAGCTGGGAAATGCTCGAGGTAGCGAGCGATGGCGCCGCCGAGATTCCGCCCGGTGAGCGGCGGCGTGGTCCGGTGCGCAGCATCGTGTGGGTCGCCCTGGAGGCCGGTGCGGTGAAGCTGATGGGGCTCGATCCGGCTTTTTCCGCCGGCGGCCCGCCCTTGCCGCTGACATCGGGGATGTGGATCGAGGCCGGCCCGTCCGCATGCATCGCTGTCGGCAGCGTCGCCACGCCGGATGCGGATGTGCTGTGGCGCGCCGTCGATCAATTCCATCTTGGCGTCGTTGCCAGTATTCGGGATCGACAGGCGCGCGACGTTGGCCGGGAGACGCAACGCCTCGTTCTTCGCAGCGATCTCACGACAGCGCAGACGTTCGAAACCTTCGAACGCCTCTCCGCGGTCGTCGTGCAGCGCTCCAACCGCGCAAAGATTGAAGCCGACCCGTCGGATCCCTTGCTCGCCGCCTGCCGGATGGTCGCGGAAGCGATTCGAGCGCCGTTTATCGTTCCTGCCCGAGCCGCCTCGGCTCGGCAGGAATTTGCCGACGTTGTCGAGATCGCCCGAACCGCACGACTGCGCGTTCGCCAGACGCTGTTGCGGGGCAAATGGTGGCAGCAGGACGTGGGCCCGTTGGTGGGTTGGCACGGTGAGGAGCGCAATCCGGTCGCGCTGATCCGCGGCCCGAGACATCGTTACACCATGATCGAGCCGGGAACCGGGACGCACCGCCCGGTCGACCGTTCGCTTGCAATGGAGCTGGCCCCGGACGCCGTGACGTTCTATCCCGCGTTGCCGTCGCGCCCGGTTCGATTTCGGGATCTGCTCACATTCTCGATTCGCCATTCCAGCGGCAATGTCGGTCGCATCGCACTCGCCGTCGTTGCGATAGGCCTGCTGTCATTGGTCGCCCCGCTCATTACTAATCTTCTCATCAGTTCGGTCATACCCCGCACCGAGCTCGACCAGCTCGCGTTTTGCGCCCTCGCGCTCGCCGTGACGGCCGTCGCCATGGCCAGTGTCCAGGCGATGGAAGGACTCGCGATGCTCAGGCTCGAAGGCCTGATCGATTGGAAGCTGCAGGCGGCGGTGATCGACCGTCTGCTCAGGCTGCCCGCGTCCCTGTTTCGCGAGTACACCGTTGGCGACTTTGTCGATCGCTCGATGGGAATCGATGCTGCACGTCGGATATTCACCGGACGCGCACTGCGCGGGATGATGGCCGGTTTGTTCTGCTGGTTCAGCATAGGTCTGATGTTTTACTACGATCTCAGGCTGGGGCTGGTCGCGTTTGTGCTGACGATGGTCAGGGCGATCCTGATCATCGCCACCAGCGCGATACGTCTCTATCACGAGAACGACCACTTCAACCTGCAGGGCAAGATCGGCGGCTTCGTGCTGCAGCTCATCTCCGGAATCAGCAAGCTCCGCGTCGCAGCCGCAACCTTTCGCGCGCTCGCGGTGTGGTCGAGACAGTTCGCGATCCAGAAACAGTATTTCATGGCCTCCCAGCGGACCGCCAACGCCCTCGGTGTTTTCGAGACTTCGTTTCCAACTATCGCCACGCTCATCATTTTCGCAGCGGCGTCGTTTACAAACAGCAAGCTGCTAATCGATATCGGCGGCTTCTTCGCATTCTTCACTGCCTTCGGCCAATCGATGGCATCGGTCGGTGCGTGGGCGTCGGGCGTGAGTGAATCGCTGATCGCAATCCCTCATCTCACCCGCCTTCGACCGCTGATCTCGGCGGTGGTCGAGGTTTCCGAGGATCGCAAGCCTCCGGGTGAACTGTCCGGAGCGGTTGAGCTCTCCCGCTTGACCTTCCGCTACCTGCCGAGCGGCCCGCCCGTCCTCGACAACGTCACTCTGCGGATCGCGCAAGGCGAATATGTCGCGATTGTGGGCCCGTCAGGTAGCGGAAAATCCTCGCTGTTCCGATTATTGCTGGGCTTCGAACGGCCGGAGTCCGGCGCCGTGTTCCTCGATGGAAAGGCGCTCGATACGCTCGACATCAGCGCGGTACGGCGGCAGCTTGGCGTGGTATTGCAGAATGGAAAACTGGCGACAGGTAGCCTCTACGACAATATTTGCGGCGGCGTCCAACTGCCGCTCGAGCACGCGTGGGAGGCCGCGCGGCTTGCCGGTCTCGATGCCGACATCGAGCGCATGCCGATGGGCATGCATACCGTGATCGCAGAGGGCGTGAACACGCTGTCCGGCGGACAGCGACAGCGAATCATGATTGCCCGCGCGATCGCCCGCCGGCCCCGTATTCTGCTGTTTGACGAGGCGACGAGTTCACTGGACAACCAGTCGCAGGCGATTGTAAGCGCATCGCTCGGTAACCTCAACGTAACACGGATCGTCATCGCGCATCGGCTGAGCACCGTGCGCGAGGCCGATCGCATTATCGTGCTCGTCGATGGCAAGGTCGTGCAAACCGGGAGCTATGCGGAGCTCAGCAAGACGCCCGGAATGTTCGCCGCCTTCGCGCAGCGGCAGTTGCTTTAGCCGAAGAGGACAATCATGCGAAAAGTCCTGTACATCTTTGGAATACTCAGCGATGCCGACGTCGCGTGGATGGCGCAGACGGGAGTTCGGCGGCGTCTAGGCGATGGCGACGTCATCATCCGGGAGGGCGAGAGCACCGATTTCCTGATCTTTATGCTCGAAGGGGAATTGCTGGTGACAACCCGGCGGCTGGGACAAATCGCGCGGCTGGGTGTCGGCGAGGTCGTCGGCGAAATATCGCTGGTGGATTCGGCGCCGCCGTCGGCCACGATCACGGCCAGCGGAAACGGCCTGGCACTCTTCCTCGACAAGACAAAGCTGATGCATAAGCTCGACAATGATGCCGGCTTTGGCAGCCGGTTCTACCGGGCCCTCGCGGTGTTTCTTGCCGACCGACTTCGAGAGGCGCGCGGAAGCTCGGCTGGAAATTCCGCCATCTCGGACGAGATGGGTATCTCGGAAGACGAACTCGACGTCGGTATCCTTGATCGTGTATCGGCTGCCGGAGAGCGATTCAGCCGAATGTTGAGGACCTTGAGCAACAACAGGATTTCCAGCTAGGAACTCTGTCCTCACCTCTGGATCGCGGGTTTGCGCCGTCATCCCAACCAGGCCGACCGCGACTTGGCGCGCCTTTCTGGTCCGTGCCGGTGGTTTTTTCTGTGTGATTCCGCGCACGGTCGTATTTCGAAACGACGGCTAGCTTGCGGTCATGACGGGCGATGGCCGCTCGTCCTCAGATCAAACGGAGAAGTGCCATGACCAACTTCAGCAATGAACTGAACCTCAATGACCTCGAAGCTGTCAGCGGCGGAATGCGCAACCTCGCCAACGATCCGGGCTACCATGGGCCGACCATCAGCAAGGGCGGCACCGTCGGCGGCGGCGATACGATCGACGGAATCCCGTGGGGCGGCGCGCCTGGAGACGGTTCATGGGGTGTCGTGAATGGCAACCTTCCCGGCGCGGGAAATTGGGGCAACTGAGTTCGGAATATCAAGTGCCTGCACGGAACGCGCCGGTTCACGCCGGCGCGTTTCGCAATGCGCGAAGGTGAAAACGCGTCCGCCGGCTTGGCGATGTCAATCCTCGTCTTTCGCGCGAGACCGATCGACTCAACCACACTGAGGCCCGTGTGATCTTGCGCACTTTCTAGGAATTGCTGAAAGTGATATCAATGCTGCTGCAAAGAGGAGAACACACCAAAGAGAAGCACCCACCATGGACAACAGAAAAGTCGAATTGGCAAAAACAGAAAAGCCCGCCGAAGGCGCACTCAATGATACCAACATCGAACTGAGCGAAGAAGAATTGTCCCGAGTGTCTGGCGGCAAGCCGGGATCAGGTAGCAGCGGCAAATTGCTCGAGGCGTGCGCGACGGGACAGCATTTTAAGGAAGCCAAGATCATCTAAGCCCACCTGTTGAAACGCGATAGCTTTACAGCCCGCTGACGTCTCGGCAGGTCGACGAAATCCTGGCCGACTTTCCCCAAGGGGTCTTTTTTGCGCATATCTGGCCACACGCAAAAAGCCGCCAAGGTCTCCCTCGACGGCTCGTGCCGTTGCGTTTGCGTAGAGGTACTGTGTCGAGCGGTGCTCGAACGCAGCCCGTGCTCGCTCTTATTTGGACGCACGCGACCTTCAATGAGGCGGTGGGTGCGTTGCCAGTGTGTCGAGCCAACGATCCCCGATCCTTGTGACATGTGACTGGCGGCGATGCTCTTCAAGCCAGCACGGCTGTCCCATTCGATGAATTGGCAAAGCGGGTTTTCAATTGAGCGCCCCGCGATCATCATCAGCGATCAAGATCAGCAGCCGATCTGCCACGGCCTGGACGCGACCCTTGAATACCTTGTCTGACCTGGCATCGCCGCGCTCGACGGCCATTGCCAGGTCGCCGACAAGCCGCTCGATCTGACGCGGGGGACTGACAAGGAAGATCGGGCGGCAGGCTAAAACGCCCGTCATGCTCTTCGGGCCTGAATTATATTTCGGCTAGGCGGTCCCGGCGAATGATGGTTAGAATGTCGCTCCGGGGCTGAGAGTTCTGGGTTGTTTCGGAAACTATTTTGAGCCCGGTCGGGCCGCTGGCCATACTGTCGGCGGCCCTTTTCATGGCCGCACATCGACGGGCAAAGCTGCTTCATTTTAAAATCGGCCGAAAACAATACCGCGCGGCGACAGCGTCGGCCTCTGTCATTCGTTGAAATCGTCGTCATCCCTCGGCGCCGTCGTGGTCGCACGATGCAGGAATTGCAGCGTGTGATGGCGCGGTTCGCGCGGGGCCGGGCGCTCGGACGGATCGCGGGCGATCTTCGACTGTAATTCCGCGAGGTCGGTGAAGACATCGGCCTGGCGCCGCAGTTCGTCGGCAATCATCGGCGGCTGGCTGGAAATGGTCGAGACCACGGTGACGTGGACGCCGCGGCGCTGCATCGCCTCTACCAGCGAGCGGAAGTTGCCGTCGCCGGAGAACAGCACCATCTGGTCGATGTGTTCGGCGAGTTCCATGGCGTCGACCGCAAGCTCGATGTCCATGTTACCCTTCACCTTGCGCCGGCCGCTGGCGTCGAAGAATTCCTTGGTCGCCTTGGTGACGACGGTGTAGCGGTTGTAGTCCAGCCAGTCGATCAAGGGGCGGATCGACGAGAATTCCTGATCTTCGATGATTGCTGTGTAGTAGAACGCGCGCAACAGCGTTCCGCAACTTTGGAATTCCTTGAGCAGACGCTTGTAATCGATGTCGAAACCGAGCGCCTTAGATGTCGCGTAGAGATTGGCGCCATCGATGAACAACGCAATCTTGTTGGAGGAAGATGGCATACTGACCTTTTACAAGTAGATACGCGGACAAGCCCTGCTAATCTGCTTGGATATTGGGAGAGACAAGAAAGTCGCGATTGAGGCGGTCTCTCAAGTGATGCTCGACAATCAAATCGCAAGTGAAGATTAAAGCATCGCAAATACGAACGAGTGAAGGCAAAAGCGCTCAGGCCCATTCTTCCGGGGTAACTCCAATTTGACCCCAGACCCGGTTTCAAGATTCGAATCGGTCTACATCTAGATATTTTAAGTTTCAATTAGTCGTTGTATAAAGAAAAAGAGATGCTTGTATCTCGACGTCCATCAATACAGTTTCATCTGGTATATTTTGGCGCGCTTGCCGGTGCGATCCTGCCACCGCCGGATGGTGACGATTGCCACCAGCGCCGACCTTTCGATCGATACGGGGCGGACATCAGCAGTAGGAAGAGTGCCCTGTCAGCTTTGTATTTGGCAGCGGCTCGGCTGCTTTCCGAACCCAGCATGACGACATCCCCTTCGGTTGTGCACACGCGCCAGTTCCATGTTCGGCCGCGCCGCTTCAACACCACTTCAAAGGCTGGAAATTGGTCAGACATCGCGATCGTGACTTCCGAAGCACTTACAAGGGCGTCTCGGTCGGGTCGTTTGGGACCCGAGTGATGCGGATGAAAGCAACATGTACTCTATAAAAGTTGCATGACGGCGATCTTGATGTAGCGCAAGCGGCCCTGCTCCCGTCCTGCCTTCCGGCCCTGTGGCTTGTCCCGGCCCAAAGCCGTCCCAGTCGCCGAGAGCTGGCCGTCCGGAGCTGTTGGCCGGGCAAGGGGTCTTGTGACACGGGCCGGATCGGGGTTTGTCCGGGGGACTATACCAAATAACTAAATAATATCAATCATTTGTTGCAGGGAGAGGAACTGGGATCGAACCTGCTCCGTGTAGCACAGATTGGTCTATGGAGTCCGGACCCCACAGCCGGCAGTGCCGGGCGGCGGCCTAGAGGGATCCAATTTCCCAATGCCTGACTGCCTGCCCAAATCGCAGGCAGTCTAAAGCCCGCACGAAGCCGTTCACAACTCACGCTTCGCGAGCCACTGAACGAAACGGTGATGCCCGACATGATTGGCGGAACAACGAAACACCACACCCCGAACCGGGTATAAAGCCGGGCCGCGGCCGCGCAGCCGCCAGCATAGGCGGACCGTAGCCGGCAACCTCGACGGCCGTCTTGGCGGTGGGCAGCTTGTCCTCTGGGAACGATTTGGTCAGAACTGTCGACGTCGGTGTCACCTCAGGGTTCCTGAAGTCAGTCCGCGCTGCGATTCAAATGCCGGATACAGTCGCTAGCCGGGCCACTCTTGAACGGCGTTGCGATGCACAGGGTTCCACCCTGTCCAATTTCCGGCACGATTGCCGATCAACAAAGCTACGATTGCTTGTGGGCTCGAGGGATCATCGACCTTTCTCGACGCCTTTTTTTGCGCTGGTCCGTCCGTAGGACGTCCGGATTAGACTTAGCGGCAGCTTGAAGCCGTCGCGGCCGCCTCTTTCGCAACACCCGAGGATCCAGCATGAAACGGATTGTCGCGACCGCCATCGTCGTTCTCTCGCTCTCCTCCGTGGCCGAGGCGCACCGTCTCTCCGGGACTGCCACCTACTACGGCGGGAGCGACCGCCTGTGCGGACGTCGCACGGCTTCCGGGGCGGCATTTAACTGCGGCGCATTGACGGCCGCACACCCGACGCTGCCTTTCGGCACGGTACTGACGGTCCAGAGCGGCGGCCGGTCGATCCAGGTCACGGTGACTGATCGCGGTCCCTTCACCGGCGCGTTCCTGGATCTATCGCCGGCGGCCGCGAGCGCGCTCGGCTGCCGCTGCACCCATCGCGACGTGACCGCGACGGTCGTGCAAATGGGATCCGGCGAGACCGCCGTCGCCAGTCGAGGCCGTCAACGCTCCGTCGCTGCGGCAGCCATGCCGCTGTTCTTCCAGCCGACGGAGGACGTCATGCGTCCGTTGGCAATGTTCGGATCCTCAATGGCCATGGCTCCTGCCCCACGCCACCACCTTCGCCACAGTGGTCGCCACTAGGACCGATCCTTCTACCCGAACGAACGAGCATCCAACCGCTCACAGGTCCGCAACACAGTGCTGGGCTTTCCGTCCGACGGGCATGTCCTTACAGGGAGGGGCACGTGCGCCGGCGGGTTTATTGCAGGACTCAGCATCACTGCGATATGGCCGCTCGCGTGGCGCGCGCAGAGGCAAATTGCGGCCCGTCAAGTCGGACGCCGACGGCTCGATTCTTGAACTCGCAATAGCAGTCGACTGAGTAGGCGCATGAAGCTCTCTGGCTTTCGTTCTTGGCACTTTTGCCAGATGGCAGCCGGCACCGAGTACGTCCGATTATTGGGGTAGGCCGGAAGTGAAGGCCGACTGTCAGAGTGGCGCTTTTGGACCCAAAGCGGACTGTCTTCCTGATACGGGCGCGCAGCCGCGCGTGTCGCGGTTTGTTCGTGCTGGCGCGCAGGGCTCGCTCGGGGTATTTCTGTAAGTAGAATGCGCAACAATCCCATCATCGTGCAAAAATACGGCGGCACCTGTCTTGAAACGCCGGCAAAAATCCGCGCGGTCGCGAGCAGTCTCGCCGACCTGCACAAGCGTGGTCATCGGGTCGTAGCGATCGTTTCAGCGATGGGTAAGACCACCGACGAACTCGTTAAAATGGCTTATCAAGTAAGCTCGCATCCCAATCGCCGCGAACTCGATATGTTGCTAACCACCGGTGAGCGCATCAGTATGTCTCTAATGAGCATGGCGCTGTCCGATTTCGGCGTGCCGGCGATTAGTTTTACCGGCAGTCAAGCCGGAGTGATGACCGACGAATCCCACTCTTCCGCACGCATTTTGGATGTGCGGCCCATTCGCGTGCGCGAAGAACTCGACCGCGGACGCATCGTGGTTTTGGCCGGCTTTCAGGGCGTGAACCCGGCGACCAAAGAAATCACCACGCTGGGCCGAGGTGGCAGCGATACCACTGCGGTCGCCATGGCGGCGGCGCTAAAAGCCGAGTGCTGTGAGATCATCAAAGAGGTCGACGGAGTTTGCTCGGCCGATCCGCGCATCGTGGCCGATTCAAAACCCTTGCGTCAGCTGGATTTTACATCGCTATCCGAAATGTGTTTTTGGGGCGCCAAGGTCTTGCATTTTCGCAGCGTTGAGCTGGCACAAAGCCAAAACGTTCCTTTGGTTCTGAAAAAATTGGGCGGCGCTGGACACAGCACGCAAGTGATAAGAGAGGTGATGGGGATGGAAAGCGGAAAAGTTTTGGCCGTTAACTCAATGGCTCGCATTGAGCATGTGGAGATCGATTCGGCGGATCTCAATCAGGGCTTTGAGAAATTCGCGCAGCATCTTAAACAAAGCGGCCTATCCTGGCCGCAGCTCCTCGCCTCGGCTTTTACCGGCGGAAAAACGCGCATTATGATGACTTCCGATTCGGAGTCGCTCGACGCTTTGCTGCGCACGCTGGAAAGCAGCAAAGACTTGCGTCAACAGCGTGAGGCTTTAAGTTCGGTGAGCCTCACTTGCTTCGGCGGCGTTTCTTCGGACTTGCCGTTCAAGGCGATTCAGATTCTGCAACGCCAGGGGATTATCGCCGACAAATATGTTTTGTCGCCGCATTCGATGAATTTATTTGTTCCTGTCGAGAGCCGCGAGGCCGCGGTCAGGGCTTTGCATTCGCTGATCTAGTTGACCGTTTTGCCCAAAAATATTCCGGCACTCTGCGTGAGAAACTCGGCGTGAGCCTGTCAGCCAAGCGGCCACATTGGCACCGGGCGGAAGGCGCGCTCGATTTTCGGACAAGTCACATCTTGACCGCATTCGCGAAGAGCGTGTCACCCCACTCGTACAAGGGCCGCATGAAGTCAGATTGGGTGTGGATTGCCCGACCTTTGCGATCGCGCCATTTTCGCCCGTAGGTATCGAACGGAAAGTGTCGCATGTAGTATTCGCAAGTCTCTTCCCAATGTTCGACCGACAACGACTTACCATAGTGTTGGCAATACAGACCGGTCGCCACGCGTTCTACGCCGGCCGGCTCTCGCCCATGGTACTTTGCGAAGATGACCTCAGGCCGATTTCGCCACAACATCAGAATGTCTCGCCGTTCCGGGCCGAAGAAACGACGAAAGCCCAATAGTTCGCAATCGGCTTGATAGGGTGCATGATCGCCAGGAGTCATATAGGCGTCGAACAGTTGAACCCGCACGCCGTCGTAATCGCCAGAACGAGTTCCTTCCAGGTATCCGCGTAGATCTCCGGTAACGCGCTCGTCCGCATCGAAGCAAAACATCCAGTCGAACTGCAAGTGTTCGCGCGCCGTCTGCAGCAAAAGTCCGCGATGTCGACCCTCGGCAATCCGTCGCGCCTCGATGTCCGCTTCCCACGACCGATTTGTCACAATCAGAGCGACTTTTGGGTGCCCGCCAAGAATCTCCAGCGTTCGATCCGTACTCGCGTCATCATAGGCGACTATCGCATCTACGTGCTTGCCGACGTAGTCCAGTGTATCTCGGAGAATAAGTGCTTCATTGCGAATGCGGGTGATTCCGATCAAAAAGTGCCTATGACCCAAGAGGCTTCTGTTGCAAGCAATGATTTGTTCACCGTCGCGGAGCTGCCAACTACTCGTGCCCAGCATGATTACCACCTGGCTGCGATAAAGAATTGGCACCAATGATGGTGGGCGGGCGCAGTAACCGCAAGGGTCAAGAATCGTGGGGCTAATGTTGCCGGTAGTACGCCGCTAACGAGAGATTGCGGAAAACTAACCCCGCGGCGCGTTGGGCGAGGCGTCCGAACGGTCGAATTGTATTTGCCTAACCCCAGGAAATCTGGGCGATATTGCCCCAAACAATGCGATAGCTTTGCTCAATATTGGAGAGACATCATGTCAGCCGATGCACTAGAACTTTTGATCACGAACGCAATTCACACCGCCTTCATCAAATATCCCGAGGGCGACGGCGGCCCAAACCTCGACTATGAGTGGATTGCGCCGGACCAAAGCACCCACATCGCCAAGGCCATCCTTCTGGATCTGGCGGCTAACGGATATCAGATCGTGAAGAAGGGCGGCACCTAAGTCGCTCGAAATCTATTGCGCTGACTACAGCGGTCCTGGTTCGGAACACCGTGCTCGCGAATTCGTAAACCATCAGCCTGGGTCAGCTTTGATTTACCAGCCCCCTTAAGCTTTCACGGCCGGGCCCATGACATGGTGGCTTCCAGATCGGGGACGAACCTCGACAGGGAACGCGTCAGGGTCAGGCCGCCAAGCGGCCTGACCCGCCATCTCCGGGGAATGCAATGGGTGCGAAGACAAGACCACAAACGGCGAAACGCAAAAAATCAAAGACCAGCCCGGCGCCGGCCCGCGCAGCATCAATGGCATCGGTGGCAACGCAAAACCTGATCAATATGGTCGCGGTCAGTACAACCTCGGGCGCGGTACTGCTCGCCCTTCTGGCCGGCAGGCATTTTTAAGCCCGGCGTGTCGCCGCCGTTTAGAGAAGTCACGATTTGCGCCGATACTGTTGAAAAAGTCAAAAATCGAGCGGCTCCGAAATTCTCGCGAACGCCAATTTCCAAGTAACTCTGCCGCTGCACGGCTCTATAGCCTTCGAACGCGACTTAACAGCGTAATAATCTGTTTGCGACTGCGGTGCGTCAGCGGCCCTTACGCAATTCCAGCAGTAACCACGTTGCAAGATCGTTCAAGGAACCGCGCCGCGGTTACGAACTATCAGGAATTACGGCATTTGCTCGTCACGTCAGTATTGCGGCGAGAGATGGTTATGCCTATCGGACGGTACATAGCCTGGGTTGGCGCATCGCTTCTTGCGTTACTGTTTGCAGCAGATTGGTTCCTGCCCAAATCTTTGCCCGAAACAGCGGGTGACCCAATCAACAGGCCGGTCATTCGGATAGCTTCGGTTCAGCAGCCCCCCGAACGTGTTGTCATTGACACCAGCCAGCCCACCATCGTCCCGCCACCAGCGCTGGTCGGGCTCGCAATGACAGGCGAACCATCCCCACCGCAGTCGTACGCGTCAGCGCTTCCGCCTCCGCCAGTAGTCGACGTTGATAAAAAAAGGCGGAAGGTCATTAAACGGCAGGGTCCTCAGGTTGCGGCTAACCAACCGCCATTGGCGAGCACGCCTGCGGTCGCGAGCCGCAGCTCAGCGACGACCATTCCGCCGACCAGATTATCCTTCGCGGATATCATTTCCGGGCAGCTGGTGAGAAACCTATTCAACCTGCATTGAAGCCTCGCCTTGTCGACCAGTTGTCGGTGGGCAGGACAATCGCACGACTATCGCAGTTGTGATTAAAGGGGGCGCCGACCAAAGCCAACTACGTGTCGCATCCTGCCGAGAGGTTCAATGCCCTTAACAACCCCGCAAAGCCCTCCGGGCGCCGACAGGCCCTGAGATCGACGGTTGCTTTCCCATGGTCGACATTCTTACTCTTCTTCGGCTCTTGAACCTTGATGCGTCGGCCGAGAGACACGGCTGCGGACTTCTTGGCGTTGGGATCGTGCCAATGCCGGCTCACAATCTTGGGCGTCGCTGTTGGGCTAGGACGTTGTGGTACAGGCTCGTCAGGCGCCTTCGCAACCAGCATGGCTGGCTCCACGGCGACGGCGTCACCAACGTATGCAATTTCCAACTTGTCTGCCTTGGTCAACGTATCCTGTGAAAAGGTTTTGCCGACGGTCGCTTGCTCCGGTGAAGCTCCCACGGTCGGCGGAGGCGTCGAAGTTCCGGCGCCAATAGCGACCATTGCACCTACGCCACTCGAACAAAGAACCGCAAGCCACAGTGTCCTGATCACGGCCAACCCCGCATGATCCGAGTATGCGAATTGACTCTGAGCTTAGGACTGAATCAGGCACTTAAGGGGCAGCCGCGCAGGAATTTCATCGCATAGTAGAAAAGTTTCGCACCAGAGTTAACGAGCGGACGGGTGGACGAACATACTTCTTTGGTTACACCATGCATCGGGCGCCGTAGTGAGAGGACATGCCAAACTATGCCCGGCACATTAGTCCTTTCGACGCGAGCTGACGAATGGCGGCAACACGTCAGACGGGATTTCCCGAACCTCGCTATCAGCCGAGCACCGGACACTGAAAATCGCGCGTTAGGCGCTATGGAACATCGCCGCAAGCTCTGACAAGGCCTCAACTCTATGCTCGATCATTCACCGGCTCGGACGGTCTGAGCGCGCACAAATGTCCGCTTTGCGCCCGCCAGAACCCGACGTCGGTCGAGTGGACCGAGACTGTTCGAATCAACTGAGGTTTTCCGATCAGCCTTTCGTCGCTGCACAGAGGATGGACGGATGCACTATCCTCCAGGGGCTCGATCATCACGCGCGTGACGAAAGATTTGTCGCGGACCTGCTTAAATCACCAGGAAGTTCGAGTCGTGCAGTGTTCCAGTGTAGTTGGTCAGGTGTATTTCGATATCGTTTGCACCCATCACGCCGTCGCCGTTGACGTCGATCTGAAGCGTCGCGTTTCCTCCCACCACCGCATCCAACCGCGCCGAGGAGTGCGGCGATCCCACCGATCCGTCGAACGCGGCCGTGTCCACGAAGTGTATCGGTCCGGTGAAGCCGTTCGATCCCGACATGCCCGTGAAAGTGAAGGTGTCGCTGTCGGCGTTGAAGTTGAGGATGGTGTCGCCGTTCCCGGTCTGGGACTGGGCGGCGGCAGTGAAGTTGAAATTGACCGGAGTGGAACCGGCGACCACGGTATCCGCCCCAAGACCTCCGGTTATCGTCGTGCTCCCCGACGTGTTTCCGATGGTGATGAAGTCGTTGCCGTCGCTGCCGTTCACCGTCTCGGCGTTGACCACGGTGACGCCGTTGGCCTGCGCACCGAAGTTGATGACGTCGTTTCCTGCGCCCATGTCGAAGACCGTGGCGAAGGACTGCTGAGTCACGGTCAGTGCGTCGTCCGACGAACTTCCGTTCAGATGGTTGATGTTGAAGAGGTTGTCGAGCGAGTTGGTCCCCGCCGCTAGATTCAGCGTGTTACTGCCGTCTGCGAGGTCGACGGAAACCCCGGAGACGTCGGAGAGCAGCGTCAGGGTGTCATCCGACGGCGCGGTGCCGCCGGTGAAGTCGCTGCTGCTGATGCTCTCGACGTTCGTGACTGAGACCGAGTTGACGCCGTCAGCGAGGCTGAGATGGTCGTTGCCGGTCCCGAGGTCGATCGCGACGTTGCTGACGTCGTTGTTGAGCGTCAGATTGTTGTCCGCGGCGCTGCCGTTGATGTGCTCGATATTGAGCGCGGTCAGCGACACGCCCTGGGCGCCGAAGTTCAGCGTATTGTCGCCCGGTCCGAGGTCGATGACAGGGTTGTTGTCCGGGGTGAAGGCGCCGTCGGTCAGGGTCAGGACGTCGTCGGAGGCGGTTCCGTTGATGTGCTGGACGTTGAAGATGTCCCCGAACGTGTTGGTTCCGGCGGCGAGATTGAGCGTGTTGTCGCCCTGTTGCAGGTTGACGTTGACGCCCGAGACGTCGTTGAGGAGGGTCAGCGTGTCGTTGGACGGCGCCCCGTTGAAGTCGTTGGCCTGAATGTTTTCGACGTTGGTGACGGCGATCGAATTGACCCCACCCGCCAGGGTGAGGTTGTCGTTGCCGACGCCGAGGTCGACGGTCAAGCCGCTTACATCGTTGGTCAGCGTGTAGAAGTCATCCGCCCCACTGCCGACCAGGTGCTCGACGTTGTGGAGCGCTACGGTAAGGAACTGCGATCCGAAACTGAGCGTGTCGTTTCCGGCACCCAAGTCGATCGAGAGGTCGTTGGCGCTGGTGAAAAGTCCGTTGCCGATCGTGAGCGTGTCGTCGGATGCGGTGCCGTTGATGGTGTCGACGTTGAACACGTTGGTGAACGAGTTGACCCCGCCGGTCAGGTTCAGGGTGTTGATGCCATTGCCGAGGTTGACCGACAGGCCGTTGACGTCATTCAGAAGCGTCAGCGTATCGTTGGAGACGCTACCGGCGGCGAAATCGCTACCGCTGAGGATCTCGACGCCGGTCACGCTCACCGAATTCGAGCCGTTAGCGAGGCTGATGCTGTCGTTGCCGCCGCCCATGTCGATGGTGAGGCCGTTGACGTTGCTGACCAGGCTGACGGAGTCGTTGCCGCCGGTGCCAACCAGGTGCTCGACGTTGGCGAGATTCAGATTGTACCCTCCGGTCACGCCGAGGATGACGGTATCGTTGCTGCCCGCGCCGAGGTCGATCTGGTGTCCCGACAGGCTCGGGCTGATCTTGATGAAATCGTCGGCAGATCCCGTCAACGTCGTGAAGGAACTCGTCGTCGGACCGAAGAAGAGCCTGTTGTCGGAAAGGTCGACCGGACTTCCGGAACTCCCGGAAGCGATCAGGACATTGGTGTCGCTGAACTGCAGCACCTCGACATTCGTGAGCGTGTCGGTTCCGTCGCGGCCTGCAACGGAGTCCGCAACCGTGGTCTGGCCGGCCACGGTCGAGATCGCGTAATTCGCGCGCGCCCCGGAATAGATCGCGATGTCGCCGGCGCCGCCGCCGTCGATGGTGTCGTTGCCGCCGCCACCGACAAAGGTGTTGCTGTTGCCGTCTCCGGTCAGCGCATCCCCGAAGGCCGAGCCGGTGATGCTGTTGACGCCCCCGATGATGGTGTCGGTTCCGATGGCGGCCGCGTCTCCGGCGGCGGTGCCGTGCGCCGTCCCGAGCGACAGGTCGACCGTGACTGCAGCCGCCGCATTGGCGTAGATGACGCGCGTGTTACCGTTGCCGGTGATGGTGTCGTTTCCGCCGAGGCCCTCGAACTGGTTAAAGAGGCCGTTGTTACCAACGTTGAGGGCGCCGGCCGAGCCGTATCCGGTCGCGTCGTAGGTGTCGGCGTTGACGGTGCCCTGGATGCCCTCGATCGAGCGCAGCGTATCGGTACCGATCGAAGAATCTCCTGTCACGATGCCTGCGGCAAGATGGACCGTGATGCTGCCCGTCGAAAGATAGATGTTGTTGTAGCTGGCAACATCAAAGCCGCCGCGTCCGTCGATGTAATCGTCGCCGCCGTTGCCGGTGAAGGTGTTGTTGTTCGCGTCTCCGAGCATGGTGTCGGCGAACATCGACCCCTGGACCGCGTTGACGCCGGTGAAGGTGTCGTTACCGACCGATGCATCACCGCTGTCAGTGCCGGCAGCGATGTCGACCGTGACCCCCGCGGTCGCGTTGTTGAAGCTGATACGGGTATTGCCGTTGCCGATGATGGTGTCGTTGCCGCCGCCGCCGGTGAATTCGTTGAACGTACCGAGCGATCCGGCGTTGGTGCTGGTGCCGCTGAAGCCGACGGCGTTGTAGGTGTCGGCGAAGGCCGTTCCGCGCACGGCTTCGACGGAAATCAGCGTATCGTTGCCCGCAACGGAACTGCCGGTGACCGTTCCGGCAGCGAGATTGACGGTGATGCCCGTCGTCTCGGTCAGGTCGTTGATATAATCGGCACGGTCAAAGCCACCGCCGCCGTTGATGATGTCGTTGCCGCCGCGGCCTTCGAACACCTCGACCGTGCCGAACGGGTTGTTGCTGCCGATCAGGGTGTCGGCGAAGCTCGAGCCGAGAACGTTCGAGATCGTGGTGGTGAAGGTGTCGTGTCCGACGGACGCGTCGCCATCAGCGGTCCTGGTGGTGAGATTGACGGTGACGCCTGCGGTCGCATCGAGATAGGAGACGCGGGTGAGCGCGGCGCCCTGGCTGTTGATGAGGCCGGTGATGACGTCGTCGCCGCCCATGCCCTCAAATTCGTTGAAGCCGACCGGGGTGCCGGGAACACCCGTGCTGCCGGTGAATCCGGTGGCATCGAAGGTATCGGCGAAGTTGGTGCCGATGAGGCCCTCGATGCCCGTCAGGGTGTCGGTACCAACGCCCGCGCCGGTGACCGTGCCGGAGGCGAGATTGAAGGCGATGCCGACGGTCGCATCCGTGTAGATGGCGCGGTCGAACCCGAGCCCGCCATTGATGGTGTCGTTGCCCGCAAAACCCTGGAACCGGTCGTTACCGGGCGTCCCGTTGAGGACGTTGTCGCCGCTGTCGCCGGCGAAGGTGTTGCCCGGGATGCCGGTCACGGTGAGCGCCAGCACCTTGTCGAAGGTCAGACCTCCGGCGTCGGTGTCGCGTACGGTGACATTCTGGGTTGCTACCGTGACGCCGGCGAGGCTGCCGGCCACGACCAAATTGCCGCCGGAGACCGCGAACAGGCCGCCGTCGTTGTCCAGGAGGGTGAACGTCGCGGTGTCGCCGGCATCGGGATCCACTCCCGACAAGGCGCCGACGACGGTTCCGATGGCGCTCGTCGCCGCGATCGTCGAACCCGAGATCGAAATGGCGGTCGGGGCCTCGTTGACGTTGGTGGTAGCGATCGTAAAGGTCGTGTCGTGGGTGAGCCCGCCCGAATCGGTCGCCCGCACCGTCACCTGGTGCGAAGCCGCCTGCTCGAAGTCGAGCGGACCGGTGGTGACGAGATTGCCGCCGGAGATCGTGAACAGCCCGCCGGCATCATTCGTCAGCGTGAAGGTCGCGGTGTCGCCCGCGTCCGGATCGACCGCTGACAGCGCGCCGACCACGGTGTTTGCGGGGCTGTTTTCGGCGATCGATGCATTGGACAACAGGACCGCCGTCGGCGCCTCATTGACGTTGGTGGTGGCGATGGTCAACGTCTTGTCGAAGGTGAGGCCGCCGCTGTCGGTGACGCGTACCGTGATCTGGTGCGAAGTCGCCTGCTCGTAGTCGAGCGGACCAGCCACGACGACCTGGTTGCCGATCAGGCTGAACAGACCTCCGGCGTCGTTGGTCAGCGAGAAGGTCGCGGTGTCTCCGGCGTCCGGATCAACCGCGGCAAGGTTGCCGATGACGATGCCGTTCGGGGTGTTCTCCGGGACCGATGCGTTGGACAGGGTGATGTCGGTCGGCGCCTCGTTGACGTTGGTGACACCGATCTGGATGTTCTTGCTGAAGGTGGCGCCGGCCGAATCCGTCACCTGCACGGTGACCTGATGGGAAGCCGCCTGCTCGAAATCGAGCGGTGCGGTCGTGACGATATTACCCCCCGAGATTGCGAACAGGCCTCCGGCGTCGTTGGTCAGTACGTAGCTTGCGGTATCGCCAGCGTCAGGGTCGGTGTCCGATAAAGTCCCGACGACGGTGTTCGCTGGGCTATTTTCCGCAACCGTCGCGTTCGACAGCCCGATGTCGGTCGGCGCGTGGTTGGCGGTGACGACCGAAAAATTGGCGTCGCTGAGGGTGCCGACGAGGTTGTTCAGGACGACGGTGATGTCGCCCGCGCCGATCACGCCGTCACCGTTGACGTCGATCTGGAGTTGCTCCTGCCCGCCGGAATTGACGAGAATGGCTTCGGCATGCGGCGTTGCCGGCGACCCATCGAGTACACCGGAGGCCATGAAGTGCACGGAGCCGGCAAGGCCGGCGACGCCGTCGAGCAGGAACTGGTCGTGCGCGGCGTCGAAGTTGGTGACTGTGTCTTCCCCCGTGGCCGCGGAAGATTCTGACGCATCCGTGTAACCGATGATGTCGCTCGCGGCGCTGGCGGTGATGAAATCCGCGCCCCCGCCGCCGGTGACGGTGGTGGTTCCGGTGGTGTTGGCGATGGTGATGAAGTCGGTCGCGGCGCTGCCGTTGACGTGTTCGACGTTGGCGACCGTGACGCCTCCCGTAAATCCGGTAAGATTTAAGGTGTCGTTGCCGGCGCCGAGGTCGATGGTGTCGCCACCGGCGTCGTTGAGCATGGTCAGCACGTCGTCGGAAGCACTGCCGTTGATGTGCTCGACGTTGTAGGCGGTGATGGAATTGGTGCCTGCCGCGAGATTCAGCGTGTTGTCGCCCTGCTGCAGGTTGACCGTCACGCCGGTGACGTCGTCGAGCAGCGTCAGCGTGTCGTCCGACGATGGGGTTCCTCCAACGTAATCGTTGGTACCGATGCTCTGGACGTTGGTCAGGCTCAGCGTGTTGGCGCCGGCCGCTATCTGCAGGTTATTGTTTCCTGCGCCAAGGTCGACGGTCAAACCGTTCTGGTCGTTTGTCAGCGAGTAGAAGTCGTCGCCGGCGCTTCCAACCAGGTGCTCGACATTGTGGAGCGCGGCGCTGAGGAACTGCCCGCCGAACTGGAGTGTATCGTCGCCGCCGCCGAGGTCGATCGAGAGGTCGTTGGTGGTCGTGAAAAGCCCGCCGCCGATGCTGAGGGTGTCGTCGGAAGTGGTGCCGTTGATGGTGTCGACGTTGAAGACATTGCCGAGCGAATTGACACCAGCTGCGAGGTTCAGCGTGTTGATACCTTGCTGCATGTTGACGTTGACGCCCGAGACGTCGTTGAGGAGGGTCAGCGTGTCGTCGGAGGGCGCTCCGTTGAAGTCGTTGGTCTGGATACTTTCTACGTTTGACACGCTGACCGAGTTGGTGCCGTTGGCAAGGGTGAGGTTGTCGTTGCCGGCACCGAGGTCGACGCTCAGTCCGGTGACGTCGTTGGTCAGCGTGTAGAAATCGTCGCCACCGCTGCCGACCAGGTGCTCGACGTTATGGAGCGCGGCATTGAGAAACGTCGAGCCGATCTGTAGCGTGTCGTTGCCGGCGCCAAGGTCGATCGAGAGGTCGTTGGTGTTGGTGAAAAGGCCGTTGCCGACCGAGAGGGTATCGTCGGATGCGGTGCCGTTGATGGTGTCGACGTTGAATACGTTGGAGAACGAGTTGACGCCGGCCGCGAGGTTCAGGGTGTTGATGCCGTTGCCGAGGTTGACTGACAGACCGCTCACGTCATTCAGAAGCGTCAACATGTCGTTGGAGACGCTTCCGGCGGCGAAGTCGCTGCTGTTGAGGTTCTCGACATTCGTCACGCTTACCGAGTTCGAGCCGTTAGCGAGGTTGACGGTGTCGTTGCCCCCGCCCATGTCGATCGACATGCCGTTGACGTTGGAGAGCAAGCCCACGAAGTCGTTGCCGGCCGTGCCGACGAGGTGTTCGACGTTTGCGAGGTTGAGATTGTAGCCGCCGGTGACGCCGAGCATGACGGTATCGTTGGCGCCGCCGCCGAGGTCGACCAGATGGTTCGAAAGCGACTGGTTGATCTTGATGAAATCGTCCGCCGATCCGGTCAGCGAGGTGAACGGGTTGGAGGCGGCATTGAAGAAGAGCCGGTTGTCGGAAAGGTCGACCGGATTCGCCGAGCTTCCGGAGGCGATCAGGACGTTGGCGTTGGTGAACTGCAGCACCTCGACGTTGGTGAGGGTGTCGGTGCCGTCGCGTCCCGCCACGGTGTCCGTGACCGTCGTCTGGCCGGCGCCGTTGGTCGAAATCGTGTACTGGCCCCTTGTTCCCGAGAAGATTGCTATGTCGCCGCCGGCGCCGCCGTCGATGGTGTCGTTGCCGCCGCCGCCGACGAACATGTTGCTGTTTCCGTCGCCGATCAGCGTGTCGCCGAAAGCCGAGCCGGTGATGCTGAAAACACCTCCAGTGAAGGTGTCGGTGCCGACACCCGCTGCGTCTCCTGCTGCGGTTCCGTGGGCGGTTCCGAGCGACAAGTCGACCGTGACCGCGGCCGCGGCGTTGGCGTAGATGACGCGGGTATTGCCGTTACCGGTGATGGTGTCGTTGCCGCCCATGCCCTCGAACTGGTTGAAGGTACCGTTGTTGCCGACGTTGAGGGCGCCCGCCACGCCGTATCCGGTCGCCACATAGGTATCGTCGAAGATCGTACCCTGGACGCCTTCGATCGATCGCAGCGTATCGGTGCCTGTCGAGGCGTCCCCAATCACGGTGCCCGAGGCCATGTCGACGCTGATCGCGCCGGTGGTGTAAGTGAGGTTGCTGTACTGGGCGACGTCAAAACCGCCCCGGCCGTCAATGTAGTCGTTCCCGGCAAGGCCCATGAAGGTTTCATTGCCGTTGCTTCCCAGCAGGGTGTCGTCGAACATCGAGCCCATCACGGCGTTGACGCCCGAGAAGGTATCGGTGCCGACGTTGGCGACGTCGCCTGCTGCCGTGCCGTGCGCGGTGCCGGCGGCGATGTCGACGGTCACGGCGGCCAATGACTGCGAATACTGGATTCGCGTGTTGCCGTTGCCGATGATGGTGTCGTTGCCGCCTTCGCCGTCGAAGTTGTTGAAGGTGCCCAACGAGCCGGCGTTGGCGCTGGCCCCGCTAAAGCCGGTCGCGTCATAGGTGTCGGCGAAGTTGGTGCCGCGGACAGCCTCGACCGAAAGCAGCGTATCGGTGCCGATCGTCGCATCGCCGGTAACGGTGCCCGCCGCCAGATGGACCGTGATTCCCGACGTCGTAGCCGGGTCGTTGTTGTAGACCGCGAAGTCGTAGCCGCCGCGTCCGTTGATCAGGTCGTTGCCGCCGCGGCCGTCGTACTGCTCGAACGTACCATTTGGATTGTTGCTGCCCAGCAGGACGTCGTCATAGGCCGACCCGACGATGGAGTTGACGTTGGTGAAGGTGTCGTTGCCGACGTTGGCGACGTCGCCGGCGGCGGTGCCATGCCCCGTGCCGGCCGCGATATCGACCGTGACTCCGGCGGACGCGCTGACATAGGAGATGCGGGTGAGGATTTCACCGGACGCATTGACCGTGCCGATGATGGTGTCGTCGCCGCCGCCGCCCTCGAATTCGTTGAACCCGGCCGGCCTGCCGGGCAGACCCGTCGATCCGGTAAATCCCGCGGCGTTGTAGCTGTCGGCAAAGGCGCTGCCGGTCACCGCTTCGATCGACACCAGGGTGTCGTTGCCGACATTGGCAACGTCGTTTGCCGCGGTGCCGTGCACCGTGCCTGCCGTCAGGTCGATGGTGACTCCGGCAGCCGCGTCCGCATAGCTTGCGCGGTCGTAGCCCGCGCCGCCGTCGAGACGGTCGTCTCCGGCGCCACCGATCAGGGTGTCGTTGCCGTTGTTGCCGTAGAGAAGGTCGTTGCCGGCGCCGCCATTGATCGTGTCGTTACCGTCCAGGCCATCGATAGCATCGTTACCGGCACCTCCCGTCAGGACATCGGCGCCAAGCGTTCCGAGCAGAGCAAGACCGGTGACTCCGACCACAGCAGCGGAAACCTGCGCGCCGAGATCGGTGACATAAGTGTCATGTAGTGCCGTCAGCTGAGCCATGTCGGTGAAGTTGGTGTTAGCCAATTGGGTCGTCGCGGCGCCCTGGGCCACGACGGCCGCCTGCGCCAGCGCGGTCAAATCGGCGCCCGCCGACTGGATGCTGGCGTTCGCCGCGGATACCACGTCGGTCACCGCCGAGGCGGCAACGGCGCTGACGTGCGAGTTCGAAACGATGTTCTGGACGGTGGAATGCGCGCTGAGGTCAACCGTGGTGGAATTGGTGACGCTGGTCGTCACGGTGTTGGCGATCGCGGCGAAAACCGCGCCGGAAGAGCCGCCGACGGCCGATACCTGAGCCACCGTGCTCTGCACCTGGATGCCCGCCGAAAGAATTGCCGATCCGATCGCCGATTCGGCGGCATTGCCCGAAATGGCGGCCAAAACCGGGTCGAAGGTCGTAAGGACCGTGCCCGGATCCAGGCCGAAGGCCGCAGCAACCTGACTTGCGGCGTCGGTGGCGGAAATAGGATGGTCCACCGTGCCCGTCGCCACAATCGCGGCAATCAGTGTCGTCAACGGCGTTACGACGGTCGACCCTTCCGGCGCCGACAGTACGCCGGTGAAGCACAGATTGGTTGAAATATCGGTGCCGCCGAACATGACAAGCGGCCCGCTCCCGCCGCTGAGGGTGAAACTGCCGTCAGCATTGGTGGTCGTGTGGGCTTCGCCGGGATCGAGAATGCCATTGTGGTTGGCGTCGGCGAAGACCGTGGCGCCGGCGATGTATCCGTCTTCGGCCAGGCCGCTCATTTCGCTCGGATTTGCGGACACCGTGACGGCAATATGCGCGCTGGTCGATGCGGTGTGCGTGCCGTCGCCCGAGGACGCGACCACGTGGAGATTGAAGTTTCCTGCCTGGGCAAGCCCACCGACGGGGACGAGCGCCAATGTGCCGAGTTCTGCGGGCGCGACGGTCCAGGTCGACCCGTCATCGGATATCGTCCCATGGGTCAACGTGTAGCCCGATGGCACGCCACTGATCGAGACAGCCAGGGTGTTGCTGGTATCGATCAGACCGACCGCGATGGACAAAGATATATTGGCATTGTCCAAGCCGGACGCCGTGGATCCGACCGTCAGCGTGGGAGCATCTTGCGCGCCGTGAATTGCGAAGCTCACCTGCTGGGTGGTGCCATCGAGCGCCGTCACCGTGAAGGTATCGGTCTTGGTATCGCTGGCGCCGAGATACTGGGTGGCGCTGTCGGGGACCGTATAGATGTAGGCACCGTTCGCCGACAGCGTCAGCGAGCCGAGATTTCCGATCGCTCCGGTCACGCCGGTTTGGAACGAGGCCTGGCCTTGATCGGCATCGGAAATCGAGATCGTGCCCGACGCCGTCAGATTGCCGTTCGAGACATTGGAATCTTCGGTGACATCGTGAACGGTCGGCGTTCCGATCACCGCGGCGTCGTTGACGCCCTGGATCGTGAAAGAGATGACCTTGGTGGTGCCGTCGAGCGCCGTGACGGTGAAGGTGTCTACCTTGGTGTCGGCGGCACCTAGGAACTGGGTGGCGGAATTGGCGACCGAATAGGTGTAGGTGCCGTCGGCGGCGAGCGTCAGGGCGCCGAGATTGCTGGCGTCGGCAACGCTGCCCGGATGGAACGAACTCTGGTTCTGATCGACGTCGGAAATCGTCAGCTTGCCGGTCGCCGTGAGCGTAGCCCCGCCGGAATCTTCCGTAACGGTGTGGGCGACGGGATCACCGATCACGGCTGCGTCGTTGGCGCCCTGGATCGTAAAGGAGACGACTTTGGAGGTGCCGTCGACCGATTTAATGGTGAAGGTATCCACCCTGGTGTCGCCGAGGCCAAGGTACTGTACCGCACTGTCGGCGACCGAATAGGTGTAGCTGCCGTTGCTCTGCAGAACCAGGGTGCCGAGGTTATCGGCACCCGGCGTCGTCGTGGTCTGGAAGGCGGCTTGGCCGGCGTCCGGATCCGTGACCGAAATCGTTCCCGATGCGGTCAGCGTCGCGCCGCCGACGTCTTCGGTAACGACGGCGTTGGTCGGATCGCCGATCACGGCCGGGTTGTTCGCACCGCTGCCGCCGTGGATGGTGAAGGAGACCGCCTTGGTCGTGCCGTCGAGCGCGGTGACCGTGAAGGTGTCGACCTTGACGTCGGCCGCGCCGAGCGATTGGGTGGCGCTGTTGGCCACCGAATAGGTGTAGGCGCCATTGGCTGCGATGGTCAGATTCCCAAGGTTGCCGACGGCCGAGATTACGGATGTCTGGAACGAGGACTGGTTCTGGTCAACGTCCGAGATCGAGATCGTACCGACCGCTGTCAGCGTCACCGGCGAGGCGTTCTTGGTCACGTCATGGATCGTGGGATCGCCGATGACCGCGGCGTCGTTGGCGCCGTGGATGGTGAAGGAAACCTGCTTCTGCGTTCCGTCGAAGGCGGTGACGGTGAAGGTTTCGATCTTGGTGTCGGTGGCGCCGAGATACTGCACCAGGTTGTCGGCGACGGTGTAGGAATAGGCGCCGTTCGAGGCGATGGTCAGGTGGCCGAGGGTGCCTGGAGCGGCCATCACCGAGGTCTGGAACGACGACTGGTTCTGGTCCGCGTCCGCGATCGAGATCGTGCCGGCCGCGGTCAGGTTTCCGGTCGACGAGACGTTGACGTCCTCGGTGACCTCGTGGACGGTGGGCGTGCCAATGACGGCGGCATCGTTGGTCCCGTGAATGGTAAATGTGACTTGTTTGGTGGTGCCATCGAGCGCGGTCAGCGTGAAGGTGTCGACCCTGGTGTCGCCCGCGCCGAGATACTGCACCGCACTGTCGGCGACGGTGTAGATGTAGGCGCCGTTGCTGCCGATGGCGAGCACACCAAGGTTGCCGTTTCCGGCCAGCAGCGCCGGCTGGAACGCGGCCTGGCCCTGGTCGGCGTCGGTGATCGACACCGTGCCGATCGCATACAGAAGCGGATTGGTGGCGTCCTCGGTGACGTCGTGGACCGTCGGGGTGCCGATCACCGCGGCATCATTGACACCGTGGATGGTGAAGGTGACCTGCTTGGTGGTGCCGTCGAGAGACGTCACCGTGAAGGTATCGACCTTGGTCTGTCCGGCCCCGAGATACTGCACCGCGCTGTCGGCGACCGAATAGGTGTAGGTGCCGTTGGCCGCTATGACGAGATTTCCGAGATTGCCGGAAGCCGAAATTACCGACGTCTTGAACGCCGCCTGACCCAGGTCCGCATCGGAAATCGAAATGGACCCCACCGCCGTCAACGTCGGACTGGTGGCATCTTCGGTGACGTCGTGGACGGTCGGCGTTCCGATCACGGCCGCATCGTTGGTGCCGTGGATGTTGAAGGATATCTGCTTGGTGGTGCCGTCGAGCGCTGTGACCGTGAAGGTGTCGGTCTTGACCTGGCCGGCTCCGAGGAATTGTACGGCGCTGTCGGCGACCGAATAGGTGTAGCTGCCATTGCTATGCAGCACCAGAGTGCCGAGGTCGCCGGCGGCGGGTGTGACGGTGGTCTTGAACGCGGCCTGGTTCTGGTCGACGTCGGAGATCGAGATCGATCCGGTCGCTTTCAGCGTCGGGTTGGTGGCGTCCTCGGTGACGTCAACCACCGTCGGTGTTCCGATCACGGCAGCGTCGTTGACGCCGATGATGGTGAATGACACCTGCTTGGTGGTGCCGTCGAGCGATGTAATCGTGAATGTGTCGACCTTGGTGTCGCCGGCACCGAGATATTGCACCTTGCTGTCGGCGACGGAGTAGACGTAAGCGCCGTTGGCGGCGATGGTGAGGGAGCCGAGATCGCCGGAAGCGGCTTTGACCGTCGTCTTAAAAGCCGCCTGGCCTGCATTCGCGTCTGAAATCGAAATCGATCCAGCCGCAACCAGCGTCTGCAAGTTGTTAGTGTCCTCGGTTATGGTCGAAACCGTGGGCGTACCTATAATAGCGGCTGAATTAGACATACTGGTCCCCTCTCCCAAAATTTATTGGTCCGTCGATCGCGGTTAGTTCGGTTTTGCTGATGATCGGCGCTGAAATTTTTGCGCCAGATGGATCGAGTTAATAACGGATGGTGATTTCGAAATTTTCGATAATCTTCATGAGCAAACCAATCGCGTCAAGGCCAAAACAAACAACTGTTGGAATTCCGCTCACCGAAACTTATTAACGCGCATCGCATTGCGCCATTCGAACGAGTAAATAGAGCTCCTTGGTTGATCCATTCAAAAAACTGAAGATTTGCTCCTGAATCGTTGGTTGCAGAAATTTTGAATGTGGGAGGATACGGCCGCTGTGAACGGCGAGCCTATTCCGGCATGATCACCAAAACCTAGGTTTGGGCCAACTACGTTTACGCCACCTCCGTCATGGACGCCTGGGCCTATATCGGTGAAGATAGTGGTTGCATCTGCTGAACTTGCCAAGCCAATGAAACCGGCAAGCGCAACCGCAGAAGCACGGCTAATCGAGACAAAGCGATATTTATTCCAATTTACGAAAGGCATTTTCCAACCCTCAAATATATGAAATTTCGGCTCGGATGATACCTGCGGCCATTGCGAAGTCTTCACCCGTTTGGGTTAAGGAGGGGGCCGCAATTTCGAGATGGTTTATTGCCAACCAGTCGACTCAAGGGTATTTCTGGGAGGCTACGGATTCACGCTCGTTGTACGGGAGATCCCTTGCCCGCTTGGAATTTTGAGCCCGCCGAGCGGGAATTCGTCGAGGCAGGGCTTGACCCCATGCGCTGGGTGAAGGCGCTCGATTCCGTTGCTTTCGCCACCGGGAGCCGCGGCGCGCTCATGATGCCCATCACGGGCGGAGTACTTCGGAACGTCCCGTTTACCGAAACGATTTCCGGAGCGATGGACGAGTATTTTCGGGACGGATGGCATCTGCGGGATGAGCGAATGCGCGCCATTCCGATCATTACGAAGCGCGGGGTCGCGGATGACTTCGACGGCCATAGCGCAGATGCGATAGCCAAACATCCATTCTACCAGGAATTCCTCGCGCCACATCGCCTGCGCTGGTACGCCGGCGTCAAGGTCGCTTGCGGCGATGATCTGTGGGCTGTGGCAATCCAGCGAACGATCGATCAAGGACCGTTTTCGGCAGAGGAGAAGGACGAGTTGGCGCGATTATCAAGCCGGCTTTCGACCGGCGCCGCAATTGCTCGCGCACTGGGCGCTTCCGCCGCCGCCGGTGCCTTGGAAGCTTTTGAGATGAGCGGCACTGCGGTGGTTCTGGTCAACCGCCATGGCAACGTCTTCAAGGCCAATCGGTCGGCTGAACTCCTCCTGGTCGATGATGTCCAGATTGTAAGGGGCAAGCTGGTTGCAAAAGACACGCGGGCGACGACGGCCTTGAACCGTGCCATTCAGGGGCTGTTGTGGCGTTCGGCAGGCGGGCTTTCCGCTCCGATCATGTTGCCTCGTGCGTCACGCCGACCGCTGCTTGCGTACCCGGCGAGACTTTCGAATTCGACTGCCAATGCGCTGGCCGATTGCCAGGCCATGGTGATCCTGATCGATCCCGATACCAGACCTCGAACGCCTGAAATGACCCTGCGGTCGGCATTTCGCCTGACCGAGGCGGAAGCCCGGCTTGCGACTCAACTGGCTTTCGGCGAGTCCCTGGAAAAAGTCGCCGATCAATTGGGGATCGCAAAGGAAACCGCGCGGAGCCAGCTCAAGAGCATTTTTGCCAAGACCGGCGCGCATCGGCAGGCAGAACTGGTCGCGGTGCTGGCAAAGCTGCTGTGAGGCCGTATGCCGGAAACGGGGGATTCGGTTTTCCTCGGAATGTCCGCAACGGGTCTTGGCCGTGTAAAAACACTTTCCCCGGGAGCGCGGTGAGAAGCCGGGACCCGTTCGGTCTCAGGCCGCGATCGCTATCTTTTGCACCTCACCATCGACGCGCGCTCTTAAAGTCACGGTGTTGTAGGCCTGGACAGTGCCTAATCCTACGCGCGAAATCGCGAATTCCTGATCCTTCACCACACCGGTCGTCACAGGCACGGGGCGGGCGGCGGGATTATTCGCGGCTGGCTTCATGACGCTCGTCGGCATGCCCTCGAGCCACAGATAGCTGCCGGATACCGCCAGCACGGCCGCAGATAGGCCCGCAATCCATAATTTGGGAGCGTTCATCTCGGTGATCCTGTCATGGAAGCGGCTGACCTGGTCGATAGAGGATATTTTTCGTCTGTCCGGTGGCGCTTTTCTAGGAACGGCATTACTCAGGCGTGCCCCGCTGCTCGAACTCGGCGGCATGGAGCTTCACGAAATCGCGCATGTTCGTCGGCGCTTTGCCGGTGAGCTTGTAGAAGGTGTCCGTCAAGCGGTCGTAACGCCCCTGCCTGTTCAACTCGGTCATGGCCGAGAGATGGTTGACGACGTGTTCGGGAAACCGCATCCGCCGAAGGCCTTCGCTCCACGCCGCGAGCGGGACATCGCGATATCGGATGGGCCTGCCGAGCGCCTCTGAGAAAGCGCGCGCATAGTGGTCCAGATCGGCCGATTCGGGTCCCGTCAGATCGTAGATTTGTCCGATATGCGGTGCCGGGTCGTCGAGGATTGCTGCAACCGCAAGGGCCACATCGACTGCCGATATGGGCGACGTCTTGCCGTCGCCCATCGGGAGCGCCAACTCGTCGGAAGCCCGCACGCCGCCGGCGAGCGTAAGAAAAAAGCCCTCGAGGAAGACGGTGGGCCGCATCGTTACGACCGGCAGCCCCGACCAGGACAGAGCCTGCTCCGCCAGCCAGTGCAGCTTGTGCTGCGGACTGTCGGTGGTCTCGCTGATACTCATCTGCGAGACCGTCATCTGCGACATGTTCACGAAAGCCTCGACGCCGTGGTCGCGCGCCACCGCGGCGGTGTTGATCGTGGCTTCCAGGTAAGCCGCCGACACAGACATTCCGAAATAGATGCGCTTGCAACCTTCGACGGCGCGGTGCATCGAGGCGAGGTCAGTCAGATCGCCCTGTACGACGTCTGCGCCGAGCTGCCGTAGGGCTTCGGCGCGCTTGTCCTCACGCCGAACCAAGGCGCGCACCTTGTGTCCCCTTGCGAGCAGGAATTCGGTGAGGTTGCGGCCGATGCCGCCCACAGCGCCGGCTGCACCGGTCACTAGAATGGGGTTGTCATGCTTTTGTTTCATCGTCATATCGCTGACCTCGGGTTATTTCAAAAGACAAGTTGCGGTTTCGGCCTGCGCCGGTGTTTCTTGCCGTGCGGCGAGCTAACCTTGGCGCGGCTGCAACCCGGCCTGCCGCATGACGAAGCGCTGGATCCGCGGGATGACGATCACCAACATCGGCACGACCAGGACGTAGCTCGTTGCCGCGGCCCTCAGCCAGCGCACCGCGAAATCGGCCTGGAAGCCATAGTTCATCGCGAGACCAACGAACGACATGCTGGTCGAGGTAATCAGGCCAGTGATCATTGAGATAACAGGTCCGATCAGTTTCGGCGGAAGGGCCATTTGCTTGCTCCTGGAAACGGGATATTATTTAGACGACGTATAACTTATACAACGTAAAAGCAAAGGGGCTCGATGCCGCGAACCGCCGATCCCGAACTGCCTCACAGGATCTTGAAGGCCGCCGACGCTCTGTGGCAGTCGGGCGGCGAGGAGGCCGTCACGATCCGCGGCGTGGCGGCGGAAGCGGGCACGACGACGCCGACGGTCTATAGTTACTACGCGGATCGGGAGGCGTTGCTGGCGGCCCTGCGCACTCTCGCCTTTCAGCGTTTCTCGGCTTACCTCGCAAAATCGCGAGATTTCCGGGACGCTTGTGCGCGACATCTCGAGTTCGGCACCTGCCACCCCAGAGATTACGAATTGCTGTACGGGCGCGGCTGGATGGAGCGAGTCACAAAGGATGCGCAGGGGAGCGAAATCGAACGATACACCGCTCATATCGTGCGCGCTGGAGTGGATGAAGGCAGGGCCGCGCAGGTCGCCTACCCGGTCATGATGATGCTGCACGGAGTGGTGATGCATCGGCTGTTGAACAAGAAGCCGAGTCCGCTTGGACGCGCGATCGCCGCAGCCTGTCTCGAGGCCTGCATGACGCTGCTCGAAAGCGCGCGGCAGGGGAAATAGCCTCCGAAGTGGACTATGCACCCTTGGAACAAAGGCCTCGGCTCCAATCCGATCGTGGGATGTCGCCCTTGTCCTTTTCGGAAATCACGTTTCGCCGAATGCCCGCGTCGCGCCGAAAGGTCCCCTCCCCGCCCGTTCGCTTTTGACCCCGTCCGAGATTTGCAAGCAGACCGGAGGTGAATCCGTGATCTTCAGGTCAGGAGTCGCTGAGAGGAGTGCCAGGCCAAACCGACATTGCGGCGTCGATCATACGATCGAGCATGCTCGGATCAGCACCCGCTTGCGGGAAGTTCAGTACGGCCTGCAGCACACCCAGATAATACCACGCCATCGCATCGATATCGGTTTCTTCGGCCAACTCGCCCGCCGCCACGCCTTCACGCAGAAGGCCTGCCAAAATTTCACGCTGACGTGCCGCTGCTGCCAGCGTGGCGGCCTGTCCTTCTTTGGATAGCGCCGAGATCTCGGCACAACTTCGCCCGATCAGGCAGCCAGCGGGCCGGGATCTGTCCGGCAAGAACGCACGCAGCAACGCCTTTAATCGCCCGCGCGCGGTATCAGCCTTGGCCGAATTCATGCGCCGCAAGACACGCTGCGTATAAGCTTCAAGGGCTTCCTGGAACAAGCCGTCTTTGTCGTGGAATCGCCGGTAGAGGCTGGAACGCGACAAACCCGTAGCCTCCGTCAGATCGCTGACAGCAGCGGCCGCATAACCACTGCGCCAGAAAACCTCGATTGCCGCAGCGATCACGGCAACTTCATCGAATTGCGGCTTGCCGCTCATAAACACCTCCTTGACATCTTGGAACGATCATTCCACATATGTTGGACTGATCGTTCCAAGATACAAGGGTAGCTTTGACATGTCCAGGAAAATCCAATCGACACCGCGCAAGCCGCGCCTCGCCATAGCGGGTGCAACGGGGCGCGTCGGCTCGGCGCTGACCGGCCTCCTTGCTCCCGATCCGGTCGATATCGTCGTGCTGACCCGGCGGCCTGACGCGGCTCAACTGCCCGCAAGTATCAGCATCGCCGCGATCGATTTCGATCAGCCGCATTCGCTTCAGGAGGCACTTCGTGGTGCCGATCGGCTGTTCGTTTCGCATGGCACGTCGCCACAGCAAGTGGCCAACGAGATCGCGTTGATCGACGCCGCCGTCGCTGCCGGCGTCCGCCATATTGTCAAACTCTCCGCCTTGGGGCCGGCATCTCGCCTCAATCCCTTTGCCTGGCATATGCAGATCGAGGCACATTTGGCTCAGCAGCCGGTGGCGTCGACCGTCTTGCGGCCCTCGGCATACGTCGACATCCTCAAACGTTCGGCAGGCCAAATCGCCGCCGGCTCCTGGGCGGGCGCGGCTGGCGAGGGGCGCGTGAACTTTATCGATACGCGCGACATTGCCGACGTAGCGCGCGTGGCGTTGCTCGAGGAATTCAGCCCGGAGTCGCAGCGCGCCTATCATCTGACTGGGCCACGGGCTTGGACCATGCTGCAGGTTGCTGAGCAACTGTCGAGCCTGCTTGGCCACCCGGTCATCTACAACCATCGATCGACCGAGGAACAGCGAGCCGCGCTGTTAGCTGACGGCCTCCCGCCACTAGTCGCCGATTTGTTGGTCGGGTTGGACCAGATGTTCCGCGAATCCGCTCTTGGAGAGACCACGTCGACTGTCGAGGCATTGACCGGCAAGTCTCCAAGAACGCTGCCGCAATGGCTTGCCGAAAATATCGAGATCTTTCGGAACTCAACCCCGCAGCGGGCGGGGGCTGCGCTGGTAGCGCGCAAGGCTCCCGAACCTCTTGTCCCCAACCCTTAGCACGAGCCGAGCGCTTTCTTTGGTTCTTCAAGTCGCCGCGAGGGGCATCAGAAAGCTGTCAACAAGGAGCAACACATGTCTACAATTCACCTCCATCAGAGAAGCACATTGACGCCCGAGCAATACGTCCAAGGGCTCACCGATTTCGGACCAGGACGTTCGAAACTTTTTGGCAATAGCGCCGACGAGTACCTCAAGGTGCATCGCAGGAGTCACACGGGAGCCGACGTCACGGAGGGCTCTGGCGGGATTTGGGAACGCCTGCACTACGATTGGTCTGATCTCAACCGCGTCGTCCTAACGACGACCGACTCCAATGTCTGGGGCGGGGCGTCGAGCCACACCTACACCTTCACACGTCAGCCAAATGGCACGACCGATATTGACGTAGTCGTCATTCGGGAGGGCAAGAACTTGAAGGGACGAATGCTGGGTTTCGTGCTCGGAACAATCGGAAGGCGCGTGCTGGAGAGGGCCTTCGAAAACTCGGTCAAGGCTATCGAAGCGCGGAACGCCGCGGGGCAACATACGCAGAGCGCGGTCACTTATGCGGCGAGTATGCGCGTCGCACGTTGAGCGTTTGCTTGGCAACTAGTTGAGTATTAGGAGGAGTCTCAGTTGAAAGCCTACCTGATAGTAACGTTGACGGTTCACGATGAAGCGATGTTTACAGAGTATCGAAAGCAAGTAGGGTAGGGGACACGGCCAAACCGTTTGGAGGTCAGTTTCTCGCTGCTGGTGGTAAGGCGACAGTGCTCGAAGGTCAGTGGGAGCATCCCGGCACCGTGATCGTTGAATTCCCGTCACGAGAATCCGCAGAATGCTGGTATGAATCGCCCGCCTACCAAAAGATAATTGGTCTTAGACTCAATAGCACGAGCGGCAGCCTGGTTATTCTGGACGGAATTTGACAAAATACCTGCGTGCGACTGATGGCGCCGCAATCCCGCTTGACCGCTCGCCTTGACACGTCGATCGCCGTTGGAGGCCGGCTTCTGGCCCATCTGCGATTTACAACTCGCGCCGGACATCCGCTTTGCGCGCCAAAAGCTGTCGATCGTCAGATCTGGCCGCAGCCAAGCGCAATACGCGGGGATTGCGCAGACCGTTAAGACCGGGAGTACCAAATCGTCGGAGATCGTAAGCCAGCGTAGGAAATTGTGGGAAAGCGTAGCGGGGGAGCGACTCGAGCCCCCGACCCGAATATTCCGGCTCTGCAGCCAGCTGACGCCGCGCGTGTCAATGACCTAGCCGGTCCGCCAACAAACTAAGCACAAACCACCGTGGCGTCTCCTCAGAGAGTCCGTTTTGCTCGCCCTGATATCCTATTTTACGACGCGCATCGGATCGACCTGTATCAATTGATCTGCGCGCTGTATCTCATGGCGTGAAGATAAAAAACAAAGAAGATGGCACGCATTTGAGGGCTAATCCTAAGTCAAAAATATTATTAGAATCAATGGGAGCTGGCGGAGAGAGTGTCCGACTAACTATTGCTTCTGGACGTTCGCCGACAGTCGCCGCTGATTAGAATAGCCGAGTGAATATAGGACTTTCTTTCACTACCGCTCGCCATCGTCCGTTTCAATTCGTCCCGAGCCGTGCTATTTTTGGGGACCGGTTTGGGGACTAACGGAGCGAGGCAATGGCTGGCAATCTCACGGCGCGCAAGGTTCAAACTGCAAAGCCGGGCAAATACAGCGACGGCGGCAACCTCTATTTGATTGTCTCGCCCACCAGCTCCCGCAAATGGGTCCTGCGCTTCACATGGCGCGGCAAAGCCAAGGAGATGGGCCTTGGCAGCGCGACGGCCGTGGACCTTGCAGATGCGCGCGATCGGGCCGCCGCCGCCCGTCGGAAAGTGGCTAAAGGCATCAATCCCATTGATGACCGCAAGCGGGACGGTGGCATTCCGACTTTCGGGGCAATCGCGGATAGCGTTCGCGAATCTTTATCTGCTGGTTTCCGAAACGAGAAGCATAAAGCCCAATGGAAAACGACGCTGGAGACTTATGCCGCGCCCTTGCGCGCCAAGCCAGTGGACAGCATCGCGACCGATGATGTGCTGGCGGTCCTCAAGCCGATCTGGACAGAAAAGGCCGAAACGGCTTCTCGGCTTCGCGGGCGGATTGAAAAGGTTCTGGACGCTGCGAAGGCCAAGGGCTTCCGGGCCGGCGAGAACCCGGCTCGGTGGCGGGGCCATCTCGACCATCTACTACCAAAGCCTTCCAAGCTGGCGCGCGGTCATCACGCCGCAATGCCATATGAGGATGTTGCAGCCTTCGTTGGCCAATTGCGGGAGCGGGAAGCCACTGCTGCACTCGCCCTGGAGTTTTGCATTCTGACGGCGGCACGATCCGGCGAGGTATTGGGTGCGCGGTGGCCGGAAATCGATCTGGACAAGAAAATCTGGACGGTGCCTGCCAATCGGATGAAAGCCGGTCGCGAGCATCGTGTGCCTTTGTCCCCCCGCGCCGTTTCGATCCTCAAGCAATTGGCCAAGGTCAAAACGGGGGATTTTGTGTTTCCCGGGCAGAATCGCAGCAAGCCGCTATCAAACATGGCGATGGAAATGATATTGCGGCGGATGAAGATTGAGAACGCCACCGTCCACGGCTTCCGCTCCAGCTTCCGCGATTGGGCGGGAAACGTATCTAGCTTCCCACGTGAGGTCACCGAGACGGCGCTGGCTCACGTCATCGGGGACAAGGCGGAGCAGGCTTACCGTCGAAGTGACGCCCTAGAGAAGCGTCGGAAGCTAATGGATGCTTGGGCTGACTATTGCTCGCCTTCAAAAACCGATAGGATCATTCTGTTCCGACGGAAGCAATGAAAACAATTGAAGAATGTTCCATCCATGCATGGCGGTCGATGCCTGCGCTTCCCACCAGCGTCGGCTTCGCAGCAAGCGTTAAGCTACGGTTGACTGGTCGCATGTCGAAGAAGAAAGCGCCTTCGACAAAGGCATTGCCAGTTCCGGATGCAGTACTTCGACGGCTGGCTAAGATGGCTCACGTGCCGGCAGAACAGTACCAGTTCTTTTTCGATAGTGTCTGTATGGACGTGCAGACTGCGCACGATCGGAATGGATTGGCTAACGGGGGACTGGCAAATAAGAGAGGCGCAACGCTGCTGCGTGCTGCTCTGGACGTCCATTACGCACTCGACGAGCTGACTCCTAAGGAACGTCAGCTAATAGAGAGCGTTTTGAACGGTGAGGGGCAGTTCATCTTTGGCAGCATATCCAGCGGAGGGCTGGCCGGCTTGCGAGAAACAGCATACCAATTTGCTTCCCTGTTCAGCCTCGTAGCGTGCAAGCCTCAGCCACGACTTCTCCATCAGAAGTCACAGCCACGCAAGCGGGGCAAGAAACCCGGTGGAGTGAAGGACATAATATTTCAAGATTTCGCTTTTGATCTGTACAATTCCACAACGACTGTCGGCGGGAAGTTGACACTCGAGAAGAACGGTCGATTTGGCACCTTTGTCGACGCCATCCGTCTGTTGGTGCCCCATTTACCCCCCGATTTTGTGCCGAAACCTTTGCCCGTCTTTACTCTTCAACGGCTGAAAACGCGGCGCGATAAAATCAACGCCGACCTCGACAACTAATGACGATCGTCGTGGTGGATCAGAATTAGCCGGATATTTGGTCCGAATAATTGCGCAACTCTCGATCCGTACATTCCCTCGCGTGTTCTCCGGGATGATCCCGGCCAGCCACGGAGGTCGACGATGAACCATTCCCCACTTGCCTACAGTGTTCCCGAAGCATGCTTGATCGCATGCGCGGGGCGTACAGCAATCTATGAAGCTATTCGGTCTGGCGCTCTGCGCGCAGTCAAACGTGGACGGCGCACGCTAGTACTCGACGACGATCTGCGGCGGTGGGTGCAGTCGCTTCCGTCGATCACGGCGCAGCCTGCCAGACGAGAGCGAGGAGCCGTGTCATGACGCTGCCCAATCGCACGCTAGCCGACGTCACTGACGAATTACGCGTCGCCATTAAACGCGAGACCGGCAACATCCTCACTATCGGAGCTTTGCTCGCCGAGGCCAAGACGCATGTGAAACACGGTGTATGGTTGTCGTGGTTGAAGGTCGAGTTCTCCATGTCGGATCGGAGCGCCCAGAAGTACATCAAGGCCGCCGACTTCGCAGCCAAAAACGAACTCGGTTCGGATTTGAACCTCAGCCCTTCGGCGCTCTACCTTCTCTCAGAGGATAGCTACTGGGGCGAAGGGCGCTGCCGGCGCGAGGCTACGGAAGCAGTCATCAAAGCCGCGAAGGAAAAACGTCTCGGAAGTGATGAAGCTAAAGAGATCATCGAGAAGGCAATGGAGGAGTTGGTTGCGAACGAAGCTGAACCCCAGATAAGCGCCGCCAGCAGCGTACCAGAGCTCGCAAAGCCGCGTAGCAGGGTCAACCCGCGGGATGATACGGAATTCAATTTCACCAGGCTCGTGCTGGAACTCGATCGCATAACTAACAAGAAGCCGCCCGACCGCTTCGCCAAAACTTATGTGCAGGCGAGCATTCTTGACCAATTGGGGAAGCTCCTGACTGAGATTGCGGACCTGAAGAAGTCCCGTGCGTCCTGGCCAATCCCGCCTGCAAGCGACGGCACAATTCCGTCCGAACAACGTGCCGAAGGAACAAAGCCGAAGCAGACGGACCGCAAAGAAGCGGATGTGGAAGGTTGAAGCGATTACGGAGGGGGGGCCGGCAACAATGAGCGAGCTCACACTAACCACGCCCGCGCTCGATAAGGACATGGCGAGAGAATTCCTGGCCTGTCTGGATCCTTGCGCAACTAGATTTACGTTCCAGTTTTTCGGCGACGGCGATGACGGCTACGCCGAGATTTTCCACGGCACCCTTGATGAGGTGTGGCCGAGGGTCGAGACGCTCAACACGCCAGAGCGGCGGGCCGGCATCTTCGTAACAATCAACGAGACTGATTTTCGAGGTCGAAGTACCAAGAATATCATTCGGGTACGAGCTCTGTATGTCGACGCAGATAGCGATGAGCAGGTTGAGCGTTGCGGCCAGATTTTTGCAGCGTGCGACATCACCCCAAGCATGGTCGTGAAGACCGGCAGAGGTGCTCACTATTATTTTCTTACCGAAGTCCCTCGCGACCAGTTTCGTGAATGGCAGGAAATGCTGCTCGACAAGTTGGGAACCGATCGGGCGATCAAGGACCTTCCGCGCGTGATGCGGCTTCCTGGCACGCTACACCTTAAAAATCCAATTGAGCCGCGGCTGGTACAGCTCGAAAAGCTAGGCACGTCCGCCCACCGTTGGAAGCTGTCTGAATTGGCCAGCAAATTGGAGCTGTCCCCGGTCATGACGTCGGCGTCGTCGCCGGCCGCGGTGCCGACACCAAGCGGACGCTGGTGCAATGCCGCAAACTTCACCGACGCAGCTCGTCAGCGTCTCCAAAAGCTGTTCGGACATTTGACAGTGACGAGCCTGTCGGACGGTCTCTACACCGACGTCGAAGAAATCCGCTCTGCCGTGGCGGCAATTCCTGCTGCGGCGATTGCCGATGAGCAAGGTTGGCTCGAGGTGGCCCGTGCACTGGCTCACGAGGCTGCCATCCACAAGACGCAGGCCGAGCAGCTTTGGCAGATTTTAGACACAGCCTCCAGCCAAGCGCCAGGGTACGACTTATCGGACAACCGAAAGCGTTGGGACCGATACGTAAGCGAGGCATTCAATGATGACAATCCAATCACTATAGCCACTGTGTACTACCTTGCCCACAAGCACGGATGGCAGGGCTGGTCCGCCGCCGAGATCGCACCTTCCATCGCAGCAGTGCCAAATTCGCCGCGGGCGGTTCCCGTAGCCAGTCTTCCTCTCGTTCCACCGAAGCGGCAATGGCTGCACGGAAATGATCTAATGCGCAGCGCAGTCTCCATGTTGGTTGCGCCTGGAGGCAAGGCAAAGAGCACTTGGCTGCTAACGTGTGGTTTGGCATGCGCATCGGGCCGCCCTCTGCTAGGCGCTCACGTCTTTGGTGGCCCTCTGAGCGTCTTGTACATAAGCGCTGAGGACCCGACCAACGAGATCGCACTCCGCCTCCGGGCCGCCATGCAGCACCATGGCCTTAGTGACGCTGACGTAGCTTCATACCAGGTCATCGGGGGAGAGAAATGGGGCCTACCACTTCTGCGCTCGGTAGGGCCGGCGCCGATCCTTGATGACCCGGGCTGGAGCGCTTTGAACGCCGAGCTAGATCACTTCAAGCCGGACGTCCTTATCATTGACCCGTTGATCAACTTCATGGGCGGCGTCGACGCGAACGACAACTCTGCCGCGGCCCTGTTAATGGGGCAGCTGGCCGCTCTAGCGGCCAGACGACGCATGGCGATCATGGTTGCCCATCACGCGGCGAAGGGGCGCGATCCAAAATCAGCGGAGAGCGCCATGGGCGCTGCGTCCTTCGTAAATTTGTGTCGAATTGCCCTCGGTATTGAGCCGTTGGCGGAAAAGGACGCTGGTCGGCTTGGACTGCCGCCCTGGGAAGCCAAATCGGTGTTTCGAGTTATAGGCACAAAGCAAAATTTCAGCCCACCGAACACAGACGACAGGTGGTATCGAACTACAAGTGTTGAAATTCAAAACCAGCAGCCGCCGACGTACCCGAACGGCGACAAGGTGGCTGTGGTGGAAACATTCACCCCTGGCACCTCCGGCCCAGCCTACCCCGACGGACTAATTAAATCGGCGCTGGAAGCCATCGACCGTGCAAGCCCACCGCTCAGCAACGCGAGCCAAGCCAAGACCCGCAAGGCCGCGCCGGTGATTGCCAGGGCGATCGCCCCGCACCGCAGCGGCATGGCCTCCGAACAAGACGGGAAGGCTATCCTAGACCACCTGATCGACGCGGGATTGCTTGAGGTTAAGCCAGTCAAAATCCACCGGCCCGGAAAGGGGCCCTACGAACCCAATGGGCTCGTTCTTACCGCCCTTGGCCGAATATTCGTCCAGCAAGCTGCTGAAGCCCCACAGTCCCCGCAAACTACCGCAGTTGTATCTGCGGGCACTGCGGTTTGTCCGGTGCGGGACCAGCCCTGCGGGTCCCCCGCACCGCTAGGGGGGTGTGGGGGGAGTGCGGGGGGTGGCACAACTGCGGACACATAATCCGTCTGACGATCGTCGTGTCGCCCGTTGAGCAAGGTCCCACCGCGCCACGACGCCGCCGGCCTCCCCTTAGACGTCAGCCGCCCCATCCCCGCGCTCAGCCCCACATTGTAACCTTCACACCGTTGTGGTGGCGCCACCCGGGTGTCGTTCAGGTGCGCGGTCGGATCACCATATCGTTAGCCACTCATTTACGGTTCGGCGTCAAATCTTTGGCGATAAATTCGTGTGGCGGGACCAACCGTCGAAAAGGTCGAAGATCACCGCAGGGGGCGGCTTATGAGTTTCATGGCGAGACTAGAACGTGCCAAGTATGAATTGGCCAAGCGTGATGCTGACCCTTTTCGAGACAAGGTGGAGGCGGCCATGCGCGGCAAGTTTGCGATCAGCACCGCGGCCGTGCTCGATTTGATCGGCGAGCCGAAGACGACCGGTACAGCGCGCCGCCTCGCCACCGTCATGCGCGACCTACATTTCATTCCGATCAAGAGCCGCCGCTTGATGCCGGGCGGCCGAGCCGGAAATACTATCACCCGCGGCTGGGCTCGTCCCATTCGCGAAAACAGATCGTCCCCCACGATCAAGCCGACCGGCGCGGCCGGTCACAGAGAAGGGATGATCCCATGAAAAACTATCTTCTTTTTAGGAATTACGACCACTACGCTATCGTCAACGACGATGCAGATTTCATCGTTGGCCGCGTTCGTCCGCTCAACGGGCGTGAAGGCCCCTTTAGCGTGGAAGCCGACCTTGCACCTGATGAGTGCGATAGCGAAATCGCCGTCGTTCAATCACTTGTCGATGCCATCCCCGTACTTGCCGCATACTATGAGCGAAACCCGCCAAGATGGCAGCGCCAAGGTGCGGCGCGGTTCGTGAAGCTTACGCAGTTCGCGCTCCTACGGGTTGAGCGAGATAAACGGGGCAACTGGTTGGCGTATCGCGATGACTACCCGATGCTGCATGATGGCGAGCCCGCATTTTTCGCCACGAGCGAAGAGGCGCAGCGTGCCGCCGATACTCATCTGCTCGACTACTATCCAAACTTCAAACCGATCGAAGATGGCCTATCGTGGCTTCCTGATCCTGAAATTGACTGGCGGTCATGCCCCCATCGGGTTGAGGCCAGAGCCCATTTTGAGCAATTGGCAAGGTCCAAATAGAGAAAGTTCGCCGATGAGCAAGATATCTATAAGCCCCCGCTGGCTTGAGGACTTTGTAACCACCGAACCGGATCAGGCACGACTTGAAATTGAGGCAGCGCTTCGAAGGCTGGTCAGGCAGGGTTTGATATATGATACCGGAAAAAGGAGATGGTCTGAGCGCTCTCAGCAGTATCAGATCGTTTGGGCCGCAGTCCGGCACAAGACGCTTAACTGAGCAATTCGCCGGGCGGTCAGCGTGCCGACGGCGAAGGAAAATTTCAGGTAACAAGACGACTGCACGCTCACGACCCAGTCGCTGCCACCACGTTTCCTTCCCAGCCGGGCGTCGAACGGGTGAACTGATTGAGCAACAGTGCAAAGGTGAAACGCTAGAACCCTCCCGCGCTTGATGTTAGGGCAGCGTCAGGCACTGGCTAGCTTGGCAACGGCAACGTGGTAGCACCTTGTCCGTTGGGAGGGCATCCCTGATTCAGGATGCGGGCTATCATCCGAGTTGGTCACGACGTCCCCTGTTCTCCGCAGAGCAGACATTCGTTTAACGATTGGCAGGTCCGAGAAGTGCCAGTAGGCGACATGTAGAAGAATCATTCGATTGCTTCATCGGCCGTCGCCAAGAGAATTGGCGGCACCGTTATTCCAAGGGCCTTGGCCGCTTTGAGATTGATTATCAACTCTAGTTTGGTCGGAAACTCGACGGGTAAATCGCCGGGCTTTGATCCCTTTAGGATTCTTACGACATAACCGGCTGCGCTGTGAAAGCACTCAGCCAGATTAACTCCGTAGCTGATGAGTCCACCGGCATCGATATGGTCTCGGAAAGCATAGACCGCCGGCAACCGCGTCGCGGCCGCAAGGGCGGAAATTCGCTCCCGCTCGTTGAAGAACATCGGGTCGGTCTGCACAACGACAGCCTGAACACCGCTGTTCGCTAACGCCTGAAAGGCGCCATTGAGATCATCCGGTACACGAACCTCCATGGTGTCCAGTTCAACACCTAGATTCCGATTGGTACGCTCCAGTTCTTCCCGGTCAATGACAACCGGGCCTGCGACGTTCACAAGAAATCCAATCCTGCGGGCACCTGGAATCAGCTGCAATGCGAGTTCCAGCTGCTTGCCGACCAGACCCTCGGTACGGAATAAGACCCCGGTCACGTTGCCTCCCGGATGTGACATGCTGGCAATCAGACCGAGATGAACGGGGTCTGCCAGAAGTGGGCAGACTATGGGAACGGTTTTGGTCAGTGCCGACACGGCTACGACGGCCGGTGTGGCGGTGGCCAGAATTACGTCCGGTCGTAAATCAACCACTTCCCGTGCGAGCGACGCGGCTCGATCCAGTCGACCCTCAGCCGAACGCAGCGCAAGCTCAAAATCTCGATCTTGAACGAAATCGAGCTCTCGAAGTCCCTGCACAAACGCACCCATCAACCTCACATTGCGCTCCGGAGCGACTAGGCTCATAAAAGCGATGACGGGCGGCTTATTCAAAGCTTGTGCGCGCGTGATGAGCGGCCATACTGCCGCCGTGCCGCCGAGAAGTGCGATGAATTCCCGTCGCCTCATGGGTCGCCCTCAGGTCGAGGGTCACAGCCTACCGCATTGTAGCGTGACGGTCGCGTTCTGCATCGCGGCAATTTTCGGTCGCCGATGTCGCAGATGGGTCACGAGCGTCGCCCCTCTGCAACATACGGCCGCCCGTCGGCGTCCGCTGTGCCCCGTTAGCGACCGAAGTCCTACGGCGGCGCAACATTTCGTGAAGGGCCAAAGGCGGAAGTGATCCCGACTCGCAGCGTCGCGAAACGGCGATTGTGCGACACATCGAGGATGGCTCTGTTGAGCCATATTCCCTACTCTGTGCTCCAGACGATTCGCGCCGCAGAAGGTACTCATGCTCGATCATCCAGAGAAAACTGCTCGGCTTTAAAGCTCATCTCTGCCAAATCGAGCGCATCAACAAATACATCGATCACGCGAACAGGGTTGCTCTCGTCAACGAAATCATCGAGGCATTCGGGCAATAGCGTCCACTGCCCACGATCCGCCTGCTCAACGAAGCGCCTCATCAGCTTCCCCCGCAGAATCACGAGAGAATCATAGAAAAGCAGCCAAGTTCTTACACAGCCAGGGTCATAACCGGACTAGGCACCGCAGCAAACAGCATCTTGCGCAGTAGGGACGCGAGCTACCTCGCGCCCCCAGATCCGTACGCCATTCCAGCACTGGCGATTCTGGCGTGGCCGGATGTCGACCGCGACAAGCAGCATCGATACCGCGGCCAACTGCCGTGAGGATCAGGCCGCAAAGAAAGCCCTAGAAATTCAGCGCTGAGCGAAGGACAATGACCCACGCGTTCGGTCGGAGCTTGCCATCGGGGTTAAGGACGCCGCCACCCGGCCGGATGATGTATTGGAGTTCGGGTTGCAGCGTCCACCATGGTTTCGGTTGCGTTTGATACATCATCTCGATCATCGTTTCGCTGCTGCGCACCGGAAAAAAGAAGTTACCGAATAGTCCGGTATCGGCATCCAGCCCGCGCGCGTTGTCGCCGATGCGCGCGTGGGCAAAGGCAACGCCGACCTTGTCGTCGGGACGCCCCGGCACCAGACCTTTGTAAAGCAGGCCGCCGTCGGCGTAGAAGTTGATCAGGTTGCGGTCGTTGGGAACGCCGCCCGCGCGAAGGAATGCGGAAAGGCCTTGGTCGTCGGTGCCGGGAACGCGATAGAGCGTCTGATCCATCACGCCGTAGACGCCGCCGTCCCCGGTGTGCTTGAGCGGAATGCCGGTGGACTGCGGATTTGCGAGCGAGAGGCCGGTATTGTCGAAGCGCTGATCGAAAAACCGCGAGCTGGTGGCGTACCACGCCCCGATGCGGTAGGTGCCGGGAAGTCCTTTGGCGTCCTTGCCCTGATTGGCCAAGTAGCTCGCCTCTGCGATGACAAAGGCGCCGCCGCGAAAGCTGAAGACCGTCCCGGTCGGAAGCGGACCCGGTAGATTGGAGCCGTCGCCGCCGCTGGGATCGCCGCTGAACACCGCGGCCTGGAACTGCAGATCGTCGCGCGGCTTCACACGCACGCGAATGCCGGGGGCGGGCAACGGATAGGCGGGCCCCGAGGCCGGCAGGTTGCCGGCGAGAAAGGTCGGCCAGCTGATGCCGTTGTTGAGGAAATTGGATGCAGTCTCGCTCTGCAAGAACTGGCTGTCTGCCAACATCAGGCCGGCGCGGACGGACCAGTGGTCGTCGGGCGCGTTGTGCTCGTACCAGAGCGCATAGAGCCGTGCGACCGGCCCCGCCTCGAGATTCGACACGGCCAGGATGTTGCCGAGATAGGTCGAACTGAAGAACGGACCATGGGTGACGAGGCCGTGGATATGGATTTTATCTCCCTCCCACCCCAAAAGCTTTTGCAAGTCGAGGTCGACATGCGGCTGGAAGATCCCGATCCCGACTGCGCCGGTCTTGATACCGCCGCTCACATTGGCCAGGAAATCGTTGGTGTAGCTAAGGGTGAAGGTAACGCCGAGGCGCTCTAGATAAGACCGTACGCCGCCCCAATCACCAGTCGCGTATGACCCGCCCGGCGTGGCCGGATTGTCCGACCGTTGCGCTTGCGCCCAGGCTTTCGTCCCTAGTTCGTTGAATGCGCCAAACAAACAAACCACGCCCGCCGCCAACGCCCATCGACGCCGGCCGATCCTCGGCATGAGAGGATTCCAGGAATTCATGCCCCGGCTCCAAGAGTTGACCCGGTTTCAAGAACTCATCTGATGCGAACGTGATCTGTCATTCAGACAATTGTGCGGCCGTAGTTGATCTGACCGGATACGACAACATCGCACGCTGGCCCGATAATAGATCAATGCCGTACGCCATGCCGCGGACAGGTCACGGCTATTGCCAGAAATTGTCGTCAATGAGCGTGACTACGGAAACGGATCGTCAAGTGGCAATGCCCTGATACCTGAACTCCGTCATCATGCCGGTGGCCTGGTGATAGAGATTGTGACAGTGGAACGGCCATCGCCCGGGATTGTCGGCGTCGAAAGCGATCCGGACACGGCCCATTGGCATGACCAGAACAGTGTCGCGGACGGCTCCCTGGATCGGCCGGCTGTCGATCGCGATCACCTGGAAAGCATGGCCATGCAGATGCATCGGATGCGCCATCATCGTGCGATTGACCAGATCGATCTCAATACGCTGCCCCTTGTCCAGCATGAGCGGTTTGACCTGAGGCCAGTACTCTCCGTTCATGGACCATGCATAAGGTTTCATTGCGCCGCCGAGAGCAATCGTATGGATGGCATCCGCGGGGCGTGACGGCAGCGGTTGCACCGCCGCAAGGCGGGCCTCCAGCGAATGATCGACCGGCGGCGCGGTTTGCGCGCTCTCCGCGATCCGCGGTATGCGCGCCCCGGTCGTGGCGAGGATGATGCCGGTCTGCCGACCGTCGCCTTCCAGCCGCGCAAGTATCGGAAACGCGCCGACTTCTGGAAGATCAATCAGGATATCGAGGCGTTGAGCCATCGCGATGGGGAAGCGGCTGCCCGCAACCGGATGTACGGGCTGGCCGTCAGTCGCCACCACGTGGCCGACGAGTTCGCCGAGATCTACCCAGAACTGGCTCGAGGACGCGCCGTTGATGACGCGGAGCCGGATCCGGCCGCCACGCTCGACGCGCACGACCTCCGGATCGGCGAGCGTTCGGTCGTTTGCCAGGATGGCGTCATATTGAACGTCATTCAGATCCATATGCATGCCGCCCGGCCCCGACATGTTCATTGCCGGCATCTCCATTCCTGACATGCCCGCGTCGGGCACGTCGGCAGCCATGCTGCTCAAGCTTGCATGCACCGCATTGGTGCCGACTGTGCGACCTGGAGCCTGCTCCATCTTTTGCAGCATGGCCTGTACCGCGGCTACGTTCGTGCCGGTGAGGCCGGCGAGCACTTCCTCCGGCGTTCGGAAGGTGAAGTCGTGCAGCATGAGAACGACTTCCTGCCGGTCTTCGCGAAGTTCCGCGGCGTCATGAACGATGAGCGGCGCGGTCATCAGGCTCTGCTCCTGCATGTCCTGATGCGAATGCATCCAATACGTGCCCGGAATCGGAGCATAGTCGTAGGCTTGAACCGCGCTGTTCGCGATCGGCGGGCTCTCCGGCCACGGAAAGCCGTCCTGCGTCCAGGGCGGAAGCTGCCCATGCCAATGCACAATGGTGCGCGCGCCAGTCTCATTCACGAGGTCAACGCGGAACCGTTCACCGGGGTCGAGGCGTAGCCCGGGACGGCCGTCCGGACCGATGAGCCCGAAGACCTTGGCCGGTCGACCATTCACTTCAATAATCCGTGTTCCGGCGACGAGCCGCTTCCCAGGAGAGGCTGCAGCGCGCCCCGCGCCCGGGAGAATGGGCAGGGTCGCGGCGGCGAGTGCCGCCTTCAGAAAGCGACGCCGAGAAAAGGGATCGACCCGCAAACGCGAGTTTTGGCCCGCGACGGCATCTGAATGATTGGGAACAGGGGCGTGCTGCACACGCATGTCATCAACTCCATCTCGCTACGATACCCCCATGGGGTATCTAGGGTGCGTAGGAGACGACAACAACGCTTCGTGCCATCACCACCGCTTGAAGGAGTGGTCGACCTCATGGAGGCGCTGCGCAAGCAGCGTCGGCGTGCTGTGCAGGATCGATGGTGGGAACGCCACCATGATGGCGCTCGTAGAATAGACCGTTCGGCGTGAGGATGCCGTCGAGATCCTGCAACGGCGTGCGTCCGGACGCCGATAGATACTGGGGCAACGTCTTCGAGATGTTCTTGATGACGTCTTTTTCGAACGGGGAAGGCGCGCCATATGGCTGGCTTCCCATGAGATCGCCGGGCGTCTTCATCCATTCCGGTACGTTGGGAGGGAGGTTGCCCGTATTTTTGGTCGCGGCGGGCGCTCTTCATGTCCAGCGAGGCCACCAGCAATGACGGCCCCGCCCAACAAGGCACCACCTTCCGTTAGAAATCGTCGGCGGGACGCAGAGGTAACATTCTTGCCGATGTCGGTTGGCGTGGTCATTGTTATCCTCTGCGCGAATCGGTGTGCCTGGAACAAATCGTTGATGCTCGGCCTGTCCCAGAGGCAAGGCATCCTGACGGTAACTACAGAACGCGGCGGTGCTTGTCGCGGATTGCTGCGCCTTATCCGCTCTTGCCGGTTCAACAGGTCAGACAGGAATCGCCTCGGTCCAAGCCGCCTCAAGATCATATGATCGCCGATCGGTGGGTTCACGGCCGGCCAGTCCGGGTTCGGCGGGCTCTGCCATTCTGAGTGCGCCGCCCAATTGTAGTTTGGTAGCCAGCCGGGACCATTAAATTCCATTTCAGTGGGGGCCCGACGCAGAATGGGGATTACTTGATGACACCCGCCACACGGTGTCTCCGACGTCATCGGCGATCAGCAGTCCGCCGGTCCGATCGACTGCCAGACCAACCGGCCTTCCGCGCGCGTGATTGTTTGCATCGAGGAAGCCGGTAACGACGTCCTGCGCCGGGCCGCTGGGTATTCCGCCGCTGAACGGCACGAACACTACCTTGTAGCCGTTGAGAGGCGTTCGATCCCAGCTTCCGTGTTCGCTGACAAACGCACCGCTGCGATAGTTTGCCGGAAGCCCGGAGCCTGTGTACATGGCTACACCCAAGGGCGCGACGTGGGAGCTCAGCGCGTAGTCCGGTACAATCGCCTTTGCCACCAGATCGGGGCGTTGAGGCTGGACCCGCGGGTCGAGGTGCTGGCCGTAATAGCTATAGGGCCAGCCATAGAAACCGCCGTCCTGCACAGAAGTCAGATAGTCCGGAACCAGATCGGGGCCGATCTCATCGCGTTCGTTGACGATGGCCCAGAGTTTGCGGGTCTCAGGCTCCCACGCGAGGCCCGTGGGATTGCGCGTGCCGCTGGCGAGTATGCGATGGGCGCCCGATGCCCGGTCGACCTCCCAGATCGCGGCTCGTTCATACTCAGCTCCAATTCCGTTTTCGGTGATGTTGCTGTTGGATCCGACACCGACATAGAGCTTGGAGCCATCCGGGCGGGCCAACAAAGCCTTGGTCCAGTGATGATCGATCGGGCCGCCAGGAAGGTCGGTCAGCTTGGTGCCAGGGGCAGTGATGCTGGTTTGCCCTTCCTGATAGGGATAACGGATGATGGCATCGGTGTTGGCAACATAAAGATCATTGCCAACCAAAGCGACGCCAAAGGGCGAGTTAAGATGATCCAGCAAGACGGTTCGTAGCTCCGGGACGCCATCGCCATTGGTATCGCGCAACAGCGTTATACGGTTTGCGCCTTTTGCCCTCGCGCCGGCGAGCCACTCTACCCAGGCGGTGACGAGGTCCTTGGGGCGGAAGATCGGCGCTGTTGGACCATTGCCCTCGACCACCAGCACATCTCCGTTCGGAAGGACGAAGAGGGATCGGGGATGCTCAAAGCCGGTGGCTAATGCATGGATTTGCAATCCCTGCGGCACCGTCGGCGCTTCATCGTTTCCCCACGCAACTGCTCTGGCAATCCGGATCGGCGGCAGCAAATATTGCTGCAGCGCGGGGAGCATGGGATGGGCGCCGATCTCGCTTTTCGGGTCACCGCCGTTGTCGTCGCAGCCCGCGAGTCCCAAACCGGCGACGGCGACACAGACGGCGACACCACGCCGTAGTTTCGCCGAACGGACAATCTTGAGGACGCGCATCATGTGTCTGCTCCAACGCGATGAGGGTCCGTCAAGCTCCAGCCGAGGCCGTCGCCAACAGAATGACTACGGCGACCCCGGAAAGCATCAGGCCGGTCGGTACGACTGCGGTATACCCGTCGCGGCTGTGGATGAAGACATTGATCAGTGAGAGCGAGACACCAACTGCGTAGCCGAGCGCGTGGAGCCGCGCCGGCCTTTGCGTACCACGTGCAAGGTCGATCACGGCAGCAATCACCGCAAAGCCGGCCACGATCAGACCAGCCACTATCAGCCAGACGGAAAACCTCTGCCACATCACCTCGGCAGTCCGCCAATAGAGCAGATCGGTCACAAAAGCGGCCGTGAAATACGCGACGGAAAACGGAAGCAAGATTCGATGAATCGCTTGTCTGTCGGCTTTGGCCGTTGACTGCGTGCTGGCATCGCGCGCGAAGGACGTCTCATTTATCGTGTCGTGCTGCATATCTCGATCCTCAGAGCCATTACCGTTTTTTCACATAGTAAAGCGCTGCGGGCTCGCCATTAAATTAGAGTTTAGTGTCTTGGGGAGTCGGATCGCTGACGGATCTTGATGGCACTAAGCGTCTTGGCGATGCGCCACGGCCAGATCGCACTGTTGTTGTGGTCAAAATAATAATGGTCGCGCGCCGCTAACGGCGAAAAGCTCGGCCGGCGTCGGTTGAACGGAACCGGTTTCGTCGATTTGCGCGGCTTTGAATGACGCCGTTTCACCGCTCCAGCGCCAGGGCAATCTCCACAGCGACCACCCTCGCAAGGTCCGCAATTGGCGGGCTTTGCACTTCGGTGTAAGCTCGCTGAACTCTCCAATTCGCGCGAACCCCTTCCAGTTTGAGTATTCGTTGGAGTTTCATATGAAAATATTCCGACAGAATTGGTCTCGCACACCCGGTATTGCCGCGGCATCGTCGATCGTTATTGGCATTTTGTTATTGGGCGAAACGATGGCGTATGCGCAAGTAACGCGGTCAGCCGACAATGACGTCATTGCCGACGACAATCGTAGCTTTGCCAATCCGTCCCAATCCCCCACTCAAACGGATCCAGTTTTCAAGCCGAGCCCATCGGGAACGACCAGGACTGCAGGTAAGCCGCGGGAAAATGTTACCTATCAAGACAAGATGACCGGCGACTGGGGTGGGCTACGTACGCAACTCCACGATCGGGGCGTAGACGTTGAGCTGAAGTACGTTTCGGAGAGCGCAGCGAACCCGATCGGCGGACAAAATAAGGGGGCCGCGTATACGCAACAGGTCTCCCTGGGAGCCAAGCTGGATCTCGATAAGCTGGCCGGGTTGCAGGGAGCGCAGGCGGTCATAACCCTGAACGACCGCGTCGGGACAGATTTGAAGCCTATTATCGGTAGCCTGCAATCGCCCCAGGAGGTTTTCGGAGCGGGGCAGAATGCGCGCATCTCCGAAATGTACTATACTCAGCAACTGTGGTCCGACCTCATCGAGCTCAAGGTGGGATTTTCTCCAGTTGGTGACGACTACAACACCAGTGAGCTCTACTGCTACTTTCAATCTGGCGTGCATTGCGGTCACACACCCGCTCTGAGCACAAACATTGTAGCGTTCAATTACCCGACCGGGGCTTGGGGCGGCCGCGTCAAGATTCAAGGCTTTTCAGAGTCCTACGTTCAAACCGGCATTTACCAGGTTAATCCTAATGCGGGCAGTCCGGGGTCCGGCTTCGACCTGGGCTTTCATGGCACCGGAGTCCTTGTGCCCATCGAATTCGGCTGGCTGCCGGCAAGCGGCCTCGGCGGCTTGCCGGGAAAGTACAAAATTGGCGCCTACTACGATTCATCCAGCTACGCCGACGTTCTCCGCGACATCAATGGCAATAATGCGGGCATCACGGGACTGCCCATGTTGACCGACCTCGGACGTTGGGGCGGATGGCTGCAAGGCGAGCAAATGGTCTACCGGGAACCCGGCTCGCACAATCGCGGTGTCACGGTTTTCGGCGTCATCGCATTTGGCGACCAGAGAACGTCCCAGTACACATGGACAGGAGCAGTTGGTCTGGTGCAAAAGGGCGTCGCCAGTCGCGACGATGACTATATCTCCGTGGCTGTCGCCCGTGTGCACCTGAACGGCAATTCCGTCTTGTATCAGCAGGGCCTGAACGTCGTGAAACCGGGAAGTGTCAACGTGGCAACCGAGGAGACGATCTATGAGATCAACTATGGTGCGCAAGTAACGCCGTGGTTTCTGCTGCGTCCTAATCTGCAATATATCCAGCGGCCGGGAGGAACCGGAGTCATTCCCAACACTTTCGTCGTCGGGTTGACGGCGACCGTCGACTTCTGAAATCCGTTGACGGGCAAGCGCGCCTCGGCAGAGGCTCGGCAAATAGAGCGGACACTCGATGAGGTTTCGCAGACCTGAGTGTGAATGCTGTCGAAAAATGGCTCTGACTCACTTTTGATACAGTTTGTGGGATGTGTGGCGCTTTGATTGGGGGAGAATCAGTGCCATGCAGCAGGCACTCCACCGCTCCAGTCTGGTGCCGCGTGGGTTTGTTGTAGAGAGTGCGTACTACGAGGGTGATAAAGCCATTATTGCGGTCCGGGCATCCGGAATCGTTGGTCTGTGCCCATCGTGCGGAACGGTTTCCCGGCGTGTCCATAGCCGGTATCGGCGACGCGTGACCGATCTGCCGCTTTCGGGGCGGATCGTACAGCTCCTTGTGATTGCCCGCCGATTCCGCGGCGACGCCGTCCTGTGCGGGCGTCAAATCTTTACTGAGCGCTTCGCCGAAGGGTGCTGGCTCCATCATCGCTGCCTCGATGTATTACGGCTGGTCCAAGGAGTTCCTGGAGGCCGGCAAGCGCCGGCTGGCGGGCGATACGGCGCGCGACGCAACCTCCGGCGAAGTAAAGGACCTTCGCCGTGAGACCTCCGCCTTGAAGGAGGTCGTGGCCGATCTCACCCTGGAGAACCCCCTGCTTAAAAAAAACATGAACGGGGATGGGGAGGACGAGGCATGAGATATCCGTCAATACGGCGCCGGAGCGCTCGTTGTCGTGGCGCGATTTGACAGCGCCGTCAATCGCTCGTCTGCAACCAACAGCTGGCCAGTCAAGAATTCGCGCTCGGCCCGGTTCAGCTCCAGCGCAAAGATCAGCTGATACTGGCGCTCCTAGCTATCCACGGAAACGAGGAGCCGCAGCGCGAGCTTCAAACCGCGACGTCGGTCGGCCCTAGCAGGTTGCTGAAGAACTTGGAAAGTTGAGTTTCTTTGTCTCAATGGGACGGTCGATCCGGGTTTCATGTGTTGTGTTGGCTGGCTTGATGCAGTTTTGTTGACCTGCACGCGGGCGCTGCTCGTTGGCGCCGCTAGGCGGCCATCAGCTTGGGGATGCGGATCAGGTTATAGGCGATCAGATTGAGCAGGAAGTTGGCGGCGACGCGACCGATGCCGCGATGTTTGGTCTTGCGCATGGTACCGTGCTGCTTGCCCCAGCCGAAGATGCACTCGATCATCGCCCGGCGCGATTGCGACATGCCGTACCCTGGATGCCGCGTGGTTCGTTCGTCGATGGCGCTGTTGCGGGTCTTGCCGGTTTTGGTGACGGCCTGGTTCTGCGTCACATGCGGTGTCACGTTGATGGCCCGAAGATTGGCCACATGATCGGTGGTATCGTACGCCTTGTCCTCACCGACCGTGATGCGGTGGCCGGCAGCTTTGCTTTTGGCCTTTAGCATGATCTCCGATGCTCGGCGCTCGGCGGTACCATTGGCGTGTGTAACCATGCCGGCTACCGCCAGCCCATGCCGGTTCTCCATGGTGGCATGGCCCATATAGCAAAGCTTCGCCTCCCGCCCGGCCGCCTTGCGGTAAAGCCGGCTGTTGGGGTCACTGGTGCTCGCGTGGGTGTCGTTCTTGCGCTTCTGGCCATGGAAGTTCGCGCCGTCATCATCGTCGCCGCTGCCGTCCTTGGGACGAAAGCTCTTCTGTGAAGCCCAGGCTTCGATCAGCGTTCCATCCACCGAGAAATGCTCGTCCGACAGCAGCGGCCTGACCTGCGGATGGTTCAGAAGTCTGGTCATGAACTTCTTAAACACCTCGCCGTTCTGCAGCCGGTCGCGGTTCTTGGTAAAGGTGGTCGGGTCCCAGACCGGGTCGTCGGGCGAAAGCCCCACAAACCAGCGGTACAAAAGATTATAGTTCAGTTGCTCCATCAACTGGCGTTCCGACCGAATGCCGTAGAACACCTGCAGCAACAATGCGCTCAGCAATTGCTCGGGAGGAATCGAGGGACGCCCATCGCTGGCGTAAAGTCTCCCAAGGCTGCGGTTTAACTCACTCAAGACATCCCGGACCAGCACCCGGATCTTCCGCAAAGGATGGTTGGGAGGCACCCGGGCCTCCGGCGAAATGTACGAAAACATCCCGCCCTGATCCGCAAACCTGCCACGCATGCTCGTCCCCAGCGATTCGAGATGATAAAGTGAATCACCAAGTTCCCACCGTGGCGAGGGGGTTCTTCAGCAAACTGCTAGGCAAAGTACGTCCTCCAGTCCATCATTAAGTGCTTTCAGTTCTTCCGTTGTTTGGTGTTGAGTGAGTAACCGCGAACCGCCGCGAGTAAAGTTCATCCACTAGCCGCCACAGCGCTTCTAGTAGACAAGCACAGGGACGTCTCGCCGCCTCGAGAGCGATTGCGGTACTCGGTTTCCGATAAGGCCGCGTCCGTAAATACAAAAAGATCCTAACGGGTTTTTCACCGTTGGGAATTCTGGCTAACCGAGTGTCGATCGATTTATTAAATGAATTTACCTCGGATGCGGAAGTCGAGGCATTTTTAGAACTTCAAATCGAGTCGTTCTTAGTCTGCGTAGAATGTCACGGTAGGATTGAGAACCTGGGAATCCCAGTCAGTTCTGCCGCGAACCGATAACCGGAATAATGTCGGCATGATTCATCAGCTCTGATGCAATTTGGAACCAATCGGTCCGCGAAGGGGGCGGCCGAGAAAAGCTTGGCTGGTTTCATTGGTGGGCTCGGCAGGAACCGAACTGCAACCAAGCCGTTATGGGCGACAGGAAAGAATACGATCGTTGATTTTCATGCATTTTCGTTGGAGATTGGTCGTGTTCACAGCGTTCCGGTGAGATCGTTTCTGGCGCAAAACCGGTACGGTAGAGACCGAACGTTGAGAGTACCATGGATTAATACATGAGGACGAATGCGAACGTTGAACTCGACGCTGGCACCAAGACATTTGCCTCGGGCCTCCTGCCGGATTTGATAGCTGCGCTGCGTCGCGGCCGTAAGGGCGATCTCGTCGCCGTGACCAGCCGCGATCCAGGCATCGGCCCCGAACTCGAGGCATGGTGTCGCTTCACCCGCAACAGCCTGGTCGACACAGCCATTGAACAAGGTCGCACCCGATGGGTGCTCCGATACGGAGAGGCTCCCGAGAATGTCGGAGGAGACCGGCCTGTCGGCTCTCGACTATGGCTTTACACCAATTTCGACTGCAACCTGAGCTGTGACTATTGCTGCGTGCGCTCATCGCCCAAGGCGCCGCGGCGGGCGCTTGGTATCGAGCGGGTGCGACGGATCGCAGTCGAGGCGGCTGAGCTCGGCGTCAGCGAAATTTTTGTGACCGGCGGCGAGCCGTTCGTGCTGCCGGATATCGGCGAGATCCTTGCCGCGTGCGCTGCGGCGGCGTCGACCACGGTGCTCACCAACGGCATGCTGTTTGCCGGAGCTCGGCTCGCAACGCTACGGGCCTTGCCGCGCGAGCGCGTAACCCTGCAGATCAGCCTCGATAGCCCGACGCCGGAACGTCACGAGAGCCATCGTGGAAAGGGGACATGGGCACGCACCTGGGAGGGAATCGAGCGAGCCCGCGCCGAAGGATTCCGCGTGCGGTTGGCGGCGACCGTGTCGACTGACGCGGAGGCCGAGGAATTCCGCAGTTTCGTTGACGCCCATCATGTGAGCGAGGAAAATCGCGTAATCAGACGAATTGCGCTGCGGGGCTCCGCTAGGCAGGGCATTGCATTGGCAAGGGCGGACCTGGTTCCCGAGGTGACGATTACGGCAGAAGGTGTCTTTTGGCATCCGGTCGGAGCCGAGGATAACGACCTGTTGGTCAGCCGCGACATCTTTCCACTCGCCGAGTCCTTCGCAGCCGTGCGCCGCGCCTTCGATCGCGAATCTGAGCATCAGCGCCGGTTGGCAATGATCTTCAATTGCGCCTGACTGCGCTCAGGGTCGCTTTAGAAAGCCCTGCTGCGCCGACGCTTCCCGCAACTCAGCATACGCCTCAAGCTGCGGCGCTATCCATTGGCGCAGGCCTTCCGCCTCGAGCACCGGACGATGCGTCGGGTTGTCGTAGCTCATCCCGAAAAGGGCTTTGGCGAACTGCTGCTCCAACGCGGGGTCCAGATCGGGCCGGGCCGTGAACATGCAGTGATTATAGGGCCGCGAGGTCCAGATCTCGGTTAGCGCTCCTTCCGGTACCAGACGCTCGGTGTGCACGGCATTCCAGAACGGGCTGCCGATTGCGCCGGCGTCGGCGCGGCCGTCGAGGACTGCGCGAACGACATCGGACTCGCTTGTCCCCGTGTCGCCGTGCTTGCCGAGGTCGGAGTTGAAGCGCAGCGATCGGTAATCCTTCCCCTCGACCAGTCCCTCCCGCTGCAGAAAATAAACCGGAAGGATTGCCGCATGGCCGCTGTCGCGGCTGCCGAGGGCCAAGGTGCGGCCTTTAAGATCGGCAAGCCTGACAACCGGTCCACCCGTGACGGCGACGATCTTGGTCATCCAGCCCACGTCGGTATCGCGCATCGCGATAGGTCGGCAGCGCTTGTCGCTCCAGGCATCGGACTGGATATAGGCGAGGTTTGTATTCCACCCGATATCAATGTGCGGCAGCGGCTCACCGGGCAAGGCCAGGAGAGCGGCGACCTGGGCCTCGTAGCTCTGAAACAACACGACTTCGACAGGCAGATGCGCTTCCTCGTGAAAATACCGTCGCATGCCCTCCCAGATGCCGACCACCTTCGGATCATATGCGACGGCACCTACCCAGATCGTCCGGCTCATGGTTGCTTCTCGCTTTCTCTGACCATTTGACCGCCATCAAACGCGAACGAACGATCCCTGGCGGCGCAGCGCTCTCGCGCTCAGAACAGCGGTATTCCCAGGACGGCTTTGCCGATGAACTCGCGCAGAACATCGCCCGTCGGCGCCATGACAGCGCCGGCATGAGCATCGCGGAACAATCGCTCGATGGCCAAATGCCTGGAAAATGCAGCGCCTCCGCACACCCGCATCGCCGCTGAGGTGACGGCGATCGCAGTGTCACCTGCCGCCGCCTTGGCCTCGAGCACACGCAGCATGGTGGTCTCTCGGGGGCGTTCGAGGTGATCGACGAGATCGTCGACACGCGCCGCGAGCCCGTCAGTGTCGATCTGCATCGTCGCAAGCTGCGCGCGGAGTGTCGGCAGGCTCTCTCCAAGGGTCTGGCCCAAATGCTCGAAGCGCGCGCTCTTGAGATGAGCCGCAGTTCCCGCCACTGCGGCCCGGCAAAGACCCAGCGCGACCGCGGAGGTCCCGAGGTTGAACAGTGGAAGCACGATCTCCAGCATCGCCTTGAAGCCGGCGCCGTCGTCGGTCAGTTGCAGACCAGGCTCGACTTCGCAATCCTCGAGGATCATCGGCGCGGACGCGTTGGCGCGCATCCCAAGACCATCCCAGGGGCCGGCAACTGACAGTCCGGGCGTACTGCTGGCCAACAGGTAAAGGGTGGAATCGGTTGGACCCGTCGCATCAGGAGCGAGGGCCGAGACAACATAGCTTTGCGCGTGACCGGCGCTCGTAACCCAGGATTTTTGGGCTGTGAGGCGGACGTTGGCTCCATTGCGCTTCGCTCGCGATACGGGCGCCCAGAAGTGGCTGCGCGATCCAGCTTCGCTGAATGCCAGCGTGGTGAGATGCCGGCCTGCCGAAATGTCCTTCAGCGTCTGCGCCACCGGGACGCCCGAACGGGCCGCCGCGATCGTCGCGGTGCCGCACATGTGCATCAAATAGACCATCGAGGCGGACGCGTCCGTTTCTGCGAGCGTCGTGACGACCGCAGCGAGGGTCCGCGGTCCCAGGGCAGAGCCGCCCACTTCGGCGGGCAGCATAATCCCCAGCAATCCGGCCGAACCGAGCGCCGCGATTGCCTCGGACGAAAATCGAGCATCCTTGTCGTTTTGCCTTGCCGCCGGCGCGAGGATCCGATCTGCGATTTCCCTGGCATTCGAAACTGCGGTCTCGTGATTCATGACAGCCCTCGAGATCCTTACGCCACAACGTCACTGCCCACGTTGAAAATATCGGACCCGCCTTCCTCAAGACAGATGCTAGGCGATCCGTTCCGTCGGATCAACACGATCAACTTCGCACATGGCCAACCCGAGCCATACCTGCAGTGGCTGCGGGCATTGGGCTTGTGATCAATTCCCAGTCATTGAGCCGTCGAAAGGCACTTGTTACATCATTCGGGTCGTTTTTTCATGATGCCGGAGGCGCTGTTGTCTCCGGCTCCAACCTGCGGAGCGGCAGCCAATTGACGGCGCTTGCCCACTGACGTGGAGAACGCTACCAATGACCGGCTACGGCGTAACGAGGTCTGTCTGGTGATGGCGGTCAATGACGGCGGAGTGCCGCCCATCCTTGCGCAAAAGCATTACACGCAGCCGTCCGCATTTACGCCGGAAAATCTGCTGCGCGAAGCCCGCAGACAAAAGCGGATTGCGGACTCCCGCGTCCCGGACATCTGCATCCTCGACCCTGACGGCGACATGGTGCGCAGTCTCATTGCCGGCAGCGAGGCCCGGCTGGAATCGGGGTGGGCCTGCTACCATACGCAGCTCTACACTTTCAGCCGCAACGGGATTGATTTCGGAATTGTCGGCTGCGCCGTCGGCGCCTCTTACGCGGTGCTGATCGCCGAGGAAATGTTCGCATCGGGCTGCAAACTGTTGATCAGCGTCACGTCCTCCGGACAGATCGTGCCGATACGCCCGCCGCCCTATTTCGTCATCATCGAACGCGCGCTGCGCGACGAAGGCACCAGCTATCATTACATGGCCGCGTCGGACTATTCGCATGCCGATCCCGGATTGATCTCGGCGCTCAATGGCGTATTCGAGAGATTTCCCGTGCCCGTTCTCACGGGCGCAACCTGGACAACAGACGCGCCGTTCCGTGAAACCCAGCCAGCGATCGACGCTATGCGCGAAAGGAACCTGGTGGCAGTCCGAAATGGAAGCCGCCGCGCTTTACGCGTTTGCGCAAGTCCGACAAAAGCCCGTCCTGTGTTTTGCCCATGTGACAAATCAAATGGGGCGCATTGATGGGGATTTTGAAAAGGGTGAAGCGGACGGCAGCCATGACGCGCTCCAGTTGATTGCGATCGCCGCCGATCGCCTGCGGTCCCGGTTCCTGCCGTGAGCGCGGCGATCGGGATCATACGCAAGGCGCCGCAGCCCGGCCGCTCAAAGACGCGGCTCGCGACCGCCATTGGCGAGGTGGCCGCATCGGAGCTCTCCGCTTGCTTTCTGCGCGATGTTGCGGCGGCAATCGAGGCGGTACCGGAGGCGCTCGGCAGGCGCGGCTACGGCGTCTACGCTCCTGCGGGAGCCGAACACATCATGCATCAGTTGCTTCCCGCGGGGTTCGGACTGTTGCTGCAAACCGGTGATGATCTGGGGTACGTGCTGCTTGGCGCGATGCGCGCGTTCCTGCATGCCGGACATGACGGTGTCCTGCTGGTCAATGGCGACAGCCCGACCTTGCCAACCCGCTTCCTGGTACAGGCCGTCGAAGCCCTGCGCGAGCCGGGGGACAGGATGGTGGTCGGGCCGGCAAGCGACGGCGGCTATTACCTCATCGGCCTGAAACGTCCACATCAGCATCTGTTCACGCAGATCGCATGGGGAACGGAAACCGTGGCTCGGGCTACATGCGAGCGCGCCGCCGAAATCGGGCTTGCCACGACACTGCTTCCCGAATGGTATGATGTCGACGACATGCAAACGTTGCGATGGTTGCAGGACGAACTGGCCGGCGATTCGACCCGCTTTCGTGCTGGTGGATTTGCTCCGGCAAGCCGGACCTTTCTCAACGCAGCCGCGCCGCAGATAAGCCCTTAAGGCCGCTAATGCCAGGGTCCATGACCAGTCAACCCGGTCGACCGATGCGCTACGCCATCGAGGTGCTCCCATTTTATCTGTTGGCGAGCGTCGGTGCTGTCCTGGTTGGTCTGACCCTGGTGACCCCTTTTGCTTTCGAGACTTATGGTGACAATGCCTTCATCGCTCTGACCGTAGCCGCAGGCCTGCTGACGATTATGGCAACGCACCTGGCCGAGCGCGTGCGAACCGGGCGTGCGCTATGGCTTATCTTCGGAATTGCGATCGTGCTGAGAGCCTATGTGCTCCTGTTCGATCCGCTTCTGTCCAGTGATATCTATCGCTATGTCTGGGATGGCAAGGTTCAAGCCGCCGGCATCAATCCATACCGTTATTTTCCGGCCAATCAGGCGCTGGCATTTCTGCGCGACGAGGCGATCTTTCCTCACATCGACCGGGTCGATTCTGCCGTCACCATCTATCCTCCGGTGGCGCAGTCTTTCTTCCTCATTGTCACGCGGTTCGGTGAAAGCGTGACCATGATGCGGTTCGCAATGCTGGGGTGCGAGGCTCTCACTGTTGTACTGATCATGCTCTTCCTGCGGCGGATAAACCGCCCGATTACGCGCGTGATCGCCTATCTCTGGCATCCGCTTCCGTTGTGGGAAATCGCCAACAGCGGTCACGTCGACGCGCTGATGGTTGCGCTGATGCTGCTGGGCCTGTGGATTGCCCTGACCGGCCACGCTCTCCGCGGATCCGTTCTGATCGCATTTTCGCTGCTGGTAAAACCTTACGTGGCGCCGGTGCTGGCTGCGATCTGGCGCCCATGGGACCTCAAGATGCCGCTGGTCGTGATCGCCGTCGTGGTGCTTTGTTATCTCCCTTATCTATCGATCGGTTGGGGCGTTCTCGGATACCTGGCGAAAGGCTATCTGACGGAAGAGGGGATCAGTGCCGGCTATGATCTCTGGCCGTTGTCGCTCTGGCGGCTTGTGTTTGGCACGCATCAAGGTGATGTTGCTGCTTATTTCGTACTGGCTGCGCTGGTCCTCCTGTTCAAGGGATTCTTGCCGACATCAACATGCTGTTACTCCTCACGCTTTTGTTGTTGTCGCCGAATTACCCCTGGTATTTTCTCGTCGTGACGCCGTTCGTTGCCCTGTGTGGCACCGCGCCGACCTGGGTCGTTTCGATCGGTGCGCTCTTGCTGTCCGAACAACTCGATTGGGACCTCTACATTCCGAGAATCGTGACCAAGTCAATTCTGTTCGGAGGTCTCTTGCTGGCTTGGGCCTTGGTGAGCTGGAGAAGCCGCAATTCGCAGACCGCAGACGCGGAGTTGGTGCAATGAGTATTTCAGGCGAAGCGCCAGGCACTCGCGCGGCCTTCGATCCGCGCCGCTATCACGAGCAGGTCTCGGGCGAGCGCACGGAGGTCGCCCGGCGTCCGCCGGTCTGCCTTTATCTGGAGGTGACCAACCGCTGCAATCTGCTGTGCACCACCTGTCCTCGCACCTACGAGGAGCTCGAGCCGCCGGCAGACATGAGCTGGGATCTGTTCGCGTCGATTGTCGACCAGGTTCCTGATCTCGCACGGGCGGTTCTGCACGGCGTCGGCGAGCCCATGCTAGTCGCGAACCTGCCCCGGATGGTCAGATATCTGAAGGACCGCGGCGTTTACGTCCTGTTCAACACCAATGGAACGGTGCTAGGTGAGCGCAACGGCCGCGCGCTGATCGACGCCGGGCTTGATGAGCTGCGTGTGTCGCTCGACGCGTCAAACCGCGAGAGCTTCAAGGCGATCCGCGGCAAGGATTATTTCAGTCGCATCATCCGCAACGTGCGTGCGTTTCGCGAGCTGCAGGAGCGGGAGGGACTCACCACTCCCAAGGTTTCCGTTTGGCTCACAGGCCTGAAAGAGACTGTAGAGGAGCTTCCGACATTTGTGAAAATTGCCGCCGAGATCGGTGTCAAGGAGGTCTATCTGCAACGGCTCGTTTTTTTCGACGAAGCAGCCATTGGCAAAGCACAGCCGGATCAGGCGTTGTTCGAACGGCTGACGGAGGGCGAAGCGATCTATCTGAAACAGGCCGAGAATCTGGCGCGCTCCCTCGGTGTCACCTTCAGCGCGTCGGGCGCGGCGACCGAGCCGGGGTTAAGTCTGAAGGGCAGTGGCGACGGTTCGCCGTGGTCGCTCTGTCGGCGGCCCTGGTCGTTGATGTACTTTACGGCCAATGGCCGCGCCTTGCCCTGCTGTATCGCGCCGTTTTCGCAGCATGGCTACGACAACTACACGCTGGGCCATGCAGGGCGGCAGTCCTTGCATGACATCTGGAACGGGACCGCGTACCGGGACTTTCGTGCGGCGCTCCTGTCGGACAAGCCGCCCAGGAGCTGCGCCAATTGTGGCCTGCGCTGGAGCCTATGAACGCGGTGAATGACGAGACCGGCTCGAGGCGGCCTGCATGGCTCCGTACGCCCGTTATTTCCGCGATCATTCCCTGCCCCGACGAGGAAACGGCGATAGGGCAGGTCGTAACTGCGGTGCTGGCGCAGAATGTGGGCGAGGTCGTCGTTGTTGACGGCGGTTCGCGAGACCGTACGGCCGAGTTCGCAGAAGCCGCCGGGGCCCGCGTGATTGTCGAGCCGCGGCGTGGCTACGGTCGCGCCATCCAGGCGGGCATCGCCGCCCTGCGCGATGACGCCGACATTCTCCTCTTCCTCGACGGCGACGGCAGCGATCCTGCGGAATTCATCCCTGATCTGGTGTCGCCGATCGTTGCTGGGCGGGCCATCTTCGTTCTCGGCTCGCGCGTTCGCGGTCGGCGCGAGCCCGGTAGCCCGGCGCCGCAGCAGATTCTCGCGGCCCATGTCGGCCGGCTGCTCCTGCGCCTCGTCTATGGCGCGAGCTTTACCGACCTGTCGCCGTTTCGCGCCATCCGACGGGACGTCCTCATACGTCTCGGCATGAAGGAGGAGACCTATGGCTGGAACCTGGAAATGCTGATGCGGGTAGCGGCCGCCCGCTTGCCGGCACTGGAGATCGCTGTCGGGCAGCGGAGCCGGATCGGCGGCGTATCGAAGGTCTCTGGCAATCCCGTCGCCGGCTTCAAGGCGGCCTGGTCCATGTCGATGACGTTTGTCAGGGATCAGCGAGTGCCGGCACGATCCCCACACGCAACGATGTCCCGGGGAGATTTTCGGCCCGCTTCCTCCGGCGGAGAGAACACGGCGAGGTACCCGCCATCGCCCGCGAGCTGATACGTGGCGATCTCACGATAGCCCACGGCGGTCAGTTCGCAACGCAAGAGCTTTATTGGCGTGCCGTGCTCCGGCGTCGGACGCTCGAGGTCGACGATTCCGACCCGCGCACCCCGCTTCAAGGCGGGCGCAAGATTGTAGAGAAAGGCATAGGGTTGGGCGACCTCGTGATACATGTGCACGAGGATGGCGGCATCCAGCGAGGAGGCGGGCAGGCTGTCGCCGCGTTGAAAGCAGCTGCGCCGTTCGAAGTCGAATTGATGCCGGCGCTGATCCACTATCTCCAGGAGCAGAATGTGACTGCGGTGAGCGGCATTCGCCAAACCGTGTGGGACGTATCATATGCCGGTGACGAGGGCGGTATCGTGTGTCATCTGTCGCGCTCCGATGAAACCGGACAAGCGCTTGTCGTCTCATTGACCCACGTTCGGGTGGCTCGCGCGATGCCACTTGTGCCTGCTGTTCTCGGGTATCAGAAGCATCGGGTTAAGAAACTAAAGAAGCAGGGCCAGAGGCAGAACTGAAATGGCGCACGCGATTATGCGGGGAAAGAATGGTCGCCGATACGAAGTGGATTTGGGCGACTCGCCTATACGCGTCGAAATTCATGCCAGCGAGGAAACCGTCGAGATTTTTGTGGAGGCAGATTTTGAAACGCACGCTGAAGAACGGCGACGTTTTGCGCTGATCAACATCCCACGCCACCTCTTCAGCGAGGCCACCGGCCAAGCGGCACGCCGAAGAGCACGGGAGGATCGTTGACCCGGCCTCGGCCCCCGCTTCCCTATTCGAACGGTTGCTGCATGCTCCCTACCGCGCAGCGGTTTAGTGGAATATATGTTTTGCGACCCCAATATTTTGCGACATGACAGCGGAGGTTCATCGGAAGGGGCGACTTCCGGAGTGGGTCATTCGCGTCTATTCGACCCTGTCGTTGTCGCTTCCGCTTTCCCCGAATTAGCAGACGTTCGCAAAGCCGGTCAGCACTTCGCAAAAGGGCCAAAATGCGACATCACGCCAAGGTAAAGCGGACATGCTGTGAACCCGTCGCGACTTCCGATGACCCGATTAGGACATTAGCCGTTGCGCGCGCGGAGCAGTGTGCAAAAGGCTCGTTGGTCAAATGGGGCTCGTCAGATGGCCGTCCTATCCGAGTGCGATACTTGCCCTTACGAGAATGTGATTCGTGACGGTCGAACGCCAGGGAATGTCCGTTTCCAGCAGAGAGCCGGATGTGGCATTACTAGATGACGAAGAGTTCCGACGGATCGGCAGCAAGAACGATGGGTCAGCAGGAGAGACACTCTCTGAACCTTATGAGCTTTGCCATACCTGTTGCCGCTGTGTGGATGGGCTCGGCCTTTTGCGCGGCGCTCGGTCTGGCCGCTCTGGTGCTTGCGGCGTTGGGAACAGGGGAGCGGGGCACCGACGTAGCACTACAGGTGACCGCGCGGTTCTCGTTCCTGTTGTTTTGGCCAGCTTATGCTGCCGGTGCGATGACTGCATTGTTCGGACCAGCTTTCGAGCCCTTCAAACGGCGTGCGCGTGAATTTGGTCTCGCGTTTGCTTCAGCACACCTTGTTCACCTCGCGCTTGTCGCCTGGCTCACTCACATAGGACACGCCCCACCTCGCGGGGTTTTTGTCTTTTTTGGAGTCGCCGTCCTCTGGACCTACCTTCTGGCACTGTTCTCGATCCGTCGCCTTCAACAAGCGCTTGGGTCCAAGGGCTGGTGGTTCTTACGCGTGGTCGGGCTCAATTACATAGCCTACGCTTTTGCGGCGGACTTTTTGGGATATCCGCAATTTGGCAATTTCAAGTACTTGGTAGGATACTTACCTTTCGTCGTTCTTTCCGTCGTCGGGCCATTGTTATGCCTTGCCGCATTCGTGCAACGCAGCGCGTTGCAGAAAAGTACTTCAAGACGAACCGGCTAACGGCCGCGCGGCACTCAGACCATTCGAGAGGCTTTCGCACGCTGACGAAGTGAGTTTCCAAGCTAACTTGCGCATAGAAAATCCGGACTATGCCCCCTTTAGTCCGAGTTTAGCACCAAACGGACGGCACGATGGCCGAGGTGAGTCCGTTATGCGCTCCCAAAGCAGGCGTCGATCGACTGGCTGCTGTGATCCGCTGCTACGCGAAGCTTGCTTCTTCGCATGTGGGCGATGCATTCGGAGATCCACTCGACGTGCTGCTCGATCGACACCGGTACGTTCGACAGCACCGAGGGGCTCTGCGGGCCGGTGATCGTGAACAGGTTCGGGTAGCCGGCGATAGCCAGGCCGAGGTAGGTCTGCGGGCCGTCCTCCCACTCCTGCGCTAGCGCCCTACCGCCGCGCCCCTTGATGCCGAGTTTCTTCAGCGAGCCGGTCAGCGCGTCGAAGCCGGTGGCGATAACGATAACCGGTCATGATGCGGTTGCGATTACGGGTTCGGCGCCGACGGCAAGCCGAAGCTGCGGGCGCCCAAGCGCGACATCACGACCCGCATGCTGATGCTGCACACGGCCGGCCTCGGCTACGACTTCTTCAACGCCAACTACTTGCGCCTGGCGCAGGAGAGGCTGCTGGCAGTCCGCGTGGAACGATATCAACCGTTGTAACGTATTGAAGTCGGACTCCAGTTCGATTGTCCCAACGCCGGTTGCGCAAACGAAAGTCCCACCGCGACCGTAGCAGCAAGAGCGATTGGCGTTTTGATCATGATCTGGCTCCAGGTCAGCATCGAATTTCGACCCCGAGCGTCCGAAAGATTAGACCGATTTCTTGGGGTCGGCTATGCATTTCCTTCGCATCGAAAGCGCCGAGATTTTTGTCGAGGCATGTCAGCGATGCTGACACTTGATCCATCCTCTGGAACGTATCGTGGCTCTTATACAGGGCGCATTCTCGTCGGCTAAGATCGTTGGTTGCTCATCGCCGCAACCACCAATGATCGGGTTAGGCGACGATATCCGCTTGTGTGCAGGTTTTCGGATGCCGGGGCGGTCCGACGACGTCTGCTGTTGAGGGTAGAACGGACATGCCGTTCAAGCGAGCCAACTTCCGACTTCGACCCTGAGCGGACACGAGCGGGCGGTTCATTTGCGATGCGCCGCATGGTTTGCGTTCAATCTATGCTATACCACTCTCCTTCTTTTCCTTGGGGGAAACCTGATGAGGCGGCGGAAGTTTATTGCCCTTCTCGGTAGCGCCCTAGTGACGTAGCCAGTGGCAGCGCGCGCCCAGACGGTTATTCGCGTACGACGTATCGGAGTTTTGAGCAATTCGGCTGAAGAGGACGCTGAAGCCGCGAAGCGGTTGGCCGCGCTCAAGCTAAGGCTACAAGAGTTGGGTTGGATCGAGGGCAAAAACCTCCAGATCGAAGTTCGGTTTGGTCATAACGATGGCGAGCGCATTCGTCGCACAGCGACAGAATTGATAGAGGTCGCGCCCGACCGGACCGTGCGGCTCGGGAGAATCGAAATTCCAAAGCAGAACTTCCTGACCCCCCAATCAAATACGAGTGCGAGCAGATGACGTTCAACCCGTGGAACTGCTTGGAGCAGCACAGACCGCTCGGCAGCATCAATCGGATGCGGCTTGCAGTGTATCTTGCTTCGCTGCAGGTACGGCAGAAGCTCAACATGGTGGCATCGTGAGCGGGCGAGCGAAACCGGGCCAGTCGGGCGCACCTCAGCGGACAGGGTCGCTGCCGAATGCCGAGATCGCGGTTCTGCACGCCGAACGCCGACAGCTTACCGTGGTGTTTGTCGACATCGTCGGATCGACGCCTCTGAGTGAGCAGATCGATCCCGAGGAATTCTTCGCAGTTATCAGAACCTATCGCGATATCTGCAACGAGCAGATTTCCCAGTACGGTGGCCACATCGCCAGAATGATCGGCGACGGACTGCTGGCATATTTCGGCGTGCCGCAAGCGCACGAAAACGATCCCGAACGCGCGGTGCGCGCCTCGCTCGCGATCGCCGCCGCTGTCAGAGAACAGAAGTTCCCGACTTCGGATGGCAGCTTCGTCCGTCTCGGTGTGCGGATCGGGGTGAATACCGGAGTGGTCGTCGTCGGCAGTGTACCCGGCGAGCCCGCTGACCGGCGAGAAGTGTTCGGCAGTTCGGCAAACATCGCGGCCCGCCTTCAGGAGATCGCCGGTGAGAATGGCGTCGTAGTCGGCTCGGGCACTTACGAGCTGATTCGCGGAACGTTCAGCTGTGAGCCGCTCGGCAGACGACAGCTGAAGGGCGTGGAAGAGCCGGTCGAGGCTTGGCGCGTGGACGCCGTTGCGGGGAGCGAAAGCAGGTTCGACAGGGCGCGGGCGTCGCCTTTGCCGCCAATGATCGGCCGAACCGCCGAAAGTGCGATGCTTGCCGAGATGTGGGAACGGAGCGCAGCGGGGTCAGGGCTTGTCGGCGTCATATACGGCGAACCCGGCATAGGCAAGTCCCGCCTCATCCGCGAGTTGCGTAGCTCTCTTAATACATCTGCGGTTGATATTCTGTCGTATCAGTGCTCGCCGTTTCACGTAAACACGCCGCTTGCTCCGGAAATCGAACGGCTGAGGCGCGCAGCGCGCATTCAGGAAGCCGACGACGCCGAGCTCTCGATAGCGAAATTGCGCTCGCTGTTGGCGCGAGCTCTCCCCGATGTCGAGCACGCTCTTCGCTACTACGGAGCCCTGCTGTCGATACCGGCCTTCGGCGAATACGAGCCTGCCGACCTTGGTTCGCCCTCCGAGCGCGAGCGTGTTTTTCAGGTGATCATCGACGTCCTCATAGCGGCCTCGCGCAGGAAGCCTATCTTGGTGATCGTCGAGGACGTCCAGTGGATCGATCCGACGAGCATCGAGCTGCTCCTGCGCGTGATAGCTCACTGCCATTGCGAGCGGATCCTGATCCTGATCACGCACCGCGATGACTACGATGCGAGGTGGTTATCGGGCTCCGCAATTCAACGGATTGCTTTGCAAAAACTGGCAGCGCGCGAATGCGAGCAGGTGGTAGCAGCCGTCGCCGGCACCGGTTTCGTGCCGCGCGGGGTTATCAGCCAGATCGTGGAAAGAACCGACGGCGTGCCACTCTTCATCGAGGAGTTCACGCGATCCGTCATCGATTCCGGGGCGGTCGAGCGCGCCGCTGATGGCCTGGTGCTGAGCGGGAAATTGCCGGAACCTCTGGTGCCGGCAAGTATTCACGATTCACTGATGGAGCGCCTTGACCGTCTCGGTACCGCCAAGCGCGTGGCCCAGATCGCCTCCGTCTTCGGACGACAGTTCAATTATCAGGGTATCTCCAACATGCTTCCGGGCAGAAGCGAATCGCTGGAACACGCACTGCAGGCTCTGGAGAGCGCCGGGATCGTGTATCGCATCAAGGAACCCCACGACACCGTCTTCGTATTCAAGCACGTGACGATTCAGGAAGCAGCCTACTCCTCGCTCCTGAAGGAGGAAAGGCGCGAACTCCATGCGCGCGTAGCGTCGTGGCTGCTTCAGGAGACGGCGATCGGGGAGAGCAGCCAGCCGGCCGTTCTGGGCTATCACTACGCGCGGGCCGGAAACATTCCGGAAGCAATCGAGGCCTGGCTGCAGGCAGGGAAATCTGCGCTGCGCCGATCAGCCACCAAGGAGGCCGTGGCCCATCTTCGCGAGGGCATTTCGCTGATATCAAAGCTGCCCGCTTCACAGCGGCGGTACGAGGCTGAAATCGCGCTGCAATCCAACCTTGCGATGGCATACACGGCGAACGCAGGGTGGTCCGATCCGAATGTCTATGAACCCTACAGTCGAGCCCTCAAACTTTGCGCAAATTACGGGACTATTCGCGAGAAGGCCACGGTCCTGTGGGGTATTACCTTAGCTGAACTGGTCAATTGCGAGCTCACCAAGGCCCTCGAACACGCGGGGGATTTCCTCAAGCTGGCAGAGGAGTCGCGCGATGACGAGGCTGCCCTTATGGCGCATACCGCAGCCCTGATCGCCAATTTCTTTATCGGCCATCTGGAAAAAGCACACGAATTGGCGGGTCTGATCAGCGCGCGCTACAATCCGCGAGTACACGGCAAGCTCGTCCAGATCTATCAACACGATCCACTGATCGTGGCGCTCGTCTATTCGGGTCATATCGAATGGCTGTTGGGGCGGCCAACCCGAGGCAGAGAGTGCTGTGATGCTGCGCGGCAGCTTGCGAAAGAGATCGGACACCCTTTCATGCTGGCGTTCGTGTCCATTCTTGGCGTCAGCGATCACTGGTATGAAGGCGATCTTGCGGCCAATCTTGCCAGCGTCGAGCGCGGCATGAAGATCGCCGACGACTACGGGTATCCGATGTACCGGGTCATCGGTCCGTTGTGGGCGACCTCCGCGCTGGCGGCGCGAGGCCCTGCGCCGGACGTGCTCGAACAACTGTGCCGCCTGCTCGGCAAACTGCCGGCCGAGAATCGATGCATTCAGATGCCTCTCTACCGAATTCTGCTCGCCGCGGAATTCGGGCGGATCGGGCAGATCGGTAGGGCGCGGACGTTCGCTGCTTCGGCCGAATCTGTGATGGAGCAAACCGGCGAACGCTGGCTCGCGCCGGAGATTTTTCGGATCCATGGGTCGCTGCTTTGCCGCGAACCGGGCCGGGACGAAGACGCCGCCATGGGCTTGTTCAGGCGATCGCTGGCATCGGCAACGAAGCTGAGGGCAGTCGGCTGGGAATTGCGGACCACGATTAGCCTCGCGCGCCTGCTCATGAGCAGCGGCGGACGTGGGCGCGCCGAGGCACGAGACCTGCTCGTATCGACGAGGGCGAAATTTCCGTCCGCCGAAACGTCCGCGGACCTGCGAGAGGCTGATGAACTACTGCAGCAGTTGACCTAGTTTGACAACGCGGCTCGGCCCGGCTGCCACGCGATTGCGACGAAAACGCAAACGAAAGAAGCGGCGCAGGCAGTCGGGATCGAGCTGCTTTCATTGCCGATCAAAACAGCGAACGATATCTCACCGGCGCTGGCATTTGCACACGACCAACACGCGTCGGCTATCATTGTCGCCGCCGATCCACTGACGGGCGCGAACAATCGCGAGATTGTCGAAAGATGCATATCGCTGAAGTTGCCTGCAATTCATACTTTCCAGTTTGAGGCAAAAAGCGGGGCGTTGATATCCTATGGAATTGATATTGAAGAGAACTATCTCCGGATTGCGGAGTATGCTGACCGCCTTAGCGTCGTGGCGGATGTCCGTTTCCGGGGGTGAAACGGAAGTGACTTGAGCCAGCCGCGACTTCCGCGTTTGTGCAGGTTTTCGGATGCCGGCTTGACGAGGCTATCGACGCGCTCCGACGACCGGCGTCCGAAAAGCGCCAAGGCACGAAATCGCGGGAAGTGGGGCACCGGCGGTGCCGCGGGCGCTATGGAGATTTAACCGCGGTACGTGATTTGAGTGCCGGGTAATTTTTCGAAGGGTGTACTGGCCTCGAAGGGATGCACAACTTTGGCGTTATGGCACGAGTGTTGCACAAGTGGGGAAAGCTCCTTTTGCCTCTTATGTGATTTCAAAGAGTTAGGCGTTGTAAAAAGGTCACGTTCGACAACTTCTGCGCGATCAGCCTTGCGACAGCCATGGAGCATCATAGGGCGAACCAATTTTTGAAGACTGCAACAAACCTCAATTTTGTCCAACCGAAACTGTTTCAACCTACTCGTCAAGATGATCACTGCTTCTCCGATTGCACGGTGTTCGTCATTCAAATTCTTGACGATGCAGATGTGGTCTTCCGCATCTCGGACGCGGAATTTGCGGACGTTCTACGTTTCTACCCGCGGCCACCATGCTCGCAGGCAAGCCGCACCGCCTCAACGGGCGAACTATCGCGCAGCGATTTAGTGCAGTGGCCCTTCGCGTCGTGTTGCACCGCCACACAATCTCGGTCGCTTACAAGGCAAAGCGGAAATCGACAGGCCGCCATCAATCGCAGAGGGCGACGCTCGTGACCCGTAGCCGACCTCGCGCTGCGGACAGACTTCCGTTGCTCCATTGCCAGGCCCTTCTCTTGGCCCAAAATGGATTGCCGGTTCAGAGACTTCATTGCATTGCTGTCGCCGGGCTCAACTCGTCGAGTGAACCATAGTGCGATTGGCGCGCAAGGCTACAGTTTGCGATGTTTGGCGTTCCAGTGCTTCTCAAGATTTACGATAAGCTGGTCGCTAAGATGACAGAACGTCTGCTCGAATGCGTAAGTCGTCAGGTATCTGCGAAAAGCTTCCAGAGGCTCGGTTTGTTGGCGGATTGCCTTGCGGTTGGCTCCAGGACTGACCATTCCCGATCCGATCGCACTTTCCACGCGGCGCGAGACCGCAAGATCCATTTCGTCGGAAGGCACCACTTCATTGGCAATTAGACGGCCCTCCGGCGTGTCGGCGCGAAACGTACGATCGAATAGAAGCGCCTCGCGCGCCAATCGTTCGCCGAGAAGTCGCGGCAACCGCATGTTTGAGGTGCCAGGCAGGAAGCCCTCTTTGCGCGCGGGCAGGCTGAAGTAAGAGCCGGTTTCGGCGATCACGTAATCGGCAACAAGCAAAAGTTGGCAACCTCCGCCGATGGCGAATTTATCGACGACAGCGATCCATAGCTTCTCCAGCGTACGCTCTGGTTCCTCGATCGGCGCATCCAGGCAGTCGGACTCATCCTCGACCAACACACCTCGGTACAGCTTGCTGTGCAGTCCCATATTGCGAAACAAGAACGACAGATAACTCTGTTTTCCCTGGTAGATGCGCGTCAGATTGATCCCCGAGCAAAACACGCGCTGACCTTGGTACTTGGGATGATCTACCACGCTCCCACGCAGGACACCGATCTTAACTTCCGGATGCAGCAACGCCAGATCCGTAGCGATCTCCAGCGGACCGACCACCGTGTCGTCTTCGGAGTTGAGATATCGTTCGTTATGAATGGTTACATGGCCTGCGCGGCCTCTTATCTCGATGCGCGCAGTACCCAGATCGGCGTAACCTCTCTCAACGAACTGCGGTAGCAACTCAAGTGATTCAGTTCGGGGCCGCAACATCGAGCGTATCAAGTGATGCCCTGTCTGTGGATTGGCCATGACCTGGCTAACGTACAGGCCCTGGTGAATCTCAAGACCGTCCTTATCGGCCTGCATGCGATCGCTCTCGGCGACGAGTTCGGCCTGAGCAGGCAGAATGTCAGGCCAGCGCGCTGCGGCCTCCCAAAGAAGCGCATCGACGCGAATGGACCGCGCGCCTTCGCGCGTGAGCTCGCGGTACATCGGCACGGCATGGCGGCGGAAAAATCGCCACGTGGCATCGGCCGTCAGATGAACAATCGCCTCACCGGCCGCTTTCTGCGCCGGTGTCCGCTGCGAGCGCAGCGGCATTCGCGCCAGCAGCGCGCGGCCGTTGCGGATCGCCGTGCGTAAGTCGGCGGCGGTGAGCGTCGCGACAGCGTCGTCGCGAGAGAGCAGGAAAGCCTCGGACTCGGCGCGCGGCAGCGCGGCGGCGAGCACGGGAGAACGCTGTTCGCGGGGGATTGAAAGCATTGGACGCCCTCTGAAAGCATTGGACACCCTCGGAATGAGGCAGGAGTGTAGGGCGAAGGACGCCTGGCGGAAACGAGATATTGTCGCAAAGCCGCCAAAAACTATCGACATCTGGCAAAGGACGGTGCGCGTCCAACAAGTGCAATAATCACTTCCGGTATTGGCCCATCGCGACATATTGCACCGCCACACGACCTCGGTCGTGAACGGGGCATAGCGGAAGTTGACGGGCAGCCATCTATTGCAGAGGGCGACGCTCGTGACCCCAACCCGGACATCATCGACCGGCGTTGTCAACTCACCTCGAAGCCGCTCGCGTCCAATCACAATCCCCATGCCGCTCAAATGTGGTAGAATTTGCTTGCAACTGGCCTGGTATTGCCTGGGAGGCTGCATGCAGAGGCGCGAGTTCATCACGCTCTTTGGCGGCACGACCATAACTCAAGTGGTTTTGCCGCAATTGGCGCGCGCCCAGACGTCGACGAGGCGCCCACTCCTTGCCGTTCTAGGCGCAGTAACGCGAGAAGAATTCCCCGCTTCCTTTATGGAAGGCCTGCGAGAGCTCGGCTATGTCGAAGGTGACAATATCAATGTTGCCTATCGGTTTGCCGATGGCCCTCATGACCGGCTTCCGGTGCTCGCAGAGGAACTGATCCAACTTTCGCCTAAAGTAATCGTGGCTGCGGTCACTCCTGCTGCTGTCGCAGTGAGAAGATTGACCCAAACGATCCCGATTGTGTGCCCATTGCTCGCGAACCCCATTGAACTCGGCTTGATTGCGAGCATGTCCCGACCAGGTGGTAACGTCACTGGCTTAATGTCCCGCATCGATGATCTTGTGGGAAAGCAGCTAGAACTTGCCGCGCAGTTGGTCCCGGCCTTGGTGAGGGTTGGGCTGATCCTAAACGCTGTTGGCGACTTCACCATGGATCGACAAAGACTCGAGATTGGAGCCAAACGGCTGGGCATCAAGTTGGTTTCCGCCGAGGTGCGAGAACCGAATGATCTCGACACGGCATTTCAGCTATTGTCGAACGAGCATGTGCAGGCGGTCGTCGTACTTGCAGGCGCCATGCTCTTCCAAGAGAGGAAACGGGTCGCCGCGCTCGCAGCAACCGCGTGGCTGCCGGCTGTTTACGGCTTCCGTGACCATGTCGATGCTGGGGGTCTAATTAGTTACGGCGTCAACTACGCTGAGAACTTTCGTGCTGCGGCTAATTATGTCGTCAAGATCCTAAAAGGTGCCAAGCCGGCCGACCTTCCGGTCGAGTTTCCCAGCAAACTTGAGTTGGTCATCAACCTCAAGACCGCCAAAGCGCTTGGACTCGAAATCCCACCCACACTTCTAGCCCGTGCCGACGCGGTGATCGAATAACGCGCTGATTGTTGCGCTGCATGAGTCCGGTTCTGTGCAGGTTTTCGGATGCCGCCGTGGTCGCTCTATGTCCGTTGTTGGGGGCAGAGCGGAAAACATATGCTCCCGTTGAGCTTTTCAGCTTTTGACCCAGGCTGTGTGAAAACCTGGTCGATGCTATGATTCTCTTGCTGAATCGGCGGGGGAAGAGATGCGGGGTTTCGTTCAAGGGGTGGATCGCCAGCAGACGACGTTGTTGCCGGAATGCCTCGATGATTGGGTCGACGAGGGCAATTCCATTCGCGCGGTCGATGTGTTCGTGGATGCGTTGGAACTGCGCGACCTCGGGTTCGATGGCGTTGATCCTGCAGCGACCGGCCGGCCGGCGTACCATCCTTCGCCGATGCTCAAGCTTTACATTTACGGCTATCTCAACCGGGTGCAATCGAGCCGGCGGCTGGAGCGCGAGGCTGGCCGTGTGGCCAGCGCGATGATGTCTTGGCGATAATCCACAGTAAAACTGAAAAACGGAACGGTAAAAAAATAGTCGAGGCAGCCAACGGCGATGACGGAAAGGATAACCAAGGAAGGCAAGCTACTCACAAGCGACAACAGAACGATTACAATCAAATAGCTGAACGCGGCTGAGACGAGAGGAACGTCCAACCAAAGGCACAGCGCGGTCAGCACTGCTACCGCGATCAGGCCAAGCAAGAGGTACCCTGCCTCATTCAAGAGTCTTTTGTCTTGACCGCGCATCCTTCCATCCACTTGGGCTACGAAAGAGGCGTAGGGGCGTGCTCGCCACGGAGGGCATGGGCTTCACTGGAAAGCTAGCTGGTCCCATCGGTACCGCAGCCGCATAACCATCCTGCACAGGATGGGCATGTCAATAGCATACCGGCTCTGATGTCCGGTCTCGGCGGTCTGCCCCGGGAGCGTCTGCTTATGGCTCCGAGCCGAAGAAGCTCAGAATTACCCGGATGTCCGCTGTCCCTGGTAGACCTGACTTGCCTTGCGGGCGCCCCGACCGCCGCTCGTGACCCATCTGCGACATTGGAGGGCCCTCCAATAAGGGCAACCCAATGGATACCGCGCACGAGATCGTCGCTACGACTCCTACCGGCAATCGTCGAAGCGGGTGCAGCCGATCACTTGAGATAGCGCGAGGCGCTACTGTCCGAATTCCGTCGCATATCTGCCGGCAATCTCGTTAATTTGCTCCCGAGTCAGTTGCTTTGGCGGTGCGCCGAGGGGATTGCAAGTATCGCGGAAGAAGCCGTCCAGGCCGGGTGGCGCCATGATCCAGAGCAGGAGCAATTCGCGATCAGGATTTGCGAACCCGTGCCAAGCGTTCTTAGGAATGAATATCGTTCCGCCCTTCTTAAACGAGTGTCGTACATCGTTCAGTGTGAAAATTCCGCTGCCTTCCAGAACGTAAAAGGCTTCGTCCATCCGAATATGTCGGTGGATCGGAATGCCTGCACCGACCGGCACCTGCTGGGTCCCCAAGGCGAGATTGTCTGAACGATTGGCCGAGCCGACTTTGATGACGATATTGCCGCCGTCGCGCCAATGAACGAGATGTTCGCCTTCAGTGGCGCCGAGCACATATCCCTGTGGCGCCGCGGCCTTGGCTTCCGTGTTGCTCATGAGGATGATCTCCTCGCAAGGGTTCATCGAGCCTACGTCGAAAACGCGGAGGTGTCGACTTCGGCTGTTCATTCAGAGTTGCCGTACTCGGCAGCGGATGAATAATTTCAGCTTGTTGATTTAAGTCAAATACAGGCGTTCCGCATTGTGTTGTTGACTTACCTATTGCTGCCCACAACGGGACGCCGAACATCGCTCACACTTGATAATAACCAGGGAGGCTCACCCATGCCCACCTATATCTCCTTAATCAACTTCACTCAGAAGGGCGCCGAAGCGATCAAGGACGGGCCCAATCGCCTCGATGCGGCAAAGCAACGCTTCCGCGCTGCTGGTGCCGAATTGAAAGCCTTTTACCTCGTAACGGGCCAATATGATGCTGTGTCAATTATCGAAGCACCGAATGACGAAGTGGTCGCAAAACTCGCCATGGGGACGGCAGCCCTTGGATTTGTACGGACGCAGACTTGTCGGGCATTCACCGAGGACGACTATAAGAAGATGGCTGCATCTTTGTAAGCGAGCCTCATCTCTCAAATACAAAGCCCGGGCCTCGCGCCTGGGTTTTGTTTAACGACGCTTGTCTGCTTTTGGCACTTAACAGACATGGCCACCGCGCCGGCGAATGTCTGCTCTTGGGAGAGTAGCGGGCATCGCTGCAGAATAAACTGAACTATGTTGCAAGCACTCACCCCCTTCAACGTGGGCGTCACGCCACCGCGGCTTTGCCTCCCAGTGTCTGAATAGTCTCGAACCCCTCGAACTGCGGATGCCCAAGGTAGAGCGGTTTGTTGTCGCCCGCCTTGTGATGTGCGGCTCGGAATGCCCTCTGATTTGGTCCACGCTTCAAAGGTGGCACGGTTTTTCCACACCGCGTGTGACGCATACAAGGTGTGATCCTCTGCTTCAGGACCCCTGAGAAGGCGGAACTCTACGAAGCCCGGCACACCTTGTCGAGATGATCGCGTGATCCGCCTCGAAGCCGAGGTCGCGTCTCTCCGGGAGACGGGGGCCCAGGCGGTAACCCAGATCGATGAGATGCGCGAGGTCCTGATGATGGCCAAGGGCGCGCGCTGGCTGACCGTCGCTATCGTCGGCCTGGTCGGTTTGCTGATTGGAATTTCAAGTCAGCTGTTGGCGATCCTCAGCCACTGAAATGAGCCCCCATCGCGATGAGAAGCAGGCCCCCGCGACTAGGGTGGTTTCGCAGCCATGGAACTGCTAGAAAGCAGCCATCATGGAGGCGATTCGAAACAATGCCAAAGATCTCTCAACGCCCGGCGCTGACCGTGGCTCTCTGGCTGCGCGATCGCCTCGCCGTGGAGGAGGTTGCTGTGGATCATGACGGCGCCCTGGAACTGGCAACAGGACCCAACGCCAGATATCTTTGGCTCGCCCGGCGGCTCACCGCAGAACTCGTCACTCTGGATACATAACTTGCTAAAGCCGAAGCGGCTTTGCTGCCAAAATGACAGCGACGAACGCGTAGTGCGAGCTTGTCCCGCAAACCGAAACGGCGCCGCACCCTCGGCCGTCAAGCCACTCGACGTTCTACCCCTGAGTGGTTGGTTGCTGCCGAGCGTTGACTGCGAGGGATTGACCCGTCTTGGTCTCAAAGCAGCTGGTGGCGGCCCACACCAGTCCAAAACCATGATGTACGCTGATCTGGCATCGCTGTTTGCCAGCGGCCAGACCGCCAATCCTGCTGAGGCGATCGTCACAGAGAATCTTCTGGGCAGGCCATCGATCCGTGCTCGGGAAGCAGCATTGTATCGGTTGCACCAGCTATACGGTGTCGGTGGCAAAGACCCGATCTGGCGCGTTCTGCAAGGTCTGTGGAACCTAGAGCACGCCGAACGCCCTTTGCTTGCCCTGCTAACCGCCCTGGCACGCGACCCAATGCTGCGCGCTGGGGCGGCGGCTGTACTGGACGCGTCACCGGGCGAGCGGGTGCGTTGGCCAGCTATCGCGGCGACTTTCGAAGCTGCCTATCCGGGTCGCATCGGCGAGAAGATGGCCAAGTCGCTTGCCCAGAACGCTGCATCGTCATGGACCCAGGCGGGTTTCCTGAAAGGTGCCGTGCGCAAGGAGCGAGTGCGGTTAAATCCCACGCCCACTGTTGCCGCCTTTGCCGCGCTTCTTGCAAGTCTGTGCGGCTTCGGCGGGCAGCGCCTTCTCGAAAGTCGGTGGATGTCAGTTTTGGATCGCCCGATCGAAGAGCGTCTTGCGCTGCTGCGCCAAGCTGAGGGGCTTGGACTGGTCCGTGTGCGAAGTGCAGGTGACGTGCTTGAGGTCGATATCCGTCGCCCAATGGCGGAAATGCTTGGAGTGCCAGAACTTGTCGGTTGAAGACTTGCTCGCGGCTTTCCGCACCCGACTTGCAGTCCCATGGCGTCCCGACGAAGCGGCGGCCGGCCGCGTGTGGATGCTTTGGTACGACAAGGCGCTCGAACGGCGCGTTCGCGGACGCCTCGCCGAATTCCGTCTTGCGGCAGAGCAGTCCGGTAAGGGTTGGCACGAATTCGATCTGGCGCCGGCATTTGGAACATGGGTCGCCGGCCAGCCGTGGTTTGAGCGTGCGGCGAAACGCCCAGCGACTTTGGGCACCGTCCTACCGGACTTCGAGATGCAGCTCATCGATCAGCTTCGCGAGCGGCTAAGCGGATGCGGGTCGAATGATATACTTGCGCTGACCGGGGCGGCTTCCTTGTTCGGCTTCATGCGCGCCTCGACGCTCATCGGCAAGGTGGCCGACGCTATCCCCGGCCGTATGCTTGTGACATTTCCCGGCACCCACCATGGCGGCATCTATCGATTGCTCGATGCCCGCGACGGTTGGAGCTACCTCGCCGTACCCATCCCCTCTTCCCCAAGCGCGTGAGACAACGAATGCTCCTCAACAAAGATGTTCTAGCGCGTGATCCGGCCGATTACCGGCTGGCGGATGGCGGTGTGGCCAAGGTTTCGTTTCCGCCCGACAATGACCAAAAGGCGATTCTGCGCGAACAGCTCCAGACCTTCGTCTGCGAGGGGGCATACGCCGAAGCGCTGCGCCGCATCATCGACACCTTCAACGGTGTCGCGGGCAAACGGGGCGACGTGCCAGCGGTTTGGATCAGCGGCTTCTACGGCAGCGGCAAATCGCTGCTCGCAAGCATGCTTGGCGCTCTGTGGTGCGACTTGCATTTCGACGATGGCGCATCGGCCGAAGGCTTGGTTTCCGATATGCCCGATGACGTCAAGGCGGCGCTCAAGGAATTGCGCACCAATGCGAAACGGTTAGGCGGCCTCGTTGTCGGTGGCAGCACTCTCGGAATGGGGTCTCCGCATCCCGTCAAGGCCGTGCTCGAAGTGATACTTCGGGCTGTTGGCTTCCCCGGAGGCGCCGATCTGCGGCCGTGCCTCGTCGCACTGTGGCTTGCCGAGCAAGGCATCCTTGATCAGGTCCGCGCGCAGCTCGGTTCCGATTTCGAGTCTGCGTTGCGCGCGTTCCTCCTCGAAGATCGACTCGCCGCGGCAGCTCTCTCAGCCAAGTCCAGCCTGGCGCCCGACGTGGACACTCTGATGGATCGTCTGGGCAGCCAATATCAGAACGAGCCAGAGCCGACGGTCGAATTGCTGGTCGAAGTCGCGCTCAAGGCTTTGAGCGAAGGCCGCAAAGAGATCCCGCTGACATTGATCATCCTTGATGAAGTCCAGCAGTTCATCCGCGAAGACCCCAACATCTCCCTAGCCATCCAGACCATCGCCGAGCAGCTCACGTCGAAATTCAAAGGCCGTCTCCTGCTCGTCTGCACTGGCCAATCGGCCCTCAGCGACACCGCCTATCTCGAAAAGCTGCTGGGTCGCTTTTCCATCCCGGTGCCGCTGACCTCCGCGCATATCGACGCTGTAATCCGTAAGACCGTGCTTCTGAAAAAGGATACGACCAAGGCCAAGGCAGACCTCGAAGCGATGTTGAACGCCCGGTCCGGCGAAATCGACAAGCACCTGCAAGGCTCGAGCCTGGCCCGCAGTGAATCCGACCGCGCCCAGGCGAAGGCAGATTGGCCGATCCTCGCGCCGCGACGGCGCGTGTGGGAACGTGTGCTGGCGGAACTTGATAAATCTGGCCTGAGCGGAAATCTGCGCGGCCAGTTGCGGCTGACCTTGGAGGCCGTGCAGCGCTACGCCGATCGCCCCTTGGGCACCGCCGTCGCCACGGATTTTCTATTCGATACGTTCCGGGCTGAAGCGCTGTCGCGCAATCTCATTTCGCGCGACGTGCATGACCGCATCGACACGCTGCGCAGCCAGAGCGGCGAAGGGCTAATGAAGGCCCGCATCCTCACCGTCGTCTATCTGCTCTCGCGCATCGCCGCGGACGTACAGGTCCACGGCGTTCGTCCGACACCGGAAATCATCGCCGACTTACTGATTGAGGATCTGAGCGCGGGCGCAGCGGTCCGAGCCAAGGTGCCGACGCTGCTCGCCGAACTCCAGACCGAAGCCCTCGTCATGGAGGTCAGTGGCGAGTGGCGCCTGCAAACCAAGGAAAGCGCCGAGTGGCTAGTGGCCTATGGCAATGCCGAAGCACGCGAGACCAGCGACGCCAACGCCATTGCCCGGCAGCGCGCCGCATTTCTGCAACTCGCCATCGATGAGGCGCTGGCCGCCGCCCCGCAAGTCCAGCACGGCGCTTCCAAGACAAACCGCCGTATCGAGCGCCTGACCGGCAATGATAAAGCCAGCGGCGACGGGTTGACGCTGCGCATCTGGAACGGCTGGGATGACAGTCTGCCGACGATCATCAATGAGATCAACGGCGCCGACGTGGCCAAGGACGCCACGCTGCATCTGCTCATCCCAGATCACCGCTCACCGGAACTACGCGCCGCCATCATCGCCTATAAGGCGGCCAACGCCGTGATCCAGCGGCAAGGCGTGCCGACAACCGATGGCGGCAAGGACGCCAAGGCGGCGATGGAATCCAAGCGTGACAGCGCCGAAGCCAACGCCAAGCTGATCCTGAAGGAAGCCGTGGACGCCGCGCGAGTTCTCGTCGCTGGCGGCAACGAGGTTGGCGCCGGTCTCAAGCGCGCCGACGCGGTGCGCGAGGCCGGTCTGCAAATGCTCGATCGCCTGTTCCCCGATTTCGGCCCTGGTGACAGTGCGGCCTGGGAGAAGGCCGTCGGCGATGCCAAGAAGCGGATCCCCGATGCTTTGAAAGCCGTTGGCCATGCCGGCGATGCGCAGGACCATCCGGTTTGCAAGGCGCTGCTAAAGGCCATGTCGCCGGCGCAGAAGGGATCGGAGTTGCGCAACCGGTTCGGAGGCCCCCCCTATGGCTGGCCGCGTGACGCAGTGGATGCTGCCCTGGTCGCGCTGTGCAATGTCGGCCAGGTTCGCGCGGTGGGTACGGACGGCAAACCCACCACCCCGGCCGACTTGACGGCGACGCAACTCGGCATCTGTACCTTCACGCCCGAACACCGCGTGATTTCGATGAAAGAGCGGCTGACCGTACGCGGCCTCGCCACTGCGCTCGGCATCACCGTGCCATCGGGACTGGAGAACGAGTATCTGATCACGATCCGCGACAAGCTCGAACAGATCGCGGCGGACGCGGGTGGCGACGCTCCGGTCCCTGCCGCCCCCGAGGTGCCCGATATCAGCCTGCTCCGCGGCATGATCGGCAACGACCTGCTGGCCGAACTCGCGTCCCGTACCGACGGCCTCAAGAAGCTGATTCCGATCTGGCAGGCGCGGAGGGCCGAGAAGGATCGGCGGATGGCCGCCTTCCGGCTGGCGGAGCGTTTGGTGGCACTGGGCGCCACTGGCCAAGAAACGACGCTCTCGGCCATCAAGACCGGGCGGACGCTGCTGGATGAGCCGAACCCAGTCGTGCCGCTGGTGTCGGCCGCGGCCGATGATCTGCGCGCCAAGGCCAACGCGGGCTTCCAAGCCTGGCAAGCGGCCTGGCAGGCGGGCCAGGTCCGGCTGAAAGCCGATGAGGCCTGGGTCAAGCTCAGTCCGGAGAAGAAACACGAATTCCTCGCCAGCCACGGCTTGCTGGAGAGGGCGCCGCCCGATCTTGCGACGCCGGATGAGATTGTCGAAAGCCTCTCCGCCTGCGGCGTTGGCCAATGGCGGGATATTACCCTGGCTTTGCCAGCCCGCGTCGAGGCCGCCTTGCAGGATGCCGCGATCGAAATCGAGCCGAAGACGCAATCCGTTGCCATCCCGCGGCGCACCCTGCGCAGCGAGGCGGATTTGGATGCATGGCTTGGCGAGGTGCGCGCCGCCATCGCACCGAGCCTCGCGCATGGTCCCGTTTTGCCGAAGGCCTGACCGATGACCACCCTCAGCAGACAACTGCGCGGCCAACTCAAGACAGCGATTGAACAGGCGCGGGAGGTCGCCGACGCGGCAGCGTGGGAGGTGATCGCGCGCGTCCGTGTTGCGGATGCCGATGTGCCCGCCGACTGGCCGGACGAGCGAAAGTCGCTGCGCAGGCGGCTACGCGCGCACGCGCGTTCGCTCGGTGACACGCGGGATGCCGCCGGGGCGATGACCACCGCCCGGCTGCAAGACGCGGCTTCCTATGAACTCTGGCACCGCATGCTGTTCGGCCGCTTCCTGGCCGAACGGGGGCTGCTGATCCATCCCGATCTTGGTGCGGCCCTCACCATCACCGAGTTGCGCGAGCTGGCGCAGGAAGAAGGCATCGCCGACGAATGGGCGCTGGCCGAGAGATTCGCGGCGCCCGGTCTGCCCGGCGTGTTCAAGCCGGATGATCCTGTTCTAGAGCTGCCGGTCGCGCCGGAGTTTTCGAACCGTCTGCGGGCAGTTTTGACCGGCCGGAGGACGTCTTCACAGCCGATGACAGCCTCGGCTGGACTTACCAGTTCTGGCGCGCGCTGGAGAAAGACGCCATCGACCGGTCGGGGAGGAAGATTGGCGCGGCGGAGCTGCCGGCTGTGACGCAGTTGTTCACCGAGTCCTACATGGTGAGGTTTCTGCTTCACAACACGCTGGGGGCATGGTGGGCCGGGAAAGTGCTGGCGCTCGATCCGAGCCTCGCCCACGACGCAGCGAATGAGGATGCGCTTCGCGCGGCTTGCGCCCTGCCGGGGATTGCTTGGGAGTACTTAAGGTTTGTCCGCGATGACGAGGGTACCGGGCCTTGGCGGCCTGCTGCAGGGACTTTCCCCGGATGGCCAAGACGTGCTGTCGAGATCACTTATTGCGATCCGTGCTGCGGCTCCGGTCATTTCCTCGTGGAAGCCTTCACCATCCTCGCCGCGCTTCGGCAGCGGGAGGAATCGCTTTCCGCTAGCGGTGCCGCCGTCGCCGTGCTGAGGGACAATTTGCACGGGTTGGAGTTGGATGGGCGCTGCGTGCAGATCGCAGCGTTCAATGTGGCGCTGGCGGCATGGAAGCTGGCGGGTGCGCCAATTCCGTTGCCGTCGCCGCATATCGCCTGGGTTGGCGCGCCGCCACCTATGTCGCGCACTGAGATGGCCGCCCTTGCCGACGGCGATTCGACTCTGCGGGGTGCTTTGGAAACGCTCTATGACCAGTTCGCACAGGGTCCCTTGCTCGGTAGCCTGTTGCAAGTTGGCGCTCGCGATTTGTTGGATGCCGATCTCCGCGAGCGTGGTGACGCGGCGTCGGCGAAATTGCGCGGTGCAGAGCCGGAGCGTTTGGAAGGTGCAATTGCGGCTCGGGGACTCCTTGATGCAGCTTCGCTAATTGGACGACGTTATTTTCTATTGGCAACCAATGTTCCGTTTCTGGGACGCGGCAAGCAGTCGCAAGGGTTAGCAGATTTCATTGATAAGTATATGCCAGAAGGCAAGGCCGATTTAGCGACCGCTATGCTCCAGCGAATGCGGCGCATGGCGATGCCTGATGGCGCAGTAGCTTCGGTAACACCCCAGAATTGGTTTTATCTGGGCGGTTACGAGAGACTGCGGCGGGACATTATTCTCAATGCGTCGTTTGCTGTCGTGGTAGATCTCGGTCCGGCAGCGTTCCAGGACATGAATTGGTGGGCAGCGCGGACAGCGCTTGTGGTTATCCACAATGTGAAGCCGGATGGAGGCGATAGTTGCTTGGCCATAGACGCAGATACCGGACGCGACCTCGAACGCAAACCGAGTATTCTTCGGGACGGAAATATACGGAAATTTCGACAAGCAGCCCAATTGCGAAACCCCGATGCGAGAATCGTTCTGGCGGAGCGCTCAGACTTAGCTCTTCTGAAGACCTACGCCGATAGTCGGTGGGGCCTTCGAACTTCCGATTCGCCTCGGTTTATAATTCAGTTTTGGGAGACTCCGGCAAAGCAACCTGGGTGGGATTTTTTGCAGTCATCTCCAACAGAGGAAAGTGAATTTACTGGAAAGCAACAAGCAGTATTTTGGCAATCGGGCGCCGGGGCTATTTATGATCTTTCCGAGGTGGGCGCGGCTAGTATTCAGGGAATGGATGCCTGGAAACGAAGGGGTATTGCGATCTCTCTGATGCGGACTCTCCCATGCGGTCTCTACGACGGGGAGATATTCGACAATAATTCCGCTGTCATATGGCCGCTAGATGAGAAGAATTACGAAGCAATCTGGTCATTTGTTAGTTCTGATCAATTTCGGACAGAAGTGCGAAAAATCCACCAACGGGTCAATCTAACCAATCAAACACTTCTCAAGGTGCCGTTCGATCTCGCTTACTGGAAAACGGTCGCCGACGAACGATATCCGGAGGGACTTCCTGAACCTTATTCCGACGATCCGACGCAATGGTTATTCCACGGTCATCCAGCTTTCGCTGCCAGAGGAACCGAACTCCATGTCGCGCTGGCGCGCCTTGCTGGATATCGCTGGCCAGCAGAGGACGACACAACGATGCATGTTTCCGATCTCGCGAAGGAGCGGATCGCGCTGGCTACCGCTCTGCCCGGCACTGATGCAGACGGGTTGCTGCCGCTTCATCCCCACAGCTCCGACCATCCCCTAGCCGATAGATTGCGCCATCTGCTGACAGCGGCCTTCGGTGCCGCTCTATCGCCCGTTCGCGAGCAGGCTCTCGTGCGCGCTGCCGACACCAAACTCGACAAGAAGGAAGCGCAGGACGCGACACTCGAAACTTGGCTGCGCGACCGCGCATTCCGACAGCACTGCGTCCTATTTCAGCACCGCCCGTTCCTCTGGCAGATCTGGGACGGGATGAAAGACGGTTTCTCGGCTTTTCTGCACTATCACCGCCTCGACAGCGCCGCACTCGGCACGCTGACCTACACCCTTCTCGGCGACTGGATTAGAACCGCGAAGGCTGAAGGCCAGACTGCACTCCAGGAACGCGCCGAACAGCTCCAGCAGAAGCTGGCCAGAATCATCGAGGGTGAGAACCCCTACGACATCTTCGTCCGCTGGAAACCGCTCGCCCGCCAACCGGTCGGCTGGGACCCGGATCTCAACGACGGCGTGCGCCTCAACATCCGCCCATTCATGACCGCCGGCATCCTCCGTGAGCAACCAAAGGGCATTCACTGGCGCAAGGACCGGGGCAGCGATCTGGCCTCCGCCCCCTGGTACAAACTCGGGCTCGACTATGGTGGCAAACCTAGCGATCGTATCAACGATCATCACACGACCCTGGCCGAAAAGCGGGCGGCACGAGGACCCCCATGAGCGCCAGCCAGCCCGAACTGTTCCCGGAGCAATCTTCGCCAACCGCGCTGCGCGTCGAAGACTTCATCCGCACCCTTCTCGCGGGTCCGGCTCGCCCGTCGGCCAGCGAATTACTGCGCGTGATAGAGAGCGCCCTCTCGCCTAATGCCCGACCGCATTTCGAGCCCACGCTCAACCGGCTTGGCAACGACAAGTCGCTGCGCCGCGCGGATACCGCGTATCTGCAATCTATGCTGGCCGACGGCAGCGCAGCCGCTGCCTTGCGCGGAGAGGGCAAAGCCGACGACGAGACGGTCTCCTCCATTGATGCCTTGCTTCGACAGACCGCCCTCTACCGCTCATCGGCGGAATTCAAGGATATGGTGGCCTTCATGGGCCGCTTTCGCGATTACGCGCCTTACAACGTGATGCTGGTGCGGCTGCAAAACCCCAGTTGTGGGTTCTTTGCAACCCAGACTGATTGGTGGAAGCGCCATAAGCGTCATCTCATCGATGACGCGAAGCCAATGCTGATCCTCGCTCCGATGCATCCGGTGATGCTGGTCTACGCGCTCGATCAGACCGCCGGAACGGAAGTGCCCAAGCAGCTACTGGAGTTCGCGCGCTTCGAGGGGGAGTGGAACCCGAAATGGCTGGCAAACCTCGTTGAGAACGCGGCTCGGCGCCGGATCGGCGTGGCCCTCAAGGAACTCTCATCCACCCATGCCGGCCGCGCGACGAATGATCCCGGGATCGATGGCTGGAAAATGCGCATCACACTGCATGACAAGCTGGACGAACCGAGCCAGTTTGGCGTCCTCGTGCACGAGATGGCGCACGTATTGCTCGGTCACCTCGGCACCGATTACGATCACTGGTGGCCCGGGCGGTTCAACGTGGACAACGCCTCCGCCGAGATCGAAGCAGAAAGCGTGGCGCATATCGTGGCGGCTCGGTTCGGCCTGTATGGATCGAGTGCCGCTTATCTTTCGGGATATCTCGCCGACACGGGAATTCCACAGGGCGTCTCGATCGATCTAATCGCCAAGGTCGCAGGCGAAATCGAACGTATGGCAAAGGGCCTGCTGCCAGCGCCAAAGCCCCGGCCTCCCAAGCCCGAGAAGAAGAAATGACGACGCCGCTCGACTCACTAGCTGATGCGCTTATGGCGTGCCGCGCCTTCGCGTCTGGGGCCGAGGCGGCGCCGGAAGCGATCCTTTGGTGTGATCTGAATGGCGAGTTC